>JBJEWD010000042.1:0-38499 GCA_051884875.1 Kiritimatiellia bacterium
GCGACCTTGTCCATGGCCGCCTCCATCCCCTTTGCAAAAATCCGGGATAAGGGTGGTTTCTGGATTATCCCCAGTTTTGAAAATGGCTGCCGAACCCTCGCGAATCCTCGAGCGGTCTTGAGCCGATCCTGCCGTTGCTGGGCTGTCGAACCCGTCTGCCGCTATCCTGTCAGACATTCGAGCTCCATCTACAGCTCGCCGCAATCCTCCCAGGCGCGGTCAAACCCGCGCCTCCTGCCGTGCCTGGCGAACAACCAGCGCAGCCCGGTTGCCGAAGAGCATGCGCCCGAAGAACTCGAGCTTCGATTTTGGAAACCGGGGAGAAAACATCCCCGGGAAATTGCGCAGCTGCACTCGCGTTCTGGATGCCGTTATGCTGTCATTGCCCATGTGGTTTCCTTTTGTCGGTTTAGTGGCCGCGTATTGCAGCACGGTGACGGGAGTGAAGCCGCTTTTTCGCTTTCTGGGACTGAAAATGACGACCGCACCCCTGATTCTATTGGGTGCGGTCGAATTGGGTGCGGTCGATTTTAGGGATCAGAAACTGGGGATATTTGAACGCCGGTTTCTCCGCAGGTGCGGCCACAGTCACGAAAAAAGCCCGGACGCCGCAGCGTCCGGGCGAATGCTGACGAACTCCTCCGACGGCTTATTCGCCGTAGACGAGCGTCGTCGTTTCGCCGACGATGCCGAGGATGTTCTTCACCTTGTAGTCGACGTGGTGGATCTTGGTGATGCCGCCGTTCTTCATCGCCGCCGCGATCGAGCAATCACCCTCGGTGAAGCAGATGATGCCCGATGCCGTAGCCGTTCCGCACTTGACCGGCTTGACGGAGTTGTCAATGAACGCCGTGTCGGGGCTGATGACGTTAAGCGTGAGTCCCGAGACCGCATTGGAATGCTTGGTCATTACGCACCCGGTGGTGCAGATGGCCAGCGCCGCAACCGCTAACAGTGTCTTCATTTTGATTTGCCTTTCTTGGTTTAGTGGACCGCATTTGCCATGCGCCTCCCGGGCCACCCGACCGCAACGGACACGCAAAACGCAATGCTTTTCTGTGCGCGATTATACCACAAACTCCGTCCGGGTTCAATAGCACCGGTCTGCTGGGGTTTCGCGCCGAAATTTATCCGGGAAGCGCGCGATCCGTTTATCTGCGGCCGGTCAAATAGGCCAGTGCCTCAAGCGCCGCGAGCGCACCATCACCCGCCGCAATCACCGCCTGTTTGTAGCGCGGACGGGCGCAGTCACCCGCCGCAAAGACGCCGGGGACGGACGTCCGTACGCCGTCGCTAACGACATAGCCCGCCGCATCCCGCATAACCGCCTCGCCGAGAAACGCCGTCTGAGGCGTGCGCGCCGTCACGAGAAAGAGCCCGTCAGCGGGAACAGTCCCCGACGCGGCAAGGGTGATGTGGGTGAAACGTTTCCCATCGCCGTCAAAGGACGCAACTTCCGCCGGAGCGCAGATCGCGACGACTTCGGCCCCGCAGCGCGTCAGATAGGCCTGGGCGCCCGCCGTCGCGGGGCTGTCGCCGACGACGATCACGCGCTTCCCGGCATAGAAGGCGCCGTCGCAGGTCAGACAGGCGGAGATGCCGCGTCCCCAGTATTCCGCCTCACCGGGAAGATTTGTCCTCGTGACGCCCGCTCCGGTCGCGAGGATGACGGTCTTCGCCTCGTACGTCTCGCCCATCATCGTGAAGAGCCGTTTCGTCTCGCCGGAAAAATCGACGCGTTCCACGACATCCATCACGAGCCTCGCGCCCGCTTTCTCGGCCTGGGCGCGCATTGCGGCGATGATCGCCGGTCCCGTGACCGTCTCGGGAAAGCCGGGGTAGTTCGCCACGTGCTGGGTCTGCATCAGCTGCCCGCCCGACTCCAGCCCCTCGATGACAACAGGCTGGCGCCCGGTGCGCGCCACGTAGATACCCGCCGTAAGCCCGGCGGGGCCGCTGCCGACGATGATGACATCCTCCATGGCGGACGCCCCTTCGGTCAGGCGAACTTGGCGACGATTTCCTCAGGCTTGGCGAGACCGACGATCTGCTCGACGATCCGGCCATCCCTGTAGAGGATCAGCGTCGGAATCGACATGATACCGAACTTCGCCGCGAGATTCGGCTCTTCATCGACATTGACCTTGAGAACCTCGATCTCGGGATGCGCGGGGACGAGCTTCTGCTCGATGAGCGCGCCCTGCATCTTGCACGGCCCGCACCACGGCGCCCAGAAATCGACGACGACCTTCCCGGTCTTGATGAGATCGTTGTACTCCGCTTCTTTGACATCACGAACTGCCATGACAACCTCCTTGTGGAACTAGGGTTTCCCATGAGCCGTATTATAGCACGTGGGAAGGAGGAGGGAAAGCGAAAAAGCACCTCACACCCGCAGCGTTCCCGTCGCGAGGGCGGCGCGGTATTCGTCGATCGTGCGGCGGAGCCCCGAGGCGAGATCGATCTTCGGCGACCAGCCGAGCGAACGGATGAGCGTGGTATCGCAGAGCTTGCGCGGCGTGCCGTCGGGCTTGGTGCGATCCCAGGTGATCGTCGCCTTGCAGCCCGTCGCCTCCTTAACCATTTCCGCGAGCTGCCGGATCGTCACCTCCCGGCCGGAGCCGCAGTTGACGAGATCCGGCGGATTCGCCATCTCCAGGACGAAGAGACACGCGGCGGCGAGGTCGTCGACGTGAAGGAACTCCCGGAGCGGCGAACCCGACCCCCAGAGCGAAACGGTCGCCGCGTTGGTCGTGCGCGCGGTCTCGAACTTGCGGATCAGCGTCGGCAGCACATGCCCGTGTTCGATGTCATAGTTGTCGCCCGGGCCGTAGAGGTTGGTCGGCATCAGCGCGTGATAGCAGAGCCCGCGCTCGCGGCGCAGGAACGCGCAGAGCTTAAGGCCCGAGATCTTCGCGAGGGCATACCCCTCGTTCGTCTTCTCCAGCGGCGACGTGAGGAGCGCATCCTCGGCAATCGGCTGCGGCGCCATGCGCGGATAGATGCACGTCGAGCCGAGGAAGAGGAGACGCTCCACCCCCGTCTCCGCCGCCTGCCAGACGGTATTCATCGCAATCATCTCATTTTCGTAGAGGAAGCGCGAATTCGCCGCGCTGTTCGCGCCAATGCCGCCGACGCGCGCGGCGGCGATAATCGCCACATCAGGCCTTTCGGCTTCGTAGAACGCACGAACCGCCTTGGTGTCGAGAAGATCGAGCTCCGCATGCGTCCGCACGACGATATTCGCATAACCCGCCGCCCGAAGCGCACGGACACAAGCCGATCCCACCATGCCGCGGTGTCCGGCAACGAAAATTCTATCGGTCTTTTTCATCATTCATTGTTCATTACTTCACGACGCCTTTTTCCAGGTATTCGGCGAGGTTCGTCCGCACGCGTTCACCGGCACGCTCGACCGCGACTTTCTCCATGTCGTGGCGCACCATGCGGCGAACGAGTTCTTCAAAGGGGGTCTTGGCGGGATTCCAGCCGAGCGCAGTCTTCGCCTTGGTGGGATCGCCCCAGAGGTTGACGACATCCGTCGGCCGGTAGAAATCGGGCGAAACTTCAATGATCACCTTGCCGGTCGCCTTGTCGTAGCCCTTCTCGTCGATGCCCTTGCCTTTGAACACGACCTCGATGCCGGCCTCTCGAAAGGCCAGTTCGGCAAACTCGCGGACGGAATGCTGCACACCCGTGGCGATGACGAAATCCTCCGGCGTCTCATGCTGGAGGATGAGCCACATGCACTCGACGTAGTCCTTCGCGTAGCCCCAGTCGCGGAGCGAATCGAGGTTGCCCAGCAGCAGCTTCTCCTGCTTGCCCTGCGCAATACGGGCGGCCGCAAGCGTGATCTTGCGCGTGACGAAGGTCTCGCCGCGCCGCTCCGACTCGTGGTTGAAGAGGATGCCCGAGCAGGCGAACATCCCGTAGGCCTCACGGTACTCCTTCACGATCCAGAAGCCGTACTGCTTGGCGACGGCATAGGGCGAGTAGGGATGGAACGGCGTCTTCTCGTTCTGCGGCACTTCCTCGACCTTGCCGTAGAGCTCGGAGGTGGACGCCTGATAGATGCGGCAGGTCCGGGCGAGGCCGGCATGGCGCACGGCCTCCAGGATGCGCAGGACGCCCGTCGCATCGATGTCGGCCGTGAATTCGGGCGAATCGAACGAAACCTGCACGTGACTCTGCGCCGCGAGGTTGTAGACCTCATCGGGCCGGACGGAGGCGATGACACCGAAAATCGAACTCGAGTCGCAGAGGTCGCCGTAGTGGAGATGGAAGTTCGGGCGCCCTTCAAGGTGCGCGATGCGTTCGCGGAAATCGACGGAACTGCGGCGGATGATACCATGGACGTCGTAGCCTTTTTCAAGGAGGAGTTCCGCAAGGTAGGAGCCATCCTGCCCCGTGATGCCGGTAATGAGTGCTTTTTTCATAAATGACGTCCTAGCAAAGAATCCGCACGCGGCGGCCCTCGATGCGATACTTCCCGGAAGCCAGGATGTTCAGCGCTTCGGGGAAGGCCAGATGCTCCTGCACCTGAATGCGCGCATGAAGCGTCTCGGGCGTATCATCCTCCAGCACGGGAACCGCCTTCTGCACGAGAATCGGTCCCGAATCCGTGCCCGCGTCCACGAAATGCACCGTCACGCCCGCCACCTTGCAGCCGTAGTCGAGGGCCTGCGTCCAGCTGTGAACGCCCGGAAACGCCGGCAGCAGCGCCGGATGGATGTTCAGCACGCGATCCGGAAACGCGGCGAGCAGTTTGGGCTTCACGATGCGCATAAAACCCGCCAGCACGACCGTATCGACCCCGGCGGACTTGAGCATTTCGATACAGCGGTCTTCGGCAGGGCCTTCGAGTTTCGTCTTCCAGGGCGCACAGTCAAGATACGCGCACGCAATGCCGTGCCGCTTCGCGCGCTCAAGAATCTTCGCATCGGGGAAGTCCGCCAGCACCAGCCTGATTTCGGCATCCAGCGTTCCCGCACCGATGGCATCAACGATGGACTGCATATTCGAGCCGGCACCCGACCCCAGAACTCCAAGGTGTAGTTTGCTCATATTTCCTGATATTATAGCAAAAACGACCGCGCGGCATTTGCGCCATCATCCAGTTCAAGAGGGGAAAGTTTCGCATCGAAAAAGAAACTCCGAACGTTATCAAAGGGCTTCGCATCATTCAACGGCAGTGAGAATTGACCGAGTGATAGATTGACTGATTGGGCGGAACGCCGGGCGAGGACTCCGGCCTCGCCGTGTAAGGCACGCAGCGCCGCAGAATCTATCAATTCCGCACCTTTTTACTTTTCTCCTTGGCCTCCGGCCGGTCAACACGGAGATGACGGAGAAATGAAGACACGGAGAGGCGTGAGAGAACGCCTGTCTGCGTAGTCTGCGGTTCAATCCATTACGAAGATTAGCGGAGCAAAACACCTCAACATCTCAACGCCCCAACATCATTCAACTCCGATAACGCGCCGCCTTACGCTTCGCATCATCCAACGGCAGCGGAAATTGACCGATTAAATAGAAAACATGAGGAATAAACACTTCGGCCGCTTAAGGTGTGCTGTATCGTAGAGATAATCAATTCCTCGTAATTATTCATTACATCATTCGCTATCTATTCTTTCTCCTTAGTCTCTGGCAGATAGACATAGGTAGATAAGATGTGAAGTCTTCGCGAATTTTTATGGCGTATCTCCAATTCTTTCGATCAGCTGCAACAAACGAGCGCGACGCGACGCTTCATAGTCGCCTATCGGATCTAGTGAGCCGACTAACGTCCCTGCCTTTTCAATGAGTTCGGCAGCTTTCAATGGCTCTCCGTCTTTCTGGTATTCCCGCGCCAAGGCCACAAGACCGCGCGCCTCATCTAACCGTATCGCATTAGCGTAATAGACCTCAAAGGATTTTTTCGCCCTAGCCATTTCCATGTAACGAACAGCATCCTGCAGATACTTCTTTTTCCTAGCCCTCCAACAAGTTTTCTCCGCCTGTCCAAGTCTGATGATCCCCCAGCCCCAATAAGGGTCATAACCCTCCTGGCTTAATCGCCAGGCCTCATTGAAGTACTCTGCGGCAGAATCAGTCACAAACACCGAAAATCGAGGATCGGACGCCTTGTAGACGGCCTCCCACGCCAAGGAAACATAAAAATCATAAGTCAGATAGGTGATTCGTTGCCGCAAATCGATTTTACTTGAACTATAGGTATAGGTGAGGGAATCCTCTTCCTCAAATATCGGATTACGGGGGGAGACGCAGCACCCGCTCTGCACGAGACAGAAGACGAGCGACCCGAGCAAAAAGCCTGACCTGCTCATTTCTCACCAGCCTCCTTCGTCGAGATGTTACGTAGAAAATCATCTGGAAACTGCGCGCCATATTTGACGGCTAATTGAACGGACTTACGCGCGGCGCAACAATCTCCCCTGTAATATCGATTATAGGCCTGCAACTGAAGATGCCGGGCTTTTTGATCATCCGCAGCAGGGGTTATGCTCTTTAGGACATCACCGGCACGCACAAGCGAATCCTCTGCCTCCGCCACTTTCCCTAATTTAAAAAAACAAACACCCAGCGCATTAAGACTATTCGCGACATCCATATCAATATTGGAGTATTCTTCGCTGGGGAATGATTTCATATTACGCGCCAGATACAGATATCGGACACTATCTTTCAGGCATTCTGCCGCAATCTTGTCAGACGATGTGCGCGAAGCCTGCACGTAGCGAAAGATGCCCCACCCCCATATCGGTTCATAATATCCCGGATCAAGACTATAGGCCATGTCCAACTGGGCCCTGATGACAGCCAAATCGGCATTCTCCCGAAGCAGACGCCACGCCTGAATCATATACGCGTGACTATCCGTCTCTGAATGGCGGGTCGTCAGGAACGAAATGTCACGCTCAAACAGAGGGACGTAGCGCCGCGTTCCGGTTCGACACCCGTACAGACCGCAAACAGCAATTATAGTAGCCAATCGTTTCATACTGCGGCATGGTGGAACATTCAGAATCTAAATCCGAACCCTTGTTCTAATGGCTCTAGATGTTTTGCACACTCAAAGGCTTTGTTTAAGATTCCGCTAATTATTTCGACTGTGTCCTTGATTGCTTCCGCCGTTCCTTCCATTGTCGCTGGAATTAGCCTAACAACTCCTTGAGATCCTAATCCGACAATCCCCAAAGGTGCTTTCACATAACCAGTGACGTTCAGCGGCTTAGAGATATCGGCAAATGCCAATGATTGGCAAAGCAGCGATTTGAAGTCGCATCCTGAGAAACAAAAATCCCGACAGGCACCATACCTATTATTAGCGCGACAATTCTCATAGCAAATGTCATGTTCTCTGTAACATTCGTCTAAATCATCAGACGGCGAGACATTCTTTATCTTGGGGATTCTAGCCAACCACCCATCTTGCACCCATTGGCCACCACTCCATCCCGGGCCACCCCAATTCCCGTAATATCTGAATTCTGAGAGACTGTTAAAACATCTGGAAGAACTTGAACAACAATTCTCGCCAAGTACATCAATAAGATTTTGCGGATCATTATGTACAAGCATATACCGATTCTCAGCATGATTACGCGCCGGATCCCTGGATAAAAATCTGCCCATATTCCCATCGTAGTGCCGATAGTTGTAATACACCAACCCTAACGCATCGTCAGCGAACTCGCTGGAGAAACGGAAGGGATTGGACACCGCGCGGCTGCCCGTCTGCGAATGAACGGCGCCGAACGGGGCGTACTCGTAGTGACCAACCGAATCGTTGTAGGGCGCGGCGCGGATTACGTCGGTTACGTTCTTGTTTCCGTCGTGCATCAGGAACGTCGCCGTTTCTCCGTCCTGACGGAAGCAGAGGGGCTTGGTCGCCACGGGTTCCGTCGGATCCCAGATGAACTCCTTGTAAATGTCATAAGGTGACTCGGGGTGAAGCTGCTGGATCATCAGATACCCATCGTAGAAGAAGCGGAAAAAGGCGACCTCGCGTCCGTTCTCTACTTCGCGGTAGAAGGTTCGCCGCCCCATCGAGTCGAAGTCCATCGTAACCACGGTGTTGCCGCGCGTCCAGCGGACAGGGCGGTTTTCGGCGTTGTATTCGACCGACCACGTGCCCGTCGAGGTTTTGACGAGCGTTTGGTTGCCGTCCGCATCAAAGACGGGATTGAAGGTCTCACACGGAGGCACGGAGGGCACGGAGTTGGAGATCGACGCATACTGGTTGAGATTGTTGGCGATATATTCCAACGTCTTGCCCGGCTCAGCTGAAGACAGGCGGTTGCCGATGGCGTCGTAGGCGTAGGCATAGTCGTTCGTGCCGTTCGTCGCGGCGGAGACGAGTTCGCTGCGGTCGTTATAACCGTACTGCTCCGCATTCTTCGCCGTGCGGCGGCCGAGCGCGTCGTTCGCGTAGAGGTATTCGGAGCAGACGGTTTCGCCGCGCGAATTGCGCACGCCCGTCAGCAGGTCACGGGTCGGCTCGTAGGTGTAGTCGGTCATGATGCCGTTCGGATAGGTGAGGCGGCTCTTGAGGTCGCTGCCCGCAAGGTGTTGCCATACGAAGTCCCCGTCCGCATCCATCGCCGCAAGGCGTCCCGTCGCCGCATCGTAGCCGAGCGTCGTCCGACGCGAGCCGTTCACCGAATAGCCCGCATCGCGTCCGTAGGCGTCGCGGTGGCGCGTCAGCACGCGGCCGCCGAGCCCGCCCCAGGTTTCGGCCGCGAGGTCGCCGTAGGCGTCGTAGGCGTAGGCCGTCGTCCCGGCCGCGTCCGTCACCGAGGCCCTGCGTCCGAGCGCGTCGTAGGTGAGCGTCACGCTTGGCGTACCGTCCGAGTACGTCGTTGACGTGAGATTGCCCCATGCGTCGTAGCCGTAGGTCGTGACGACGCCGCGCGCCCAGGTCCGGGTTGTGAGTCTGCCGTCATCGCTGTAAGTATAGCACGGCCCGTGCCCGTCTGCATAGAGCTTCTGTACGACGAGTCCGCTCGCCTCGTCGTAGGCCCAGGTCGTCGTGTCGCCCTCCGTTCCGCTTTCGTCGCGGTAGGTGGTCATGGAGATGCGGCTGCCGTAGACATCGTAGGCGTAGGCGACGGGGTAGGTCGCGCCGCCCTCGTAGGTTTTGTTGCCGCGCGCGTCGTATGCGTAGACGGCTGCGACGCCGAGGGCGTTCGTGACCTCCGCGACGCGCCCCATCGCCACAATGGTTAACCTTGCATCTACACTTCCATCCGAAAATTTTGCAGTAATCATATGCTCAACATTGGAATCCAGACCAAAACACACTCGGAAGAACAGCCGCTGGCAAAAAAGTTGTAAACAAACAATCCACGATCAATGTCCTATCAACGTCTGTCTTTGTGAGTGCAAGATATGTTATAAGCACGCGAGCGTATAAATGAGCAAGCACAATTATTAAGACAACCAGCAACAATGGAAGTTCCACAATCAAGCCACAAAGGTAAATAGGAACAGTCACCATATTGGCCAACATCAACAGAAGGACTTCACATGAAATATCAGAACAAATCCCCACGCACATTCCAATGAAAGTTATCAAGAAAGACGCTATTGCCAGAATCATCCATATAATTTCATCAAATAATGCATGCATCATCCCCAAAGTCACGACACCCTTCTTCTGAACCAACCACGCGGCCCTTATGAAACGTAGGGACGAACACATCGACAACATGAGTAAAAATAAAATTACAATCATTTTTCAGTCGTTATTTATCTCTGGCATAATCCTCTTTCTGGCATCCTATATAACCATCCCACACCCAGTTCTCCTGGGACACCTTTGTATAAACCGTGCCAACATTCCATCCAAAACGTTCAGCGCAATCCTTGACAGTCTTCTCGTCAACAAGGCCGCCGGCAAACGAACCATGATCACGAAAAACAAACTCATCCATAAAATCAAAATTGCAACTACCCTGGACATGCACACTACAACACCTCCTGTTACAACACTGAGGCGTAAGGATTGAAGGTAAGAAGCCCAAGAGCATCTGCCTGAAAAACATAATTTCGGTTAAACGCTACACAATTCACACTTGAGAAATCCCCTATCGGATCCCTCCGCAGCCACCTTCCCGTCAGCGGCTCGTAGTGACGGTAGTTGTAGTAGACGAGACCAAGCGTGTCGTCCGCGAACTCGCTTGAGAAGCGGAAGGGGTTGAGAGCAGAGAAGTCGAGCGTACCCCATCCGTCGCCGCGCGTCTGCACGGTCACCGCGCCGAACGGCGCGTACTCGTAGTGCGCCGCCACGCCGCGGGCGCGCTGGTAGTAGACGAGCTCGGAGACGTTCTTGTTTCGCGGCCTCTTGCGACCGCTTCGCGGCTCGGTCGGATTCCATTCGAATGCATATTCCGCCACTCCCGTTTGCGCATTGACGATTTGCAGGCACAGATAACCGTCGTACACAAAGTATTGGTGTTTGTTGGTGATGATGAGATCTTCATCTGCCGTGGTTTCAAGATATTCCGCCCGGCGTCCCATACTATCGAATCTCATGGTGAGGTTGGTCGCGCCACAAACCCACGAGACGGGGCGGTTCTCGGATTCTGTGGCTGAGATGTTGAGGTGTTGCGGCATTGGGATGCTGAACCTACGGGTCTGTCCCCGGCGCGTCCAGCGGAAAGGAAAACCCCGAGCGTTATCAAAGGGCTTCGCTAACGCGCCGCCTGACGCTTCGCGCCGTCCAACGGCCTTGGAGCAGCCCAAGGTGAAGAATTGACAGATTGACGAGTTGACCGATTGACGGATTGGTCTGAGAGGCGTGAAAGTGAACATACCCCGTCTACCCCCGCAATTAAATCGCAGACCGATGCAAACGACGCGGCGCCTACGCCTGCGCTTTTCACCGCTGGCCGAACGTGGGCGAAGACCCGTCCGCGCGGTCCGCGCTTCCCCAATGCCGACGAATTCCTTCGTTCGGCAGGTTCGCTTGGTATTTGCGCATTTCGGAATCATATCACTTGTGTGGCCGGTATGTCTTTTTGCTCTCACTGCATCAGTAGGCTTTGCACCCCGTAATTGGATTCATTTGCACGGGAACACTACAACCGAAACCTCATGCGCACAATTAGTGGGCCATGCGAGATCCAGCACCACCTCTACATGCTCGATAATAATCCTCACAGTCGAAGAAGGCATAGAGGAGACTTTCCCCTCCTGTAATGTCATCCGATGCCTCTCCAACAACTCGTTTGACCGATTTACCCGTCTTTATGTATCCGTCAACACTAAAACGGCCTTTGTTCGGTGACTTTAGACTCGCTTCGAGTTTGACAGCATACCTGCCACGCATGCGTGTCATAAAGAGCGCGTTTCTCCCAGACTTGAGGATGAGCCGCTCTGTCGGCATAAGAGACATGTGCGCAGTTGCCCCGTACACGAACATCACCGGCAACAGACACAGCAGCAGACAACTCAGGAGAACACCAATGATCACCCATATTCTTTTTGACATACCCAATCCGCCTCCATTCTAGAAAATTACTTATCCCTATCAGGCCACTTCCATCTTCCTCCACTGTAGCAAAACAAACCGAAATGCGCAATAAGTTTCTGGATTTTTTGCGGCGGGGAAAGTTGTAATAGCCAGTGGCACAGTTCCAAAGAAGGAGAAAGCACGTCCTCAAAGAAGAGGCCGTGCATTTCGGCGATTAGGCCCAAGTTCCCCTAGCGGGAGGGTTGGCGGGGAAGGATCAGGGTGCCGGCGCGGACGCCGGCGGCGGAGGCCGTCAGGCGAAGCGGCAGGCCCGAACCCGCGTTGCGGCGAATCACGACGGCGGCGCGTCCGTTGTAGAGCGGATGCGAAGACGTTTCGGCGAAGGACGCCGTGGCGCTGGTCGAGCCGTTGCCGACCGCCAGAATCTCGCCCGGGCCCTCCAGCCTGAACTTCACCTCGTCCTGCGCCTGCGGCAGCACCGTGCCAGCATCATCGACGAACTCGACCTTCACGAAGGCGATGTCGTCGTCGACGAGATAATTCCTCTCCGCCGTGAGTCGTACCGCGAACGCCTCATAGGCGGTCTTGCGTACGTCCTCCCCGAGCACGACGCCGTCCTTGTAGGCGATGACCTTCAGTTCGCCCGGCTCGTACGGCACTTCCCAGACCAGGCGGTAGCACTCCGTGACCTTGTAGTAGTCGGGACTGCCCTTGCCGACGACCTGCGGCAGCTCCGCGCGTTTGCTGCGCCTGCCGCGCGATTCGCCGTTGAGGAAGAGTTCGGCGGCGTCTCCGTTCGTGTAGCACATGACCGTGATCGGTTCGCCCTCATGCCCTTCCCAGTTCCAGTGCGGCAGCAGATGAATCGTCTTGTCGCGGTCGTTCCAAAGCGAGCGGTAGAGATAGTAGCGGTCCTTCGGCATCGCCATCAGGTCGCAGATGCCGAAGAACGAACTGCGGTTCAGGTAGGCGTTCGGGCTCGGTTCGCCCAGATAGTCGATGCCCGTCCAGACGAATTCGCCGGCACAGAAGCGGTCGTGCGCCATGCGGGCGAACTCCACGTCGGGAATATCCGACCAGCTGGCCGCACAACGGTCGTAGGAATCGATCTCGACGACCGTTCGTTCATCATACGCCAACGGATTCGCCGTCATCGGATGCCGGAAGTAGCCCCAGCTTGAGAAGGCGCTGGCGGATTCCGAATAGACGACGGGTTTATCGGGGTACTTCGTGCGCATCGGCATATAGCGCGCGCCGTAGTTCCAGCCGGTGAGGTCCAGATCGGCGTAAATCCCCTGATCGACTGCCGACGTATGGCAGCAGCCGATGCCGACAGGCCGCGAATCGTCCTCTTCGAGAATGGCCGCGCGGAAACGGCGGCAGCGCGCGGCGGTCGCACCCGCCGGATACGTCTCGCTCGCCGGCGCGATTTCATTGCCGATCGACCACACGACGACGCATGGATGGTTGCGGTCGCGCCGGACGAACGCCTTCAGATTGCGCACGACGACCTCCTCCAGCTCCTCGTCCGCACGGATGCCCGCCGTGCCATCCCACTTGTCGAAGCACTCGTCCCAGACGACGAAACCCATCTCGTCGCAGAGATCCAGAAGCTGCGGGTCAGGCGGATTGTGCGAAGTGCGGATGGCATTCACGCCCATGTCCTTCATGATCTCCAGCTGACGGCGCATCGCCGTGCGGTTGAACGCCATGCCCAACGGCCCCAGGTCGGCATGCAGATTCACGCCCTTCAGCTGCAACCGCTCGCCGTTGAGGAGGAAACCGTCATCCGCCGTGAATTCCGCCGTGCGGATGCCGTACCGGTAGTTCTTGCCGCAGAGAGGCAGCGTGTAGAGATACGGGAACTCGGGCCGCCACAGCTTCGGGTAGGGCACGATGAAGTCGTTCGTCACGGCGCCCTTCGGCATCGCATACTCCGCCCGCATCTGGGCGCGCTCGGTCGTGACATCCATAAGGCTGATCTTCAGCGACCCGAACAGCACGCGGTCCTCCCTGTCCTCGATGGCGAGCGTCACGTCGCGAATGATGCCCGCCCCGGGATACCAGCGGCTGCGGTGTGCGGACGTATCGACCTTGACGAGCAGTTCGTTCGGCTCGCCGATCTTCGCCTTGTCGGAGATGTCGACCTCGAAGCCCATGTAGCCGTAGTCCCAGCCACCGACCTTCTCGCCGTTGAGGAACACCTCGGGCCGCGCCATCACGCCCGCAAAGCGCAGGGCAATAAAAGCTCCCTTCGCCTTCTGCGGCAGCACGATCTTCCGCCGGTAGTAGCCGACGCCGACCCACGGAAGCCTGCCCGTGCCGCCGTCAGGGCACGCCGCATCAAACGGACCTTCGATCGCCCAGTCGTGCGGCACGCGCACCTTCTTCCAGACGAGCGCGGGATCGTCGGCCGCACGCGCGCGCCGCGCCACCGCGTTCGTCGACGCGGGCAGCGTGTCCTTCCAGACCTGCGCGAACTCCCAGCCGTCGCGCAACACCGTCTCGCCGGCGAGCGGAACGTCGGGATTCTCGATGTGGCGCACCTGATCTTCCAGAATCCTCTTCGTACGTGCATCAGGCGCCACGACATAGCCGCGCAGGTGCTGCGGCATCCATCCTTTTGTCCAGCCCGTATCCATGAACGCCTTCTCGAAAAGCGCGGGATCGGGCAGAACGTCGTCGGACGTACCCCTGAGGCCGTCGGGCCCCATGGAGTAGAGCGTCGGATTCTCCGTCTCGCCGTTGTAGACATAGACGTAGTCGTGTCCCCACGGGTCCTTGACGACATGGTTGATGTAGGGTCCGTTCCAGCCCGCCTTCGCGACCGTGGTGGATGCCAGTTGCGCCAGTCCCTCCTCGGTCGTCGGGAAGGTGCCCACGTGGTAGCGGTAGCGGCCGAGCGCCTCGGCCACGGCGTCGATGGACTTGCGGACGTTGATCTGCGCCTTGGTCGGCTGGACCTTCGGTGGCATCAGCGTCCCCTGGATGACGAGTCCGCCCACCATCACCAGCACGAAGATGACGATACCGTAGAAGAGCACGCCCTTCTTCATCATCGGCGGCCCCTTGCGCAGGATCTCCATCCGCTTGCGCTCGTAGTCGCGGGCGATGTTGCGCAGCACCTTCGCCCTTTTCTTCCGCGCCTCCGCATTCTTCGCGGGAAACTTCTTCTTCAGCGACTCTAGGCTGTCCATGGCGTCTCCTCCGGTAATGCTAGCACCCGATCCGTTCCAGAATGAGATCCCCGTGCGCCGGTTCGGCGGCGGTGATCCGGAAAGCCTTGAGAAGCTCGGCGGCGCCGCGTTCGAGTCCGTCGGGATCGCCCGACTTCTCCAACGTCGCCAACGGCGCGCCGACGGCCACCCGGTCGCCGACGCCCACGTCGAGCGTCACGCCCGCGCGCGGATCGATCGCATCGCCCGCCCGCAGGCGTCCCGCGCCGAGCGCCAGCACGACGCGCGCCACCCTTTCGGCGTCAATGGCCGCCACATAACCCGAGCGCATCGCCTGGATCCGGAATTTGAAGGTCGGCCGTTCCATGCGCGCCTCGAACGTCGCCAGATCTCCGCCCTGCGCCGCCACCATCGCTTCGAACTTCGCGCGCGCCGAACCGTCCGCCAGCTTCGCACGGCAGAGTTCGCGCGCCGTCTCGAGCGGCATCTCCTTCGCGTGCGCCACCATCAGCGAGGCCAGTTCCCGGCACAGCCGGACGTCGGCGCGGTCGGTGGCGGCGCCCGAAAGAATGGCGTAGGCTTCGCGCACCTCGTTCGCATTGCCTACCGCGCGCCCCAGCGGCGCGTCCATCGCCGTCACAAGCGCGGCGGCCTTGCGGCCGGCGGCCTTCGCGCCGTTCACGAGGGACTTCGCGAGCGCCACGGCCTCCGCACGCGTCTTCATGAAGGCGCCCGCGCCGCACTTCACGTCAAAGACGAGCGTCCCCGCGCCTTCGGCGAGCTTCTTGGAGAGAATGGAGGCGGTGATAAGTGGGATCGAGGCGACCGTGCCCGTCACGTCGCGAAGCGCATAAAGCTTCTTGTCCGCCGGCGCGATCTCGGCGGTCTGCACGGTCATCGCGACGCCGACCCCGGCGACGACACGCCGGAAATCCGCCAGCGAAAGCCCCGCGTTGTAGCCTGGAATCGTCTCCAGCTTGTCGGCGGTGCCACCCGTAATCCCGAGACCGCGTCCCGTCAGCGAAGGGACGTTCACGCCACAGGCGGCGACGAGCGGCTGGATGACGAGCGAGAGTTTGTCGCCGACTCCGCCCGTCGAGTGCTTGTCCGCCGTCGGGAAATCCCAGGTCAGGCATTCGCCCGAGCGCATCATCGCCTCGGTGAGATCGGCGGTCTCGCGTTCGGTCATACCCCGGCAGCAGATCGCCATCGCGAGCGCGCTCATCTGGTAGTCGGGGATTTCGCCCCGCGTAAAACCCTCGATGAATTCACGAATCTCCGCGCTACCGAGGGCGTGGCCCTCGCGCTTCTTGTCGATAATCAGTTTTGCGACCATCTCACGCCCCTTCCCTACCGTTTCCTCCAGTACGACAGATACTCGACGTTCCCCATCTCCTTGCCCCTGATGGGCGACTCGACGAGACCGAGGAGCTCAAGCCCGAGATCGGCGGTGGCGAAACGGACGATTTCATCGCAGGCCGCGAGACGCAGCCCCTCGTCGCGGACAAGCCCGCCCGGCGCCTTGCCCCGCCCGACCTCGAACTGCGGCTTGATGAGCGCCACGACTTCGCCCCCGGCGGCAAGGACGCCGCAGATTGGCGGCAGGATGAGCTTGAGCGAAATGAACGAAACGTCGGTTACCGCCAGCGTCGGCACGTCAGGGAGATCGGCCGCCTGCATGAAGCGCGCGTTGTAGTTCTCGCGCACCCAGACGCGCGGATCGGTGCGGAGCCGATAGGCGAGCTGGTTGGTGCCGACATCCACGGCCATCACCTTCGCCGCGCCATGCTGCAGCAGACAGTCGGTGAAACCGCCCGTGGAGGCGCCGACGTCGAGGCAGATGCGCCCGTCGGCGGACAGTCCCGCGAACCGGTCGAACGCCCCCTGCAGCTTCTCGCCCCCGCGCGAAACGAAACGCGGCGGCGCTTCAAGCTCGACGCGCGCCGCGTCGGCGACCGGCGTAGACGCCTTGCACACGACCTGCCCGTCCACCCGCACCTTGCCTTCCAGCACCAGCGCCTGCGCGCGCGTGCGGCTCTCGCACAGCCCTTTCTCGACGAGCAGGAGGTCCAGGCGTCTCTTCATCACGGCGTCGCGTTCAGAAGGGTGATATTGCGGATGTCGGCACGCGGGAAGGTGCGGTTGACGCCCATCGACACCTCGATGACGAGCGCACTGATGCCGTTCTCCACGAGTACGCCGCGGTAGACGCCCGTACTGGTCTCGATTTCGATGTCGGGCGTGAAGACGCGTTTCAGGCGGATGTCGAGCGGCGTCGCCCGCGAGGCTTCAAGCGTCGGACGCCGGACGACCTCGGCATAGCCGTGCTTCTTGATGACGACCGTGTGTTCGCCCGCCTTGAGATTCGGCACCATCAGCACTTCACTCACATCCGACGTCGCATCCGCCGCGCGCGTCACCCCGCAGGCGCGCCCGTCGACGAAGACCTGCGCCCCAACCGGCTTGGTGCGGATCTCCAGACGACCGAGAATGTTCTCCAGACGGAATTCCTCGTCCACGGTCTGCCCGATGCCGATGTTCACGGTTCTCTCCACCGTCCCATATCCATCGAGTTCCGCCCGCACCGTATAAGCGCCGGGCGCCAGGTTGCCGAGCGTCACCGGTCCCTTGCCCTGGGTTACGCCGTTGAGGTAGAAGCGGGCGTTTTCGGGAACGGAGGTAAGGCGCAGCGTACCCGGGTTGCCCTCGAGTTTCAGGAACAGCGTCTGGCGGTCGCCCGCGTTGAGACTGAGCTCGCGGACAACTTCCGCATAGCCCCTCCGCGTGAGCTGCACCGTCGCCCGGCCCTTCGGGATATCGCGCACGATGACGGGCGTCCGCCCGCGGGCGATGCCGTTGACGGACACCTCGGCGCCGGCGGGTTCGCTCGAGATCTCGAGAATGCCCGAATCGAGGATCAGCTTCTCGTGGCGGAAGAGAGGCGTACGGCCGTTGAACCGGACTTCGACCGTGCGCGGCTGATAGCCGGGCTTTTGCAGCAGCAGCCGGTAGGCGGACTTCGACTCGAGCGTCGTGATGAGACGCGGGGTCTCGCCGAGGGACAGGCCGTCAAGCGACACGTCGCACCCCGTCGGCTCCGACGTGACGAGCAGCAACCCCCGGACGGCCTCCAGCTCGGCGTTGTGAATCGCGTAGCCGGGTTCGACACGGATGAACAGATCCCGCTCTTCATAATCGCCCATCGCGTAGCGGACGTGGTGTTCGCCTGGCATCAGATCGTAGAGCGTCAGCGGCGTACGCCCGCGCAAGATCCCGTCGATGACTACGTCCGCGCCCTCGGGCCGGGAGGTGAAGTCCACGCGCGCGGAGCGCGTCTCCTCCGCCGTACCGCCCGCGAGTGCCACGAGCGCCACGATGATCGCCAGCCACCTCCTGATCATTTCCTGCCTCCCTTCTTCGCCCGTTTGATGCGGTTTTCCACATCCACCAGCTTGGCATTGGCTTCGGCGTGGCGCGGGTCGTCCCGCTCGGGCACCATGTCACAGAGCGTGCGGAGCTCGGCCTTCGCCGTCTCCCAGTCGCCGAGGTTGATCGCCCTGTCCGCGCGGAAACGCTGGTCCTTGTAGCGTCGGGCGAGCTCGGCCTCGGACGTGGACAGCTTCTCCCTGAGCGCCGGATAGCCGACGGGCTTGGGGTTCACCGTATCGAGATAGAAGATCGCCTCCTTATAGGCCTTGACCGCCGCGCTGAGGTTGCCGTACTCGACATCGACCTCCGCCCACTTCGCATCGCCGATGCGCTCGCTTTCGGCGCTGAGCTCGACCAGCTTTTCGCGCGAATACTGCAAAGCCCAGATGCCGAGCTCGTTCTGCGAGAACGCCTCCAGCGCTTCGCGCACCATGGCGAATGCGTCAGGCTCGACCGTGTTCTCGACCCGCACGTCGCGGATCTCCTTGCCGAACACCGTGCGGATACGCCAGCTGGTGAGCGCGTTCTCGCCCACCGCGCTCGAACCGGTGTACGCCGGCGCCAGCTCGCTCCAGCCGCGGGTCTGGAAAATCTCGCGGATGCGTTCAAGCGCCTTCGCCGAAAGCTTGCAGCGTTTATCGACGTGGCGGTTCTCGCCCGGCACGTCATCGTAAACGACGCCCAGTTCGCCGTTGCGGTCGATGGTCATGCGGAAGCGGAAGATCCGCCGGGCGTCCGCCTCGACCTTCTCATAGCTGAGCGACAGGAGATCGACGGGGGCGGGTTCCGTCGCCAGCGCATGCGGCACGGACGCGGGTTCGTCGATCCGCGGGAAAAGCAGCACGACCGCGATCGCCGTGCCGAAGACGAGGATGACGACCAGCCACAGGATGTTGGCGATCGGCGCGCGGCGTTTCGCGGAATCCGCCCCGGCGGCTGCGGCCGCATGCGGGGAGACCGCCGCATCCAGTCCGAGATCGACCACCCCGGCGGACGACGGCACGACGGGCGCGGGCGTATCCTCGTCGACGACGCGGATCTCGGTGGCGCCCACCTCCACCAGGTCGCCGACGGCGAGTTCACGCGCCTCGGCGCCCAGCTCCGCGCCGTTGACGTAGGTTCCGTTGGCGCTGGCGAGGTCGACGACCGTGATGCCATCGGGCCCCTGCTGCTCGAAAAGACAGTGGTTGCGGGAGAGCTCCTCGTCTGGGATGGAAATGTCGTTCGAGGACGAACGCCCGAGACGCAGTCCCTCCTGCGGCACCGCAAAACGCTTGCCGGCGAGGTCGCCGGTCATGATCATCAGTTCTGGACGTTTGACCATCGCGTGTCCTTTCTGGAATAAGCTACAGAAGCCCCTTCATCGCCTGGGACAGCACCGGACCCAGCAGGATGATGAATACGGCGGGGAAAATGCAGAGCATCAGCGGCCCGAGCATCTTGGTCGGCGCCTCGTTCGCCAGCTTCTCGGCACGGTCGAAACGGCGGCTGCGGAGCTGTTCGGACTGGATGCGGAGGATAGCGCCGATCGAGACGCCCAGCTCGTCCGCCTGGATGAGCGCATAGGCGACGGACTTGAGGTCGGGCTGCTTCACGCGATCCGCCATGTTGCGAAGCGCCTCCTTGCGCGATGAACCGATCTGAATCTCCTTGGTCATGCGCAGTAGCTCCTCGTTGAGGGGATCGAGCCGACGCGAGGCACAGTTGCGCTGTAGTGCGCTGATGAAGTCCATTCCCGCCTCGACCGACAGCGTCAGGATGTCGAGGACAAACGGCAGCGCCTTCATGATTGAAAGGTGGCGCGCCTTGAGCGATTTGCGCAGCCACAGCATCGGCTTCAGATAGAAGAGCGCTACGCCTAGAAAGCAGAGCGGCAGACGGCCGGCGGCCAGTGGCGAATCGGGCAGGGCGGCCCCCAGCAGGAGGATGAAGACGCACCAGAACGCACCCAGCACGATCGGCACGAGGAACTTGAGCGCCACGAACTCCCGCCCGTTCAAAACCCCCTCGAAGCCCGCTGAAAGCAGCATCGCATCCGCCTGGGCGATCTGCTTCGCGAACAGGGGACGCGCGAGAAGGCCATCCAGATTGCCGACGAACGGCAACAGCACCTTGAAGACGAGCGGCAGCGAACGTTCCTGGCGACGGCCATCCGCGAGCGTCACGTACGTGACCTCGCGGGCCATGGTCGCGACATACCATCCAATGCCGGCCGCCGCGACCGCCCACATCCCCATCAACGCTATCTCGAGCAATCCCATGCCAAAGTCCTACCGTCCATAATCATCCCGCATTATCCATTCTGAATGATCCGCCGGTCAGGTTGCCGACGTGCCCGCGCCGGCAACTCCAAGCGGCGTCAGCACGCCACCGCACGTCCCCGGCTCGCCCGCATACAGGATCATGCCTTCCGACACGCCCACGCTCATCTTGCGCGGCGCGAGGTTGGCGACGAAAACGACCTCCTTCCCGACAAGCGCGGACGGATCGGGATACGCACCGCGGATGCCCGAGAAGATCGTGCGCGTGCCGAGCGCACCGGCATCAAGAACGAACTTGAGGAGCTTCGCGCTTTTCGGCACAATCTCGCAGCGCGTGACGACGCCTACGCGCAGATCGAGTTTCTCGAAATCCGGGAAGGCGATCTCCGGCTTGAGCGGAATCGCGGCAGGGACGGCAGGGGCGTCTGCGGGCTTCTCCCGGTTCTTGCTCGCCCGGCTCTCGTGTGCGACCTCGCCGGAATCGGCCGGCTTCACGGTCGCCGCCGCAACCATCGCCTCGACCTGCTTCGCGTCGATGCGGCTCGCAAGGTATTCGTAGTCGCCGAGCTTCACGTTCTCGCGCGCCGTACCGATCGAATCCCAGACCCAGATCTCCTCGTTGAAGAGTTTCATCGCCTTGTCCGCGTAGACGGGAAGGATGGGCTTCAGATAGATCGCCAGAATGCGGAAGGCGTTGAGCGCAGCGGTCAGGGTGATGCGCGTCGCCTCGGCATCCGTCTTCACCGTCTTCCACGGCTCCTTCTGATCGAAGTACGCGTTCGCCGCATCCGCCAGCCGGCAGATTTCGACGACCACCTGGTTGAAACGGCGCTCCTCGTAGAACTTCGCGATCGTCTCCGACGCGGCGCGGCACTTCTCGATCAGCGCACGGCCCTCGGCATCGAGCGTCCCCAGTCGGCCGTCGAGGCGCTTCTGCAGCATCTGGCCGCCGCGCGAGGCGATGTTGGTGATCTTACCGACGAGATCGGAATTGACGCGCTGGACGAAGTCCGTCAGGTTGAGATCCGTGTCGTCCGTCGTACCGCCGAGCTTCGCGGCGTAGTAGTAGCGCAGCGCCTCCGGCGGCAGATGGTCAAGGTAGGTGCGCGCATTGATGAACGTCCCCTTCGACTTCGACATCTTCTCGCCGTTGACGGTCAGGAAGCCATGGACGAAGATCTTGTCCGGCTGTTCGTAGCCCGCCACGTGGAGCATCCCCGGCCAGAAGAGGCAGTGGAAGCGGATGATGTCCTTGCCGATGAAGTGGTACCGCTCGGCCTTCGGATCCTGCCAATAATCATCGAACGCCTTGCCGTTTCTGGCGCACCAGTTGGCGAGTGAGGCGAGATAGCCGATCGGCGCGTCCACCCAGACGTAGAAGTATTTGTCGGGATGGCCAGGAATCTGGAAGCCGAAATACGGTGCCGCACGCGAGATGCACCAGCCGCGCAGCGGCTCCTGGAACCATTCCAGGAGCTTATTCGAGACGTCGCTCGTCGTATGCGCGACAATCCACTCCCGGAGGTAGTCGTGCTGGGGCTCGAGCTCGAAGTAAAGATGCTCGGCATCCTTCACGACCGGCGTGCCGCCGCAGGTGGTGCACTTCGGCGAACCGAGTTCTTCGGCCGCATACGTCGCTCCGCACTTGTCGCAGCTGTCGCCGTACTGGTTCGCCGCGCCGCACTTCGGACAGACGCCTTTCACGAAACGGTCGGGAAGGAACATCCGGCAATGCTCGCAGTAGAGCTGGGGCGTCGTCTTCCGCGTAATGCCGCCCGACTTCTCCATCGCCGCATAGAATTTCTCGGACAGCGCCTTGTTCTCCGGCGAATTGGTCGAATAGTAGCTGTCGAAGGCAACCTGAAAGTCGGTGAAGTCCTTCAGGTGGAGGGCGTGCGTACGCGCGATAAGCTCCTCGGGCGTGATCCCCTCCTTGCGCGCGCGGATCATGATCGGCGTGCCATGCGTATCGTCGGCGCAGACGTATACGCAGTCATGACCGCGCAGTTTCTGGAACCGAACCCAGAAATCGGTCTGGATATACTCCACCAAATGACCCAGATGAATGTCACCGTTGGCATACGGCAACGCGCTCGTAACGACTATCTTTCTCTTCTCGGACATAGAACTCCTGCAAATGACCCGCCTATTATATCAAAACCCAGCGATTCGCATGTACTTGTTCTTTGCCTCTGCGGTTTTCCCGTTTTGCGGCCAATCTCGGCAAGAAGGCTGACGTTCGCGGCTTCAGTCGCAAAACACCGGGTGGAATCCCATTCTGCCTTCAGAACGGAGAATGTCGCAAAACCCGGCAGGGCCAATGCGCTGGAATACGCATGGAATGCCCGCAAGTGCTATCGTGTGCGACAGGATGCAAGGACGCGATTGGCGGCTTAAAGCCGCATGATTTTCAAAGCCGCTTCAATATCTCCACTGCGACCGCCGTCACGTCGTTCGTCCCCATCGTCCATACTCCGCCGCGCTTCTGGCTTGAAATGAGTTTTATCGCAATCTCCCCGCGCGTCAGTCCGTTCGTGCCGAAAACGTCGTTGGTCTGGCAGAAAAGACGAAAATCCGCCGCATAATCGGTGAACGCCACGAGATTGGTCGGCACGAGGTCGAGCGCGTGATCCACCTCGTTCTGCACGCTCGGCTCCAGGACGTCATCATCGACGAGCGTCGCAGGCGAAACCAACGAAACAGCTAAAAACAAGAAGGATACCATCATGTCTGTTCTCTTATCCGCGTGCGGATGCCAAGGTATTCCATAAAAGCATCGTAATCGTCATCGGTCCAACCCCGCCAGGGACGGGCGTAATCGCCCCCGCGACCTGTGCGCAACTCTCGAAATCAGCGTCGCCCACGAGACGGAATCCCTTCGGCTTGGTCGCATCGGGGATGCGGTTGACCCCAACATCAATGACCACCGCCCCCGGCTTGAGCATAGCGCCCGTCAGTGTGTTCGGCCGCCCGGCTGCGACAACGACGATGTCCGCCTCTTTCGTGAATTTTGCAATATCAGGCGTTCCCGTGTGGCAAAGCGTCACCGTCGCATTCGTCTCCTTGCGCGCCAGCAGAACCGCCACCGGCTTGCCGACGATATTGCTGCGGCCGATTACCACGGCGTGTTTGCCCCTGATGTCCATGCCCGAGAACTCGATCAGCTTGATGATGCCGTGCGGCGTGCACGGCAGGAAGCACGGCTCGCCGATGAGCATCTTGCCGACGTTGATCGGCGTAAAGCCGTCCACATCCTTCTCCGGCGCGATCGCATCAATGACCGCCTTGTCACGGATATGTTTCGGGACGGGCAGCTGGACGAGGATTCCGTGAATCGCCGGATCGACGTTAAGCGTCCGGACGAGTTGCACGAGCTCCGCCTCGCTCGTCTCCTCGGGCAGTCGGATTTCGCGCGAATACATGCCCGCCTCCCGGCAGGCCTTCTCCTTCGCCGTCACATAGCTCACGCTCGCCGGATTGGTCCCGACGAGAATGACCGCGAGTCCGGGCGTAACGCCCTTCTCCGCCTTAAGTTCCGCCACGCCCGCCGCGATTTCCGCCCGGAGGTTCTGCGCCAGCACCTTGCCGTCAATGATTTTCATGAAGCGTATTATACCAAATCACCCTTCCGAAATTTTCTTGTCAGCTTTTCCAATCGAGTTTCCCTCACCCTGTGTAAGCGCAATGGTGCGCGAACAGAAAGAGGAAAGATGAGGTGCGTTATGGAGAAGATGATCAAGAAGATGATGGTTGCGGGTCTCGCGTGCATTGCGATGTGCGGCACGGCAATGGCGGCTCCGAGAGGCGGGAATGGGCCTCAGGCGGGCCGCGCTCCCGAGGCCAAGCCGATGGCCCAGCAGACCCCGAAGACCGCGCACAAGGCCCCTGTGGCCGCGCACAAGCAAAACAACCGCCCGATGCAGCAGGTCGCCCGTCACAAGACTGCGCCGCAGCCGGTCATGCACCGCACTCCCGCCCCTGTGCGGACGGCGCGTCACAAGCCCGCGCGGCGTCCGAAGACCCCGTGCCATCGCCACCATCGCCACGAGTGCAACGACTGCCACTATGACGATAACGGCTGGATCGAACTCGGCGCAGGACTCATTGGAGGCGTCATCGGCGCGCTGATCGCTGGATAACCACACGTCAAGCACCACAACGGGAAAGGGAACCCACCAGGAAAAAAACTAATCGCCCTTGTCGCGGGCGTCGCCCTGGTGGGCGTAGCGACGGCAAACCCGACCAACGGGATGGAGACATCCGTCAACCGCCGTCACCACCACAGCGGCCGTCACTAATGGACGTCTATGTGACATCATTTTCCTACAAACGCGGACTGCCACCCGATCCCAAGGGCGAAGGCGGCGGCTATGTGTTTGATTGCCGCGTTCTGCCCAATCCTTTCTGGGACGAGTCGCTCGGCAAGTTCACGGGACGAGACCAGCCTGTCGCCGACTTCATGGCCACACATCAGGCCGAAGTCGATGCTTTCCTGAAGCCCATTCGCGAACTCGTCACGCTCTCGCTTAACGCCTACGCACAAGATGGGCGAAATCGTCTCTCTGTGGCCTTCGGCTGCGCCGGGGGCCAGCACCGCTCCGTCTTCTGCGCCAAGGCCCTGGCGGCCTTCCTGCGCGCCCTGTGGCAATCCGAGCGCCATCTCTACCTCTTCGGCATCGAGTATCCCTCCCCTGACCAACTCGGGATAAATCTCAGGCCACAACGTGAATGGCTAATGGAGCTCGAACAAGGACATTACTTTCGGCGAACATCGGGCTATCTGCAATACCATCGGTCGATTGCGTTGGTCAGGGTGCTGCCGAGCCAGAGTCCGGGGAGGGCGATCGGCAGGGAAAGGAAGAGGATGATTGGCGTATAGAAGAAACTCCGGGACGCGTCATGCAGGAGCTTCGCCCCCCAGTAGGTCGGGATGAATCCCGCCTGCATGTCATGCCACGAGAAGAGCAGTCCCCCGAGCGGTGTCGCCAGGACGACCGAGACGATCATGACAAGCCAAATCTCGAGCGTTCGCCGCCATCCGCTGGATGCGTTGCGTCGGCAGAACGACCAGAGGCTGGCCACCACCGCATAGGCGAATGCCACAACGGCGATGTACTGAAAAGGATGGTCGTAGTGATAAGCCGGCATGCGCGGTGCGGCCCCAAACACGACGACATCGCCGAAGATGGCCTTCGTCACCATTCCAATCACTGCATATCCTGCCGCCGCTGCAAAATAGCATGCGGTAAAATAGACAAGCGGCAACGTAAATGTTTTCCTTCTCATTTCACACCTCCTTTTCAGTACCACCAGCTACGGCTCGATTCCGTCTCCCTGAACTTGCAGCAATTTC
Source organism: Kiritimatiellia bacterium (assembly GCA_051884875.1). Taxonomy (GTDB): domain Bacteria; phylum Verrucomicrobiota; class Kiritimatiellia; order RFP12; family UBA1067; genus UBA1067. The sequence continues at coordinate 25,699 of JBJEWD010000042.1, forward strand.
CGGATTCGGAAACAAGCTTCTGTCCGCGAATCTCAATCCAATAGTTCTTGCCATCTGTTTGGCGCCCGAACCATGTCAATATCTCGCCAGCCAATCCGCGGTGTGTCGACTTGTTGAAATCATAGAAATCATCAAAGCACTTCAACGTGCCATTGAACTTCCAATCTCCGCCGGGCTTCACCTCAATCTGCCCCTCCAGTTTGAGCGATACGTCACCCAGAAACAGTTTCTGTTTCCCCTCCGTCGTAAAGACATAATTGTCCTTTTTATTTCTCCACTTAATTCTTGTCTTGCCAACCTTGCAATCCTTCAAGGCCGCTTTGACCTGCGGAAACGACAGAACAGATACTGACGAGGTGTCGATTTCAGCGAAGGATATACGCTTCGGCGTACGCAATTCGGAATTCTTCGGATCATCCGGACCATTCTTGTAATGCTCGAAGGCCTCCTGATACGTCAGCAATCCGAGGATATCGAGGAATGACACCGGATCGTTCAGACAGAACCGGTAAAGGTTCGCGTCACCGCGCTCTTCCAGCGGGTCACGAGACACCCAGGCCCCCAACGTCGGAGCGTAATGGCGCAATCCGTAATACACAAGACCGGACTCGACATCCGTGTAATGCGACGTGTAACGGATCTTGAATGTCGCCGCCATCGACCCCGACTCCTCAATCTGTACACCAAACGGATCGTAGGCATAACGGGCCACGACGGAGCCCGAAGCATCAACATAGGCGATCACATTCAAATGCTGGTCCTTGATCGGAACGTAAACCTCTCCCGCACGCTTCACATACAAGAGTTCGTAACGCCTCTCGCCCGCTGCCCAGAAATACTCCGTCACCGTTTCCGCTCCGGATGCTTCAGTTTCGATTTCCTTGACGAGACGCCACCCGTCGTAATAGTAGCGCGTCTCAGCACCTCCGGTCATTTTGAGCACGCGCCGCCCAGAAGGATCATACGCATAGGAAGCCAACAGGACGCCGTTCAAGGAAACGGATACGAGCCGTCCCGCCGCATCGTAGGCGAACGAACGACCGTCCAGCGCCAGCAGTCCACCGTCTGCCGAGTATGACAACTCGGCACGCTGGTTAAGCGCATTGGCGGATATAATTTCGCCTTCGCCGCCTTGCGCCAGCCGATTCCCCGCCTCATCATAGGTGTAGGCAATCGTTCCGTCACCTTCCGTCCCGGCCCGTACGTACGAAACAAGCTGCCCTTGAACGCCAAAGCCATATGCCTCCCCATTGCGTTCGACAAGCCTTCCGTTCGCATCGTATCCGCACGTGAACGAGTCGCTTGCAACTCCGGCGATACGATTGGTGATGCCCGTCACGAGACCACGGTACGCATCACGGACTTCAGCACGCGAAATGACGAGACCGTTCGTCAGCGTCACGTCATACCCTGCCGGCTGTCCAAACGCATCGTAGGTGAACGTGATTTCCACATCACCAGTCGTCATGCCCGAGAGTCGTCCAAAGCCGTCATAGGCGATCGCCTGCCATCGCCCGTCCCTTTCGCCGAAGCCGACAATCCGTCCATTGCCGTCGATCGCACGCTCCCAACAAACCTTCCGGTCGGCAACGGACATCGTCTCGTTTGTTGCTACGCCGCTGTCAGAAAGCGTCCTAGAAATGCGAACGACTGCAGAAGAGACGGCTGAGAGACGTCCGAAAGCATCGTGCCCGAAAACAACATCCAGACGTCCGTCGTCCGACCTCATGGCGCAGACGCGACGCGCAGCATCGTACTCGAACTCATACCAGGCCCCGGAAACCTTGACAACGCGACTCGGCAATCCGTCATCGGTATAGACCGTCCGTTCGGAACTTTCATCAGCATAGGTTTTGGCCAGCGCCAGCCCCGTGCCGACCTCATGCGACCACGTCGTACTATCCCACGTCGTGCCGTCTCGCGTCGTCGAAAGCGACTTGAGGCGTCCCTCTTCATCATAGACGCGCCGCACCGATGTCATCGCTCCTTCTTCCGCAACGACGTTTCCAAATCCGTCATATGACCGGATCACGACGCCCCCGTTCGGATCCGTTTCGACAACAACCCGACCGAATGTATCATACGCATACCGGGCGATCGCCCCTTCCGTCGCATTGGTATAAACATGTCTCTCCACCAGATCGCCATTCCCGTCATAAGAGAAGCCAGCCATAGGCATCCATGCGTCCGAACCTGCTGGTTTCTTCCGCTCAAGGACGAGCGAGCCGCAGGCATCATAATCGTACGACCGATTAACGCCACCTTCGAATGCCGAACTCCTGACACCATAGAGATATGCATTCGTCGTGACACCCAACACCCCGTCGATGACAACTTCGAACTCCACCCCTGGATCAGTCCCTTGTTCGCGGCGGATTTCCCGTATCGGCCCCTCCGTACGTTCGACGATCCGACGGGAGACGAGTCCGTTTCCGCGTCCGGTCATAAGCGTACGGGCAATCTCCAGTCCGTTGGTCGTTCCGTCGGCAGACACCGAGAAATCACGCACGATCTCCCAGACTTCCCCTTCCGCATCGCACGCATATCCCGCTTCGTGACAATCGCTCACACCGTCCTGCACCCATCCTGTCGGCTCCCCGCAGGCATCGAACAGAGCGGACCGTATCCGAACGACATCCCCTGCCGTCTCGGTCTCCGTCTCGATGACATCAGACGACCCGCGATACGCATACGAAACGACTGACTTCGGCGTTTCACGGGACGCGATCCGTCCTAGGAAGTCGTACCGCACGACGACATTCGTGTAGAATCCCGAGGCGGACGAGTCGACGATCTCCCTCTCAATCCGGCACCCGGCATCATCATAATCGGATTCATTCGTCTCGACCCGACAGAAGGCACCTGCGAGCGTCGTTCGATCCGTTCGCCCGCCCCGATAGGCAATGGTTTCGACATGCGACACCTCCCGTCCGTCCGCATCGTAGACCGTTTCGGCAGATGTCTCCGACGCAACATCGCACGCAACTGCGCGAACGGTTCTCTTGCCGCGCAGCGAGAGAACCTCCTTATAATCGTCCCCTCCGTAGGGATAGGATACGAAAGAAGCGTTCAGGACATCCCCTGCGTACGTATTCCAACAAGTGGCCGACCCAGGCTCCGACGTGACGGAAACGATATGATTCGTCTCACGGCCGAGGCAGTCAGCAAGATGATGCACGACGCGGTGTGCGCCATTTGTGCTGAGTCCTCCCAGCCAGCTCTCTTCCTCGGCGTAATACTGCCGATCCTGTCCCGTTACGGCGCTTCTCAAAACCGTTCGGCCCGAACGATCACGGGACCACAGCAAGCGGCAGCACGAATAGGCGTTCGTCAGCGAGGTTCCGTCTGAAAAGACGGACGAGCGGAGCCTGTTCTTCTCATCGTAACAGGACAGGCACTCGTCCAGAACGCGATCATCCGCCGCAAGGCAAGTCGCCGTCCGCAACAGGGTCTTGCGGACCGCATCATACTCCTTCACCTCATATGTCGGGAAGGGATTCCCTGCGTAGGATTTTCGGACCGTATCCATGACGCGCCCTTCGGCAACACCGAACGAATGCGCCGCGAGGACACCGTTCTCATCCAAGGACTCAGCACACCTTCCGCGCAACCCGAACGGCACGCCCTCATCTGTCTCGCTGAATGTGATTTCATACGAGTGGGCATTGTGCGGATCCGTCCAATCCGAATCGGCATCCGCTGCACGCCATTCGTCCCGTCGGATCGCCACATATCCTGCTACAATCACACGCGTATAGGCCGACCAGGTCCTCGAGACCAGCGTTGCGATTCCATTGCGCACCACGTAGCTTTCCTCCAACCTTACCTTCCCGGCATCGTCACGGTGACGGCTGTCCGTGCCGAAAGGCTCGTATCCGCAGACCGTCATCATCGCGTCCGTCACCCCTTCAAGGCCGGCAATCGATCCATCCCCTGTAACATACGGATGAGTCCACGGAAAGTCCGAGCCGTTGCGCTGCGTCAGCGTCAGGGTTTCGAATCCGTTTTCGTCATAATCATGGTAGCACCAATCCGTGCAATTTCCCCAGGTCATCCGCACGCGTCCGTGACGGCCGCCATGCGCAGAATCATCCCAGTAATCCGCAGCTCGCCACCGAAGGTTGTATCCGGTGTCCTGCTCCCAGTACGTTTCGCGCAGCACGGCGTTCTCTCCGTCGCCGATCCGTACGGACTCCACCGTCGTCCGGTCCAGTTGGATTCCCTGTGCATCGTACTTCGTGCGGGTTTCCCGAAGACACCCGTCAGCGGGGTCATTGAGTCCGTCGGTACGCTCCAGACATTCCATCAGACCGGAGATGTTGTCGACGACCGACCAGATGCCGTCCGCACAGATGAACGTCTCGTCATTCATGATGTTGTTCTGACGACTGATGCGACGCACGCGGATACGATTGAGCGCACCATTCTCGTTCACAACCTCCCAGGTATGCTCAAGTCTTCCGTCGGCATGCGTATTGACGGTCAGTCGAACACCATCCTCAATCGGTTCGAGGATGACATCGCGTCCACGCGGGTCGGCACAGGCAAACATCCGGATCGATCCATTCGTCGTCACAGTGACATTCGCATCATCTCGCACCTTGAGCGAGAAATATTCAGCTCCGACCTGCACAGGACCTTCCGATGCGAAGTAGAGGTAGCCGGAGATCTGACCCGCCCTCGGATAGCCGAGCGCAGTCCTGAACTTGACAGAGTTCAACGACGTCCCGTCGCCTTCGTCACACTTGCCGTCCTTGCACGATCCCGGGCACACGCTGCACGTGTCGAGTCCGCTCAGGGCGGCACTCCCCGACGTCCAGTTCCGCCCGAGTGTCGCGGAGTCCCACAGATGCCTAGCCGTTCCACGCCACACCTCGGTTCCGTAGACCTTCACAACACCTGTCGCAACGTCATCCGCAACTGAAGTTTCCGTCGTGAGGAGCCAGAGATTGCCGGCTCCCGTGCGGACTTCCGGCATACAGATGCAGACCGAACGTCCGCTCGCATCGGTCGTCCAACCGCGCCACTCACACTCCCCCACCACAGGATACGAACGCTCGACCGCGTATTGATCGGTATTACGATCGTACGTCAAAGTCGACGGCGAATACTCATGTGTTCCTCCGTAGGTGATTGAGGGATCGAGAATTACGGCCCAAAACACAGCATTCGCGGCATGATCAGCACCCCGTCCGTTGGATGCTTGAGCCACTGACGACGGAAGCGAAACTTCAGGAACCTGACAGACGCCAGTACCTCGGGCCTCCAACCAGGATCCCGTCGCGTCCTCGCCATATACCAACAGGTCGCCAGGTTCCGATCCCAACCCCGAAAAGCCGGGAAGCTCCGCTCCCGAGTTCCGCACCGGCGAACTGGAGGGACGGCTGGAGTAGTCGATCTCGAGCGAGATTCTGGACGAACGTCCGTCCGTCACGACCAGCGCCTTCTCCTGTCCGTCTTCATCCTCGACCAACGTACAGCCTCCATACGTCATCGTCGGCGCATAACAAAGCAGATACATCGGCCATGGAGAACGAACAAACGATTCGGTCGCGCGCAAACGAATCGTAACGGACGTCGATCCCTCAGCCAGGTCGAGGTTAAGGCAATCGCCTGCCGCGGAGTGTAAAGCCGAACGCCAGTCTCCGGAGCAGTCCCGCCATTCCAGAACAAGGCCCTCCATCCGCCAAGAGCCAGCCGCGTCAAGGCGGGACGAGAGAAAGCATTCCCGCCACCCATTATCCTCGCCGACGGAAACGGTCCGCTCGAACAGAATCTCCCCTTCGGCCGCTGTTCGATTCGCGGCGAACCCGTCCCAAAGCTTGACGGCGTGAAGGTGTCCAGAATCGATTTCACACTCACTTGCATAGGTCTCGTTCGTCGACGAGGCAAGAACGCGGGCCAGAATCTGTGCGTCGGGGATGCTCCGCACATTCGGATCAGAACCAGCCGCAATTTCCTCGCCGTCATTCACGCCATCGCCGTCGGTATCGGCAAGCCGTGGATCGGTGTGGTACAGCTTTACCTCGTCGAGCGTCGAGATCCCGTCGCCATCAGGATCCGCTTCGCGGTAGTCCTCAGGACGCAGCTTGTAATACCGAAGGGACGTCACCTCTGCCGTAAAGTTCGTCCCCACGACGGATCCGTTTCGGACGAGGTGTGTCGCAAACCCCTCGTCGTTCCCAGATGCGCGTTGCAGATCATACTTGATAATGACGTCTCCCGCTGCCGTCACGCACGTCCGAACGGATACGGGGGCGTCACGATCTCGCTCGAGAAGTGGATTCTTCCAGGTCACGATGACGTCGCTGAATTCATTTGTCGCCATGCGGACAACACTCTCGTCGACCGATTCGGGCAGCAGGTTCCAGTTCGCCTCCGGAACGACACCCAACGTCCGCCCGAGCGCATCGATCCGCATATCCTCAAAATCCAGGATGCCATCAGGGTGGACAAAAGGATAGCCGCCGTAGAGAAACGCCTGTCGGTCGTTGACCGCCCCGCGCTTCTTCCACTTCTCGATTTCCACACCTTGGCTATCGCTTGAAACGTCCCAGGTCTCATTCGTCCGGGCTTCCCAGAGCGCATAGCCGGTCGCACGCTCCTCCTCGGTGAAGCCATTGTCGAACTCTCGCCGGAACATGATTCTCGAACGTCCGTCCCCGTCGGACGGGCTCGGTTTCGTACTGCCATAGACAATGAGGTTCGCCACAAGAACAATAAGTACGAAGCGTACGATCGGTGACTCCTTGCGCAGACGTTCGAGGAAGGCATGGAGCGGCCGGACATCCGCTTTCTTCAGGAGGAGGAACAGCCAGACAGGGGAAACGATCGCGAGTCCCGTGAAGCAGAAATACATGAGGAACTTTTCATACATGACACACCCCCTTATCGAATCGTAATGCGCGTACCCGGTGCGATCATCTGTGCGCGGAAACTCTCGTTCGGGGCATCCGTTCCGCGTACAGTCAGACGAACCATGTCCCACCCCGGATCAAGAAACCAATTCGGCGGACAGACGCCGTCAAAATGAGGGATCGGCGTCCCGTTTTCCGCAGCCGAAAGCTTCCGCGGAATGTCATTGCCTTCATAGAGGTTCCACTGAAGACGCTTCGTGGCGTTCATCGTCTGAGCAGGCGAGCGCACGGCATCCTGCGGACGCAGGCCCAATGCCACCCATTCTCCGCAGTCCCAGCCGACGATGAGCGCCGTCTCGAAAACGGAAAGCACGCCATCACCATCCGCATCCCGTCCGAAAGCGACCTGCACGTTGTTGGACGGCGTGGCATACAGCTCCAACTCAAACGTCAGATACCGATTATTGGGATCCACAACGGCAAAGGCCGCATTGGTCGAGACCTCGGTGTCCAGACAGTCCCAGGCGGGAAGCGGGCCCAGCCCCACAGGCCGCCCGGCATAAACGACAGCAGCAAGCGCCAGGCCCGCCGCAAAAATCAAAACGCGCATCAGATTCTCCTCTTTGTTTTAAATAACAGGAGAATTTTACCAACCGAACCTCTAAATTCCCTCTACCAAACCTCTAAATGTCTAGAGGAATCATATTTCGTTTAGGCAATATCATCCAATCCTCTCTCCTCCTCATCCCAGAAAGGCATCTTCTGTTGGAAGATTTATCGCCCCATATCCAAGCGATTGAAAAGTCCGAACTGCTTCATGGACATAATCCTCGGGTGTGGTTGAGCGTCTATCAATCATAATTGGAAAGTATTGCAACAGAGAAACCATAGCTATTCCAGATTATCAAAGCAGAACATACAAGGGGGTTGCATTCACCCTGCCATGGACGGGGACGGGGAAAAGGTCGTTCGGTTGGAGGAGCAGAACCATCCAACGCCCCCAAGGGAAGCTTCAGCGTCATGACCGAGAAGACGGGGATCTTGCGGAATCGCGCGGCATCCCGGAAGCTCAGGGCCAAAAGGACGAAGAGCGAAAGCGACAGGGCGACCATGAGGAGGGTGCGGACGATCCTCAGTCCTTCGAGCACCCGAAGCGCCTGCATAAGGCCGAGCCCCATCAGGACATAGGTGAGGAACGATCCGGCACAAAACGCAAGGCCGCCCGCAATCCGCGCCTTCCAACGGCGACCGCCGATTGCGAGAATACCGCACAGGGAGATCATGATCGCGAACGAACAGGGGTTGAATCCATCCACGAGTCCGGCGAGGAGCACGGCGGGAAGCGTGAAGCGAGTGGCAATGTCTGGATTGCGGACTTCAACCGCGCGTCCGAAAACGGGTATCGCGACAACGGGGCCACGGGATCGTCGCAATAGAGCCGCATGCCCTTCGAGAACTCGCCCGGAAGCTGGAGCTTCAGGGAGACGGCCAGCTCAACGGACGCACCAGGTGCGATTTCCATGTCGGAAAGTTCCGCTTCCGCACCGCAGCACGGCTTCACCTGCGAGACCTTGAGCGGCGAGTCACCCGTATTCGCGAGCGAACATCCGCAACGGGTGGGAACTCCGGTGGGGACCGGCTTCTGATCGCGCAACAGATTGAGGACGTCGTTCCGTAGCGCGGCCTCGCGGACGGGATGAAGCGAACCCTTCCCCGAGGCGACGTACGCCATCAGCTCGGCGACATCCCCTTCCGGCAGATCGCGTCGGCGGGCGACCGACCGCAGCGCATCGTTCCGAACCTCGTATCGGCTCGCACTCGCCAGATCCTTGCCGCAGACAACCGCAATGACGGCCGAAGCATCCTCAGGACCAGCACCTTCCGCATCCGAAGGCACTGACCGTTTCGACGCAACGACACGAATCGGCTTCGCCTCGTCCTACCTTTCCGCAGGCGGCGACGGCGGCATCGGCTGCCATCCCCCGCCCGAGCGCAGCGCAAACAGCACACCGACGACGACCACTGCAGCCGTCACAATGGCCGCCCCAATGACACCCACTCGCTTACTCTTATTCATCCGCCACCTCGCCTCATTGTGGGTATAAGGTTTCCACTGGTGGGACTCTACTCTGAGAATTCGATGTATCTTCTACTAATGACCCTTGCCCAGAACCAAACCGCTCACGGAAATCTTTATCGTAGCGATAGTTCATCGCTTTAAGGCGTGTATTATCAGCCATCCTCTCAACCATCCAGTATGACGAAACAAATGCCAAGACCATCCTCAACGAAATACCAAATAGTAAATACCCAATCATTACAAACAAAAATCGATTCGACTCGAACCACTTCGGCACATTAGATACTGCGTATATAGCCGAAATCGTAATTGCGATAGTACTTGACAGTTTCGCCAACATCCAATACAGAAACTGCTTTCGGTGATATGCACGATATGACTCAGCCATTCTCTGCGCTTGCGCTGGCGAATGTGCGTCACAAAAAGGTAGCTCTCTCGTCGTGGCGACAATCTGCCCAAATAGCGCATCACACAATGCAATGCAAATTCCCGATATGCCGACTATTGGAATATGAGCAGGACTCGACAACGATGAATCTGCTAGCCACGCTACTAGACAAGGTAGCGGCAAGACGATCCACCAGACAACCGAAGCCCATGAAGTTTTCATTCTCAAAACTCCTATATATCGGCCCGAGACAAAGCTAGCACCTGCTCCCTGATCCAACGATCAATTGTCGCGCGAGCATCATCCGAATCAGGAATCTTATTAACCGACCGCAACTCAACCCGTTTTGAGACCCTATATTCCGAGAGCGTAATCCTGGTTCCATCCTTAAACAAAAATGTCACAGGAGGATTTTCAACAGCCCTCAACGCATTCGCTATCGTCTCCATTGCATCCTGCCTTGAATTTGAATCCGCCCTTATTCTTTTTGCCGAAATGCTAACTTCGACGGACAGCTGGTCAAGATCATGTTCACCCCTAAGTTCACCGAAATCTGGCGGTTCACACCCCAAAGCTCTCATGACCGTCTCAATCACCGACCATCCCGTACCGGAGGCACGATAGCTCACACTTCCTCGCCTTTGAGCAGGCGAAACATTGACATCATTGCGGAACACAAGACTTTTAGCCTTGCTCATGTCATAATTTCGCAAATCAGGACGCTGAGGATCGGTCAACGCAATCAGCATATTGAGTCCTGTGTGTCTATTTATGAACCATGAAAGAAACTCCTCAATCATCCCTTGCGTAATCGACTGTTGCGTCATGAGGGCCACATAGTTGTCAAGAACGGCAATGTAGACCAAGCCTTCAACAAACTCCAGATGCCTTTGAGAATCACGCTGCGGCGCGAGTACCGCAATCGGATAACTTGTGTTGTTCGCTGCGATATCAACAGCATTCTGGTTGGCATCCCTGGTGTAACCACAAATTACGCCAACACAAACGTTCTGCCGACGGTCCAAGACATTCAACACCCTGTAACGCCCTGTATTCTCGCCCAATTCCATCTGCCGATCCGATGCATACGGAGCTGCCCCGTAGGCCTCCATCAGCAAATCCGCCAGCGTCCGCCCACCGTTAGGCGTACATGTTGCGACCTTAAGAGTCAGTGTCCGAGAAACCTTCTCGCTCATGCACAAAATCCTTTCTTCCTGAATTATTCTAATAAAGAAATAATAGCAAGCGAACCTCTATATTTCCTCTAGTTTAGCTCTAAAATCATAGAAGAAAGGTAAAACGCTGACGGACGCTACGCGAATTGGTCCACATATCGCAGGGCGTATTAAGTGCGCCCGATACTGACCATTTCTCTCAACAAATGATTATCCTTGTCGTCTACCACAACACACGATGTTGGAATGAACGGTCGCTCTGTTGGCGCGGCGTAGGCAAACCTCTGGACTGCAGGATGCAGTAGGTCATTCTCGCCGATCGTCCGAAGGAATCTGCCAGTATACCCTGCAGCAAGGTTCAGTCCCTTCCACAATTTGCTTTTCTCACCTTCAAACAATTCATCGTGGTATTTAATGTCAGATGACCGCACGTCAACCGCCCTTTGGAGAAAAGCCTTGTCCACCCGCAGACCTGCTTCCTGGACGCCTGCCACCATCCACCACAAGGACGCATTCGCAAGCCCACGCTTGGCATAACCGCCACCAACATCAGTATGACCACCAGGGAACCACACCTCCCGCACCTTATCAGACGGCGTAAACCGTGTCGGATTAAACGTATACCTCCATTCGTCAATCGCCAGCGCATGATATACGCTTACGACTTGCGATGGGACATCTGCAATATCATAGCTCGGGTTGACAGAGGCCTCAACGGTATCCCACAAGCCGATGAAATTGATCGGAACGTCATCCCACGCAAGTCCCTTCTCGCGAATCCGCTTTGCACCGTTTGAATCCTGCTCGCGGTGATTCTTAAACATCTTCCGCCGCGGTGCCTTATCTTTCGGAATTCCGGAGAACTTGATTAATGACGCCAGCCACCGCGCCGCAAAGGCACCCCGACTAAACCCGAACAAATAAAGATGAGGTTCTTCGCCATCCTCGATTGCATTATTTACCTCTTCCCACAAATACTCATATGCCTCTTCAACGCGTTCATCAAGCCCGATTCCAAGCCCACCCCCAGACATATCTTCTCCACTGCGAGTCCCAACGCCATCAATATATTTTCGGACCTGGACAACATCGCTCCCTTCTTCAACACTCATCGCATCATGAACCAAAACGACATTGCTCCATTTCTCCTGCAGCAACTGCTTACGATCTTGTCCAGTGCCATCAAAGAAAACAGCGATGTTCCTACGTCTCATTTCCCATCTCCATTCATTTCCCATTCAACATAAATCGGCACCCACCATCCAAACGATGCGACTGCCGCCAATGACTGCCACGGCGTTATCCGCACACGTGTCAGCCTAAGCGTGTGCCGCCGATCTTTCTTTGCATTCCAATCCTCTTCCCACAGTCGGTCGATCCAAAAGCATCCGTCATACCGCTCCTGTCCGCCCGCATTCCTCAACACAACGGCCGAGTCCTCGCGCCCGCTAATCGTCGCCTGCGTTGAACACGCAGTGCAGAGCCACGCAATGCCACACCCCACCACTGCCTTCAATGTGTTTCTAACAACCGCACAACTCATTGCCTTCCCCTTTCATTTTGATTTTATCTCCACTTCCTGATGAATATTACATAAGAAATACATGTGGTCTTTGGGGCGCAAGATCAATACTTGTACCCCACATATATTAAAATACAAAGACTACATTTCCTGCTGCAGCTATTCTGCAAAGCCGATCCGTTGTCTTTGAATCCAACCCACGAAGTATCAGCCGTCTGTCGACTTTGCAAGCCGCAGCAATCCGACACAACTGGTCAATCGTCAACTTTGAAGCATCTATTCCATGCCCCTCCCGCCGCAGCGATTTTACATAATTGGACTGTCGTTTTCATACTCTCCGAACTTGTTTTCTCACACGTTTCACTCCTGTTTGCCGGGGCAAACGAAGTACCTTCGCGCACATCAAGGGATTCTCCAACGCATTTGTTGTGTTTGTCGCAAAATGGAATGATATACCACTTGGCTGTGCTGAAATTTTCTTTTTGAACATGCGCACCAAGCGTTGGAGGGTTAATACAGCTTTTCTCCGAACAAATTCTTGGCCATGCCAGGCTTCGCTCGTTGAACTTTTCCCAATGCGCCCTCCATGAGCCGCATTTGCACTTATTATCTGATGTGCCATTAATGTTATGAACTTTCATTGTCTACCTCTTCATTGATTTCGTTATGCATGTCTAGTGTATTAATGCTTGTGTGTCAATAAGCTCTGTTCGTTCTCCTTCGTCTATAGATGCGGCAAAGAAATATAGTGATTTTTCTGCGGAAATGTGATATACTGT
>JBJEWD010000043.1:0-7727 GCA_051884875.1 Kiritimatiellia bacterium
GGCTCTGGTGAATATCTGGGATAATTTATCCCGGATTTTCCGGGATAAGAGTGACCCCTGAGACCCGTTGACGGCGGCCTTCGGTTGTGCTACACTGTAAAAAATGAGCAACGCTACCCATATCTGTCGGCTGGGGGAATGTCTGAAATGACTGCTGCACAGGAGAGTCACATCCTAGCGCTCATCGGGACGGAGTCCGACGGACTGAGGCCGATTGAGATTCAGAAGCTCATGTTCATGTACACGCGGCTTGAGGAGGATGTTCCGTCCTACGACTTCATCCCCTATCGGCAAGGCTGCTATTCTCCCACCCTTTCGCAGGATGTCCACCGGCTCGCCCAGAAGGGTCTGCTCAAGGCGCGCAATCCGTGCGATTCAGACCACAAGACATGGATGCTGACGGAAGAAGGTGAGATCTGCGTCTGGTCGAAGCGTGCGACGGCCACACGCTTCACGCGATTCCGCAAAGACTATCCGCTGCGCGGAAAGGATCTCATTGCCGACGTCTATCGGAAGTTCCCCTACTGGGCGATCAACAGCGAAATCAGGGACATTGTGCTGAAGGACGACACGGCGGCCATGGCCGCTATCGAGGCGGCACGCCCGACGAAGAGCGTTTCCCTGGCGTCCATCGGTTATGAGGGGCGTTCCTTCGAGAACTACCTGAATGCGCTCATACGCAACGGCGTGGAGGTTCTCTGTGACGTACGCAGGAATCCGATCAGCCGCAAGTACGGATTCTCAAAATCGACGCTGCATAATGCCTGTGAGGGGCTTGGCATCGAGTACCGCCATTTCCCCGAACTGGGAATACCGAGTTTCGAGCGGACCGATCTCAGGTATCAGTCTGACTACGATGAACTCTTTGCACGTTATGAGAAGACCGTGCTGCCGCGTGTCGGTGATACGGTGGATGTCCTGGCGCGGCTCGTCGAGGGCGGGAGGCACATCGCCCTCACGTGCTTCGAAGCGAATCCCGCGCAATGCCACCGAACGCGGGTTCTGAACGCTATCGCAGAACGCACGGGTGTCGAGGGCGAACTAATCTGAAGGCTCAATCCATGGAAGATCTGAAACAGGACAGGGTGCTGATTCTCGTCAAGACTTATCCCTGCGCTTCAAGGAAATACATCGAGACGGTCTGTACGGCGGGAATCCGCGCCGACGGATCGTGGGTCAGAATATTTCCGATATCCTTCCGCCTTTATAGCGACGATCAGAAATTCTGCAAATACCAGTGGATCGAGTGCGAGACCTACAAGGCGAACGATCCCCGTCCAGAAAGTCGACACGTCGATCGCGACCAGCGAATCTATCCCGGGGACAGGATCGGGACCGAGAACAAGTGGGAACAGCGGCGACGGGCGATACTCGACAAGGTCGCCGTCTATACGCGGTTCGCAGATCTTCGGGAACTCGTCGAGAAGAATTCAGGCAGTCTCGCCATCTTTCGACCGACTTCAGTTCGGCTGCGGTGTGAAACAGCTAAGGCCGATGATGAAAAACCGGAGACGGTTCCGGAAGAGATAAGGCAGCTGGATTTATTCCACGCCGAAGAATGGCGGTCGGAGTTTCGACGTGTCGAAAGAATACCCTACGACAGAGTGTCAACAGCCTATAATGGAGTGGCGGTATATATCATATTTCCGCCACCTACATGTTGCCCAGCATGATCCACACGTTGTCCTCGTCGCGTCCCTGGCGCCGGGCCTCCTTCATCAGCAGCATGAGTTTCTTGCGGTCGAGCTTCTGCGTCGGGTTGAGGAATTCAGCGGTGTGCTCGTTTTCGCCACGACATTGGTCGTATTTACAATTGACAAAATGGCGGGGGGGGTATAATTCGCACATTGATTTTTTTTGAAAGGAAAAGGCCTCCATGAAACTTGAAGGACTGATTGTCGCGATTCTTTCGGCTGCGGGCTTGTTCGCCGCCACGCCGACCATCACCTCGGTCACCGCGCAGCAGCGGTATCCGTGGAACGGGAAAGTGGACATTGCCGTCACGTTCACGGGTTCGTCGAACAGGGTGGCGCGGATGGACTGCACTTTCGCGGCAACCAACAGCGCAACCCAGGCGGCGCTCGCCGTCGACCATGTCACGGCGGTGAGCGGCGCCCGGGGAGCAGATGCAACCTGGACGCGGCACTTCGTCTGGGACGCGACCGCCGATGTCGGATCCGTCAAGATCGCCGACGTCGCGCTCACCGCCACGGCGGTCGCCGATCTCGGCGGCGTGCAGCTGTGGGAGAACGGCCCCTACTGGGCGGAGTGCAATGTGGGCGCAGACCAGCCGGAGGACTACGGCTATTATTTCTGGTGGGGCGACACGGTGGGATACACGCGCAATGCGAACAACGACGGTTGGGTGTCGGTCAAGGAAGGATCGTCATTCTCGTTCTCAAGTGGCAACTGTCCAACGTATGGCAAGAGCATTTCGACGCTTCAGTCGGAAGGCTACATTGATGCGACGACCAACCTCGTGGCCGCACACGACGCGGCGACGGCGCACCTCGGCGCGCCGTGGCGGATGCCGACGGCGGCGGAGATTGACGCGCTCATCGACAACTGTACGACAACCTGGACGACGCGCAACGGCGTGTCCGGTCGGCTCGTGACGGGCAAGGGCGCGTATGCGTCGGAAAGCATTTTTCTCCCCGCTGCCGGCTACGGCTACGACTCCAGCCTCTACAACCTCGGCTCGGACGGCTACTACTGGTCCTCTGCGCCGTTTTCGGGCTATTCGAGCTACGCGTGGTCCCTGTGCTTCAATTCGGGCGATTTCTACCGGGACTACGACTTCACCCGCTACTTCGGGCGGTCTGTTCGCCCGCTCCGAGGATTTGCCCAATAGCGCGCGTCATGCGCGCGTCTCCGATTCATTCCGATTGATTTGATTTATTTTGAGGTTGAAAAATCGGCATGGCTTCGTACGAACAGGTCGTCAAGTTCGAGAACGAGAAACCGGCGGGAACGATCCGTCTGGTGGAGGCGAAGGCATGGCGGCTTCACCGGTTATCGAGAAATGCGCAAACGATCTGAAAGGGAATGAGATGAAAGAGTTGATGGCACTGGTGATGGTTTCCTGGGGTGTTTGTTCTGTCTGGGGCGACCAGACGGCGCATGTGGCGCTGGACACGACATCGGGCACGCGCGTGGCGGCGGCGACGGAGACGATCCGCTTCTCTCCGCTTTGGGAGACGGGGGCGGCCGGCGCCTGCGCGACCGTGGGCATCGACGGCGCGGCGGTGACGAACGCGACCGAGGCGGGCGCATATCTGTGGATGCCGACGCGAAACGGCACCTACACGCTGACGCATCAGGTGATCGACGGGGGCGTGCAGGTGGGCGAGACGCTGACGGCGACGTTTGTCGTCGATTGGGTTCTGCCGGAAAATCCCGTGTTCACGCCTGCGAGCGGAACGATTTTCGAGGTGTCGTTGTCGGTTTCCATCTCGTGCCCGTCGGAGGGGGCGACGATCCACTACACGACGGACGGGAGCGAGCCGACGCTGGCGTCGCCCGTGTACAAGCGATTCCGCGTGAGCGGCAAGACGACCGTCAAGGCGCGGGCGTTCGACGCGGATGGCCGGGGGAGCGAGGTCGTGACGGCCGAGTATGCGCTCGGGCAGTGCGGCGATCCCGTGATTGTGAGCGCGGGCGGGACGACGTTCGCGCACGCGGGCAATGTCGTTCGCATTGACTACGAAGGGGACGAGGGCGTCGTCCGCTACACGCGCGACGGCAGCGAGCCGACGGGCGAGTCGCCGCTCTACACGGGCGAATTCACGGTGGACGATTCGACCGTCGTGAAGGCGAAGGTGTTCAGCGACCGGTTCTTCGACTCGCAGACGGTGACGGCGAATCTCGTCCGCGAATGGACGACGGTGGCGACGCCCGTCATCACGGCGGCCTCGCCGTTCATGGGGTCGAAGACGAAGGTCGTCATCGCCTGTGCGACGGACGGGGCGCTCGTGCGGTACACGACGGACGGGAGCGACCCCAATTCGCATGCGACGAAGTACACGGGGCCGTTCTACGTGACGGCGGACTGCACGATGAAGGCCTACGGGGCCTTGTACGACCATCTCGATTCCGCAGTCGCCGCGAAGACCATCGTGAAGACGTGGGGGATCGGCGACACGCTGGGCAAGCCCGACCATGCGTTCACGACGGGCGGCGACGCCGGATTCGTCCGCGTGACGGACGCGACGGCCCCGCTGGGCGAGTCGATGAAGTCCGGGGCGATCACGGACAATCAGGTCTCGACGCTGGAGACGACGGTGACGGGTCCCGGCACGGTCTCTTTCCAGTGGAAGACCTCCTGCGAGGAGGATGAAGAGTATCACGAATGGGACCATGCCGAGTTCCTCGTCGATGGCGTGGAAGTGGCGCGGTTGGACGGAATCTCGGAGTGGAAGACGGTGTCGGCGCGCGTGGACGGCGCGGGGGCGCACACGCTCACCTGGCGTTACGTGAAGGACGACGTCGAGAAGGACGGCGAGGACTGCGTCTGGGTGGCCGACTGGGCCTGGGCGAGCGACTTCACGGCCACGCAGACGACGACCGTGCCCGTGCCGTACGCCTGGCTGCTCGCAAACAGCCGCGACGTCGTGGACGAGTACGCGTCCTACGAGGCGGTTGCCAAGCAGATGGCCGCCAATGGCGTGAACACGGTGGAGGACTGTTATGTGGCAGGACTCGACCCGGAGGACGAGACGTCCGTGTTCAAGGCGCGGATCGAACTGGTCGACGGACAGCCCGTCGTGACGCCGTCGCCCGATCTGAAGGAGGCGCGCGCGTACACGGTCCATGGGCGCACAAGTCTGGACGACGCGGAGGGGTGGACGACGCCCGTGAAGCCGGAACACCGCTTCTTCCGGATTTCGGTCGAGATGCCGTAGACGGGGGCGCGCCGGCCCGGCGCGTCGCTTCCGCCGCCACCCGCCCTGGGCTCGCGAACGCCGCCGCCCGGTCGAGCCATGCCGTCCGGCGGCGCAGGATCCGGGAGGCCTCCCTTGTGTTGGAGCGGATTTGGTATAATGTGCGGCAACTATGGCTAAGAGGATTTTTCTGTATGGTGCACCGGCGTCGGGGAAGACCACGCTGGGGCGGAATCTGGCCGCACGGCTCGGGGCGGCTTTTGTCGATCTGGATGCTGCAATCGTGTCCCGCCGGGGCTGTTCAATTCCCGAGATCTTCGCCCGAGACGGCGAAGGCGTCTTCCGCGACATCGAGGCGGCCGCGCTGGCGGCCGTGATTGACGAGACCGAGAAGAACGACACGGTCATTGCGCTGGGGGGCGGCACGCTGTTGCGTGCGGCGAACCGGGTGCTGGCCGAGGCGACCGGCACGGTTTTCTGCCTTGAGGCGCCGGATGCGGCGGAGCTGGCGCGGCGTATCGGGTCGGCTGCCGGAAGTCGTCCTCTCGGCGACAAGGCCAGGGAGCGCGCCCCCCATTACGCTTCCTTTCCCCATCGCATTGCCGCCGCATTCGCGGCGGCGGACGATTCGCTGGTCGTGGTGGGGACGGGTATTGCACCGGCGCTGCTTGAAGGCTTCCCCTGCGTTGCCGACGATAAGGTCGCGGCGATCTACGCGGAGCGCGTGCCCGCGCCCGTGACCGTCATCCCCTCGGGCGAAGAGCACAAGACGCCCACGACCGTCATCGGTCTCTGGCATGCGTTTGCGGCGGCGGGGCTTGGCCGCCGTGATACCGTCGCGGCGTTGGGCGGCGGCGTGACGGGCGACCTTACGGGCTTTGCGGCGGCGACCTGGATGCGCGGTATCGACTGGATCAATTTCCCGACGACGCTCCTCTCGATGGTCGATGCCTCGACGGGCGGCAAAACGGGTTGCGATCTGCCCGAAGGCAAGAATCTCGCGGGGGCGTTCCATGCGCCGAAGCTCGTGGTCATCGATACGGCGTTTCTCGCAACCCTGCCGCCGGCGGTTCTCGCGGAAGGACGCGCCGAGATGATCAAGCACGAGGCCATCGGGGGTATCCCCGGCATCGAAGGGACTGTCCCCACGGCTCAGGAGATCGCCGCCAACCTGATGGTCAAGGTCGGCATCGTGCGCGAAGATCCTTATGAAAAGCTCGGGCGCCGGATGCTGCTCAACTGCGGCCATACGGTGGGTCATGCGGTCGAACAGCTCTCCGGCTACGCGATTTCCCACGGCGCGGCCGTCGCCATCGGCTGCGTTGCGGAGGCGCGCCTCGCGGTCCGCTTCGGGCTGGCGCCGACGGCGTGGCCGGATGAATTCGCCGCGCGCTTTGCCGCAGCGGGTCTGCCGACGGAGATTCCCGCGCCAATGACGGAGGCGGATCTCATTCCCGTCATGAGGGGCGACAAGAAGAAGGCGAAGGGCGGCATCGTGACTTTCGCCCTGCCGTGCGGCTGGGGCGACGTGCGCGGCGTGCGCGTGAGCCTCGCGAACGGCATGATCGAAAGGGCGTAGGCGATGGCGACCGTACTGCTTCCCGGACTGCGCCAGGGCGCCGTCACTCCGCCCGCCTCGAAGTCGCATCTCCACCGGCTCCTGATCGCCGACTTCCTCGCGGGCGATACGCGGCGGCTCGGCGACGATCCGGCGGACGCGCAGGATATCGCCGCCACCAAGCGTTGCCTGAGGGCGCTTGCGGCGGCGAAGGAGGTCGTCCTGGATTGCGGCGAAAGCGGTTCGACGCTGCGTTTCCTCGCGCCCGTGGCCGCTGCGCTCGGCAAGCGGGCGACGTTCAGAAAAGCGGGACGGCTGGCGGAGCGTCCGATGATCGAATATCCGGAACTGAAGAGCGGACGGCACGCGCTCGAAGGCAATGTCTCGTCCCAGTTCGTGACGGGGCTTCTCTTTGCCCTGCCGATTGTTCCGGGTGATTCGCAGATCCGCTTCCTCTCCCCCCTCGCCTCGCGTGGCTACGTGGACATGACGCTGGAGGTCATCCGCGGCGCGGGCATCGTCGTGCATGAGGTCGAGAACGGGTTTGACATCCCCGGAGGTCAGACGTATCGGTCGCAGGCGGGCGTTTTGCCGGAAGGGGACTGGTCGGGCGCGGCGTTCTGGTACGCGGCGAACGCCATCGGCAACCGGATCGTGGTCAACGGCATGAGCTTCGCCTCAAAGCAGCCCGACCGGCAGATCATCCGCGCCCTCTCGCAAATCACCTCCCCGACCTCCCGCGCCCCGGCATCCTCCCTCAACGTCAACGAATTCCCGGATAGCTTCCCGATTCTAACGATTGCGGCGGCCTGTACGCCGGGAACGACGATGTTTACAGGCATCCGGCGGCTCCGTCTCAAGGAGTCCGACCGCGTGGCGGCGATGGCGGACGTGCTGGCGAAGTTCGGCGTGAAGACGGAGACCGGCGAAGGGGAATTCGTCGTCTACGGGACTTCCCGGCGGCTGCATCCGGGTGCCCCGTTTACGAGCTTCGGCGATCACCGCATTGCGATGTCGGTCGCCATTGGCGCGACCCGTGCGGACGGCCCCGTGGAGATCGACGACATCGCCTGCGCCGCCAAGTCGTATCCTACATTTTTTGAAGAATTCAACGCACTCAATCGGGTATGATTCAATTTCCCCGCAGGACTGTTGCTCCGGCAGTCGTCAATGGTCTTCGTATGCACTGCCGGCGGATTTGGCCGAGGGGTGATCGTCTCGCGCAACTGCGCCCGGAAGATTTGCGCTGAGTCTTTGATGCCGTGCCACGACGCAATTTGGTATAATAC
>JBJEWD010000044.1:0-114586 GCA_051884875.1 Kiritimatiellia bacterium
TCAAACAGTTCGATTTCCTGAATGCCGGTGTAGGTGCCGCCGTTGTTGGCGGTGATGTTTAATTTGACGTAACGGAATGGCGTTGCATTGACCGGGTCGGAAACATAGAAATACCAGTCGGCTCCGGAAGTAGATCCGGTCATCAATTGACCGGTCTGCGCGTCGATTTGCGTCCATCCCGTCGTCACGTCGGGAGCCTCGTTTTTGCCGAGCAGCTGAAAATCCTTTGGCGAGCGGCCGGCTTCATAGTAAGAGGCAAAGGCCGGACAGATACGGTAGGCGTTGACGAGCGTCGGCGTGCCGAAATCCCAGATTACGTATGCAGTCGATCCATTTGCCAGCCAGCGTCCGCCTTGCGAGGGAGCGGACGGATAATCGTTGTCGAAGGGATTGGTATAAGGCGACAAGGATGATGAAATGGCGTATTGCGAGCCGATGGTATCGGTCAGATCGACGAGGTCGTAGCCGTCGGACGACACCGGATCGGCAAAGCACGGCGAAATTCCCACGCCGCAAAGCGCGAGGAACACGACCGAAAACCGAGATAAGAACCGGGCGACAATCCGCTTACGACAAGAATGCATAACTCCACCCCTCCATTGCTGTTCTGTGCGCATTATAACACAGGCCCCCGCCGCCTGCAATACTCAAAAGGGTAATTCCGAAAGCGGCAGGATCACGGTGAAGACGGAGCCTTTTCCCGGAGCCGAAGCACAGGTGACGGTGCCGCCGTAGGAAGTCGCGATCGCCTTCACAAGCGCCAGCCCAAGGCCGTTGCCGGGCTGATGCCGCGAGGCGTCGGCGCGCCAGAACCGCTTGAAGACAAAAGGAATATCCGCCGCCGCAATGCCGCATCCCGTATCTGCGACCGACAGTCTGGCGGCGTTGTCGAGACGCGTGAGCGTGAGCACGATACGGCCGCCCTTCGGCGTAAACTTGATCGCATTTTCAACCAGATTGGCGATCAGCTGCTGCAGTTTGCCCTTGTGGCCGGCGAACACGAGCGGGGTTCCGGGTGCCTCGACGGATAGTTCCAGCCCGGCGTCTTCGGCTACCGCCGAGTAGATTTCCCCCGCATGACGCACGAAGGCCGAGAGATCCAGCTCCATCCGCGGCGTACGGTCGATGCGCGCCTCGGCCTGCGAAATCTCCAGCATCGTGCCGATGAGCTCCAGCATGGCACCCGTCTCGTCCATCACCTGCTGCGCGAGCGGTTCCGTCAGCGCGCCCCCCGCCGCCTCCGTCTCGGCGGCCATCGAAAGCCGCGACAGCGGCGTCCTCAGGTCGTGCGCAATGTCGTCGGTCAGATGCCGCAGCTCCACATAGGCGCGATCCTTCTCCTCCACGAGGCGGTTGAGGTTCAGGATGCGCCCGCCGACAAAATACGAGGAGACTCCCGAGAGCACCGTGATCAGGAAGGAGACGCACCCGAGGGTTACCGCCTGCGCAATCAGGAAACGCTCCACCGGCGTCACATCGCGGGCGACCGTCACGCGCCCGCCGTCCACCAGCGGCAGGGAGCGGTAGCGCACCGCGCCTCGGGATGTGTCAGGCTCCGTGTCGTCGCGCTCGGTGTAGAAGCGCCCCCGATAGCGGCCCCGCGACTGCATGTGCAGGAGGCGCTCCCGATAGCCGACCGGCATGGGCGTCGCATGGACAAGGCCGTTGGTCGCATCCGTCACCATGATGAACGTCAGTCTGGCGTTGTGCTCTTCGGCATCGACGTGCATGCAGTGGACGAACTCCGGCGTGAGGCCCCTGAACGCCGCGTATTCCCCCTGGAGGTCGGTCGCCAGACGCTGCAGCCGGGCATCCACGTCGCCGATGAGATAGCGGTAGGCGAAGGCGCTGACGGCCACCGCCGCGAGGATCGCCAGCAGCCCGCTCGTCAGGAAGGTCGACAGCACCATCCGCCCGCGCAGGGAGACGCCCGGCCAGTCACCGTGCTTCCAGAACATAGCCAAATCCCCTCACCGTGTGCAGCAGCTCCGGCTCGCCCTTCTCCTGGATCTTGGACCGGAGCCGGCTCACGCGACATTCGACGACGTTCGTATGCGGATCGAACGAATAATCCCAGACGCGCTCCATGATCGTCGTCTTGGAGACGACGCGCCCGCGGTTGCGCATGAGGTACTCCAGAAGCTGGTACTCCAGCGGCTGCAGGTCGATGCGCCGGCCCGCCCGCGTCACCTTGTGCGCAACCATATCCATTTCCAGGTCGCCGATGCGCATGACGGTCTCCTCGGGCGTCATACTCGCACGCCGCACGAGCGCCTGGACGCGCGCGATGAGTTCCGTTATCGAAAACGGCTTCGCGAGGTAATCGTCCGCGCCGGCCTCCAGTCCGCAGACCTTCGATTCGACGCTGCCGCGCGCGCTGAGAATGATGATCGGCAGGCGCCGTCCGGCGGCGCGCAGACGGCGGATGACCTCGATTCCATCCAGCCCGGGTATCATGACGTCCATCACCGCCGCATCGAATCGGCCGCTGCGCGCGGCGGCAAGCCCCTCCTCCCCGTCGCGCGCCCGCAGCGAGACGTGCCCCTCGCGGCGGAACCCGTCCGCCACGAACCCCGCGACCTTGTCGTCGTCCTCTACGATCAGAATGTACATCGCTAGGCGTCGCGCACCACCGGCAGCGTAAAGGAGAAATCGGTCCGCAGACCGGGCGTGGAGGACACGGCGACCGTTCCGCCGTGGAGCTGGACGAGGTGTTTGACGATGGCCAGGCCGAGGCCCGTGCCGCCCAGCGCGCGGCTGCGCGATTTGTTCACGCGGTAGAAGCGCTCGAAGAGATGCGGCAGATGTTCCGCCGCGATGCCGATGCCGAAGTCGGTGACGGTGACCCTGACGGTGGTCGGTCCGGCGACGGAGGCGATCTCGATATGGTCGGATCCCGAGTAGCGCACGGCATTGGCGATGAGATTCGTCAGGACCTCCTCCAGCCGCTTGGCGTCGCCCCGGACGGTGGCGACGTCGTTGCGGACGAGTGCGATCCGGATATGCCGCGCCTGCGCCTTGATCTGCTCGTCGAGGACGACGGTCGCCAGCAGATCGTCCAGCCGCAGAGGGATGAAATTCGTGGTGCCGAACGCCTCCTCGCGTTCGATCTGCGCGAGCAGGAGGACGTCGCCGACGAGGGAGCCGAGCCGTTCGCTTTCCCGGTGGATGATGTCGAAGAGATCCTTGCGCTCCCCGTCGGAAAGCCCCGAGCCGTCGCCCAGCATCTCGATGGCCCCGAGGATGGCCGTGAGGGGGCTTTTGAGTTCATGGGTCACGTTGGAGGTGAATTCGCGGCGGAACGATTCGCTCGCCATGGCGATGGCCAGCTGCCGGGCCTGTTCGTCGATTCGCCGCGAGGTGCGCCGCGCCATCAGGAAAACGAGCGCGATGATGCACGCGCCGCCGACACCGGCGAGGGCGATGCCCGCCCAGAACCGGCGCTCCGACTTGATGACCCCCGTATAGGGCACGGCGAGGCGCACCACGCGCGCACCCACGCGGCGGGCGCAGTAGAGAAGGTCGCGGTCGAGGGTCGCCGAGTGCCGCAGCACCGTGCCGCGCCCTTCCGCAAACGCGCGCTGCACCTCCTCGCGCGAGGCGTGGCTGCCGCTCGCATCCTCCGTGTCGAAGAAGACGGAGCCGTCGGCGTTGACGATGGTCACGCGCGTCTCCTGCTCCGCCATTTCGGCGATGGCGTCGCGGAAGCTGCGGACGATGAAGAAGAGCAGCGCCGCGTAGCCGAGGATGCAAAGCCCGGCGACGAGCGGCGCGACCAGGGTGCGGTCGGAATTCGTGCGCGTGTCCTTCATGGCGGATATTATATCACGCGCGGTAGATCCATTGGATGAGATAGAGGACGAGAACGAGGCCCAGGGCGAGGGCGATTTCCGTTCGCGTGCGCTTTTCCTTGTTCATGGCGCGACTCCTTCCTTAGCTGAAAATGACGGCACGCTCGGCGATGTTGCCGAGATGACGGGAGATATCGCGGATGCCGTAGAGGAGCGTCTGCAGGGTGAGGTCGCACGCTCCGTTGTGCGACAGCCGGCGCGCCGCATGCTGGATGGTGTATTCGAAGGCGCGCGATTCGCCGCAGGGCGCGGTGCCGTGGCGGACGGCGGAGATGGTGTCCAGCGCGAACGTGCGGAGGTGACGGGCGAGGTCGTTCATCCCGTCCGCGAGCGCCGGCGCGAGTCCGGCCCGCTGGATGCGCTCGGCCTTGCGGAAGATCTTCAGCGCGAGGTCGGAGATGCGCTCGGCATCGTTGACGCAGTGCAGGAGCTCGGGCAGCATCCGCGCCTCTTTCTCGGTGAGTTTGCGCTGGGAGAGCGCGACGAGGTAGTCGCGTATCTGCAGCTGCAGCGCATCGATCTCGCGTTCCGCGTTCTCGACCGCCTCGGCTTCGACCGTGGCCCGCCCGAGGCAGCTCTTGAGGACGACCGAGGCCATGGTCCAGGCGCGGCGGGTCATGTCCGCAAGGGCCGTGCGCGCGGCCTCCAGCGCGAGGGCGGGCGCATCCAGGAGGAGCGGTTCCAGCGCCGTCGTGCGCGCCGTGCCGCGGGCCGGGACGAGCGTCGTGCAGAGACGCGCAAGCAGCGGGATGAAGAAGGCGAGCACGACGACGTTCGTGAGGTTGAAGAGCGTGTGCGCCATGGCGACATGCCGCCCGGCGGCTTCGCCCGCAAGGCCGTTCCCCGCCGTGAAGTAGTCGACGGCATGGAAGAAGACGGGAGCGGCGATGCCGTCCGCGCCGGTGAACACGACGGCGAAACTGGTGATGACCAGCAGCGTGCCCAGGATGTTGAAGAGCGCGTGGGCGAGCGCGGTGCGCTTCGCGTTGGCGTTCCCGCCGATGGCCGCGAGCGCGGCGGTGGCGGTCGTGCCGATATTGTCGCCAAGGACGATCGGTATCGCCGTCCAGATCGGAATGATGCCGGTTTCGGCGAGGGCGATGGTAATGCCGATCGTGGCGGAGGAGCTCTGGACGAGAATCGTGCAGACCGTACCGACGGCGACGGCGCCGAGGAGGCTCCCGAAAGGCAGATGTCCGGCGGTGTCGGGCGTGCAGTCGAAGAGCGAGAAGAAGGCGATGAAGCCGGGCTCCTTGGACAGGGCCTTGAGCTCATGCGACATGAGGCTCATGCCGAAGAAGAGAAGGCCGAATCCGAGCAGGGTGCGCCAGACGCCGCGCGTCGTCGTCCGGCGGGCGATCATGAGGCCGGCGACGCCGAGGGTGATGGCGGGCAGGGCGAGGTCGTTGAGCTTGAGCGAGACGATCTGTCCCGTGATGGTGGTGCCGATGTTCGCGCCGAAGATGACGCCGATCGCCTGTTCGAGGGAAAGCAGGCCCGCGTTCACGAAACCGACGGTCATCACGCTCGTCGCCGACGAGCTCTGGATGAGGGCGGTGACGAGCGCGCCGGCGAGAATGGCGAAGACGCGGTTGCGCGTCATGTAGTTCAGGGCGGCTTTCATCTTCGCGCCGGCCGTCTCCTTGAGGCCGTCGCTCATGAGTCCCATGCCGTAGACGAAAAGGGCGAGCCCGCCTACGACCGTCGTTCCGAGTTTGAGATATTCCGTCATCGTTCGTTTCCTCCTCTATCCGCCAATCCGTCCATCTGCCGTTCGCGGGTATTATGGCAAACGCGTGTTAGGGAAGGATTTTGTTTCGGTTAGGATTTGGTTAGGACGCGCCGCGTTCCTTGCCAAATGGCAATGTTGCGGCAAGGTTCTCGTCATACGGTTTCGCTAGACTATCGGGCATGAACACGCGAAACATACTCCTGCTGGTCGCCGGCCTCATGGTCGTGCGGATGCTCTTCATGTCAATCCTTCCCGTTTTCGAGCCATCGGAAGCGCGCTATGCGGCGATTTCCGCCAACATGGACCGCTCGGACGATTTCCGCGTGCCGCGCTTCACCTACAAGGACCGCTACCAGAGCTTTGACGGCAAGCCGCCGCTGCAGTTCCAGCTGAGCGGCCTGAGCTGCCGGCTCCTCGGACGCAGCGCGTTCGCCGTCCGCCTGCCGATCCTCCTCGCGACCCTCGGAATGCTCGCGCTCCTCTGGAAAACGCTGTGCGTCCTCGCCGGGCGCGAACGCGCCGCATTGGGCGTCGGCATTGGCGCGACCTGCACGGCCTATTACGCACTGGCGGGCTGCTGCATGCCCGACGGGCTCCTGACCCCGTGCGTGGCGAGCGCCTATTGCTGCCATATCCTCTATCTGAAGACGGAACGGCGCATCTGGACGCTCGGTGTCTTCGCCGCGCTCGCGCTGGGGATGCTGGTGAAAGGCCCCGTGGCCATCGCCCTCTTCACGGGGCCGGTCCTCCTCGACGCCGGCTTCAACCACCGTTGGCGGCTGATGGCGCGGTATGCGTGGTGGAGCGGAATCCCGCTCTTCCTGGCGATCGCCACACCGTGGTTTGTGCTGATGACGCGCGAGAATCCGGATTTCCTCAAATACTTCTTCCTCAACGAAAACGTGAAGCGGTTCCTCGTCCGCGACTACGGCGACCGCTACGGTTCGGGGCACGAGTTCTTCCGGGGCATGGCGGCCGTCTGGGCGGTCGTGGTGACGCTGCCGTGGATGCCGCTGGGGGTGCGGGCGTGGTGGCGGAAGGCCAGTCGGATCGCGGCGTGCGACAGGTGCGAGAAGTTCGACAGGTGCGAGGG
Organism: Kiritimatiellia bacterium; assembly: GCA_051884875.1. GTDB lineage: Bacteria > Verrucomicrobiota > Kiritimatiellia > RFP12 > UBA1067 > UBA1067. Next base: position 6,677 of record JBJEWD010000044.1, read on the forward strand.
CTTCGAGCGCGAGGGCGTGTTGAAGTGGCTGGGTTTGACGGAACGGCGGGATGTCGCGGGCGTGTTCGCCTGGGGCATTGCGGGCATCACGGCGTTCTGGTGCCTGACAAGCCGCATTCCGATGGCCTACCTGATGCCGATCGTGCCGCTCTTCGCCGCATGGCTCGCACTGAAGGGCGAAGTGCGCGTGCTACGCCGCGCGCTTCCCTATGCGGCGGCGATTTCCCTGGCGGTCCTGTCGGCGGCAATGCTGGGCTTGAGCGCATCGGACAAAGTCCCCGGTGCCGCGGCCACGTATCGCCGCAACCGCTATTCCTACGAATTCTACCATGGTACGCCCGCATGGGCGAAGGAGGCCCGGAGATGCAATCCCTGACGCTGGTGATTCCCTGCAGGAACGAGGGCGCACGGTTGTCGCCCGGCGCTTATCTGGCGGCGCTGGAGCGCTATCCGTACCTGTCGTTCCTGTTCGTGGACGACGGATCGACGGACGACACGGCCGAGGTCATCGCCCTGCTGGAGCGGCAGAGCCCGTCGATACGGGCCTTGTATCTCGCACGGAACGTCGGCAAGGCCGAAGCCGTCCGGCGCGGCGTGAACTGGGTGCTGGCGAATACGGGCGCGAAGGCGGTCGGCTTCTGGGACGCCGACCTCGCGACGCCGTTCTCGGAACTCCCCGCCTTCGTGGCGGCGCTGGAGGCCGACCCCGCGCGATGGGCGGCGCTCGGTTCGCGCTGGCCGCATCTCGGCGCGCGGATCGACCGCCAGGTCTTCCGGCACTGCACGGGCGCCGTGATGAAGCTGCTGATTCGGGGCGTCCTGCGCGCGCCCGTCTACGATACGCAGTGCGGCGCCAAGGTGTTCCGCCGCGAACTCGCGCAAAGCGTCTTCGCCCGGCCGTTCCGGTCGCGCTGGCTCTTCGACGTGGAGATTCTCCGGTGTCTTCCGCCCGCCGCGCTGCGGCGACGCGTCGTCGAGGTTCCGCTCGCCGTGTGGCAGGACGTCGCCGGTTCGAAACTCGGGCTCCGCGATTCGCTCCGCCTCTTCCCCGACCTCCTGCGCATCGCGCTCGCGCGCCGGCCGCCGACGGAGGAGCCGCGCACGCGCCTACGCCTCGAAGCGATAGCCGACGCCGCGGATGGTTTCGATGTGATGCGCCCAGGCGCCCAGCTTGCGCCGGAGCCCGACCATCTGCACGTCGATGGCGCGGTCGGTGACGTTTCGCGCCTCATCCGCCGCCCAGGCGATGATCTGTGCGCGTGAATAGACCCGCCCCGGACGGGAGACGAGCAGATACAGAAGACGGTACTCGCTCACGGTGAGATCCAGCGTCTCCCCGTTCAGCTTGACGACGTGCGCCTCGTCGTTGAAGGAGAGGCCGTCGAACACCCGCTCGGCGGGGCGGACTTCCTCGGGGCGCCGCAGCACCGCACGGATGCGCGCCAGGAGAATCTGCCGCGAAAACGGCTTGGTGATATAGTCGTCCGCCCCCAGTTCGAGCCCGCGCACGACGTCCGCCTCTTCGCTCTTGGCCGTCAGAAGGATGACGGGAATCGCCGCCGTCTCCCCGCCCTGGCGCAGACGGCGAAGGACCTCCAGCCCGTCAAGACCCGGCAGCATGATATCCAGCAGAACCAGCGAAGGCCGGCGTTCGCGGATAAGCTCAAGCCCCGTATCCCCCCGATCGGCCTCGCAGATGAGTTCATACCCCGCACTCCGAAGCGCCAGCTTGAGTACGGCGCGGATGGCGGGATCGTCTTCGACAATAGCCAAGGATTCTGATGCCATGGCACACATTATACCATTATGGCGGACAACGGGACAACCGGAAGATCGGACTCAGCCGACGACGATTTCCTCGGTCGGGAAGCGGACGTGGCGGTTCGACTCGCGGTCGCCGATCATCATGACGACCGTAAGCGCCCCCAGACGGCCGACGAACATCGCCACCATGATGACGCAGCGACCGGCGGGGGAAAGATCGGCGGTCGTCGATCCGATCGAAAGCCCGGTCGTGGTAATCGCCGAGACGGTCTCGAAGAAAAGCTCGTGGAGGGAGACGGTCCCCGCCCGGATGGACGGCAGTTCGGTGTGGAAAAGCGCCCCCGTGAGAACGGCGGTAATCATGATGAGCACCATCAGAATGACGAGCGATTCGCGGACGATGTCGGACGGAATCACCTTCCGCGCGATCACCGTCTCCGTCTCGCCGCGGCACATCGCCGTCAGCGTGTAGCAGAGAACGGCAAACGTCGTCACCTTGATGCCGCCCGTCGCCGAGCCCGGTCCGCCGCCGATGAACATCAGGAATTCGTAGATAAGCTGGGTAAGCGGCGTCACCTCCTCCGTCGGCGCGATGCAGAAGCCGCAGGTGCGCGGCGCCACCGCCTGATAGAAGGCGACGTACAGTTTCTTCACGAACGGCATCCCCTTCAATGCGCCCTCCCACTCCGTCAGCAGGAATGCGACGAAGGCCGCCGCCAGCAGATAGCCCGTGAAACGCAGGACGACGCGCGTGTGCAGCGTGAGCTGTCCCTTGCCGCCCGACCGGCGGCGCATGAACTTGAAGGTGCAGAGATTGTAGATGACGAGGAAGCCGATACCTCCCATGATCGACAGAAAAGCCGAGACGAACACGAGATAGGGATCGTCGGCGCAACCGGCGAACCAGCCGGCGCGGAGATTGAAACCCGCGTTGCAGAAACTCATGATCGCGAAGTAGACCGATTCGTAGACGTCGTGGAGGCGGAGATAGCACGCGAACGCGCCCACCGCCTCGATGACGGCCATCGAACCGATCACCCAGCAGATGAGGCTCCGGAGACCCTGCACCTGTTCGACGCCGTAGGCGTTCATCAGCGAGAACTCGCGGCTCAGGGAAAGCCGGCGGCCCACGGCGATCAGCAGAAACGTACCGCAGGTCATGAGCCCGAGACAGCCGACCTCGACTAGGCACAGGAGAACGATCTGCCCCCACCACGAATAGGTCGCCGAAATGTCCACGACCGACAGCCCCGTCACACAAACCGCCGAGCAGGCCGTGAACAGCGTCTCGGCGGGATTCCCCCACGCACCATCCGTCTGCGCCCAGGGGCAGGCGAGCAGGACGGCGCCCAGCGCAATCAGAGCCAGGAAGCCGAACGCAATGGACGCCCGCCGCTTCATCCCGCCCGCGCCAGACGCTCCCTAAGCCACACGGCCCAGAGCGCGATCTCGTACATACAGCAGAGCGGCACCGCCATAATGATCTGGCTCATCGGATCGGGCGGCGTCAGCAGCATCGCCAGAATGAACGCCAGGACGATCGCCCAGCGGCGCTTCGCACGGAGCGTCTCGCTCGAGATGATGCCGAACCAGCCGAGGATGAACAGGATGAGCGGCACCTGGAACACGAGGCCGAAGGCGATGATCGTCTTCAGGATGAGCGGAATGTAGCCGTCGATCCGCAGCGTCTCGACCGGCAGTCCCAGCCAGTCGTTGACGGCGAGGAAGGTCGTCACGATCATCGGCAGCGTCTGCGCGTACGCAAGCGCCACGCCGCCGAGGAAAAGCACCGTGCCCACGATGAGCATCGTCATGAGGACGACCTTTTCGCGCCGCGTCAGCGCAGGGAAGATGAACCGCAGGAGCGCGAACATCAGGAACGGGAAGGCGAGCGCCGTCCCGCCCCACGCGCCAATCGTGATGATCGTCGTCACGCCGCTCGTCACGTCAAGCCCCTCGACCTTCAGCTGCCAGCGGGGCGTGCCGTCGAAGTCGCCGACCTGCATCACGGCGACCGACGCCACCTCATTCGTCGACGCGACCGCATCCGCCGGCGCCGCCGCGACCGCGAGGGCATTCGTCGCCGCCGCCCCGGAATCGGCCTCCTGCACGATGTACGGACGAACCGGCTCCTTCAGCCAGTCCATGATCGTCGGGGAGAACGCCGCCGCCACGATGAAGCAGACGGACCACGCCATCGCCATCGTGATGAACATATCGCGGAGCGCATAGAAATGCTCCATGAGCGGGCGCGGCGGATCGTTCCGCTCGTCGGGATTCTTGATCAGCGAAATCGCCATTCAGATCTGCTCCTTCGATTCGCCGGACGCAGACGGCGCCGACGCACCGGACGTGGATTCCGCCGGGGTCTCGTTCCCCTTCCCGTCCTCTTCAAGGCGAAACGCATCCTCCGCCGCCTTCCCCGTCTCCTGCGCCGCGCGCGTGAACTCCGTATCCATGTCCATCAGCTGGCGCTTGAAGCTTTCGGCCGCACGACGGAACCGGTTGTAGTACTGGCCGAGTTTACGCGCCGCCGACGGCAGCTGCCGCGGACCGACCACAACAAGGAGAACGGCGAGCAGCACAAACCACTCGCCGAACCCTGCACTTTCAAGAATGAAAGCCAGCATTACTTCTGGAAGATGGCGAACTCACCGCGACGGTTCTTGGACCAGACGGCCTCGCCCTGACCCTCGACGGCCGGACGCTCTTCGCCATAGCTGCGGGTCTGGATGCGGTCGGCGGACACGCCGCTCTGCACGAGATAGTTGCGGATGACGATCGCGCGGTTCTCGCCGAGCGACATGTTGTATTCGTTGGAGCCGCGCTCGTCGCAGTTGCCCTCGACGACCACCACGCGATTGGCGTTGTCCGCGAGGTGCTGCGCCACGGCATCGACCTTGCCGAGCTCACCCACCGGAACCACGGTGGAATCGAAGCCGAAGTAGACCGGCGCGAAATTCACATCGGTGCACCGCGCGTAGAGCTTCTCGAAATCACCCGCCCCCGCCTGGGCGATCTCGGCCAGCGAGCCTTCCTGAGCCATCGCCTCGTCCGCAACGCTGATATCACCGCTTTCAGACGCAATGTCAATGGACATCGAATTTCCGTCCGCATCGACACCCGCCCCCGCCGCATGGGACTTGTCGTAGCGGCAACCGCAGACCGCCGCCGCGAGGGAAACCGAGAGAACCGCAAGAATCGTCGAGAACTTCATTTTTCTGCTCCTTTTGACTTAAATGTGGGTTAGGAAATCCATGCCGCGTATGATACCGAATATTGGCGCGAAAATCAAGTGGCGCACGGCACCATCCGCAATCGCCTCATGCGACGCCGTCTTCCGCCATTGCGGCGGCGAGTCGTCTGATCCGGCGCGAGGTCCGCACCGCGCAGAACTGCTTGCCGCACATCGAACAGTGGTCATCGCCGTGCGCTTCATCGACGTAGGCGCGCGTCTTCAGCCAGCGCGCCTTGGCCCGTTCGGGGTCGAGGCAGAGCGCGAACTGGCGGTCCCAGTCGAAATCGGCGCGGGCGCGCGACATTGCATCGTCACGCGCGCGCGCCCCTTTGAGCCCGCGCGCGACATCCCCGGCATGCGCGGCGATCTTGTAGGCGATGCAGCCCTGGCGCACCTCCTCGCCGTCGGGCAGCCCCAGATGCTCGGCGGGCGTCACGTAGCACAGGAGCGACGCGCCGTAGGTCGCCGCAGCCGTCGCGCCGATGGACGAGACGATATGGTCGTAGCCGGGCGCGATGTCGGTCGTCACCGGACCGAGCACGTAGAACGGCGCCTTGCGGCACACGCGCTGCTGGCGCTCCATGTTCATCTGGATTTCATTGAAAGGCACGTGCCCCGGGCCTTCGACCATCACCTGCACGCCGCGCGCACGACAGCGTTCGACGAGTTCGCCGAGCACGTCCAGCTCGCCGAACTGCGCCGCGTCGGAAGCGTCCGCCAGGCAACCGGGGCGCAACCCGTCGCCCAGCGAAACGGTCACGTCGTGTTCGACCAGAATGTCGAGCACCTCGTCCCAATGGGTATAGAGCGGATTCTCCACCTTGTTCTCCATCATCCATTCGGCCATGATCGCCCCGCCGCGCGAGACAATGCCCATGATGCGCTTCATCGCCAGGGGAATATGCCGGAGCAAAAGCCCCGCGTGCAGCGTCATGAAGTCAACGCCCTGCTCCGCCTGGGCACGGATTACGTCGAGCAGAAACGACGGATCCATGTGCGGAATGTCGCCTTCCAGGCGCGAGATCGTCTCATAGACGGGAACCGTCCCCAGCGGCGCCGGGCTCGCGTCGAGCATACCCTGGCGGATCGCCCTGAGATCGTCCGCGCCGACCGAAAGATCCATCACGAAATCGGCCTTGCAGTCCAGCGCGATCCTGAGCTTCTCCAGTTCGTCGCCCTTGCCGGAATGCGTGACGCTGCGCCCGAGGTTCGCATTGATCTTGGTGGTGAACATCCGCCCGACCCCGACCGGACGGGCGTTCGAATGGTGGATGTTCAATGGTATCACCGCTTCGCCGGAGGCCACCGCCTCGCGGACGGCTTCGACCGCGACGTTTTCGTCGGCGGATACGATTCTCATGGCTTCGGTAACAATGCCCTTCCGGGCAGCTTGCAACTGCGTCATAATCCTTCCCTTCGCCGGCATTACCCGGATCAGGTTCTCGGGTCTCATCTCAGCCGCCAGACACCGCACCTGGCCAGCACCCCGTCGCCGGATATTATATCACACTATCCGTGCGTGCGCTGGAATTCGCAGGGACGCGTCCGCGCCATCCGGCCCCGCCCGCCGGCGGGGAGGGACGACCGGCCTTTCTACAGCCAGCGGGAGAGGGCGCTGCGGACGCTTTCCAGGGGAATGTCGGCGATCTTCGCGCCGTGCAGGGCGATGACATTCGCCTGATCCTTCGGCGCGGCACGACCGAAATCGTAATCGGTGAAGAGCATGACCGTCTTCGCGCCGGCGATATGGGCGATGTGCGAAGGTCCCGTGTCGTTGCCCACGACGACGGCCGCGCCATTGGCCAGATCGGGAATGTCGGCAATCGCGCTCTTGCCGAGAAAATCGACCGCATCCGCATTCCCCTCGCAAATCGCGTTGATTTCCCTTGCCTCGGCCTGCGTGCCCATGACGACCGACTTCAATCCCTTCGCCGCGAAGAACGCCGTCAGCTCGCGGTACCGCTCCGCCGGCCAGCGCTTCTGCCCGTTGCCCGCGCTGCAACCGGGAATCAAGAGCGCGTACTTCTCGGGCAACAGTCCGAAATTGCGGTGTTCGCCATGGCACATCGACAAATCCTTCGGCGCCCAGGCGATTGCTTCGAAGACGTTTCTGAAGCCCCACGGAAAGAACGGAGGTTTGCGCGAACTTACGCGCCAGACGAGCCCACCCTTGGCGAGACGCCCCCACTTCAGCGGATGGCGCGTCGCCGCGAGCGCGAGCGGATAGTAGCGGCAGAGCGTGCGATTCGAGGACTGGAGATCGTAGATGGCGTCCCACCGGCGGGCGCCGATCTCCCGCACGATCACGCGCCACCAGGTCGCGATGCTGTAGCCGCGCGGATCGACGATTATCTCGTCAAAGAATCCCATCGCCTCGGCAAGACCTCGGAGAAACGCCTCGGTAATGACGGCGATGTGCGCATCGGGGTGACGCTCGCGCACGGTGCGCATTCGGCCCGAAGCCATCACGAAATCGCCCAGCGCGCCGTGCTTGATGACGAGAATCCGCTCTTTCATAGTTCATCCTCCGGATAGGTGCCGGTGAAAAGCAGGTTCTTCCCGACGCCGGCGCGCGCGCCCGCCTCGACGTCGCGCGGCTTGTCGCCGAGCGAGACGGACGCAGCCATGTCAAGGCCGTACTTGTCGCGCGCCTTGAGGAACAGCCCCGGCTCGGGCTTGCGGTCGGGACCCGAGAGCTCGGGACAGTGGAAGACGTCGGCGATCGTCACGCCCGCTTCCGCAAAACGCGCCACCATCCAGTCGTTGAGCGCCCGGAAGTCGGCCTCGGTGTAGTAGCCGCGCGCGATGCCCGATTGGTTGGTGACGACGATAATAAGATAACCCTTCGCCTCGGCGGCGCGGCAGAAATCGAAGACGCCGGGGAGGAAGTCGAAGTGCTCCTTGTCGTGAACGTAGGCGTAGTCGGCGTTGATGGTGCCGTCGCGGTCGAGAAAGAGCGCCTTCTTCACTTCGCCATCCTTTCCACCATGGACGACGTCGAGTAGCCCTCGACGCGCTGGAGCGTCACGGCCTTGCCGCCGTAGCCGGTCACGAAGCGGGCCTCGGGCCAGCGATCGATCGCGTAACCCTCCTTGGCGATCACGTCGGGACGGATCTCCTCGACAACCGGCAGCGCCGTGTCCTCGTCGAAAAGGACAACGGCATCGACAAGCTCGAGTCCGGCGAGAACGAAACTGCGCGTCCGCTGATCCTGAATCGGCCGCGACGGGCCCTTGAGCCGGCGCACCGAGGCGTCGCCATTGAGCGCGACCACCAGACGATCGCAATGCTCCTTGGCCTGATAGAGCGACGAAAGGTGTCCGCAATGGAGGCAGTCGAAGCAACCGTTGGTGAAACCGACCTTCAGCCCCTGCGCCTGCCAGGCCCTGACCAGCGCCGGGAGTTCGCCCCGCGACAGCACCTTGCGCTCGAACGGCAGCACGAGCGAACGCTTCGCGTCCAAGGCCGCCTGCAGTTCGCCCGGCGTGACGACTGCCGTGCCGACCTTGCCGACAACGATCCCCGCCGCCACGTTCGCCAGCTCCATCGCCCGCCGGAACGATGCGCCCGTCGCGCGCGCGGCGGCGAGCACCGCCATCGTCGTATCACCCGCGCCCGAGACGTCGCAGACCTCGCGCCCCTCCGTCGGCAGATAGACGGTTTCCGCCGCGTCGCGCGACACGTAGACCATGCCCTTCTCGCTCAAGGTGACGACCGCGCGCTCGATGCCGCAGGCGTCCAGCAGTTTCCTGGTGCAGCGGATGACCTCGTCGAGAAAGTTCGCGGCCGTCGGGTCGAAGGCGACTCCGCAGACGGCCTCGAGTTCCTTGCGGTTCGGCTTCACCAGCGTCGCGCCGCCATACTTGCGGTAGTCCTTGCCCTTAGGATCGATGAAAACGCGCTTTCCCGCCGCCCGGCAGCAGGCAATCGCCTTCGTGGCGAACGAAGTCGAGAAAATGCCCTTGGCGTAGTCGGAGAAGACGACGAGATCGAAATTCGGCAGCGCGCGCTCAATCGCCATGAGCAACTGCCGCTCCTCTTCCGCCGTCAGCGGCGCGACCTTCTCGCGATCCATACGCAAAACGTGATGGCCCTTGGCGACGAAGCGCGTCTTCCGGATGGTGGGCACGGCCTCGGAGCGCACGGCGAGCAGTTCGGCGCCTGCCGCGCGCAGCAGCGCCTCCGCGCGATCCGCCTCGGCATCGGCGCCGGTGCGGCAGACGAGGGCGGGCGCGACTCCGAGCGCGTGCAGGTTCGCGACCACGTTGCCCGCGCCGCCGAGCATCTCGCGCTCGGCGCCCCAGCGGAAAACCGGCACGGGGGCTTCGGGGGAGATGCGCTCGATCTCGCCCTGCACGAAGCGGTCGAGCATCAGATCGCCGACCACGAGGATGCGCGCCTTGGAAAGATCCGCTACGACAATTTCGGCCATAACCCTACTCCTGAAAGATATTGTTTGCAATGGAACCAGCCGTCTTCCAGATTCGCGGCGAGCGTCCGCCGGCGCAACCACTTGCGCGAACGGATGACATACGGCTGCGCCGGACCGACGGCGCCCAACCGCTGGGCCTTCTCCGCCTCGATCACCTTGATCACCTGCGCCCAGAAGTTGTATTCGGAGAAAAGGCGGGCTTTGGCCTCGCGGATCGCCGACAGGCGCCTTGCCCATTCGTCGTGGGCGATGGCCTCGCGGATGATACGGATGGCCTCGCCCGGATCGTCCATCGGAATCGGGATGAACGATTCGGCGGGAAAGTCCTCCGCGAGGTCGGGTGCGCCGGCATAGAACGGCAGGCATTCGCCGAGATAGGCGTCGGCGATTTTCTCCGTCCAATAGTGCGCGCCGATGTGATTTTCGAGCACGACGTGGTAGCGGAAGGAATCCAGAAGGTCGAACTTGTGCTTAAATTCGTGGATGCCGTGACCGTACCATACGGCCCCCGGCACTTCGGCGACGAGTTGCTTCAGCAGCCGGATGCGCTCATAATGCTTCGTCCACTTCATCGCCTTCGCCGAACAGACGGCCGAGACGGCCTGCGTCTTCGGCGGAAGCGCGAACGCCTTGTTCTCGGCGTAGCTGCGGCCGTTGCACCACGGGAAATAGCCCTTGCCGAGATGGTAGTGGGGGTGGTTCTCGGCCTGCGGCGGACGGTTCGTCAGGAGGTGTCCGAACTGGCGGGTGAACGCCGAGCAGTAGTTCTTGATGCTCACCGGCTCCCAGGTAGCGAGGATCGTCCGCTCCTTCGGGCAGGTCACGGTTTCACTGTCGCGCAGATCGTCGAAGACGACGAGCCAGTCGTAGGCGGTGCACGCGGGATCTTGCGTGAAAACATACCCTGGCGCGTATTCGAACGGCGCCTGTCCGAAAAGCGGATTCTTGGAGACGATCTTGACCGTCATGGCATCTCCTCCGGGAAGAGGCTGTCGGCCGGGTTCGCGTCGGGATTCGACAACGACGCCAGGTCGAGGATGAAATGGACCATCTGTTCGAGCTTGTAGGCGGATTTCGCCCGTGCCGCGCGCCGGAGAAGATCGGGACGCAGCGCCTTCAGCTTCGGCGAGAGCCAGAGCTGGAGCGGCACCGAGGTCATCGGCAGATTTGCGGTCTGGCCGTGCCCCAGCAGTTTCGTCAGCGTCGTATCGTAGCAGTCCTCGCCGTGGTCGGCGAAATAAAGCAGATACTCCGCCGCCGTTTCGCCTTGCGCCCTGAGCGCCTTCACGAACTCGGCAATGACATAGTCCGTATAGCGGATCGAATCATCATAGGTATTGAGCAGTTCCTTCCCCGCCTCGGGCAACGCCTCCTTGCCCGCCGCCGCGCCGGCGAAATGCTTGAACGCGGCGGGATAGCGGTTGACGTAGGCCGAGTGCGAGCCGATCATGTGCAGGAAAACGGCCTTCTTCGGCGCGGGATCCGTCAGCGTCTTCGCGAATTCGGGCAGGAGCATCCCGTCGTAGCCCGCCGTTTCAAACCCCTTCATCGAACTGAAGTTCAGGCACTTGCGCACGTTGGCGTGGCCGGCCATGGCGGTGATCGCGGTGTCTTCGAGCGCATACTGGTTCGACAGCCAGAAGGTCTTGAACCCGGCGTCGTTGAAGTAGTCAACGACCGAGCCTTTGGAGTAGAGCAGCTCCGCATGGGCGTCCGTCGCGAAGGTGATCGCCTTTTCGAGCGAGGGCAGGGTCTGCGCATACTGCGAACGGCAGCCCGTGAAGGCGAGAATATCGCCCGCCGCGCGCGTGAATTCGTTGGTGTCGCGGCAGTAGCCCGCGTAGGAATGGTGCTGCGCGTTGGCGCTCTCGCCGATGCAGATGACGTACGTTTCGGGAACATCGGCGGGAAGCCGCGAGACGATGCCGGCGAACTTCGGGGCGGCGTGCGCGGCAATCTGCCGCATCAGCGCGCCGTACTGGCGGCGGTAGAGCGCATAGTGGTAGAAGACGCTGACGAACGGATTGAGCGCATAGCTCGGCTTGTGTCGCGCGCCCTTCTTGAAGAAGTTGCGGACGAGGGGAACGGCGAGCACGGTCAGCGCCGCGCCCCAGGCAAGGCGTGTCCACGTCGAGGAAAAGCCCACCGGCGGCAGAAACCACAGCACGGCGAGCGGCAGCAGGTAGAGCGACAGGATCAGCGCCCACTGCGCCTTCGTCTGATTGTTGCGGATGTATTCGGCCGTCTCCTTCATGTTTGTCACGAAAAGCGAATAGAACGTGTTGAGCCCCATGCGCGCGCCGAACATGTAGACGTGACCGAGCTCCAGGATGACGAGCGGCATAAAAAGGACGTGAAGGGAGATGACGTAGGCGCGCGTAAACTGCGGGAACGCGACGATCGGCAGACTCACGAGCGCGAGCGTCGGGAAGGTGCGCAGGTAGTCCTTCGCGACCGTTTTCAGGAAAACGCGGTCGCGGAGCTTCTCGCGGCTCGCCGAGCGGATCGTCGAGAACACGAGCGGCGCAAAGGCCATCAACGCCAGATAGAGGACAGCATACGTCATTTTGCGTAATTATCGATGAGGGTGAAAATCTCGCGGTAGAAGGAAATGCGGAAGCGCAGATTGACGGCCAGCCACCACGCGGCGCCCTTCTTGACGCAGAAACGCCGCCAGATTTTGCGGATCAGCAGTCCGCCGACCGCCTCGCGCCACTCGTCGGCCGGCGCCTGCGGCAGAAGCTCCTTCAGGCGCACGAGCAACCGCCGCCGCCGCGCGAAGGCGAACCAGCGCAGATGTTCCGCCGCGCAGACGATATAGCGCATCCAGTCGTCGGCGGGATACCCGTAGCGGAAATCCTCCAGATCCATGACGCCCGTCATCCGGGTTCCGTCGAAATGGAAGTTCCCATGGTGGAAGTCGCCGTGGATGACGCGCAGGCGCGCCGGGTCGTAGGCCAGCAGCTTCTCCGTCAGCACCGTCTCGACGAATCGGCGCAGGTAAGCGCAGACCGGCGCAGTCAGGCTCGCGAGCACTTCGCGGCGAACGGCCAGATTGTCACGCGGCGGCAGAACGGCCGTGACGCCCTGGATGGCCGCCGAAAATCGGCGGTAGGTCGCGACCAATTCCGCAAACTGGGCGTCCGTCAGCCGGTCGGGCGGAATGCGCCGCCCGGGGCACCAGGCCATCACCACGACTACGCAATCGCCGAACGCGAAGGGTCCGTGGACGAGCTGCACCGCATCCGTCCCCTTGAGCGCCTGGAGATGGGGAAGAAAATAATTGCGGAAATACCGCCACTTGGATTTCTCCGGCGCAACGCACTTGACGGCATACACCCTACCGTCCGCCAGCGTGATCCGGAAATTCTCCGGGCGGGAACAGCAGGTCAGCAGATCGAGACGGGCGATCCGCGAGCCGAGTTCGCCCTCGAGCAGCCGGCGCAAGGCATCGATCGAAAAGGCCGGTTGTTTCATCCGACCTCCGTTTCTACCGGAACGTCCACCTGGTAGCGTTTCCGGATATGCGTCAGGTAGCGCTGCGCCTTGCGCCGGAGTTTGCGGGCGCGAAGCGCGGGAACGAACATCTCCAGCGGAATCGCCGTCTTGGATTCCGGTTCGAAGTCGATGAGTTTAAGCTCCACCGACCCATCCTCGCCGAGCAGCACGTGAAAATTCCCAGGCTCGTGGAAGAAAGCCCGATGTTCGATCAAAAGCAGCAACAAGTCGCGGGCCTGACGGTAGATTTCAGCCTTGACCGCGGGATCGGTCTGGCGCGCGACCTCTCTCTCGTACGGAATGATCGCCGTGCCGTCGGGATTCGTGTAATAGGTCTCCAGCACGCCCCAGCCCCAGCGCGGATGGAAGACGCGCACGCAGACCTCCGGCAACTTGGCGCGGATCTCCGGCGGCAACACATGGCGGAAGCGATTGTAGACATGGACTTCGGCCGACGAAGAGTTGCGCGCTTTGTTAAAGCGCCGCCATTTGAGTTCGCGCTGAATCGACTTCTGCATCTTCCGCGACACGTTGCACTGCTCCTGCGGATAGTAGAACTTGACGCAGTATCCCGTATCCCCGACGCGGTAGGCAACGCGGCGCGTGCCGCGACCGATCTCGATCAGCTCGTGTTCGCGCAGCAGCGCGGCGAGCGGACTCTGGCGCAGCGGCGTGCGCCGGAACTTGTCCTTGAGGAAAAGGACGGCCCAGTTCAGCAGCAGCAGATGGCCGACGAACCGCGTCGCTTCCTCGGCAAATTCGCGGACATCGTGGGAGGCTTCGACCCCCGGCGCGAAGAAGGCCCAGACCTCCTTGTCCTTGGCGACATTGGGCATGAGCGAAACGAAGACGAGCCCCCAGACGAGCAAGGGGAAACGGCGATTGCGGTAAATGGCAAAGGCCGAGGAAACGAAGGTTCCGCGCCAGCAAAGCGCGCAGACGATCGCCGCGAGCAGCGCCAGCGCGATGGGAATCAACTCGGGCTCTTCAATCCAGCCGCGCATCAGTCCCTCCCACAGGGGTTCGATCTCGTTGGCCGCCGCCGCCAGGAACACGAAACCGAGCGCCATCAAGCCGCCGCGCCATTCGGGATGGCGAACGGCAGGCACGAACATCGCGCCCGCCGCCGCAAGGATGATGAGGAGTTCTAGCGCGGCGCGGATCATCCGATCAGATCCCCCACCATGTCGAGCCACCCCTGCCGAACGGCAACCCCGAACAGAATCAGCGCCCACGCGATCCCCGCGCCGAAGAACGAGACGAAAACGATGGCGCTGCCGATATCCTTCGCCCGGCCGGAGAGTTCGTGATACTCGGTGGAGATGCGATCGATCGTCGTCTCGATGGCGGTATTGATGATTTCTCCCACCAGAGCCATGAAGACGGTGTAGATCATCACCGCGCTTTCACACCAGTCGATGAGGCCGTAGAACTTCAACGCGCCCACGGCGACGGCGCACAGGGAGAAGACGACGAGATCGGTGCGGAAGGCCTTCTCGCCGAAGAGCACGGCGCGCACGCCGCGCATCGAGTATTCCGTCGCCTTGCGGATTTCTTCGGGCGACTTGAGTTCGACGGCCGTCTTGATCTTCTCCGCCCGCTGTTTGATCTCCTCGACGCTGATTCCCTTCATGGCTCGCCACTCCCCCGCTTTCGCGCACGCCAGGCAAGATGGATCGTCAGCAACGCGAAGACGGCGATCATCATCTCGCCGCCCTCCTCCAGGCAGGTGCAAAGGGAACTGGCCGCGCTCGCGCCGCCGGCGGCGCTCTTGTCGAGCCCGAAGCGGTGGTCGAGCCAGGCGGGCAGACGATCGGCAACCTGCACCAGAACGCCGCTCGCGCCCAGACACCCCCACGCCCAGCAGGCGGGATCGAGCCGGAAAACGCCCTTCGCCCACGGAATGCCGAGATAGGCGAAGCCGGCGGCGAACGTGCCGAAGAACGAGACGAAGTAGAACAATATCGCCGCCTTCATGCCCAGCGGCACGGCCCCGTTCGTCAGCACGCGCATCTTGAACGGCGTGCCCGTCAGCGGCGATCCGCTGGGCTTCACGAGTTTGCCCGGCACGAGCCCGCCCGTTTCCTGCACGAAGTCGGGATAGAGCCAATGGAGCGCCGTGTAGTGAAGATCGAGCTCCTTGACGATCGCCATCAGCGCGACGACGCTCACCATCAGGCACAGGACGACCCGCCGGCGGCGGGAGCCGCCGAACGGATTGCAAAGCCAGACCATCGGCACGATCGCCGCAAAGACGGGCAGCGTCGCCAGCTCGAAGGGCGAGCGGCCATCGGCATCGAAGTTCGCGACGAGCGTCGCGGGCTCCATCACCGCCCAGGTGACGAGCAGCGCCACCAGCAGCAAGGCGAAAACGACCGGCGCCGCAAGCCAGGCATGTTTCCCGCTCATGGCTTAGATCCTCTCCTCGACGCCGCGGAAGTGGACGTTCAGCTCGTGGAGTGGCTCGAGAAGCCGCCCCAGGGAAGTCCCTTTCGTCATCAACGCGAACGCATTGACGTCCTTCGGGAAGCACTTGCCGCCATAGCCGCACTTGCCGTCCGGCCCGGGCACGTAGGTATGGGTGTCGTTGATGTAGCCCGAGAGCAGAACGCCGGTATGCACCGTGCGCCAGTCGGCGCCCATGCGCTCGCAGTATTCCTTGACGGCGTTGAAGTAGGTTACCTTGTAGGCGCCGAAGACGTTGTGGGCGTACTTGGTGATCTCCGCCTCCAGCGGCGTCATCACCGTGAACTTCTTGCCGACGAAGATCCGGGTGAGCAGTTCATGCGCCCCCGTGAAGACCATCGTCTGCTTTTTGAAGTCCTCGATGTGGGTGCGCTCGGTCAGGAACTCCGGCATGTAGCAGACCTGATGGCCCGTCTCTTTCGAGAGCCGCTCGGAGGTGCCAGGCAGAATCGTCGTGCGGACGAACACCGGCACGTTCGGCAGCTTTCGGATAAGCTCCTTCATCAGCGTCAGATCCTGCGTACCGTCGTCCTCGGTGGGTACGTGGATCTGCAGAAACGCCACGTCGATTTCGCTCAAATCGTCGTTGTAGCCCTTGGGCGGATCGGAAATAAAGAGCCGGCAATCGGGGTTGTTGTGCTCGAGCCAGTCCTTGAGCGCCCCGCCGACGAAGCCGCAGCCGACAATGCCTACCTTGATCATTTCGCGTTCTCCTCCTTGCGGGCGGCGAGCTCGCGATAGACCGCCAGGCTCGACGCCGCCATTCTCCCGAACGAAAACTTCTCCAGCGTCGGCGTGCGCCAGTCGCGTTTCGGCAGCCGCAAGGCCGCCCGGATTGCGTTCGCGAACGGAATCGCGCATTCCTGGGCGGTCGAACGCGCGTCGGGCACGCCGACCAGCGCACCGTTGACGCCGTCTTCGACGATGTCGAGCGCGCCGCCAAAGGCCGTGGCGACCACGGGACGATTCATCGCCAGCGCCTCGGCCATCGACCGGCCGAACGCCTCGGGCTTCTTCCAGTTCGCCGAGACGACGACGTCCGCAATCGTCAGGCATTCGGCGATTTTGCGCTGGTTGCCCGCGAAAACGACGTTGTCCTCGACCCCGAGCGTACGCACCAGCTCCTTGAGCGTAGTCTCGTAATCCTTGCGCAGCGCTTCGGCCTCGCCGACGATGACGAGTTTGTAGTCGGGCGTATCCTTCCCCGAGGCGACGTGCGTGTGGTGCAGATAGGCGAGCGCATGGATCAGGACGTCGTAGCCCTTCAGCTGCGTAATGCGCCCGACGCCCATCACGACGCGAAAGCCGTCCGTCTTCCACGCGGCGCGCTGCCCGGCAATGAACTCCGCGTCCACCGCCGACGGGTCGAAACGCTCGGCTTCGATCGCCCGGGGAATAACCCGCATCCGCGCCATCGGCGTGCCGTAGGCCGCGTGCAGGTAGTCGGCGATGTACTGCGAAGGCGTGACGGTAAGATCGCCCGCCGTCATCACCTTCGAATACCAGCCGATGGAGTTCGCGCCGTGCGCGAAGGTAATCCACGGAATGCCCAGGCCTCGGCCCGCCCGGCGGAAAAGCCAGGCCGGCACGCGCGAGTGCGCGCAGACGACGTCGGGGCGCTCCGCCGCCAGAATCCGGCGCAGCCGAGCGGCGCGCGCGAAAAAGGTGAGCGGATTTTTCGATTTCACGTCGCAGGCGATATGCCGCCCGCCGTCTTGCGCAATCTGCCCGGCGAGGCGTCCGCCCGCCGAGACGACGACGTTCTCCCAGCCCGCGCCGACGATGACGCGGTTCATCTCGACGACGCCGCGTTCGACGCCGCCCTGTTCCATCGCGGGCACGAGTTGCAGCGTTTTCATGGCGTCCGCGCCTCCCGTTCCGCGAGCTGTTTCATCTCCGCTTCAGTCGGGGTATGGCGGAAGACGTTGTAGTTCAGCACCCAGCAGCTCGGATGGCGGCGGATGACGCTTTCGAGATCCGCCGCGATGCGCTGGGTCATGCCCCAGAGGTCGCGGGCCTCCGCCGGCGTGTAGGCGCCGATGCAGTCGCAACGGTAGCGCCCGTCCTTGAGCGGACGCGACCAGGCGACGATAATCGGCACCTTGCACTTCGCGGCGAAGAAGGCCGGCGCCGCCGACACGGGCACGGGCCGCCCGAAAAAGCGAATCCAGATGCCGCCGTCTTTCGGGCTCACCGCCTGATCGACCAGGAGTCCGAGCGACTTGCCGTCCCGCAGTCCGCCCATCAGCGCGCGGAAGGCGCCCTCGGCCGGCACGATCTCCTGACCGATCGACATGCGCGCCTTCATCAGCAGCTTCGTCATCCCGTCCGTACCGATCTTCTTCGCGACGGACATCATCGGATGGCCCTCCAGAAACGCCAGCTGCGACATGATCTCCCAGCAGCCGAGGTGTCCCGAAACGGTCACGGCAGGGCGGTTCGCCTGCAGCCAGGCGCGACCGCGCGCCGACATGACGCCCACCGCCTGTACGCGCCTCCGTGCATGCCGACAGGTCCAGAAGGCGTGCCCGACCGCCCGCGCCATGTTGCGGTAGCTGCGGCGGATGATTTTCTCCGCATAGGCCGGCCGATGCGCCAGACGGTCGCCGAAGATGACCGCCAGGTTCTTCATCGCGAGCTTCCGCCCCCGCGTATCGAAGCGGTACATGAGGCGGGAGATGAAATCGCAGACACGGAAGAGCCCCCGATGCGGAAGGTTCGCCAGCACCAGATACCCAAGTCCCACGCCCAGCCATTCGAACGGACGGCGTAGCGTGCGCATCAGAACCTTGGACGTGCGGCTGCTCATCCGAGTTTGACCTTCCCCGACGAGGTGCGGGGGAACGGCTCCTTGCGCACCACGACCGTCTTGATGCGCTGGTAGACGGGCAGCGTCTGATTGAGCGCGGCAATTGCCCGACGGGCCGACGGCTCGGGAATCGACGCGTAGATCTCGGCCCGCACGTCACGCGTCTCGCCCTCGCCCGACACCACCGCCTCCAGAATGCCCGGCAGCTGCTGAAGCTTCTCCTCCAGTTCCTCCGGCGCAATCTTCTTGCCCGACGAGAGGATGATCGTCCGCGAGGCGCGGCCGGTGATCCAGACGTAGCCGTCTTCGTCGATGCGGCCGACGTCGCCCGTATGGAACCAGCCGTCGGCATCAATCGCCTGCGCCGTCCGCTCGGGCATCCTGTAATAGCCCTTCATCACGTTCGGCCCGCGCACCAGCAGTTCGCCCGACGCCGACACCTTCGTCTCGACTTCGGGGAGCTGCGAGACGCGCCCGGCGCTGCAGATATGCGGCGGATCGTCGCGGAAAGCCATCGCATAGCAGGCCGCCGTCTCGGTGAGCCCGTAGCCGCTGATCGTCTTGATACCCAGCGCCGTCAACTTCTCATACGTGCGCCGCGACAGCGAGGCGCCGCCCGTCAGGATCCAGTCGATCGGCTGTCCGAACGCCTCTTCGGCACTCGGGCACTTGAGCGCGATCTTGTTCGCCAGGATGTCGGCGAGAGCCGGTACGAGGAAGGCGAAGTTCACGCGGAAACGTTCGAAGGCGTCGTAGATGCGGCGGAAGTCGGTGCAGACGCCGAGCCCCACGCCGTTCGCCAGCATCGTATAGGTCGCGCAGATGCCGAAGATGTGGTGCAGGGGCAGCATCATCAGCGAACGCTCGCCCGGCGTCATCGGCAGCGCCCGCGACGTCGATTCCACAAACGTCTCGATGGCCTTGAGCGTCAGCTCCACGCCGCGCGGTTCGGAAGTCGTACCGCTCGTAAAGACGATCGTCGCGGTATGCGACAGGGCCTCGGGCACCTCGTCCCGCTCCCAAAGCGTCTTGACGCCGACTTTGAAGGCCGTTTTCGCGGCCAGCAGCACGACATCCGTCTTGCGCGTGCCGAAGCCCCCCGTCGCGAGGCCCGGCGTCAGCCGCCCGACGGCGTGCGCCTTGTCGGCGTAGAGCGACGAATGGATGAGCGCGACCGCGCCAACGCGCACGAGCCGGCGCGAGATCTCCTCGGGCGTGAGATTCGGATCGACGGGCACGACCGTGCCGCCGCGGAAGAGGATCGCCGCGTGCACCACCATCCAGTCGTAGCTGTTCTCGCCAAGCACGGCGACGACGCCCTTCGGCGCATAGGTATCGACGATCCAGGCGACGAGCGCGATGTCATCGGTGAAACGCTTCCAGCTGACCGGGAAGTAGCGGTCGCCGGAAGGGATGAGGAAAGCCTCGCCATCCGGGCGTTCCTGACGATTGCGCTTAAAGGCCTCAAACAGCATGGGCTCCTCCTCCTGATCCTGAACCGCCTTAGTGCCGGTCGTACGTCCCGGCGACTTCTTCCCAAGTGCGCGCCGTAAAGAACTTCGCGATCGCCGCGTCATACTCGGCGGTGTGCGCAAAGGCCTTCTTCATCAGCTTGAAGCGGGTGTCCAGCCCCAATGTGCCGCCGTGCGCCGCGAGTTCCTGCGCGATGTTCGCGTAGTCGAGCGGATCGGTGACGGAGGCGACGCGGAGGTAGTTCTTCGCGGAGGCGCGGACCATGCAAGGGCCGCCGATGTCGATGTTCGTACGCGCCATCTCGGGCGTCACGCCCGCCTTCGCCACCGTTTCACGGAACGGATAGAGATTCACGACGACCATGTCGATCGCCTGCGCAGCGAGCCGCCTGATATCCGCCTGATGAGCCGCGTTGTACGTTTCGGACAGGATGCCCAGGTAGATTTTGAAGTCAAGCGTCTTGACGAGACCGCCCTGCATCTCGGGCTGGCCCGTGTAGTCGGAGACCGCCACGAGCGTTCCTCCGGCCTGGTCGCCCAGAATCTCCCTGACCTTCGTATAGGTGCCTCCCGTCGAGTAGATCCTGACCCCGGGGCATGCCTTCACAAGCGCCGGGACGAACGTCTCCAGCCCCGTCTTGTCGCTCACACTCATGAGCACGTTCTTGACGGCAACGCGATTGTCGATCTCAGTGACGATATTCAGCGACATGAACTCTCCTTGGTTTGAAGTTTATGTCATATTGTATCATATTCTCGGTGAACTTCACAGAAAGACCGCTACGCGGACGGCGCGGCGGATCGATTCGACGGCGCGGCGGACCGCACGGGAGCGCGGCGGGCATCCGCCCGTGTAAACACCTGCGGCGGCATCTTTACATCCGCTGGAACAAATGCCCGGAAGCTACGTCCCCAATGGCGTTTGGCACGGCTGTGCTTTGGGTTCCGCGTCCGCCGGAAACGGACGCATCAACACAACACAAGGAAGCAGAAAATGAAGGCAATGACCACGAGAGAGTTCCTGAAATCGGCCTGCGCGGGAGCCGTAGGCGTAGCCACGGCGGGGATGCTCGCCGGCTGCGACGACAAGAAGAGTCCGCTGGATAAGGGCGTGACGATTCCGCAGACCCACAAGATGATCAAGTGGCGCTTCCAGACCTATGCCGGCACGGCCCTCGCGCAGCATGTCTGCAAGCCCGCGATCGACGCGTTCAACAAGGTCGCCGGCAACCGCATGCACATCGATCTCTACTATGCCGACCAGCTCGTGCCGACGTCGGAGCTCTTCAGCGCCCTGCAGGCGGGCACGATCGACGGCGTGCAGTCCGATGACGACTCGATGTCGTCCGCAGCCGATGTGCGCGTCTTCGGCGGCTACTTCCCGTTCGCCTCGCGCTACTCGCTCGACGTCCCCGTCCTCTTCGCACAGTACGGCCTCGACAAGATCTGGGCCGAGTCGTATAAGGAGGCCTCGGGCGGCAAGGTGACGTGGCTCTCGGCCGGCTCGTGGGATCCCTGCCACTTCGCGACGAAGAAGCCGATCAACCACCTTGAGGACCTCAAGGGGCTGAAGGTCTACACCTTCCCGACGGCAGGCAGGTTCCTCTCGCAGTTCGGCGTCGTGCCCGTCACGCTCCCCTACGAGGATGCGGAGATGGCGCTCAGGACCGGCACGCTCGACGGCGTCGCGTGGTCGGGCATCACCGAGGACTACACGGTCGGCTGGGCCGATGCCTGCAAGTACTTCCTCACGAACTCCCTCTCCGGCGCCTGGATCGGCTCCTATTTCGCCAATACCGAAAGCTGGGCGGCGGTTCCCGATGACCTCAAGGCCCTGTTCAAGCTCTCGATGGACTCCTCGCACTACTACCGGCAGTACTGGTACTGGGGCGGTGAAGCGGATCTCCGCGTCAACGGCGGCAAGCTCGCGCTCTGCTCGATTCCCGATGCGGAGTGGAAGACGGTCGAGGAGAAGGCCGTGCCCTTCTGGGAGGAAATCGCGAAGAGTTCGCCGCGCGCCCAGGCCGTGGTCGAGATCTTCCGCAAGTACAATGCCGTGATGGCGAAGGCCGGCAAACCCTATCGGTACTGATAAATGAACGCCTTGAAAGCGTATGTGCGCGGTGTCGAGTCCCTGGTGAGGGGTCTCGGCATCGCCGCCATGTATCTCCTCCTGGTGATACTCGCGGTGCTGATGTTCCCCGTGTTTGCGCGCGGCGGCGAGATCAGCACCATCTGGACGCTCGAGACGGCGCAGTTCGCCGTCGGCGCCTACTACATCCTCGGCGCGGGGTGGTCTCTGCAGCAGGGCGCGCACGTACGGATGGACTTCCTCTACGCGAACTGGAAGCCGCGGACGAAGGCGATCATCGACGCGGTCACCTCGTTCTTCGTCCTTTTCTATCTCGTCATCATGCTCCTCGGGGGATGGGACAGCTGCGCCTACGCCGTGGTCGCCAGGCAGATCAACCACACGGTCTGGGCGCCCTACATGGCCCCGATCAAGATCGCGATGGAAATCGGCATCTTCTTCATGTTCCTGCAGATGACCGCCGAGTTCGTCAGGTCTCTCCTCATCGTCTGCCGGAAGCCGGTCGAGACGCCCGACCCCGAACGCGAGGAGGCGCAGCTCTACGCGGGGCGCACGCGGCGCCGGACCTACTGGAAGACCGTCGCCGTCTGCGCCGCCGTCGGCGCGCTCGGCGCGGCGCTCCTCGTCGCGGGGATTCCGCGCGTGACGGGCGAAGGCGGTTTCGGGCTGCTCCTCGCGATCATCGGCGGGTTCCTCGCGGTGGCCGCGCCGGTCGCGGCAATTCCCGCCACCGTCCGCCGCTTCCACGATCTCGATATGTCCGGCTGGTGGGCCGTTGGATTCGGTCTCTTCGCGCTCGTCCCGGGACTCGGCGTCTTCACGCTGATCGCCGGGGCGATCCTGCTCGCCCAGGACGGCGCACCGGGCACGACGGGCTTCGGCCCCGACCCGAAGGGCCGCGATCTCATCCGGCTCTTCGACCCGCGCATCCCCAAGAAACCCGCGCCAATCCCCGAGGTCCCCGTCCCGGCCGAGCCGGACGCCCCGCGCACCTACTGGACGCCCTACCTCGTTTTCGCGACCGTCGGCGCGACGCTCCTCGCCGGCGGCTTCGCGCTGGCGTGCGCGTGCTCGAACCCGACCTGGTTCGTGCTGGGATGCCTGGCGTTCCTCGTTTCGCTGCTTTTCCTGATTAGAGGTGCCCTATGCACGAATCGATGACGCTGATCGAGTTTCTCCAGGCGAGTCCGGGGATCATCATCTTCCTGATGTTCTCCCTGCTGATGGCCCTGATGCTGACCGGGCAGCGCGTGTTCGGCGTAATGGGCTTCATCGGCGTCGTCTTCGCGCTCGTGTTCATCGACCGCGGGGCTTTGGGCTACGGGTTCAACGCGGCCATCAAGCTCTTCAACTGGTACCCGATGCTGACGCTGCCGATGTTCGTCTTCATGGGCTTCATGCTCTCCGAATCGGGCATCGCCAACGACATGTACCACATGTTCCACGTGTGGTTCGGCGGCCTCAGGGGCGGTCTCGCCGTGGGCACCCTCCTGGTCATGATCATGATCTCGTGCATGAACGGCCTCTCGGTCGCGGGCATGGCGATCGGCTGTTCGGTGGCTCTGCCGGAGCTTCTGAAGCGCAACTACGACAAGCGCATGATCTCGGGCGTGATCCAGGCGGGGTCGAGTCTCGGCATCCTCTTCCCGCCGTCGATCGTGCTCGTCCTCTACGGCATGATCGCGCGCGAACAGGTAAAGGACCTCTGGCTCGCCGGCATCGGCCCCGCGCTCCTCCTCTCGCTCCTCTTCTTCGGCTACGTCGTCATCCGCTGCCGGATCAATCCGCGGCTCGGGCCGATTCTGCCGAAGGAGCAGCGCAACTTCAGCTGGAGCGAAAAGCTCAAGGTGCTGCGCGCGGGCATCCTGCCGATCATCCTGGTGCTCTCCGTCATCGGATCGTTCTTCTCGGGTCTTACGTCACTTGAGGAAAGCTCGGCCGTGGGCGCGCTCGCGGCGTTCCTGATCGCGCTTTTCAAGAAGCGCCTGACGGTGAAGGTCTTCACCAGGACCCTCCGGGAGACGCTGAACAACTCGGCGATGTTCCTCTGGATCATGATGGCCGCGCTGTCGTTCTCGGCGGTGTTCGATTCGCTGCACGCGGTTGACGTCCTGAAGGAGTTCTTCACCGGCGATCTCGGGCTGAGCCCGTGGTGCATCCTCTTCATGATGCAGCTCGCGTTCATCATCCTCGGCATCTTCCTGGACGATACGGCGATGCTCATCATCGTGGCGCCCCTCTTCATCCCGCTCGTGAAGGAACTCGGGTTCAGCCCGGTCTGGTTCGGCGTCCTCTACACGATAACCTGCCAGATCGCCTACATCACCCCGCCGTTCGGCTACAACCTCTTCATGATGCGCGCGATGAGCCCGGATTCGATCACGATCAAGGACATCTACTCTTCGATCATCCCCTTCCTCATCCTGATGGTCGTCGCGATCGCCCTGATCATGGTCTTCCCGGACATCGCGCTCTGGTTCCCCGACTACGTGAACGGCAAGGCCCTCGGGCCCGTGGACTGGCTGATCACGCACTGCGGCTGGTTCAGGACGCTGAGCGAAACCGCGTTCCACTACACGCTGCCATGAAGCCGATTACCCTTGAAGTCGCCGGACGGCACTGGACCTTCAGTTCCCTCAGGGATCTGATGGGGAAGGCTTCGCCCCTGCGCTCGGGCGACGTCACCGCCGGCTGCGCGGCGAGCTGCTACGAGGAACGCGTCGCCGCGCAGATGGTGCTTGCGGACATTCCCCTCCGGGCCTTCCTCGACGAACCGCTCATCCCCTACGAGGCGGACGAGGTGACGCGGCTGATCGTCGATACGCACGACGCCGCGGCATTCGCGCCGGTGAAGGACATGACCGTCGGCGCCTTCCGCGACTGGCTGCTCCGCTACGAGACGGACCACACGGTTCTTTCCGCCCTCGCCCCCGGCCTGACGCCGGAGATGGTCGCCGCCGTCTCGAAGATCTGCTCCAACCAGGACCTCATCCTCATCGCCGCGAAATGCCGCGTCGTCACCGCCTTCCGCGACACGATCGGTCTGCCTGGACGCCTCTCGACGCGCCTGCAGCCGAACCACGCGACGGACGACCTCAAGGGCATCGCCGCCTCCATGCTGGAAGGCCTTCTCTACGGCTGCGGCGACGCGGTGATCGGCATCAATCCGGCGACGGACTCCGTGCCCATGATGCAAGACCTCCTCAAGCTCATCGACGAGCTCATCCACCGCTACCGCATTCCGACCCAGAGCTGCGTGCTCGCGCACGTCACGAACGCCCTTGAGGTCATGCGCGCGGGGACGCCCGTCGACCTCGTCTTCCAGTCCATCGCCGGCACGGAGATCGCCAACAAGGTCTTCGGCGTCAACCTCGGCATCCTGGAGGAGGCCTACGACGCGGCGGTCTCGCTCAAGCGCGGCACCGTGGGGCAGAACGTCATGTACTTCGAGACCGGACAGGGCAGCGCCCTGTCGGGACGCGGCGACTGGGGCGTCGACATGCAGACCTGCGAGGCGCGCGCCTACGCCGTCGCCCGCAGGTTCAAGCCGCTCCTCGTCAACACCGTCGTCGGCTTCATCGGCCCCGAATACCTCTACGACGGCAAGCAGATCATCCGCGCCGGGCTCGAGGACCACTTCTGCGGCAAGCTCCTGGGCCTTCCGATGGGCTGCGACATCTGCTATACCAACCACGCCGAGGCCGACCAGAACGACATGGACGTCCTCATGACCTGCTTCGCCGCGGCAGGGCTTACCTACCAGATGGCGATTCCCGGCGGCGACGACATCATGCTCGGCTACCAGACGACGAGCTACCACGACATCCACTACGTCCGACAGGTCTTCGGCAAGCGTCCCGCACCCGAGTTCGAATCGTGGCTCGAGGACATGGATCTCGTCGACGCCCATCAGCATCTCATTTCCCACAAAGGAGGCGACCATGCTCTTATCGGCTACCAACGCGGCCTTGTCGGCTGACCCCTGGTCCGCCCTGCGCGAACTCACGCCCGCGCGCCTCGCGATGGGACGCGCCGGCGGCAGCCTGCGCACCGCCAATCTTCTCGATTTCCGCCTCGCCCACGCCCGCGCACGCGATGCCGTCCATGCACCCTTCCATCCTGACGTCATCGATGCGCAGCTGGACGAGGCGGGCTTTGAACATTTCACCGTGAGGTCTACCATCACCGACAAGCTCGACTACCTCCTCCATCCCGAGCGCGGCCGCCTCCTCGACGAGGAATCCACCTTCCGCCTCCGCCGCCAGGCGACGATCTGGCGCACGCGCGACATCGTGATCGTCATCTCCGACGGCCTTTCCGCCATCGCGGCGGAATCGCACGCGGTCGACGTCGCCAAGGGGCTCCGCGCCGAACTCGGGAAGACCTTCTCGTTCTATCCCGTCGTCGTCGTTCCCTTCGGCCGCGTCAAGATCGCAGACGCGATTTCGGACGCCCTCGGCGCGAAAATGGCGATCATCCTCCTCGGCGAACGCCCGGGACTCGGCGCCAAGGATTCGCTCAGCGCCTACTTTACCTACATGGCGCGCAACACGTCCGTCGATTCCGACCGCAACTGCGTCTCGAACATCCGCCCCGGCGGGATGCCCGTCCCCTGGGCCGTGCGCAAGCTCGCGGTCCTCATGCGCGAATCCTTCCGCCGCCGCCTCAGCGGAACCACCCTGAAGGACCGCCTGACGCTCGACGACCTTCAGCGGATGATTCCGCTCAAATAGCCTATGGTACATCTCTATACCGGCGATGGCAAGGGAAAGACGACGGCGGCGGTCGGACTGGCCGCGCGCGCCCTCGGCCAGGGGTGGCGCGTCGTCTTCGTGCAGTTCCTCAAGGGCGACAAGAGCGGCGAAATCGGCGCGCTTGAGGAACTCGGCGCGGAAGTCATCCGCCCGCCGCGTCCCCACGGCTTCTGGTGGACGCTCGACGCCCGGGAGAAGTCCGCCGTACGCCGCGAACACGACCGGCTGCTGCGGGAAGCGTACAGCCTCTGCCGCTCCGGACGTCCGCCCGATATGCTCGTCCTGGACGAGTTCACCTACGTCTACAACGACGACATGGCGACGAAGGATCTCTGCACGGAACTGCTCCGGTCCATCGGCGCGAAGACGGAACTCGTCATCACCGGACGCAATCCCGGTCCCCTCGCCGCCTGCGCCGACTATCTTACCGAGATGAAACCCGTCAAGCACCCCTTTGCCCGGGGACTCGCCGCCCGCCGCGGCATCGAGTTCTGATCGGCACGGCAAAGCCGACATCCGCCCCCACCGAGCAGCAGCTGCCCGCCGTCATCGCCGGGACGGGCGATTCGCGCGGCGATGCCGGTCAGAGACCTTCGACGATGAACTGCAGCTTGTAGACACCCGCCCCGAGCATGCGGTTGCCGTGCGGCTCGGCGCCCCAGCTGTTGTCACCGCCCACGCCCATCTGCGCCGCGTCGACGTTCACCGTGATCGTGTCGGCGGTCTTGAGGTCGAACTGGTGACGGGCGCTTTCGAGCGCATCCTGCGAATAGGGCCAGGCGTTGAAGCCGACGGGCGCGTTGAGCGCGGTGACCGTGATCTTCTTGCCCTTGTCGTTCGCGAACTCGATCCAGCGGCATCCCGTGCGGTAGCCCTGCTCGCCCGGTTCAATGTAGTTGTCGGGGTTGAGCCGCGCCGGATCGGCGGCGATCTTGCCGTCGGCGCCGGCTACGCCCGAGACCAGACCGATCGTCGCCTCGTGCACGCCCAGCAGCGCGGCGGTATCACGGTCGCAGTAATTCTCCCAGGGGCCGAGCCCGAACCATCTGACGGTCTTGCAGTCGGCGGGAATCTGGAAGCTTACCCCCACGCGTGGGATCGGCGGCAGGCCCTTGGGAACGGTGAACGACCAGTCCACCAGGATGCGGTTGCCGCGCAGCTTGCGCGCATCGAACTTGGAAACGCACCCTTCCGGCAGCGACTTGTCGTCCGTCGCCTCGCGCCAGATCTTGCACCGCTTGCCCATCTGCCAGCCGCGGTCGTTGTCGGTCTGGGCGCGAGAGAGGTTCAGGCGGAAAAGATGCGAGACCTTCTCGCGAGTCGAAGGTTCGTCGGGGACGGCGAGGGGCGCGAAAGGCTTCGCGAACTGGTCGTGGGCGATCGGCTCGTCGCAGCCGGGGCGGTAGAAGAAAAACGCGATGGCATCGCCGTCGGGAGCGTCCAGGCCGATTTCCCGGGATGAGTCCGGCGCGAAACCGGCCAGGTCGATTTTGCCCGAGGCGACGCGCTCGCCCTGCTTTTCGACCTTCCACTCGCCGCGGATGCCGTCAAGCGGGGTAAACAGCCAGCTGTTGCGGATTTTGGCCTTCTTCGCGTCCCAGTCGTAGCTTTCGACGTGGATGCTCTGGTAGGCGTGCTTGATTTCCCAGGCGCCGGGATGGAAGTCGCGATCGGCCGTGACGAAACCGTTGCAGTTGAAATTGTCGTCGTTGGGCTGGTCGCCGAAGTCGCCGCCGTAGGCCAGAACCTTGCCGCCGGGGACGTTCCGCCACAGCGCCTGGTCGGCGAAGTCCCAGATGAAGCCGCCCTGGGCGCTGGGATACTTGGAAACGAGATTCCAGTAATCCTGGATGTCGCCGTTGGAGTTGCCCATCGCGTGGGTGTATTCGCAGAGGATGTACGGCTTGCGGGGATTGTTGCGCACGTACTGCTCGACCTGCCACGGGCGGGCGTACATGGGGCACTTGATGTCGCTGACGTCGGAATCCTGCATGCCTTCGTACTGGATCGGTCGCGTCGCGTCGAGCGCGCGCATGGCGCGGTATTCCTCGCGCATCGCCTCGCCGCTGCCGGACTCGTTGCCGAGCGACCAGAAGACGATGGAGGGATGGTTGCGCAAGACCTTGACCATATTCACGCCGCGCTCGACGATGGCGCCGCGGTAGAGCGGGTTCTTGGGCAGGTGGTTGTCGCCCTTGCCGTAGAAGCCCTCGACGCCGTGCGCCTCGACGTTCGCCTCGGAGCAGACGTAGATGCCGGCGCGGTCGCAAAGCTCGTACCACAGCGGATCGTTGGGATAGTGCGAAGTGCGAACCGCGTTGATGTTCAGGCGCTTGAAGATCGCAATATCGCGCTTCATTCCCGCCAGGGTAACGGCATAGCCGCGATCCGGCTCCATTTCATGACGGTTCGTGCCCGCCACGACAAGCCGCTTGCCGTTGAGGTAGACGACGGAATCGCGGATCTCGATTTTCCGGAAGCCCGTCTGCACGGCGTAGAAATCGCCCGCGGAGACGAATGTTTCGTAGTAGAGATTGGGAAATTCCGCGCTCCAGAGTTTCGGGTTGTCGTAGGTTTTCTTCAGGAGCGTCTGGCCCTTCTCGGAGAAAATCTCGATCGTGCCGCGGGAGTAATCGTCGGACAGGGCGGTTCTGACCACGATGTCCTTGGCGGCCGCGGGCTGTTCGGCGACGAGCCACACGTCGCGGTAGATGCCGGAAAGACGCCAGAAATCCTGGTCTTCGAGATAGCTGCCGTCGCAGTGCTTGAGCACTTCGACTTCCAGCTCGTTGGCGCCTTCGCGAAGATGGGGCGTAAGATCGAACTCCGCCGGCAGACGGCTGTCTTCGGAATAGCCGACGTCCTTGCCGTTGAGCCGCACGAACATCGCCGAGCTGACGCCGCCGAAATGGATGACGATCCGACGGCCCTTCCACTCGGGAGGAATCGAGATCGGACGCGAATAAAGCCCCACGGGCGTGCGGTATTTGCTGGAAGTGTAGTGCTTGGGCGGCTCGAGCGTGGGATCGCCCGTCTTGTAGCCGGCGATTGGATAGGTGGTGTTGGTATAGAGCGCCGGATCGTAATCGCCCTGGAGCTGCCAGCAGCCCGGCACGGCGATCGTGCCCGTCTTCGCCCAGTCGTCGCCGAAATTGGCCTTCCAGCGGAAATTCCACACACCGTTGAGCGAGACGAGCCATTGCGACGCCTCGCGCGGCTTCTCGCCCTTCGCGATGGCGAGGGCGACCGCCTCGCTTTCACACGGCACGACGATCGCGCGCGCTTCGAGCCGGTTGATCGAATTGACGGTCGGGTCGCGCCATGGCTCCCGGATCCCCTCGGCCGCCAGACCCAGTGCCGCCACCGCGGCGCACGCACACAGAACTCTTTTCATGCAACGATCTCCTTGAACGAATTTACCGTGCCATTATACCAAACCGCGCTTTTCTCCACCATACCGAAAAGGGGAATGGGGAACCGTCGCAGTTCGCAGCCCAAAGGCGCACGGACGCGTCCCCGACGGCATTACACCCCGGGATAGGCGCCTGTTACCGGTTGAATCCCTTGGCGGAGAGGAACTCCCAGATGCGGTCGAGCCAGGTGTAGCTGCCGGTTCCCGGCGTGGCCGTGCGCTGGAAACAGTGGTTGCGGAGGGCGAGCGTATGGAGCTCGCCCTGGATGCCCATGCGACGCAGCTGTTCCCACGCCTTGACGGAATTCATCGCCGCCCAGCCGTCGGCATCGCCGTGGATGAAGAGCATCGGCGACGTTGCGAGGTCGAAGGAGAACTCAGGAACGAGCCGCGCGGAAGCATCGTTGCCCCCCGTCCTGTTGGGCCGTTCCGCACCGTCCGTCAGGCCGTAGGCGGGATAGATTCCGATCGACCACTGGACGTTGCAGGGAAGCTTGTCGAGACCGTCGATCGGCCAATAGGCGCGGCGCTTCGAACTCGTCGCCGCCATCAGCGCGAGATGTCCGCCGGCCGACGAGCCCATCACGCCGATGCGGTCGGGGTCAAGTCCGCGCGCGGCGGCCTCGCTGCGCACGAGGCGAATGGCGCGCTGCACGTCCTCCCACGCGGTCGTATGCTTGGCGAGCGGCGCGGCGGGACGGGGCGTGCGATACCGCACGGTGACGACGGTCATGCCCTTCCCGTTGAGATAGCGCCGTGCCGGCGCGACCTCGACGCCATCGGGAGAGTTGCCCATGTAGCTGCCGCCGGACCAGATGATCTGAATTGCCTTCGTCCTCAGCTCCTTCGGCAGATGCCATTCGAGGTACGGCGTGCACTGGTTCGTCTGCACGTCGGGCATCCGGCCCTCGGGCCAGATGTCCCGCTTCTCGTACCCGGCGCGCGCGGCATCGTCCGGGAAGCGCGCCATCAGGTCGACCTCGGGTGCCGGCGCGCCGAGATACCCCATCTGCCGCATGAACTCGATGGCACGGTCGAGGCCGAACATCCCGTGCCCCCTGTCCGGATAGAGGTGGAGTTCGGCGGGAACCTTCATCTGCCGCAGACGTCGGTAGACGTGCGTCGAGGTCGCGGGCGAATACGGATCGTCGCCGCCGTGACTCATGCACATGGGCGCGGTCTTCGCGTCGAACCTAAAGCAGCTGTCGAGCGTCGCGTCGATTGCATCGCCGTCGCGCGTGTTGGGGATGCCGAGACCGTCCGTCATGCCGTACGCGATCGCGAACGGCATCGCCCAGTTGATGTGGCACGGCGTCTCGTCGATCTCATCCACGGGCGCATAGGCGGGCGTGAGCGCGCTTGTCGCCAGCAGCGTCGCCAGATGCGAACCCGCGCTCATCGAGATCACGCCGATCTTCTCGGGATCGAAGCCGCGCTGCGCCGCCGCGCGACGCACGAGGCGGACGGCGCGCTGCCCGTCCTCCCACGCGCTCCGGTAGAAGGGAAGCCCCTTCGGACGCGGCGTGCGGTGGACGAGATCGACGCACAGGACGCCCTCCTTCTGCAACGCCGCCGGCCACGTCCGCTTCACGTAGTCGACGTCGCACTGGCTGTCATAGCCGCCGCCCGAGATGAGGATGACGCACACGTCATTCGACGGAGACCCTGCCGGGCGGTCGTACCAGTCGAGGTACGGCTCGGTATGTTCGGCCTTCACGAAACCGGGGACATTCGCCTCATCGGTCAGCGCGGCGATCTGGTGTCCCTGACGGTCGGGCATTTTGTCCTTCGGCCAGAGATACTCCCGCTCGTCCGCCAGCGCCAGCGCGGCGACAAAGGCCGCGCCCATGCACGCGATCTGCTTCATTTCACTCCTCCTCTTTACAGTAGCGCAAAAGCTCGTCGATCCGATTGATCCTGACCGTACAGCGCGCCTCCTTGAGCACGCCGAAGCCGTAGGTGCAGAAGGCGCCCCTGACGCCCGCGTTGGTGGCGCACGCCATGTCCGTCCAGTTGTCGCCGACCATCCAGTCGCGGGACGAGAGGCGGTGCCCGCGCATCCGCGACGCACATTCGCGCAGCGGCAGGGCGCTCGGCTTCATCTCCGGGCAGTCGCCGCCCGCGATGACGGCGTTGCCGAAATAGCGCGTGAGGCCAAACCGCTCGAGAATCGCGTGCGTCGCAAAGCCGGGCTTCGCCGTGTTGACGCCCAGCAGCCAGCCGCGGTCGTGGAGTTCGGCGAGCGTACGCGCGACGCCCGGATAGAGCGTCACCGATTCGAGCATGTGTTCGGCGTAATGCGACTGGAAGATCGTCCACAGCCGCTCGACATCCGACGCCCGCTCGGGAATCGCATGGGCGAGCAGATGCTTCGCGCCGAGACCGACGTGCCGGAGGACATCCTCCGGCGGCCACGCGGCCAGACCGAGGTCGTGGCGCGTGTGGTTGACGGTCGCCGCCAGATCGTCCCGGGAGTCGATCAGCGTTCCGTCCATATCAAAGAAAACGGCATTCATGGCGGAAGGCTACGGGCCGACTTCGGCGAGCCCCATCTCGCGGAGCCGGGCGTTGACGTTCAGGCGATAGGCCTCGCGCATCGACTCGGGGGCGCGCGCGATGCGGTCGAGCGCCTGATTGCGGAAATCGCGTTCCTCGTCCTGGCGGTCTTCGAGGAAGCGGAGGTAGTCCGCCAGCGAGCCGCCGTTCGCGAGGTAGGTCGCCATCTCCTCGCGCATCTTCGCGACGATGTTCCTGAGCAGCCGGATCTCAGACGCCTCGCCCTCGCCGTACGCGAGCGGCGTCCCGAGCTGCTCCGCCAGCGCCGCGATCTCCCCGTCCGTCAGCTCCGGCGGCAGCGCGATCCATCCGGGTTGCGCATAGGCCGAAAGATAGCGGTCGAGATTCGTCGTGAAGACATCGCGCCACCCGTTCGCCAGCCCTGCGGAGATGAGGCTGCGGTCGCCCGTCAGCTGCTGGCGGCGCACCGGCAGGCGGTCTGCGCCGCGCCCTCCGAGGACCAGGACGCCGGCGAGCGCCAGCGCCAGCGCGGCGATGACGCCGCCGATCGCCCAGGGCTGCCAGCGGATCGGATCCTCGCCTTTGATGCGGTACGGGCGGAGGCCCTGCTTGCGCAGGCGGGTATAGGCATCGGCCCGATCCCTGGCCTGAATCCAGCCGGACCGGTTCTCGTTCTCCTTCGTCTGGTAGAAATACTGGTACTTCACACGCCTACTTCAGCGAACACGGTCCGTTCACACAGCCGCCGGGACACGCCATGACCTCCAGGAAATTCGCGGGAAGCTTGCCCTGGACGTAGAGCCTGATCATCGTGATCGCCTTCTTGTCGATGCCGTTGATCTGCTTCGAGTTGAGCTGGAAGTCCGGGATCCTCGACGTGGCCTCCGCGAGCACCGCCTCGGTGACGCCGCAGCTGTGCGCATAGTTGCGCGCCGTCGGATTGGCCGGGCGTTCGAGCTTCCACGGCGGGCACGCGAGGACGTCGATCTTGCGTCCCGCGAAGATCGCGCCGAGTTCCTCGAAGGAGAGGACGTAGTCGATGCCCTTCCGCCGCGCCTCGCTGCGCTTGGCGACGCAGGGGCCGATGAAGACCGTCCGGCAGGCCGGATCCTTCGCGCGCGCCAGCTCGTGGGCGTAGACCATCGGACTCGGCGTGAGCGAAACCTTGTCGATCGCGTCGGGGAGGTGCTTGGCGACGAGGTTGACCCAGGCGGGGCAGCACGACGTCGTCATGAGCGTCTTCGGATCCTTCGCCATCCGTTCGACGAACTCCGCCGTCTCGTGCGCGGTCGTCTTCTCGGCGCCGAGCGCGACCTCCATCACGTCCGCAAAACCCGCCTGTGCGCACGCCGTCAGCAGCTGCTCGATCGTGCCGGGGAACTGCTTCTCGGCGGCGGGCGCGACCATGGCGACGAGTTTTTCGCCGCGCCGCATGGCGACAAGCACCTCCAGAAGCTGCGAACGCTCCATGACGGCGCTGAACGGGCACGCATTGAAGCACTTGCCGCAGAAGATGCAGCGCTTGAAGTCGATTTCCGCGATGCCGCGTTCGTTCTTATGGATCGCATTGACGGGACACGCCTCTTCGCAGGGCACCGTCGTCTTGACGATGGCGTGGTAGGGGCAGGCGGTGATGCACTTGCCGCACTTGATGCAGAGCGCCGGATCGATGATCGACTGCCCGTTGACGACCGAAATCGCCTTCTTGGGGCAGGTGTAGACGCAGGGACGCGCAAAGCAGCCGCGGCAGTTCGAAGTGGAGACGACCTTCGCATCAGGGCAGCCCGAGCAGGCGGGGCCGCAGACCGACAGCGGCGCGCGGTGGTGCTCGAGCTCGCCCGCCGGGTCGCGCCCCGCCGCGATGTCGGCGAGGATCCGGTCGAGGTAGTCGCCCAGCGCCGCCGCCTCGTCGGTCTCGTCCTCGGCCGAAATGCCCAGAAGGCCCATGAGGCGGTACTTCAGCACCGCCCGGTCATGGTAGATGCAGCAGCGCGAGGCATCCATGTCCTTCGGACGCAGCTTGACGGGAATGCGGTCGATCTCCTCGCGCAGCGTCCCCGCATCGAAGGCGCGCACGAGGCGGATCATCAGTTCGCGGCGAATGTAGATGGCGCCGTTGATCATCATCAGACCCCCTCTCCGGCCAGTTCAAGGAGACGGGCCGTCACCGTCTCGGGCGTGGCCTGCGAAAGGATCTCCGCGCCGTTGATGCGCACGAACGGCGCACCGCCGAGGTTCTCGCGTTCGCAGAGTTCCAGGCACGTGCGGGCCACGATCTCGACGCGCCCGCGCACATCCGCGGGCAGCCGTTCCTCGATGTCCATGAGCTTCGCGGCGCCCAGCAGATAGCAGGCGGTGCCGCAGCAGATTTCGACTTTGATCTTCTCCATATCGGTTCCTCCGGAATCAGTAGAAATTGAGGGTGACGACCTTGCGGTAGTTCTTCTCCAGCGCGGCGGCCATGCGGCGGATGACCGAACGGCGCAGTTCGAGATCCTGCGGAATGTTCGGATCCTGATGGCACTCGTTGACCTTCGTGCCGATGACGAATTCAATGCGGTCATGCCGCATCATGCGCTCGAGGATCGCGCGCGCGGCGGCGGGTTCGTTCTCGATCGGGCGCTTCTCCTCGATTGCCGACAGGACGCGTCCGAGCGTCAGGATGCCCTCGGTGGCGATGCCGATGCCGTCGATCGTGCCGACGGGCGGCAGGGCGCCCGCATTGCGCATCGCGGAAAGCGAGACCTTCACCTTCGCGCCGAGTTCGCGCTCGACGATGTTCGCCGACGTCCCGCCGCAGACGACGACGTGATCGGGGCCGAGCAGGGCCTGACGCGCGTATTCGGCATCGTGCTCGCGGTAGAACGGCGGGCCGGTCAGCACGCGCATGACGCGCGGATGCCGCAGATAGACGACGAGACAGCTGATGTCATCCTTGCAGGCATGGGGCGTGATCATCTTCGCCTCGACGGCGATGGCCTTCGAAAGGTCGCGCGCGGAGACGTCCGGATCGCTCGCGATCCGCGCCTGCGCGAACTTGAGGACGCCCGAGCGCCGCCAGCCGAACTTCATGTCCTTGCGCGCGCCGAGACCCGACTGCGTCACGCCGTCGGAGCACATGATGAGGCGGTCGCCCGCCCGGAAATCGAGCTCGCATTCGCGCACGTCGCGGTCCGGCCAGTGTTCGGAGACGACGCGGTCGTCCTTCAGCGGGGCGACTTCCGTGCCGCCGCGCAGATGGATGAATCCGGGATTCCCCATTTCGAGGATACGGGCGCGGCCGCCCAACCGGAAATCGAAGAGCGAGAAGGTCGCGTAGCTGATCTTGCGGACCTCGCAGACGGGCAGCGAGTCCATGATGATCTCGACGGCCTCGAGGGTCGGCAGGTTCGACTGCAGGAAGCGCAGCGCCATCGTCGTCGTCATGTTCGCGAGGACGTGCGCCTTCACGCCCGAACCCAGACCGTCCGACAGCGCCGCGATGTAGCGGTTCTCCTTCTCGACCGTCAGGAGCCGCACGTCGTCACCGCAGGCCGCCTGGCCCGTCTTGGTGAACTGCGCGTACTCCATCTCGATGAACAGATCTTCAGCCATTCAGATAGGCCTCGCTGTTGCCGCCGTTGCGGTTCGTGCCCACGGTGGTGCTCTGATAGGCGCCGGCGATCTCGTTCAGCATGATTTCGGTCTCGGCGATGTGCTCGCCGAAGAGCCGCGCGACCTGCTGGACGGTGTAGACGTTCTTCATGATGACCTCGCGGGCCTTCGCGGCGACCTGCTCGCGGCGGAGTTCGTTCGTCGTCACGTCCTGGATGACCGCCCCCGCCGCCTCGCCGCGCGCAATCGAGAACACCGAGATGTTGACGAGCTTGTCCTTGAGCGGCTGGCGGAACTTCTCGATCTCGCTGCCGTGCTCGAGCGCTCCCGTGAAGAGGTCGGCGAACTCGGGCAGATAGGAATCGACGGGCAGTCCCTCCAGCGAGCCGAGCGCCTCATACTCCGTCGTCGCGCCGACGAGTTCGGCGAACATCCGGTTGCACTCGGCGATGCAGCCCGCGCCATCGACGAGCACGACGCCGGCGGGGATGTACTTGATGAGCGCATTCGAGGTCTTCTCGAAGTTCTTCTTGAGGAAGGTGTGGCACATCGCCTCCTCGGCCTTGCCCTCCAGGAGCGCCTGCGCGAATTCGCGGCAGGTCGGATAGCCGCACGCGCCGCAGTTGAGTTCGTCTTCCTTCGAGGTCTTGCCGACGCGCGCAAGCGCCGCCGCAATCGCCGCCTCGTCGAAGGAAGGACGCGCCACGGCCTCCGCCGGATAGCGCGCGCCGCCGCAATGCGTGAAACAGCGGTCGATCGACGTGCGGATCGGCGCGATCGCGTCGGTCGCCAGGATCGTTTCCAGCGTCGCGCCCGCGCGCATCGCGGGACCGTTCACGCAGCCGCCATGGCACGCCAGGCATTCGATGAAGACCGGCCGTGCGTCGGTCTCGTGCGGCGGCGGGGTGACGGAAAGGAGACGGTGGAGGTTGTCGAGCCCGGAGACGGAGATGAAACGCACCTTGTCCGTACCGTCGCGGATCGTGTCGTTCATGCCGCCTTCGACGGAATAGAAGCGCCCCTCCTCGGCAGGCCCGAGCACGAGCTCGGATTCCTCGGCGACGGCGTCGAGATCGATGCCCTTCGCCCGCAGCAGTTCCTCCAGCGCCGGGAAGATGAGCGCCAGAGCGAGCTGGTCGGGATTGCGGTCGGCCTCGTTCTTCTTCGCCGCACAGGGGCCGAAGAAGACGACCTTCACGTCGTCGCCCAGCCTTTCCCGGATGAGCTTGACGTGCGCGCGGACGGGCGACGGCAGCGGGGAGATGTAAGCCGCCCACGGCGGCAGATACTTGCGGATCATGTCCACGCACGCGGGACACGCGCTCGAAATCATCACCGAGGTGCGCGGCACCGCCTGGAAGAGTTTGGAGACATGGGCGCTTACGGATTCGGCGCCATGCGCCGTCTCGGAAACGCCCGCAAAGCCCGCCATCCTGAGCGCGGTCGCCAATCGTCCGATGGAGACGCCCTTGAAATAGCCGGCGAAACTCGGCGCGATGGACGCCACCACGCGCTCGCCGCTCTCCAGCAGCTGCAGAAGCCGCGGCAGATCGGGCCGCACCTTCTTCGCATGCGCCGGGCACACCTTCACGCACTCGCCGCAGGCGACGCACGCCTCGGGGATGACGCTCGCCTTGCCGCCGACGATGCGGATCGCCTTGACGGGGCAGTGGCGAACGCACTTGTAGCAGTCCTGACACCTGTTGTCGACCGTGTAGACGGGGCCGTTCATGCGAAGAGACCTTTCAGGATATCCGTCATCACACCCGCATCGACGTGGGTGTAGACCCTGTCGTTCGCAATGACGACGGGGCCCGCCGCACAGTTGCCCGTGCAGAGACTGCCCGACAGCTCGCAGTCGACCTCGTCCTGAAGGCCGCGCTCGGCGAGGAACTTCTCGCAGAGTTCCAGGTTCTTCTCGTTGCCACGGGCGAAGCACGAGCTGCCCATGCAAATCACAATCTTGGGTTTTGCCATATTTCCCTCAAGTTAGGTGGATATTATCCCAAAAATACCTGCAATAGACAAGGATTAGTTGGTGGGTTTGGCGGGCGCGGCGGGGGCTACAGCAGATTGAAGGCGTCCACGTCAAGGGAAAGACGCAGATCCTTCGGCGGCGGACGGACGCCGAGAAGCCAGCGCCAGGATTTGACCGTGAGCGCCACGGACTGGGCGAGAATCGTAATCTGCCAGCGATACCACCCTTCCGCCTTGGCCAGGACGCCCGGAATCGCATCGCCCACCTCGAGCCCCCTGACCTTCTGCAGCGACTGCGCGTACATCGCGGCCCATTCGCCGACGAGTGGGAGACTCCTGCTGCTGAGGCTGACGACCGAGAGATGCCGGAACGGCGGATAGCCGAGTTCCCGGCGCACCGCAAGTTCCGTCCGGGCGAAGCCCTCGAAGTCGCCGCGCGCCGCCGCGCGGATGGTCGGGGACTCGGGATCATACGTCTGGATGAACACCTCGCCCGGCAGTTCGGCGCGTCCCGCGCGCCCCGCCACCTGCGCGAAAAGCTGGAACGAGCGCTCCGCCGCACGGAAATCGGGCATGTTCAGCGAACTGTCCGCATTGAGGATGCCGACGAGCGTCACGTTCGGGAAGTCGAGCCCCTTCGCAATCATCTGCGTGCCGATGAGAATATCGGCCTCGTGACGGCCGAATGCGCCGAGGATGTCCTCGTGCGCGTGCCGGCGGCCGGTGGAGTCGGCATCCATGCGCAGGACGCGCGCACGGGGAAAGCAGCGCTTCAGCGCCTCCTCC
This sequence comes from Kiritimatiellia bacterium, assembly GCA_051884875.1. Lineage (GTDB taxonomy): Bacteria > Verrucomicrobiota > Kiritimatiellia > RFP12 > UBA1067 > UBA1067. Next base: position 45,488 of record JBJEWD010000044.1, read on the forward strand.
GCCCGCTGCGTACCGACGCCCTTGTAGGAAAGCGTCCGCGCCTTGCATTCGGGACACGCCTGCGGCGTCGGGATCCAGCCGCCGCAGATATGGCAACGGCAGCAGTCGTCCGCCTGATGGTAGGTGTAGGCGAGGTCGCAGTCGGGGCAGGTGAGGACGCAACCGCACGTCCCGCACGTGACCTGCCGCGAATAGCCGCGTCGATTCAGGAAAAGCATCACCTGCTCCGCACGGTCGAGCCGCAGACCAATGGCCTCGAGGAGGCGTTGCGAGAAGATGACGGCGTGTCCCGCGCGCTGGCGCTCCTCCTCCATGTCGGCGATGGCGACGTAGGGAAGCCGGCCCGCGCCGGCCCGCACCCCCATCGTGGCGCGCGCGTACTTCCCCTTCGCGACGTTGGCCCAGGTCTCCAGAGAAGGCGTCGCCGACCCGAGCACGACCTTCGCACCCTCGATCCGCCCCCGCATCACGGCGACGTCGCGGGCGTTGTAGCGCGGGGTGTCCTCCTGCTTGTAGCTCGTCTCATGCTCTTCATCGACGACAATGAGGCCGAGGTTCCGGACGGGCGCGAAGACGGCACTGCGGGGACCGATCACGACCTGCGCCTCGCCGTTGCGGATGCGATGCCATTCATCGTAGCGTTCGCCATCGGACAGCGCCGAGTGGAGAACGGCGATGCGGTCCCCGAAGCGCGATGCAAAGCGCTGGACCGTCTGCGGCGTGAGCGCGATCTCCGGCACCATCACGATGGCGCCACGCCCTTGCGCCAGCTCGGCGGCGATCGCCTGCAGATAGACCTCGGTCTTGCCCGAACCCGTGATGCCGTGGAGCAGGACGGGTTGCGGGGACGAGATGCCGGCGTGCGGGGATGCCGGGGAGGTGGGCGAGGTGATCAGGGCCAGGGCGGCGGATTGGGCGGGGTTGAGCGGGAGCGGCCGGGAGGGCCGGAAGACGCGCCCCGCCAGCGGCGCGCGCCGGCGCACCTGCGGCTCGATGGTGACGAGCCCCCGGGCCGCCAGCAGCCGGAGACTCGCCGGGGTTGTCTTCAGTTCGCGGCAGAGCGGCTGCATCCAGCCGCCGTCCAGACGGACAATCTGTTCGCAGAGCCACTGCTGGCGGGCAGTAAGCGCCTGATGCCCGGCGCTGGGCGCGGAGGGCGGAATGGCAGATGCCGCCGGCGCGACGTAGAGCTGCTCCTTCGCGTGCGCATTGGGCTTGAGAACCGCCGCGGGAACCGCCGCGCGCAGCACGCTTTCGATCGGCGCGGCCGTGTAGGCGGCGATCTGGCGGACCAGCGTCAGGAGATGCGCACCGAAGAACGGCACCTCGTCGATGATGGCGGCGATGGGCCTGAGCGTATAGTCCCCCTCCGCCGGCGCGGGGAACGCACCGGCGGCGATCTCCAGCGCGAAGCCGCGCGCCATGCGGCGACCGAACGGAACGGAAAGAAGCTGGCCGACGGCCAGCTTCTTCCAGAACTCCGCCGGCACCTCGTAGGTGAAGAGCCGGTCGAGCGCGAGGTCTATCGCGACCTTGACGAGCACCTTTATCAGGAGCCGGAACCGGTCTTGAGATACTTGAACTGCGAGGCGCTTTCGATCGTGAAGCTCTTGTTCTTGTAGATCTGATAGAGCTTGCTGTAGCGGGCCTCGATGGCATCCACGCCACCGCCCTTGCGGACGACGACGAAGGATTTGGCGCCAAACGGCGTGTTGGACTCGCCGCCGTTATCCCTGCCGATACCGACCTCGGTATTCTCCGTGCCCGCGAAGGTCCCCGTCGTGAACAGGGATTCGATCTGCGCATTGCGGGTGACCAGCACCGGGACGACCTCGTCGATATCGGAGGTAATGCCCTGGGCGACGCACCACATCACGTTGCGGGCCGTGATGTTCTTGCCGGAGAACGGCGGCACGCCGCACCCGTACAGCACATCGACGTTGGCGGAGCCCTGGAGGTAGGAGTTCCACTTCTGCGTGCCGTAGTTGTCGAGATCGAAGAGATCCTTGAAGTAGTCGGTCGAGGTGCCGTAGGTCTTGCCGGTAATCTCGGTATCGTCGCTGCCCTTGTTGTCGGACGTGCGCGGCCAGAGCGCGCACTCGTCCTGGTCGGGGTGGCTGAGACCCGCCGTCGTGATGGCATCGAACAGCTTCTTGCCGTTCATCTTGCATGCGGTCAGTTTCGTCTTCTCCATGGCGCCGGTGATGGCCGGGAAGAGCACGCCCATCAGGATGCCCAGGATGCCGATGACGACGAGGAGTTCAACGAGCGTAAAACCTTTTGTCAGCTTTTTCATAGTTGTATCTGCCCTTTCGGTGATCTTCGATTGTGGTCGTATTATCTCACAAATGTCATTTGCGTTCAAGTGCCTTTTTGAGATAAGGCAGATAGGACGACGTATAGGTGAAGAAACTGTAGATGTTGAGGCCGATCATGAACGCCTCGACGGCGAAGCAGCTCCAGAGCCACGCCTGCCGCGCCCCGGCCGCATCCGCCGGGAGACATGCGTTCAGCACCAGATAGGCGTAGACCCATCCCGCCGCCGGGAACGAGAGCGCCGTCCTGACCTTGCCGAGCCACATGGCCTGCACGTCGGCGCCGTAGAGCGTGCCGACCGAACGCATGAACGTGACCCAGAGATCGCGCAGGATGTAGAGGATCGTGAAGACGAGCATCACGAGCGCATGGACGTCGTCGCCCTGATGGGCGATCATCCACGTGAGCGTGGGGAACGTCACGACGTAGAACACCTTGTCCATCAGCGGATCGGCCATCTTGCCGAGCTGCGAGACGGCCTTCCACCGGCGCGCGAGATAGCCGTCGAAGAAGTCCGTCACGCCGGAGAGAAGCATCGCCGTCCCCGCGAAGAACGTCACCCAGGGCCCGGCGTCGTACTCCTCGACAACGGCCAGCACGAGCCATGCGAAGATCAGCGGAACGCGGAGAAACGTCAGGGCGTTGACGCAGACGACCCGGGAGTTCACTTGGCGGCAAGCCCCTCTGCGACGACCTGCTGCATGACCGCCAGCGTCTCGCCGATCTGCGTCAGACGCGTCTTGAGCGCCTGGATCTCGAGCTCCGCCTTCTGGTAGTTGCGGCGCGTGGCGAACAGCTGCTTGAGGACCTCGCCCACGTCCAGATCGAGATCGGTCAGCTGCATGCCCTCGGGAATCGGAACGAGAACGGACTCCCCGCATCCGGAGCAATTGATCTGCAGACCCGCCCCGCGGTAGTCTATCACCAGATTCTTGCCGCAATGCGGACAGTCGAACACGATGTCGGTGTCACGGATCTCCGAAGCCTCGGCATCCTGCGCCTCGGCATCCACGTTCATATTCTCTTCCATGATGGCTTGCCCTTTCGTTGACCGGGGGAATTATATAACAAAAACAACGCCAAGGCAAGCGCATGAAGGGCGGCTTCGTATTTGCTATAATCTAGGGCATGGACAAGCTCTTCATCATCGATCTCATGCCCTTCCTCTACCGGGGTCATTTCGTCTTCCTCCGCAATCCGCGCATGACGGCCACGGGCATCAACACCTCCGCACTGCTCGGGCTTGCCAACGGGCTCATGTCGATCCTGAAGCGCGAGAAGCCCACCCACGCCGTCCTGGCGATGGATCCGGACGGGCCCACTTTCCGCCATACGGCCTACGCGCCCTACAAGGCCCAGCGCGAGAAGATGCCCGAAGACCTCGCCGCGTCCATTCCCTACGCCTTCGCCCTCGCCGACGCGCTGAGGATACCCGTCGTGCGCGTCGAGGGCTTCGAGGCCGACGACGTCATGGGCACGCTCGCCGTCCAGGGCGCCGCCGCCGGCTTCGACGTCTACCTCGCCACGCCCGACAAGGACGCCGCCCAGCTCGTCCGCCCCGGCGTGCAGCTCTACCGTCCCGCCCGCGCGAGCGACACGGCCGAAATCTACAATGAAGCGAAGGTCTGCGAACACTGGCGCCTCACCTCACCCCGGCAGATGATCGACTACCTCGCCCTCGCGGGCGACGCGGCGGACAACATCCCCGGCATCCGCGGCGTCGGCGAAAAGACCGCGGCGGAGCTCCTGAGCCGTTTCGGCAGCATCGAGGGGATACTGGCGAACATTCCGAAGCTCAAGGGCAAGCTCGCCGAGAAGATTTTCAACGGCCGGGAAGAGGCGAAGATCTCCAAGTTCCTGACCACGATCCGCACCGACGTCCCCCTGACCCCCGACTGGGACGCCTACCGCCTCGACGGCATCGACCGGGAGAAGCTCGCCGCCGTCTGCGCCAAATTCGAGCTCAACCGCCTGGCCCGGGAACTCCTCGGCGATCCCGTCCAGGCGCCCCAACTCTCCCACGCGCCGACTTCCCGACTCGCCACCCTCGCCACCACTCCGCACGACTACCGCCTCGTCACGACCGAAGACGAGGCCCGTGCGCTGCTCGCCGAACTGATGCAGGCCCCGCGCATCGCCTTCGACACCGAAACGGCCGCGTTCCAGGGGCACGGCTCGACGGAAGCGCATTTCTGCCGGCTCGTCGGCTTCTCGTTCGCGACGGCGCCCGGCAAGGCGTGGTACGTCACGGCGGATCAGGTCGACGTCTTCCGTCCCCTTTTCGCGGACCCGACCAAGCTCTTCATCGGGCACAACGTCAAATTCGACCGTTCCGTCCTCCTCCGCTACGGCATCGGTTTCGCGTCCGTCCCGCACGACACGATGCTCGCGCACTACTGCCTCGACGCCGCCGCCCGGCACGGGATGGACGCCCTCGCGGAGCAGTACCTCGGCTACCGTCCGATTCCGATTACCGCCCTCATCGGCGAAAAGGAGCGCGGCCGGGAGCAGCGCTCGATGGCGGCGCTCAAGCCCGAGGAGATCCGCGACTATGCCGCCGAGGACGCCGACGTCACCCTCCGGCTCGAAGACGTGCTGCGGCCGCAGGCGCCGAAGGCGCTGGCGACCGAGGAGGCGCTCGTCAAGATCCTCATCGACATGGAGCGCGAGGGCGTGCGCATCGACGTCGCGGCGCTGAAGGAATACGGCCGGGCGCTCGACCGTGAGATCCTCGGTCTCACCCAAGGCATCCTCGAATACGCCGAACCCGGCTTCAATCCCGATTCCCCGAAGCAGCTCGGCGACCTCCTTTTCGGCAAGCTCGGCCTCGAATGCGGACGGAAGACGTCGCGGGGGCAGTATTCGACGGAGGAAAAGACGCTGTCCAGGCTCGCGGACGAACATCCGATCGTCGGGCGCATCCTCGAATACCGCGCCTGCACGAAGCTCAAATCGACCTATGTCGACAAACTCCCGACGCTCATCGACGCGGAGGGGCGCGTCCACACGACGTACGCGCAGGCCTTTACGGAAACCGGGCGCCTGAGCTCCAGCGACCCGAATCTCCAGAACATCCCCATCCGCACCGAACGCGGCAAGATGATCCGCAAGGCCTTCGTCGCCCGCGATGAGAACCACGTCCTCGTTTCCGCCGACTACTCGCAGATCGAACTCCGGCTGATGGCGGCCTTCGCGCACGACGAGGCCATGCTCGCGGCCTTCCGGGACGGGGCGGACATCCACCGCGACACGGCGGCCCGCGTCTACAACGTAATGCCCGCCTTCGTCACGCCCGAACAGCGCGCCAGATGCAAGATGGTCAACTTCGGCATCATCTACGGCATCTCGTCGTTCGGGCTCTCCCAGCGACTCAAGGTGCCGCGCCGCGAAGCCGCAAACCTCATCGAGACCTACTTCAGGCTCTATCCGGCGGTCCGGAGCTATATGGAGCAGGCCGTCGCCGATGCGCGCAGGAAAGGCTACGCCGAGACGGTGCTCGGCCGCCGCCGCACGCTGCGGGACATCAATTCGCGGAACGCCACCGCGCGCCAGGCCGCCGAACGCGACGCAATCAACACGCCGATCCAGGGATCGGCCGCCGACCTCATCAAGGTCGCCATGGTCAATGTCGACCGCGCGCTGAAAGCCGACAACCTGCGCACGAAGATGGTTCTGCAGATCCACGACGAACTCGTCTTCGATACGCCGTGCGACGAAGTCGCGCGCGTCAGGGAAATCGTCACCCGCGAGATGACGACCGCCCTCGACCTCGGCGTGCCGCTCGAAGTCGGCCTCGGCGTAGGCCGGAACTGGCTTGACGCGCACTAGACGCGGCGCGGCAACTCAGAAGAACCACTTCGCGCAGGCGAGGAGGCCCTGCTTCCAGGGGACGCGGTGCGAAACGCCGCTCCGGCCCCTGAAGTCGTTGACGTGCGCCACGTACCACTCGTAGTTGCGCACCAGCGCCTGCTTGTTGGAATACTGCGGCCGGTAGCCCAGCAGACGCTCCGCCTTCTCGATCGAGACGAACGAATCGGTCGACGCCGTTTCATACACCCACGGATAGAGCGGCGAAAGATGGAGCTTCTCCAGGATGCGCAGAATGAAGATCAGCAGCCCCACGGGCATGCCCCTGATCTTCTTGCCGTAGCCGGCCTTGTCCAGCACCGCCTGGTAGTCCTCCTTCATCGTCGTGAATTCCTTCGCGCCGATGTTGAACTCGGTCGCAATGACGTCCTTCGGGTAGGTCAGCGCATTCCAGATCGCGTGATCGAGGTCGTCGACATCCATCAGCTGGTAGCGGTTGTCGCCGCTGCCGATCATCGGGAAACCATGCCCCGTGTACGCCCAATCGTAGAAAAGCGCGAAGACGCCAAGACGCTCGGGGCCAACGAAACTCTTGGGGCGGATGATGCAGATCGGGAAACCCTCCTCAATCGCCGCGCGGCAACGTGCCTCGGCCTCGATCTTGGCGTGGCCGTAAGGCCCTACGCCCACCAGCGGATCCGTCTCAAGGATCGGATGACGCTTCGGGACGCCGTAGACGGCCGTCGAGGATATCTGAATCATGCGATCGAGCTTGAACTTGCGCGCCGCATTGATGACGTTCTGACAGCCATCGACTTCCGTCGTGCGGATATCCTCCGCCGAATAGAGCGGCAGCGCCGCCGCCGTATTCACGACGACATCGCAACCCTCCGTGCACCGCTCGACGGCCGCCACGTCCCGCACGTCGCCTTTCGTGAACTTGAGCCACGTCTCGTTCTTCTCGGGATAATCGAAATCCGCGATATCCAGAACACGAATCTCATCCACCCCCTGCTGCCGCAGGAAACGGATGAGATTGATGCCCAGGAACCCGGAACCACCTGTGACCAGTACCTTCACGGCAAGCCCTCGGATAGGCGTGAGGAGGACGCGTTACGGTGCCGGAACCGGCTCGGCCGCAGCGTCTCCCGCGGCAGGCGCCGCTTCGCCCGCTTCCGCCGCGCCTTCGCTGACCTTCGCGAACGCCGACTCGGGCTTGGCGGTGAGACGCGCGAGTGCGAGCGTATTGAGAAGGAAGATCGCGCCCAGGGTCGCCGTCGCCTTGATCAGGACATTGCCGGCATCGGCACCCAGCGACGCTTCCAGCGCGCCACCGCCGAACGCGCCGCCCAGACCGCCTTCCTTCGGCTTCTGGAGCATGACGACGAGACCCAGCATAAGGCACACGACGACTTCAACAATGTACAGCAAGACCTTCAGATATTCCATCTCGTTATTCCACCTTTCGTGATTAGTGGGCCAATTATACCAAATTCTACGGCTATAAGACAAGGTTGGCGGTTAGTCGGTTACGCGGCTCGTTCCTCGCCGCGAACCGACTAACCCGCAGCAGGGGTACGCTTCGCTGGGGGTGAGGGCGGCAGGGTTGCGCGGCTCGTTCCCCGCCGCGAACCGACTAACCCGCACCAGGGGTGCGCTTCGCTGGGGGTGAGGGCGGCAGGATTGCGTCAGCGACTTGCCGTAGGCGCGAATGCCCATCGTCAGCGACATGATCGTCGCTTTCAGCCGTTTTGTGTATTCGCCGTAGCCGAGGCTTTCCACCATGATCAGCTGCGTGTCGCACTCGGCGAGGGAACCGCGTGCGTAGCGGAGAAAGTGCCTGTTGTCGTCCGCAAGGCGCTTCGACCCTTACGCGATGTTCGACGGAACGGAAACGGCTGCACGCCGCAACTGTGATGTGAGGCCGAAGCGTTCCTCGGGCGGGAACGTCTTCGTGTGATTGTAGACATCCGTCGCAAACGCCACGGCGTCTTTCCAGATTTTCAATCCGCGATGCCGCTCGTGTTCCATTGCGGCGATGAGTTCGCCTTCGTTCGGCACAGGACTCTCCTTCCGATGTGGACATTCCATCATTTTCGCCTCGGAACGTTTCGATGTGCCTGCACGCAATCGCGACGCAGACGTCGGCGAACTTCTTTGGGGCAAGCCCAAACCCTGCCGCCCTCACCCCCAGCGAAGCGCACCCCTGATGCGGGTTGGTCGGTTGCGCGGCTCGTTCCTCGCCGCGCAACCGACCAACCCATTACACTGCCAACCTTGTCTTTCCGGTCCGTCCCGGGCAGCCACCCCCGCGCACCGGATCTTCGGCTTACTTCTCGACCGTCACCTTGAAGAAGACGGCCGTGGCATCCGCCGGCTGGAACTTCGTCTGCCCGTTGCCGCCGTTCTCCAGCTGCACGGAACTGCCGTCGCCGACTACGAGGTCGCAGACGTTCTCCACCGCCGCGAGATCCGTTCCCGCCAAGAGCCTGTAGACCAGACCCGGAATCGTCTTGACCGCCACGGCGCCGTCGGCGATCGACACGCCTTCGGCATCGACAATCACGGGCTTGACGGTGATCGTCTCGCCGTCGACCGTGACGCTCGCCTCCGCGTCAAGTTCGATGCCGATCGAGCCGTCTTCGCGCGCAGTCTTCTTGAACGCAGCGCCGATGTCGTACGTCGTCTCGTCGATCACGACGGAGGCGCTGATCAGAAGCCTGTCGATGTCCACGCCGCTGACCGAATCGACCGACGCGGGAACCTGCACCTTGCCGAGATACGAATCGGGAACGTCAACCGTCAGCGAACTCGTCCCGTCGGTGGGCGTAATCACCGCCACGGCGTTCTCGCCTTCGCCGGTGACGACGACCGTGCCGTCTCCGGTGGTGGGCACCAGCGCCTTGTCGACAATGGACATCGAAAGCGTTATCGCCTTCTTGTCGACGCCGAAGGCATAGACCGTATACTCGTAGGTGGAGTTATTCCATTTGCCGCCGAGCGCGACGCCATAACCGAGGTAGAGCCAAAGCCCGCCTTCATCCGGCGTGGTGAAGCCGTAGGTGATGGTGGTCGTCCCCTGATCATCGGTGAACGTCTTCTTGGTGACGAAGTAGTCCGTCACCTCATCGGTGAAGTGGAATTTCACCAACGGGGTCGAATTGCCGCGGACGACGTTGAACTCCGTCCCGGTTTCGCCGACGCGTTCAATCTCCGTCGGCGAGACCGCCTCGAACGAAGAAAGCTCCAGCGCACCGGAACCGGCCGATTCGACCGCGAAGTCGGTTCCGTTGACCGTGACCTTCACCTCCTCGATGGCCAAAAGCGCCGCGGCCACGTAAACCGCCCCATCGACGATCTTGTACTTCGCCGAATTGAGGAAGGCGTTGTTGCCGATCGAAAGCGCGAAGATTTCGTCCGCGCCGACGACGACCGAGCCGATCGATACCGTGGCCGTCGAAGTTGCCGCGGCGGCAAGCTCGCCCACCTTCACGAACGTCGCATCCACCGCGTCTTCTTCGTCGCCGTTGGTGAACTTGTTGTAGTAATTCTCCTTGATGTAGGCGATTGCCGTCGCCAGATCGCTCGCGACCGTCTCGGAAGCGACATAACCGACGGACACATAAACGTATTTATCCTCTTCGATCGTCTTGGACAGCAGGGTGTAGCCCTCATCGGTCGTAATACCGGTCTTTTCGGCATTAAGCGTTATCGACGCGCCACCCGCGAGTGCAAGGGCGATATTGCACGTGCCCTCAAAGACGCTCGCTTCGTTCACTTTGATCGTGGGAGCGCCGTTGTAGCCGTCAATCGTGCCGGTGCCGCTCAACGTCCTGACCGTGATGGTGCTCGAATCTTCAATGTAGACCGAATCCTGCACTTCAAGGTTGACGTCCGTAAACGACATCGCCGACTTCATGTAGAGCTGATGATTGCCGCCGACCGCCACCACTTTGACGGTGTCGAACGTGCTATCCTGATGCACGCCCACGCCACCGTTCGGCACCAGTTTGACCACCGAAGTCGAGGCGTCTGCGCCCGCGACATGGAGGATCTGGTTTTCCGTTCCCGGCTTGTTGAAGGAGAGCGTAAGGGTCGTATCCTCGGCAACCGTGAACGCGGCACCCGTCAGGTAATATCCCTGTTCGGAAATCGCCACGGTCTTCGAAATCTGGACTTCGCCGTCAATCGGCTTGAGCACGACAATCTCGTCGCTTTCGCCAGCGGCCGCAATCGCCTCGGCAAGCGTCGCGTAGCCGGTTTCGCCGATGCGTGCGACGCAATCCTGATCGTAGCCGACATAGGTGAGCACCAGACCCGTCCCTTCGACGACGCCGAGCGTGTAAGTGCCGAGCTCGTCCGTCGCCGTCACCTCGCCTTCGGTCTTCTTGGTCGCCGTCGCGCCGGTGGCAGTAATCGTCGCCGCGTCATAGCTGAGCGTACCGTAGCTCGTGGTCGTGAAAGCGATCAGCGTCTTGGACACCACCTTCTTGACTCCCGTATTCGCGCCGACCGCGAAGGTGGCGTTGCTGAGCGAATGGGTGCCGGCCGTGCCGCCTTCATACTTGATCGAACCCTCGCCGGCGAGGAAGTAGTCGAAATTAGCGCCGCTCAAATTGTTGTCGGACGGGAAAACGATGCCTTCCGGCGCGGCGACATAAAGCTTCGTCTTACCCTGGGTGTTGCCGCCTGAGATTTGCGTATAGGTGAGTTTCGAGCTATCATCGACCGCGATCCAGGATTGTCCATCGCCACTGCTTTGGATTTTCTGGGCCGAAATCGTCACTTCTGCGCCATTGAAGAGACCGTACTTGGAGTTCCACCCTTCAGCCGCACCGGTCACGGTCACCCCATCGAACAAGAGCGCGCCCCAAGGTTCGGTTGTATCAGCGTTTGTCGCACCGGGCGCAGTGGTACCGGTCTCCGCGTAAGCGCGAGAATTGGCCAGATACCGCCAGTTCGCGAGCGTCGCCCAATCGTTAGACTCTTCGCTTGCCGTATACAGATGGTTGAAGGTAAGCGTTGCGCCGGTTACGGGATTGGTTCGCGTCGCGGACACCACCGTGGTGCTGACCGAAATCGAACCATTTTCAACCACCGCGACCGCCGACGCGTCAATCGTGCTGCCATCGCTCAAATATATCTGCACCGCATACGGCGCCGATCCCGTGTAAGGGATGCTGAACGATCCCTCGATGGCATTCGCAAAATAGACCTTCGCGGTCAATTGGTTATCCTCGGCGAAACCGATGCTCGCGCGTTCCTTGAGCGAGACCGTGCCAGACCCGCCGACGACCAGACCAACCGGCGCGGAATCGTCTACGATCAATGTTCCATTTTCATTGACGGTCACCGGCACATTGGTGAGATTGACGTGGTTGTTGCCGTTCGGCGACAGCCAAATCGCCCCCTCGTCAATGACAACCGCGCCGGCATCTTGCGCCTGGGTGGTCTTGAAGTAAAAGGTGTTGGCGCCGACTTTCGTCAACGTGTAGCCGTTGAGCGTCAACGGAGTAACGGCATATCCAGACGCAAGCAAGCCGAAATTGCCGGTGCCGCCGATGGTGGCGTCTGCCGACAGTGTCAGACTCGAGGTTTGGCGGCTGCTGGTGCCGATTTCATTGCCGGAATTGACGAGCGCACCCTGTCCGGCCGTGCCGGTGCCGGCAATCGTAATCGCGTAGCAGTAGTCGGCCGTGCCGGCCATATCGACCGTCGCGCCGGACTGAACCGTGATCGTCGACAGGTCGGCGAGCGCCGCGCCGCTGGTATAAGGCCCGTAACCGGTTCCGTTCGTCGTCTTGACGAGACCTGCGCGCACTTCCAGTCCGCCCGTGAACGTATTGCTCGCCGCAAAGGTCAGCGTTCCCGCGCCGGCCTTGACTACCTTGGCCGCGCCGGAAATTGCGCCATCAATCGTGCTCTCGATTCCTTCGGGAACGGTGAAGACGATTTCCGTCGCGTCCGCCGCCGGCGCAATCGGCACATCGACCACCGTTGCATCCGAGAACGTGAGCGCCGCAAGCTTGAGGGTGGGTCCCGCCGTCTTGATCTTGCCGATCGTCGCGCCGTTTTGGACGAGCGTGAGTGCGCCGGTGCCGACGAGCGTCATCTGCGGCACGGCGATGCCCTCGGCGAGCGTCAGCGTCGCGTCGCCGTTCATGGTAATGGTGACGGCAGCGTCGGTGGGATATCCCGAACCGCCAGTCCAGCTGGCCGTCGTCCAATCGGCCGCAGCGTTCTCTTCGAGCGTCAGTTCCCACGAGAGCCCTTCGCCGGTCGGCATAATCTGAATGGCGGCAATGCACCCGCGGGCGTCATTGCCGTTGGTGCCGCCGACGATCGAGAGCGGGCCCGTCAGCCTGTTGATTCGAATCGCGTTCGAACCATAGACCGCCGCGCCGACGGCCACATTGGCCGAACCCCAGGTATTGGTGACCTCGACGCCGTCGCTGACGACCGTCTTGGTGGCATCGTCCCATTTGTAGTAAACGCCGTTGACTTGTTTCGCCTTGAACGACTTGGTCGAATTGTCGGTTGCGCAATAGACGATCACATCGTACGTTGCATACGGAATACCCGTAACCGCGATTTGCGCCTGATTGCCGCCGTCATCGAGATAGCCCTGCATGAAAGTGCCGTTCGAAATCGGGGTGGCGGTGGTGTAGAGATTGGCGCACGACCAGGTAAGCTTGGTCAATCCGTCCTCGGCGATATCGATCGTACCGGAAGCGTTGCCGTCGTTCGCATACCAAATGCCGCCAGATGCGAGCGCACCGGATGTGTCGCGGCAATCACCGGCCAAGGTGCCATTACGCGAACCTGCGGCGTTGAAGTTCATGCCCACGATGCCGGGCGTGAGCCACGAACGATAGACGCTACCCTGCACGCCGCTCACATCGAGCGCCGCGAGCGTTGCCGCTTCGGGCTGGGCTTCGGCACTCAAAGTAATCGAACCGGTGCTGTTAAGCCGCACATCGGCCACGGAAAAAGCTTCATCGATCGTCAAGGTAACGCCGTCGGCCACATTCAGATTGATGACATTCGACCCCGAACTGATTTGGGCATTGATGGACGAGACGTTCGTAGCCTCGACAACCTCAATCGTCTGGATCTCGCTCGGGAAAGCGTAGGCAAGCATTTCCGCCTCGGTCAACGACGACCCGAAGACGGCGATCTTCTCGATTTGCCATCCAACCGCCGGATTGAGCGTCGAACTCGCCTTTTCGTAGACGCCACCGAGCGAAAAGCCCTTGTAATTGGTGTTCGACGCCTTCAGATTCGTACTGCTGAAGCGTGTGTTAAGTGAACGCACGCCATCCTCGGAGGTGGTGACTTCGTAGACGAACACGCCACTGTTCACTTGAATGTTGACGATCAGCGTATTGCCGCTGGAAACAGCTGTGGAGGTCTGGCAGGTGGTATAATAGGCGTTCTCCCAAATACCATATACGCCCGCGTTATTCGCGCCAAGCGACACGCCGACTTTGTTGTAAGACGCATCACCGTTGCCGCCGCCGAGAATATTCTGATGGACCGTGATCAGATACTGGTTAAGGGTGCTTTCCAGATTAAGACCCGTGCCTTTGATGATGAACGTCGAGTTGTTGAGCGAACTATTCGGCCCGGTAAAGACCACGCCGCCCGTCGCACCTTCGGCAATGGTTATCGACGTATCGGCTATCGTATTGCCGTTAGTGGCGGTGATGGTGAAATCGCCTTGGGTAGCGGACGAGAAGTCGCCATCCCAAACCGCAAGGGGCGTTGCCGCCAATGCCCTTCCCCCGCAGACGATCGCCACGAGAGCAACTACAACGATTGACAGTATCTTTTTCATGGTGTTTTTCCTGTTTTCTGGCGAACTTCGCACGAGTCCCCACCCATACGACCCGCCTAGTCTGCCCTAGATAATACAAAAAAATGCCATCGCCGTCAAGAGGGCAAAAGGCAAATCCGGGGAGGTGCGCAGGGTTTGGGCAAAGGCTGCGCAGGATCTGGGGCAAAAGGTGCGCAGGATCCACCCCAAAGGTTGCGCATGTTCGGGGGTCGAGTATGCGCATGCTCCGGAGCAAAGGAGCGCAGATCTACCCCTCCCTCATCCCTCCTCCCTCTTCCCTCATCCCTCATCCCTATCACCGACCGTCGAAGGTGAATGCCGGACGCGAAGCCCCGGGTATTCGGCGGAGCGGTAGCGAGAGCCGCACGGATCGGAGTTGAATCAACAGGCGGGGGTCGTGCGGGGTATGTCCCCGCGATTTAGAAAACCCCGATGGTTCGTGCTCTCGCGGCCTCCACGGGCGCTCGCCCAAGGGCGAATCCGCACAGGGATGTCATTCACGCCTGGCCAAGGCGGCTTGGGATTTTACGGCGCCACTTCACGTGCAATTCGCCGCCCGCAGGTATTCGGGCGGCAACCACCGGGCTAAAAAGGCGCGCCGAACATAAAAAGTTCGGCGCGCCAGGGTGTGGGTGGGTAGAAAATCGTCAGAACGCATCCGCCGCATCGCTCACGCGGCGACTGCGCTGCTCGGCCGCCGACTTGCGCGCCTCTTCGCGCAGCTCCTCGGTCTCATCCGCCGCCACGGTCAGGAGATTGTTGTCCCAACCGGCGACAATCGTCTCGTAGTTGCGCGAAGCACCCGCCAGACACGCCGTCACATAACGGCCGCCGCCGACGTCGAACATATAGCACGGACGGCGATAGCTGCACAGCCGCGCCCAGGTGCGGTAGCGCCGCTCCAGCGCCTCGATGAGGTAATGGCGGCGACCGCGCAACCCCGAATCGACCACCTCCTTCGCGCAGGCGTAGACCTTCACGATCTGATGGGTCTTCGGCGTCACGTACACGAAGTAGTCGTCAAATCCCGCCAGCGGCTTCTTGGGCGTGAACCGGGCGTAAACCAGCGTCGGCTCGTCCGCATCATTCAAGAAGTTGGTGCAGGCGTAGACCTCGCCGAACTTAAGGCCCAGGAAGGAGTCCGCCGGTTCGGCCGACGCCTCCGCCGTCGCCGGCTTCGTCCGCATCAGGCTCGGGACGTCCTGCCCGACCGTATAGCTCTGCGCATATTCGCTCGTCGACGTCTCGAGGACGTTCCCCTCGGTATCCATCGTCGTGCGCGTCTCGCGCCGGTGCTCGGTAACCATGTTCCCGTTGGTGGTGATGTTGCATTCCGTGAACGACCGCGCCACGCTGCCGTTGTCGTTCGTCACCACTGCCGTCTCCGTGGTCTTGGAGGAGACGTCCTTGCTCGCATCGGGCTTGCCCTTGCCATGCGCCGCCATCAAAGCCGCGAACAGCACCGTCAGCCCGAAGATCGCGACCATAACCGTTTTCGTATGTTTCATGTCTGTCCTTCCTTTCCTAACCTCCGCCAGAGGCGCTTCCCCCGGCGAACACCCACATTCTAGACGAGGAGTGTTAATGCCGTATTAAGAAACGACATTTCGGGGCGTTGCATCCAAAGCACGCCCGGCGTTGTCCATGGGGTCAGGTCAGCGGCGACCGGGCGGGCGCGATGGTCATTGACCATTCGACCGGCGCGGAGGGGTCAAAGCGATACTTGTCCATCGGCCACGGGCCGCAGCTCGCGCCGCCCAGCCCCGTCTGCCGGACATCGAGGTTGAGAATGATCTCGCTACGCGGCACGGGCGGTGCGCGGAACCGGCGCTGGCCGTTCACATGACGCGCGTACTGGAGATCCTCCCAGCCGTAGTGGAGCGCCTGCATGAAAAGCGGCTCGGACGCGCTGAAGCGAACGCCGCGCCCGGTCTTGTCGGTGAACTCGACCCAGCGGACGCCCGACTTGGCCCCGTTGTCCTGCGGGCGTACGTACCACTGGAACTGCTCGCGAACGGTCGAGGTGTAGAGTCCGACGAAACTCGCCGTGCACCGGTCGACGTAGTTCTCCCACGGACCGCGCCCGTAGTACCGCATCTGCTCCAGCTGCGGCGGCAGGTGCATCGTAAGCCCCAGGCGCGGAATCGCAATCGGCATCGTGCCGTAGGGCGTCACCTTGTTCTTCAGCGTCACCGAACCGTCCGCATTGAACGCATAGGTGCACGCGTGCGTGAAGCCGCAGCCCTTGGCCCCCGCGACATCGACGGTCACCGTCACTTCGTTCTCGCCAATGCGGATCCCGCCCGGATGGTAGCCGAGTTGGGTAAGTCCCGAATAGAGATAACCACGGGCGCGATTCGTGCCCCAGGTATCGCCCTGCTGCATCCAGCGGTCGTTGTCCGTCATCGCGCGCATGCAGGTGAGCTGCGGGCCGACCGCGATTCCGGCGACCGGATCGTCGAAGACCTTCACGCCGCGGATGAAGAGCGCCGCGAGCGTCCCCGTCTTGCGGTCGAAGATCGCCGTCGTGCGCGCCCGCTCGACGATCACGCGCGATTCCGACTCCACGACGCCCATCTTCGGCGCCGACGCCACATTCTCCTGCGCGGCGGCCGCCGTCCCGGACGTCGCCGGGGCAAGCGCCATCTGGTCGCGCGCCACGACCCAGCCCCGTGGCGCCCAGGGCGTATCGGCCTGCTGCGCGAACGACACGTTGACGAAATACTCCTTCGCGGGATCCCGCGCCGCCAGCAGGGGGGCGAGTCCCGGCAGCTCGACGGGTCCGCGGGAAAGCGGCGCCAGATGCGGAACGGCGATCTCGCCCGAGGCGATTGACCGCCCGTCCTCCAGCAGTTCCCACGCGCCCGCATACGCGTCGGCATGGGTGAAGCCGAAGCGGTTCCAGAGCTCGAAGGCGCCGTCGGCGGTCCGGCTCACGACGAGATTGCGGTGGACGTGCCCGACTTCGATGAGCTTCGGGCTGACCCGCCGGAACGGATCGACGACACCGTTCACGCAGAATGGGCCGTCGTTCGGCTCCTCGTCAAAATCGCCGCCGTACGCCAGGAAGCGTTCGCGCGCCCCCGTCTTCGGATCCATGCGGTCGGTGTATTTCCAGATGGCCTGATCGACCCAATCCCAGATGCAGCCGCCCATCAGCGACGGATGCCGGTAGATGACGTCCCAGTATTCCTGGAAGTTGCCGAGGGCGTTGCCCATCGCATGCGCGTATTCGCACATGAAGAACGGCTTGCCGGCGGAGCAGTCGGCCTCGGGACTCCGATGACGGTCCTCCGGCTGGCCCGTCCCGCGCGGCCGGTCGCCCAGCCCGCCCCGCTCCTCGACCCACGCGACATCGGGATACATGCGCGAATCGACGTCCGCATCGGAATTGCCGCGCTCCCAGTGGATGAGGCGCGACGAATCGATCTTGCGGACCTCCGCGATCGCCCGGCGGAAACCGTCGCCGTGCCCCGTCTCGTTGCCCATCGACCAAAGCGTGACCGAGGGATTGTTGCGATAGAAGACGGCATGGCGCATGTTGCGCTCGACGATCGTCTGCTCCCATTCGGGGAAGAGCCCCAGCCCCCGGTCGCCATAGCCCGGCTCATGGCCTTCGACATTCGCCTCGGCGACGACGTAGAGACCGTACCGGTCGCAGAGATCGTACCAGAGATGATGATCGGGATAGTGGCAGGTACGGACGGTATCGACGTTGTAGCGCTTCATCAGCATGATGTCGTCCAGCATGTCCTTCAGCGAGACGGTGCGCCCGTTGTCCGGGTTCGTCTCGTGGCGATTGACGCCCTTGAACTTGATCGGCCGACCGTTCACCAGAACCGTACCGCCGACGATCTTCTGCTCTTTGAAGCCCACGCGCTTGGCGCGGATGTCATCGCCCTTCCGCAGGACGAGCGTATAGAGGGCGGGCCTCTCGGCCGACCAGAGCGCGACATTCTTCAGACGGACCGTATGGGCCGACGACGAAAGTTCCGCCACCGGCTTTTTCATTGCATCGTAGAGCGTCGCCGACCATTCGCCCGCCACGCCCTCGACCGTCAGCGTCGCATCCCTGTAATCGTTCTCAAGCGCCGTCTTCACGGCAAAGTCCCAGATGCCGTCCTTCGGCTTCGCCCACAGCGTGACGTCGCGGAAGATGCCCGAGAAGCGGAACATATCCTGATCCTCGAGATAGCTGCCGTCGCACCAGCGGAAGACCTGGACGGACAGGAGGTTGTCGCCGTCCTTGAGGAAGGGCGTCACATTGAATTCGGAGGGCAGCTTCGAATCCTCGGCGTAGCCGACCTTCTCGCCGTTGACCCACACGTAGTAGGCGGAATAGACGCCGTCAAAGCGCAGAATCACCTCGCGCCCCCGCCACGCCGCCGGCACGGTGAAGTGCGTGCGGTAGGAGGACACGGGATTGTAGTCCGCGCGTCCCGTGTCGCGATCGACGATCCTGGCGAAATCCCGGTCCTTCGGATTCGACAGATCCTTATGCGGATACTTGACGTTGGTGTAGCCGGGCCGCCCGTAGCCGCGCATCTCCACACAGCTCGGCACATCGATCGTGCTCCAGTCCGCATCATCGAAATCCGGACGGAAGAAATCCTGCGGACGCCGCGCCGGATCGCCGACCCAGCAGATCTTCCAGTCGCCGTTGAGCGATTTCTTGAACGGGGTGATCGGTTCCAGATCATCCGTCAGCGCCGCCTTCTCGTCGCCGAGCGGCATCGCATACGTACGCGCCGGCAGACGGTTGATCGAATTGACCGCCGGATTCTCCCAATCGTTCAGCTCCCCGCCCGCATACGCGGCGGAACCCGCCAGCACGGCGGACATCACGGCCATCATCTTCTGCATATTCGGTATCCTTCCCTTGTAGGATTCCGGGATTATAGCATATTGACCGGCCGCGAATCCAGCAACGGTAAGCGGGGGCGCGCGTGCGGACGCGCCGCCTCAGCCCTTCGTGAAACGGCGCGCGGCGGCGAGGCTGCGGACGCGGAGTTCGTCGTCGGAAAGCGGGGCGAGGCCCTTGGAACGCAGATAGCGGACCGCGCGGCGGTAGGCGATGCGCGAGGCCGTCCCCGCCGCCATGCGCAAGGCCGCCGCATTCTGCCGGGTCAGGAAATCGTTGTCCCAACTGCCGTCCGCCCGCTGGCTGCTGACGATGGCCTCGACCGTCGCCGCGTCGCGCGAGTAGGCGAGGACATAGGCCGAACGGCGGACCGGCGCGGCGGATTCGCCTTTCGGACCGAAAACGAGCGCCCAGACGCCGCCGAGGCAGACGGCCAGCGTAGCGGCGACCAGCGCCACCCGGCGCCAGGCGAACGGACGCGGGAGAATCCCGCCGACGGCGACATCCGCCGGATGATCGAAGGCCGCCGTCATGCGCATGACGAGCGCGCGATAGCCCGGCCCCAGTTCGTCCAGCGTCTTCCTAAGATCTGCGTTCATCGAAAATCTCCTTCAATTTCTTCAAGGCGTTCGACATCCTTGATTTGACCGTCCCGACCGGAATCCCGAGAATGGCGGACACTTCCGCGTACGGGAGATCCTGGAACACGCCCAGCTCAACCACTTCGCGCAACGGATCCGACAGCTGGGAGACGGCCCAGCGGACGTCCGCCCGCACGCCGCAGTCGGGCGCTTTGACGCGAGGTTGCTCCCTGCCCCAGTTCTCCTCGCGGCGCTCCCGTCGGGTCTGCCGGCGCAGCGCATCGAGGCGCACCTGACGGGCCATCAGGAAGAGGAAAGTCGAGAGTTTCGCCGTCGGGCGGTATTCCGTGCGGTATTTCCACAGCCGGAGGTACGTTTCCTGGACGAGATCCCCGCTCTCGTCATATGAAACGCCCTGACGCCAGAAAAAGTTCAGCAGATTCTTTTCGAATCCGCAGGCGGCGGCCATGAGTTCCTCATCCGACATACGCGGCGAAGAGGCGCACGAAGTTCGAACAGTCCGTGAACGCGGGGAAGTCGGCGTAGATGCGCGTCCCCAGAAAAGCCCACACGTAGACCACCAGCAGGACGATGGCCAGCCCCGAAACCGCGCCCAGCAGCGCATCCATCGGCTGGGCGAGCAGAAAGCGCACGGTCCGGGCGACGATGATGCGCACGAAACCGAACACCACCAGCGTCACCACGACAATCGCCAGAACCTTGAGCCAGGCCCCGCACGGGAGGGACAGACCCGCGAGGTAGGGCCAGCCGAAGCGTGCGCTCGCGGCCGATGCCGCGAACGCCACGAGGAGGGCCAGCGTACCCGACAGGCCGCGAAAAGCCCCCAGAACCACCGCCGCCCCGGCAAAGCCGATCAGAATATAGTCCGCCGTCGTGAGGGGCATGGCCTAACGCTTTCCCGGCGACAGTTCCGCGCCGTAGCGCCGGTAGACGTCAGCCACGCGGCCCTTGCCGTTCTTCCGCAACGTGGAGACGAGCCGCGCCAGCGCCGTCGCGTCCTTCGGACTGGCCGCAAGGGCGCGGGAGTAGGCCTCTTCGGCCACGGCTGGGCTCCCGACCTTGAGGGCGGCGTCACCAAGGGCGGTGAGGGTGACCGCCGAACTCGGGCGGATCTCACTCGCGAGCTTGTAGTAGGTGAGCGCCTCCTTGGCCGTGTCGGCGCATTTCGCAAGCCCGATCGCCGCCGGATAGCTCAGAACGTCCGCCGCATGGGCCTCGCCGTAGTGGAGCTTCGCCTTCTTCTTCTGCCCTTTCGCGAACGCCGCATCGCCTTTGGCGAGCGCGACCGTACAGGCCGACGGATTGCGCCGCCCCGCCCCGGGATGCCGCTGAAGCGCCGCCGTGATGGCGGACTGCAGCCCGGGCAGGAGCTTGTCCCGCACGCGAATCGTCCGCGGGTCGTCCTTCGGCGCCAGATAGACGAAGTGCGTCAGCTCAAGCTGGGCGATTTCCAGATAGTGGAAGACGTCGGCGTAGAGCCGCCCGAGATGGTAATGCGCCGCCGCATTGCGCGCATCCAGGCGAATGGCGGTCAGGAATGCGGTGCGCGCCCGCGCCGCCGTCTCGTCCAGCGTCTCGTTCTTGATGCACGCGTAGTCGACGACCCCCAGTCCCGCATGGCCGCGGGAGCGGACGGACGCCTCGAACGCCGCGTTGCCGGCCAGCCGGGCGAAGGCCTTGCGCGCCGCGACGAAGTCATTCCCCTGAAAGGCGACCTGCCCGACCAGCTCGATCACATCGGAATCGTCCCCCGCCAGGGTCTCGGCCCGGGTTACGGCCTCGGCGGCCCGGGCGACTTCGCCGAGGCGCAGCGCGGTGCGCGTCTGCATCAGGAGCGCGTCCACATGCGCGGGCGCACGGCGGAGACAATCCGCAAAACAGGCCTCGGCACGGGCGAAATCGCCCGCCGCGAACGCCGCGCGGCCGTCGCGATAGGCGGCGGAACCGTCATCGTCGCCACAGCCCGTCAGCAGACAGGCCGCAAGAAGCGCCGCGCAGGGCGCGCCGCGCCACCGGCGGCTAGGAACGGATGATGGCGAGAAACTCGTCACGCTTGGCCTCCATGATCTCCTGCGTCCGACCCTCCAGATTGAGACGAACGAGCGGCTCGGTGTTGGACATGCGGACGTTCGCCCAGTAGCCCTCGGCCGCCCAGGCGTCGACGGAGACGCCATCAAGCTCGAACACCTTGGCCTTGCCCGAATAGAGCGCTTTGATCCTGGCGAGGATCTCCGCCGGCGGCGTCACGGTCTGCGTGTTGATCTCGCCCGACTGACGGTACTTCCTGAGCGGCGCGATGAGCTCGGAAAGCGGCTTGTCGCTCGCGGAGACGATGTTCGCGAGCGCATAGGTCGCCATTGACGAGGATTCGGCCGTGAAATTCGCCTTGAAGTAGTAGTGCCCCGACAGCTCGCCCGCGAAGATCGCGTCGTTCTGGCGCATCTGCTCTTTGATGAAGGAATGGCCGACGCGCGACATCATCGGCCGCCCGCCCGCCGCCGCGATCGTCTCCTCGGCCATCTTCGTGGAACGGAGATCGTAGAAGCACGCCGCGCCCGGATTGGACTTGAGGAGATCCTCCGCGATGAGGGCGGTGATGAAGTCCATCGGAATGATCTCGCCCTTCTCGTCGACGAAACCCGCGCGATCCGCATCGCCGTCGTAGGCGACGCCGAAGGCGTACTTGCCCGGCGCACCCTTGATCATGGCCTGAAGATCCTGCAGCGTCGCGGTGTGGAGCGGATTCGCATCATGATTCGGGAAGTCGCCGTCGAACTCCCCGAAGAGATCGTCGTGGGTGAGAAGCGTCTGCCCGGTGAATGCGACCGCCTCGGCGATGCCCATGCCGTTGGCGAAGTCCATCGCGACGTGGACGGGCTTCGCGAGGTGCGCGAACGTGCGCACGTGCGCGCCGTATTCCTCGGAGATATCGACCTTGGTGATCGTGCCGACGCCCGTCGGGGGCTCGCAGCCGTTCATGCCGGCGACGAGTTTTTCGATGTCCTTGATGCCCGTCGCGCCCGAAATCGGCACCGCGTTGGCCTTGCAGAGCTTGCAGCCGTTCCACTCCTTGGTGTTGTGCGAGGCGGTGATCATGACCGAACCGTCGGCCTTGAGCGTGCCATTGGCGAAATAACTCATCGGCGTCGAGGCGAGGCCGATGTCGAGCACGTTCACGCCCTCATCGACAAGGCCCTTGGCGAAGGCCTGGAACAGCGAACCGGAGGATTTGCGGCAGTCGCGGGCGACGACGACCTTGCCGCCCTTCAGACCGGCGAACTGCACGTAGGCCCGCGCAATTTTGTAGAAATCGTCTTCGGTGAGCTCCTGCCCGTAGATGCCGCGAATGTCGTATGCTTTGAAAATGCTCATGAGTACTCCTTTGATTTGGGTATAGTTTACCAAAAAGCGCCGGGGACTGCGCGAGAAAAAAGAAAAAAGGAAGGGGCACCCGCCTGAAAGCCATTGCGTCGGCCGATCAGACGAGCCTGCCGCCCTCCAGCGTCAGCCGGCGGTCGCAGACAGCGGCGGCTTCCTTCGAGTGGGTGACCATCACGAGGGCGGCGCGGCTGCCGGCGGAAAGATCGGCCAGCATCCTGAGGACGTCCGCCCCGGTGAGGGCGTCGAGGTTGCCCGTCGGTTCGTCCGCCAGCACGAGCACGGGATCGGTCACGAGCGCCCGCGCCAGCGCCACGCGCTGGCATTCGCCGCCCGAGAGTTCGCTCGGCAGATGATCCATGCGCTCCGCAAGCCCCACCTTCGCCAACAGCGCCGCCGCGCGTCGCCGCGCCGCCGCGCCCGCGCACCGCCCCCGGCGACCCGACATCGTCGGCAGGATGACGTTTTCGAGGACGGTGAGTTCGGGCATCAGATGGTAGGCCTGGAAGACGAACCCGAAGTTGTCGGGACGGACGACCGTACCCGACGTCGGCTTGAGCAGACCGCCCAGAATGTGCAGCAAGGTCGATTTGCCCGCGCCCGAACGGCCCAGGATGGCGACCTTCTCGCCCGCCTCGACCGACAGGTCGACGCCTTTCAGGACCTCAATCGGCCGGCCGCCGGGAATGCGGAAGCTTTTCGTCACATGGCTAATTTCGAGGACAGGCATGGAGGGCTGTTTTGCATTATCCATTGTCGATTATTCATTGAGCGCCTTGACGGGATCTTTGGCGGCGGCCAGGCTGGCGGGGATCAGGGACGCGATCAGGCCAAACACGAACACGCTCGCCACGGTCCAGACCACATCGGAGAAGATGATGCGGTGGGGAATCTCGGCAAGGCCGTAGATCGCCTCCGGGAAGACCTGCATCCCGAGCCGCCCGAGGAGATTGACGATGCCCTGCAGATTCGCGAGCACCGCCCAGCTCGCCAGCAACCCCAGCACGACGCCCGCCGTGCATTGGATGAGACCGTGGATCACGAAGACGGACATGATGCGCAGACGACCGAAGCCCAGGGCCTTCAGAAGCCCGATCTCCGGCGTCTTCTGCACCGTGAGGACGAGGAGCGTATTCATCACGCAGAACAGGGCGACGAGCGAAATGAGCGAAAGGAGAACCGCCGTCATGTTCTTCTCGACCGCCAAGGCGCTGAAGAGCTCGCTGTCGGCTTCCTGCCAGGTCGTCAGCCGCAGGCGCGGGCAAACGGCGGAAACCTGACGGCAGATCGCCGCGAAACGGGCGTGGTCGGTCGGCGCATCCGTCTTGATCTGCACGGCGAAAACGCCCTTTTCCAGCCCCATCAGCTCGCGCAGGTTGTAGAGGCTCGCGACGACATAGCCCGAATCGTATTCGTAGTGTCCGCTCGCAAAGATGCCGCTCACCCGCCATTTCACGGGCAGAAAGACCTCGTCCTGTTCGGCCAGGGTCTTGGGCGAATAGACCGCCACTTCATCCCCCACCCGTACGCCGAGCTGCCGCGCGGCATGGCGTCCGAGCACGATCGAATCGCCGTCCAGGTCATAGGAACCTTCGACGGGCGGGCCGATGCGGTAGCCTTTGAGCAGGTCTTCGCCCGCCACGCCGAGGATGACGGGCGCGAGCACGCGGCCCCGGCAGGAGAGGAGCACGCGGGTATGGATCTGCGGGGTGACGCAGGTCACGCCCTCGATCTGCCGCAGACGCGGAACGAGTTCATCCTCGCCCGTGACGACGTTGCCCTGGTACGGCGAAAGCGAGATGTGCGGTTTGAAGTCGAGGATCTTCTCCTCCCACATGTCGCCGAAACCCGTCATGACGCTGCGGACGATGATCACCGCCGCCACGCCCAGCATGACGCCCAGAACCGAGACGCACGCAATAACCGAAGCGACGGATCGCTTCGGTTTAAGGTATTTACTCGCGAGAAAGAGCGGGAAATACATAATCAGATGTCAACTTCGATGGAGACGTCGCCGCCCTTGTCGACCGCCGCCGCGCCCGAATCCGCTGCGCCGACGTCGGCCGCCGCAGCCGTCTGCGTCGTCGGCAGGTAGCGGTAGTATACCATCAGCTGTAGCGCCACGAGGCACGTGTCCATCACCGGACGCGACGTCTCCGCGTCCTTGTTCACGAAGTGCCCCTGCTTGTGGTCCTTGCCCGACCAGTCCTTCACCGGCTCGGGATCGTCGATGATGCTCTTCGGGTAGAGCAGCTTCATCTCCTTGTTCCAGTTCTGCCACGCCACCTCGTCCTTCTTCTGCGCGCCCTGCTTCATACCCGCCTGGTACTTGCACTGCGTCGCGTAGTAGCAGTAGTATTGCGGACTGGGACCCGGATTCTTCTGCGACACCTGCGGCCCCTCGAACGCCGGGCGCCAGTCGCGCATGTAGTCGAGCGCCGAGGTGACCTCGGACTGTCCGCCGAAGCCGAGGAGCTGCATCACCAGGCATCCCGTCGCCGTCAGACCCGTCGGGTTGCCACCCGCCGTATAGTTGAAGCCGCCATTCTTGAAGTTGCGCGTCTTCAGGCAGTGGATCGCCTTCTTGATGCACGCATCAAGTCCCTCCGGGTGGAGGCCCGCCATCTTGCCCGCCTTCAGTGCCTGCAGCGCCCAGCCCGCGAACGACATGTCATCGCGCGTCGACTGCGGGTTGATCTTGTAGTCCCACCCGCCGGTCGGCGACTGGCCCTTCACGATGCGGTTGAGACACACGTACGCCGCGTCCTTGCAGTTCGGGTTCTTCGTCATGCCGTACGCCTCGCAGAGCGCATAAGTGGCGATCAGAAAGGCGTATTCGTTGCCATCCGCACCGCGCATCGTCACCTTCGCCCCGTCCTGGTTCACGGCGCCGAGGAGGTAGCTGAGCGCCTTCTGGACGACGGGACCGAAGTCCTTCTGGTACGGCGAGGGCGAACCCGGATACTCGCCGTGCGCGAGGTACGTGAGCGTCGCCAGCGCCGTGTTGGCGAGGTTGTTGCGCCCGTTCCACGAACCGTCGCTATTCTGGTTCTTCTTGAGCCACCAGAGGACCTTCATGACGCACGCCTCGGTCGTCGCATCGCCATAGCCGGCGCCGCCGCGCGTCGCCGCGCCGATCGCGCCCGGAGTGCGGCTGCCCGTCATGCACTTCATCTTCACGGGCGAGTCCACGAACGCGACCGAATCCTGCGGGGCGGGCTTGACCGACACCTGCGCCGAGGGCGGCGAGGCGACCGGGGTGATCTCCGTGACGGGGCCGGGATTGGGCGTGTCGACCTGGACATCGACCTCCTCCATCGGCGGCGGCTCGATGTCGTCCGGCGGCGGTTCCTCCTCCACCTCCTCGACCTCCGTCGCCTCCTCGACCTCCGCGACCTGCACGTGCCGACGCTCGCCGCTGTCGCCGTCCGACAGCGTCAGGATCGCCGTCACCGCGACGAACATCACCACGAAGACGATCGCCGACAGAGGCGCCGCCTGGCGCTGCAGCTCGATGCGTGCGCTTTTGTACGCTGCCGTGTCGGGCGGCTGGCCGAGGCCGCGGAACATATCCGCCAGACGCCGGAAGTACCCTTTCGCCTCGTACTTCTCGGCGATGGCCTCCAGGTCGATCGCCTCGATTACTTCCTCTTCCTGCTCCATATCCAATCCTTCCTTTACATCGTGAAGACGCTCACGCTGTAGAGTTCGTTCTTATAACAGTAGTCCAACACGTCCACCAGCACCTTGTGGGGACTGTCGGAGCTGCAGCGGATGATGATCGGCGTCTTCTTGTTGACGCGCGCGATATCCGCGAGATTGCGGTCGAGCTCCGCACGCGCCTGCGCGGGGTTGCCGGGCCCGAGCTGTTTCTTGTTGTAGACGATGGTGCCGTTGGCGGGGTTTCTGCCGCGCGCAGCGCCGAGCTGAATCTCGACCGTGATGTCCTCCGACGAACTCTCGGACGAGGCGGCCGGGGCCGGGCGGTTGACGTTGAGACGGGAGAAGATGTTCTGCTGCTCGATCGTCACGACGAAGAAGATGATCAGCTCGAACACGACGTCGATCATCGGCGTCATGTCCAGCTTCGGGGCGTCCTGTTGCTTTCGTGCCATGTCACTTCCCCTTCTTGGCGCGGTAGGGCGCCAGACGCGTCCGCGGATGCTTCTTGTCGAGATCCTCCGAAATCGCGACAAACGAAAGCTGCCAGATTTGGGCCTTGGTGCAGGCGTCCATCACGCGGCGGACACTGTCGTGCTTCGTCTCGAAGTCCGCCCGGATGAGGATCGGGAACGGTGCGCCGCCGCGCTGTTTCCGGCGCGCCGTCACGCGTTCGTAGACCTCCTCCGGCGTCATCGTCACGTCGCCCATCGAGATGCGGCCGTATTTCTCGCCCTTCTTCTCCTTGGCGACGTCGATGACCATATATCCGGGCGGCAGCTCGTCCGCCGTCAGGATGATGCCGTTGCGCCCGTCCTCCAGCTGGATCGTCTCATCCTTCTTGTTGGCCTCCGTCAGCGTGACCACGAAGAAGATGATCAGTTCGAACACGACGTCGATCATCGGCGTCATGTCCAGCTCCGGATTTTCCTGTGCTCTTCTAGCCATGTTTCACCTGTTTGGCGGTGGGGGATGGGCTTAGGCGGGCATCGCTTCCGCCGTAGCCTCGTCCGCCGCGACCTCGACGTTGCGGAGACCGTTCAGCAGTTCCATCGTCACGGCGGTCATGCGCAGGATGAGGCGGTTGGCCTTGTTGCGGAGCGAATAGAAGAACGCGATGGCCGGGATCGAGATGACGAGACCGCCCGCCGTCGTGTAGAGGGCCTGACCGATCGAGCCGGCGAGCGCGGCCGCATCGCCGGCGGCGCCGGATGCCAGCTGCGCGAACGTCAGAATCATGCCTTCGACCGTACCCAGGAGGCCGAGGGACGGGCCGAGATTGCCGCAGACCGAAATCCAGTTCAAGCGCTGCTGGATCTTCTCCTGCTCGAGATCGGACGCCGCCGTCACGGCCTCCTGGATGGCCTCGAAGCCCTCCTCGACGTGCTGGAACGCCGCCGAGACGATCGAACTCATCGCGGACGGATTCGCCTCGCAGACCTGCAGCGCCTTGACGACGTCGCCCTCGGCCATGGCCTGCTGGACGTTGGTGACGACGAGCGCGGGCATGAGCTTCTCGGGGGAGATGAGGATGGCGTTGTCGATGATGAAGTAGATCGCAAGGCCGAGGTCGGCGAAGATGACGAACCACAGGAGCGTGCCCAGCCAGTCGCCGCTGAAGACGACCGACCAGAATCCGCCGCCGCTCTTCTTCTGCTGGGAGGTGTTCTGATCGATGACGGCACCCGATTCATCGGTCAGCGTAGGGCCATCCGCGAAACTCCGGTAAGCCGCAAGCGGCGTGGCGACGGCGCCGAAAACGATCATGAAAGCCAGCAGCGATTTCTTGAACTTGCTCATTGGTAATGATTCCTTGGGTTGGTGTATGGATAGGGTTGGTTCGAGTTTTTAAAGGGTCTTCGCCTGGGTGCGCATGCCTTCGGCGCGCGCGGCCATGCCGAGCTTGTCGAAGCTGAGCGCGGCCTTCTGCATTGCGGCGACGCGGGCGTTGCGGCACGGCTCGTCGGGATACATCAGCGCCACGCGGAGATAGGCCTCGGCCAGTGCCTGGCGGTGCGCATCGGGCGTATCGCCCGCCGTCGTCAGGATGATGTCGCCGCGCATCACGGTCGCCTCGGCGGCGCATGCGCGGTCGCCCGAGGAGATCGCTTTGCGCAGGCAGTTCTCAAGCTGCGCCGTCTTGTTGAGCTTCAGCAGCGACTGCCAGTAGGCGGGCGCCAGATCGCCCTTCCACGCCGCATCCTTGTCTTCGGCGATGATCGACTGCGCCGTCTCGTAGGCCTTCTGCGGATTGTTCGCCGCCAGATACGCCTCCACGAGATAGCGCCCCGCCGGCTTGTCCCACACGAGCATCCGGTAGTCCTGGACGATCTTCGTCAGCCCGCCGATCGCCGCGCCGCCCTGACCGCGGGCGACCAGTTCGACCAGCTTGTCGAAATTCGCCGGCTTTTCGATGTCGAGGCGTTCGACCGAATCGAGCGGATACTGCGCCTGGACGTCCGTCTGGCCCTTCTTGTAGGTCAGCACGTAGGATTTCGTCCTGCGCTGCCACGTGATGTCACCGCGCCGCTGATCGGTGCTGGTCTTGATCGTGCCGGGCATCGCCCACACGGACGACGCCGCAAGCGCGACGACGGTCGCCATTGCGAGTTTATTCATTTGCATTGTCTCCTTCAGATTCCTTTTCCTCCGCCGCAGATGCCTCCTCTGCGACCGCTTCTTCCGGGGTCTCCGCCGCCGTTTCGGCCGGCTCCTCCCCGTCCTCCACCGCGGCCGGGGGCGCCGCCGACGCCTCTTCGTCGGGCGGCATCACCGCCCCCTGCGCCTTCGCCTGGTTGACGGCGTTCTGCACCGCGAGGCGTTCCTTCCCGTTCGGGAACAGCTCCAGGTATTCGGTGCCGTACTTGAGGGCGAAGCCGAGGTTGTTCGCGTCCCCGAGGCGCACGAAGAGCGGGATGAGCGTCTCGTAGCTGCGCTCGAGGTTGGCGAGTTCGCCCGCCGACATCTTGTCGATCGGTTTCTCCTTCGTCGCGCGGTGCGCCTGAAGGAAGGCCATCAGCGAACCCGCCGCCTTGCCGCAGGTCTCGAACGCCTGTTCCTTGAGGCCCATCGCCTCCTCCGCGTTCATGCGGCGGATCTGGACGTCGACCGACATGAGGTTCACGGCCTCCTGCTCGTGGAGCGGCTTCTGCTGGCGCTTGTAGATGCCGCGCAGCGCCTTGACCGACCGGATGGCCTGGCCGAAGTCCTTTGCACGAATCTTGTCATCCTGCTGCTTGCAGCCCTGCTCGGAGGCGACCTCCGCCATCAGCTTGTGCGCCTCGGCCGCGATCCCCATGCGCGCCATCCGCTTGTCGTCGAGGAACTTCTGCAGCGCCTCGCGCGCCTCGTCCAGCGACTTCTGCCGGTAGAGCGCCTTCGCCAGGCCGATGCGCGCCTTCGCGACGGTCGTGAACGAATTCGTGCCCGCCTTCTCGATCGCCCGCTCGAACGCCTGGTTCGCGAGATCCCAGCTGCGGGCCGTGATGAGCGCCTCGCCGGCGTTCACGTACTGCAACGCCGAGTAGTTGGCGTCGTTGAACTTGAGCATCTCGCCGTACAGCTCGGTGCCCTCCTTGACGAAGCCCATCTCGATGAGGTTCTTCGCCAGGCGCGGCTTGGCGTTCTTCGTCTCCTCCGCGTCCGGAAACTCCTTCGCCAGGCGCGTCAGCGCCTCCTTCGACCGCTCCGTATCGCCCGTGGCGGTGTACATCGCGCCGAGCTTCACGTACGCGGCCTTCGCGTACCGCCCCTGCGGATAGAGACTGACGTAGTGCTCGAAGTTCGTGATCGACTGCGCCCGGAAGGCGGGCAGTTTGTCAGCCGGCTTGGTAAGGCGGCCCCAGCAGTCGCCGACGAGATAGAGCGCGCCTTCGCGCAGCTTGTCGTACTGCTTCTTGTCGCCCGGCGACACGGCCGGATCGGCGAGCGCCTTGTCGGCGTTCTTGGCGAAATCGACGAACTGCTTGATGCCGCGGATGATCTGCGCGTTGCCCGCCTTGACCTGCGCCTCCTGCGCTTCGGGCGGCTCGAGCGTCTCGGCGGCGGACAGCATCTCGAAACCGTCCTTCTGATAGAGGATCGCGAGCTGCATCTGCGCCTGCATGCGCTTGAGGGCGTGCGTCTCGACCTTGCAGTACTTGTTCATCGCCGCGATCGCGCCCTTGCGGTCGCCCAGCTTCTCGCAGCAGACCGAGAGGTTCTGGAGCGCCGTCGTGTAGAACGTCGAGTTGGTGTAGGTCGTGTCGATGATGTTCCACAGCGCGACGGCATCGGCGTAGAGTTCCTTCTGCTGCGCCTCGCCGGCGAGCGCCGCCGCCGTCGTCGCCGCCATGATGTGACGCGTGTAGTTGGTGAGAAACGCCTTGTAGAGCCGGTCGGCGCGCGAGAGGTTGCCGTGCGACTTCTCCGAGGCCGCCACGCGCAGCATCGCCTCGCCCGCCAGGTTCATGAGCTGCTTGTTCGCGCTGCCCGCAAAACGCTCGGCGAGATAGCCCTCGACGGCATCGGCGTCCAGCCGCCAGTCCGCGACCTTCGCATCCTTGGGATTGCGGAGGATCAGGTTCTGATAGGCCGAGATGATGCCTTCGATCGCCGGAATCGACTCCATCTCCTCCGGATAGGACGCCAGCGCCTCGAAGTAGTCGGCGATCGCGCCGCTGTAATCGCCCTCGCCGAGCTTCTCGCCCGCGCCGCGGAACTGCATCTCGCGGACCTTCTGGTCCTGCTGGGGCGTCGTCTTCTTCTTGATCGTGGCGCCGTAGGTCTTGATCGCGAGATCCTCGACCTTGCCGGCGAGCTGACCCGCCTTCGCCGCCCAGGCGGATTCGGGATACTGGTAGTAGACGTTGACCGCGTGGTTGTAGGCGCCCGCGCCGTTGCGCTTGCCGTTCTTGCCCTTCGCGCCGAACATGAGGTCCTTGATCAGGTTGTCGTCGCGCTTGGGCTTCTTCATCTCGGCCTGGATCTGCGTCCAGTACATGTCGGCGAGCATGAAGCGGCAGAGCGGCATCGGGGACTGGCGCAGCAGCCCCAGGCGGCCGTTGGGGTCGAACTCCTGGATGCTCTTGTGGAGCTCGGCGAGCTGATCCATGTAGTCGTCGATGGTCGCCTGGGCGCGGGAGATATCGCCCTTCAGCAGCTCGATGTTGGCCTTCATCGCGATGGCGCGGCCGAAGTACACGGGCCGCCCCTGCTCCCACAGGAGCTGGTCGACGAGCTTCTTCGCACCCGCGAGATCGGCCTTGCGCGCGTCGGGCGTCGGCTTGTCGCTCGCCATGCGGAGGTAGAGCTCGCTCGTCTCGCACGCGACGTTGCACCACGTGTTGGCGTCGTCGTCGTTCTTCTTGTCGAGGTACTTGAGCAGCATCTCGTAGCGCCGGGCCGCCTCGGCGTAGTTCTTGTCGGCGATCAGCAGCTGGCCGTAGGCGTAGGACGCCTGGAGATAGAACTCGCGCAGGCCCTTCGGCGGCGTCGGGAACTTCTTGAAGAACTCGCCGTAGATCTCCGAACACTCCTTCTTCCTGCCGCGCATGAAGTAGTTGTTCGCGACCTCCAGCCGCGCCGCCCAGTACTTGCCGCCGTTGCGGTCGGGGAGCGCGGCGATCTTATCCTCCGCCTCCTTGAACTTGCCCAGCGAGAGCATGCCGCGGATCTCGAGGGCGAAGAACGCCGCCTCGGATTCAGGCCACTTCTTCTTCGTCGCGGCGACGATGATCTCGGCGAAGTCCGGGAGGGCGTTGTCGATAAGGGTCTCGACGTAGCGGATTTCGGCCTGCAGGGCCTCGTCCACCTTGTTCTCATCGGCCTCGGCGGCGGCCGCCGGCGCCGCCTCCTCCGCGTGCGCGGAAGGCACCGCCACGGCGGACAGGACAAGTGAAGCACACCCGACGAACTTTGAAAGCTTGCAACTCATGATGAGATAAGTATACTATTTGACAGGGTTTTGCGCAAGCGGAAACATTATCCCCCATACGGACGATGCGGCGAGCGCCGTTCGCGCGCGCCCGGGCGGTGCCGCCGGCGGTGCGCGCGAGGGAGGGCAGAAGACCCTGCGCAAAGCACACTTGCGCAGGGTCCGGGACGGAGCTGTTCGCGCAGCCGACTATTCAATGTCGACGACGGAAGCCCAGTGGACGAGGAGATCGAGGTTCTTCTGGTCCTTCTCGCTCGCGGCCTCGGCGGCGGCGACGATGGGCAGCCACTTCTGGACGTCGGGGAGCTTGACCTTGAGCGCCTCGCACATGAGCGCCATGTACTTCTCGGCGGCGGCGACGTGGCCGGAGAGCCAGAAGAGCAGGTAGGTGCGCGCGACATCCGCGAGCGGATCCCCGAGGCGCACGTGCGCCCAGTCGATCACGCGCCACTCGCCCTTCGGGGTGAGGATGACGTTCGTCGGATTGAAGTCACCGTGGCAGAGCGACGTGCCGCGCGTGTAGCTCAGGAGCTTCATGTGCAGGTCGTAGCGCGTGACGCGGTCGAGCGGCGAGGCGCTGATCTGCTTGTCGAGCTTCTCGACGAGGTTGCCCATACGTTCGGAGGTCTTCTTGAAGATCGCGCACTGGATCTCGACGAACTGCCGGAGGTACTTCGCGAGATTCTTCCTGTCCTTCGCCATCACGTCCGCCAGGGTCTCGCCCTCGATGAACTCGCGGCGGATCGCCCAGTGGTCGCGGATCTTCATGACCTCGAGCACCTTGGCGACGGGCAGTCCCGTCTCGGCGGCGCGGGCCTCGTTCATCGCCTCGTTGAGGATGGCGGAGACCTTGTAGGAGGGGCCGAAGACCTTGAGCACCGTATCCTTGTCCTTGAGGATGACCTTCGCGGTGCGCTCGAGGAGCACATTACCCTTCGCGGGCTTCTTCGCCGCCGGGGCCTTCTTCCCGGCAACCGCCTTCTTTTCAACCTTCTTCATGCTGATCGCTCCTTTCGAATTAGACGTTCTCGTGCTTGCCGTAGTAGGCGTTGAGGTACATCTGCTTGATCTCGCTCATAAGCGGATAGCGCGGGTTCGCGCCCGTGCACTGGTCGTCGAACGCCTGCTCGACCATATCGTCGAGGCGCGCGAGGAAGTCCGCCTCGTCCGGGACGTAGTCCTTGATCGCCGGCTTGATGCCGATCGCCTTCTGGAGGTCGCGGATCGCCTTGATGAAGTTCTCGAACTGTTCGCCGCGGCTGCGGCCTTTGATGCCGAGGGCGTCGGCGATCTCGAGGTAGCGCTCGAAGGTATGCGGATGGTCGTACTGCGGGAAGGTGCCCATCTTGCGCGGCGTCGGATCGGCGTTGAAGCGGAGGACCTCCTCCATCATCAGCGCATTGGCGATGCCGTGCGGGATGTGGTGGAACGCGCCGAGCTTGTGGGCCATCGAGTGCATGACGCCGAGGAAGGCGTTCGCGAAGGCCATGCCGGCCATGGTGGCGGCGTTGGCCATCTTCTCGCGGGCGATCGGGTCCTTCGTCTTCGTGACGGCGGCGTTGTAGCACGCCGGCAGATACTTGAAGATCGTCTGGAGCGCACGCACCGCCAGGCCGTCGGTGTAGTCCGTCGCGCACATCGAGGCGTAGGCTTCGAGGGCGTGGGAGACGGCGTCGATGCCCGACGCGCTGGTGAGTCCCGGGGGCGCCATCATCTGCATATCCGCATCGACGATTGCCATATTGGGCATGAGCTGGTAGTCCGCAAGCGGATACTTCGTGCCCGTTTTCTCGTCGGTGATGACCGCGAACGGCGTCACTTCCGAACCCGTGCCGGCCGACGTCGGAATCGCGATGAAATAGGCCTTCTCCCCCATCTTCGGGAAGGTGTAGACGCGCTTGCGGATATCCATGAAGCGCATGGCCATGTCCATGAAGTCGCATTCGGGGTGCTCGTAGAGAACCCACATGATCTTCGCCGCGTCCATCGCCGAACCGCCGCCGAGGGCGATGACCACATCCGGCTTGAAGCCCGCCATGAGCCGGGCGCCTTCCTGCGCGCAGGCGAGGGTGGGATCCGGCGCGACATTCGAATACGTCGTGAACATGATACCCTGCTGTTCGAGGCTCTTCTCGATCGGCCGGGTGTAGCCGTTCTGGTAGAGGAAGGAGTCCGTCACGATGAAAGCCTTCCTCTTGCCGAGCACCTCGCTGAGTTCGCGAAGCGCGACGGGCAGGCAGCCCTTCTTCTGATACACCTTCTCAGGTGCGCGGAACCAAAGCATGTTTTCCCTTCTCATGGCCACAGTCTTGATGTTGATGAGGTGCTTGACGCCCACGTTCTCCGAAATCGAGTTGCCGCCCCAGCTGCCGCAGCCGAGCGTCAGCGACGGCGGGAAGCTGAAGTTGTAGATGTCGCCGATGCCGCCGAGCGACGACGGCGTATTGACGATGAGGCGGCACGCTTTCATGCGTTCGGCGAACTGCTCAAGCTTCGCGCGCTCGTTGAGTTCGTCGACCCAGAGGACGGAGGTGTGGCCGAGACCGCCGTTGTTCTCCAGAAGCTCCTCCGCGATGCGGAGCGAATCGTCAAAGTCCTCGGACTTGTACATGCCGAGGATCGTCGTCAGCTTCTCGTGGCCGAACGCCTCGGACGTATCCGTCGAGGAGGCCTCGCCGATAAGCACCTTGGTGGATTCGGGGACCTCGAAACCCGCCATCTTCGCGATCGTCACCGGGCGCTGGCCGACGATCTTCGCGTTGAGCGCGCCGTTGATGAGCATCGTTGCGCGAAGCTTGTCCGCCTCCGCCGGGGTCACGAAATAGCAGCCGCGCTTGATGAACTCGGCCTTGACCGCATCGTAGACCTCCTTGTCCGCGATGACCGTCTGCTCGGTCGCGCAGATCATGCCGTTGTCAAAGGTCTTGGAGTGGATGATCGAGTTGACCGCCATCGTCAGGTCGGCGGACGGATCGATGATCGCGGCCGCATTGCCCGCCCCTACGCCCAAGGCCGGCGTACCCGACGAATAGGCGCTCTTCACCATGGCGGGGCCACCCGTGGCGAGAATGATGTCGGCCTCCTTCATAAGGAGGTTCGTCTTGGGGAGCGACGGCGCCGCAATCCAGCCGATGATGCCCTCGGGCGCGCCCGCCGCCACCGCCGCGTCGAGGACGACCTGGGCCGCCGCGATCGTGCAGTTCTTGGCCCGCGGATGGGGGGAGATGACGATGCCGTTGCGCGTCTTGAGCGCGAGCAGCGTCTTGAAGATGGCCGTCGAAGTCGGGTTGGTGGTCGGAATGACCGCGCCGATGAGACCGATCGGCTCGGCGATCTTCATGATGCCCGCCGAATCATCGCGTTCGAGGATGCCGCAGGTCTGCGTGTGCTTGTACTGGTTGTAGATGTACTCGGCCGCGTAGTGGTTCTTGATGATCTTGTCCTCGACGATGCCCATACCCGTCTCGGCGACCGCCATCTTTGCGAGCGGAATACGCTGCCGGTTGGCGGCCAGGGCGGCCGCCTGGAAGATCTGGTCGACCTGTTCCTGCGAGAAGGATGCGAACTTTGCCTGCGCCGCACGCACGCGCGCAAGGGTTGCTTCGAATTCCGCCATGCCGTCGTCAACGACGGGCGCGGGGGTATTTGCGCTTTCCATCTTTATCATCTTTCTTTGGTTGTTCAGGTGGCCCGAAACCCTTTTCAGAGCCGTGGAGTACAGTATATGATATTTTTATATCGGTAGTCAAGTATCGATTGGCGGAATTATCAATTGACCCTTCGCCTCCCTCGGAAACATCTTCAGAAAATTGACCCGTCTGGCTTGCCATTCACCGCAATTGGGGTGTAGCAGGGTTTGGATCAAGGCTGCGCAGGAACGCTCGCCGAGAAGAGCAATAAAAATCGGACTTGCGCAGCGGATTGGGGATTCTTTACCCACATCGGATGCAACCCCGCAAAACCACAATCATGGCAATCAGGCGATGTCGGACGACCATCGGTCAAATGCAGCTTGGGCAGACTGAAGGCAACCCCCGATGACGCGGGTGCATTCAACCCGCCCGTAGTTGCATTACCTTGTCCGGCGACCTTGGCGATTCGCCCGGCAAGGCAAACCGGCGACGACGGCACGCCCTGCCTATGCGGACTTTCGGGGGATGACAAGGCCGGCGAGCACCGAAAGGACAAGCGGCATCAGGATCAGATCGGACGCGAGCGTCCGGGCGACGGCGGCAGGTTCAAGGCATTCGTCGTTCGCCAGCGTCTCCAGAGGATGGACGGAGCCGATGGATTTCGTCGCCTGCGCGACAAAATTCGTAATCCGCATGCCGATCCGGTCACCCAGACTCGCCACCTGCCCCTCCATGCACTCGTCCATGATGCTCGGGGCGATTTCGGCCGCCAGCAGCAGCACGATGACCGTGAAGACCGCCACGCTCCGGCTCAGGCAGGCGCTCAGGAAAAGCGCAAACGAAACGACGAGCGCCAGCATCGCCACGGTGGCGAGATAGGCGTAGAGAAGATTGGCCGCAAAAACGTCGCCCGGGCGGCCGTACAGAAGATGGAGATCCTTGCGCGGGCGCAGCATGACGCCCTCCCGTCCCGTGTTGTCGAAACGCAGCGCTCCCGCGAACGAGCCGCCTTCGGGACGCACCAGCGGCGCCATCAGCACGGCCTCGGTCGCGTTGCCGATCTCCGCGACGCAATCGCCAAGACGAAAACGGCCGTGGAACTCCCCCCGCGTCTCCAGACTGTTGGCGAACTTCATCCGCACCGCCAGCCGCACGGCATCCGCCGGGACCGCCGCGAACTTCCATTCCGCCGACTGCCCGGCGCCCACCTGATCGAACCGCTCCTCCGCACGCTGCGTCAGGATGTCGAGCGCGACCTTCCGATCGACTTCGGCCACGTTATTCGAGGTCGCGGGATCGGTTCGGTATTTTTCATACGCCTCCTCGGCCTCCTCGCGCGCCGTCTTCTCCATGATCGGCGACAGCACATGATAGCAGGGACGCGACAGGGAGAAATCCATCGGCACGGCACCGCCGTCCGTCCCTTCGAACGTCCTGGGGTAACGGGCGAGGCAGATGAGCGCGGACACGACCGCCAGCGCCATCACGACCGCGCCGACCGTCGTCAGCGCCACAGCGCGCCCCAGGACGATGACGGCATAGGGCACGGGGCGGACCGCCGTGAGCGACAGGCGTCCGGCGGCGCGATCCTTCGCGAGAGATCCTGCCGCCGACGCCGCCAGGGTCACGGTCAGCAGCAGCGCGGCGCCCCCCAGCGCGTAGTGGCAGTAGATCTGATATTCGCCCGCCGCCGTGCCGTCGCCGCGCACGAGGAAGGGCAGGAACTGCGTCCAGGCGAGCGCGGCCAGGGAAAGCAGCGGCAACGCCCGCGAACGGACGAAGCCGAGGAACTCCAACCGGAAAATCTGGCCGAACGCCCTCATCGCAGGAACGGGGCGACCTCGAAGCGGCGCCCCTCGCCGACCGTGGCGAGGAAGAACGACTCCAGCGAGGTGCCGATTTCGTCGACGTTGCCTTCGGCGACGGACTTGCCGTGGTTGAGAATCATCACGCGACTGCAGACGTCCCCGGCATCGGCCAGCAGGTGCGAGGTCATGAGAATCGTCATGCCGCCCTTCGCCAGCGTCTTCACGAGCGTCTTCACCTCGTTCGTCGACACGGGGTCGAGTCCGCTCGTCGGTTCGTCGAGAATCAGCAGCTCGGGGCGACCGATGAGCGCGCTCGCCAGGGCGACGCGGCGGGCCATTCCCTTCGAGAAGCCGCCGACGGCACGGTTGGCGACGGCGGTCAGACCCACCATCTCCAGCAGCTGGTCGGCGCGGTCGGCGGCAATCCGGCGCGGCAGATCGCAAAGCCCCGCATAATAGCGCAGAGTCTCGCGCGCGGTGAGGAACGGATGCAGATAGCTCAGCTCCGGCAGATGGCCCAGACGTCGGCGGGCCGCGGTCGAACGGGGCGGCAGACCGAAGAGCGAGACTTCGCCGACCGTGGGGTCGAGCAACCCGAGGATCATCTTGAGCGTCGTGGATTTGCCGCTGCCGTTGGGGCCGAGGAGACCGAACACCTCGCCCGCGCTCACCGTCAGGTCGAGTCCGTCCACGGCTTTCACGGTCGGCCGCATCCAGAAATCGCGGAACGTCTTGCCCACGTCTGCAAGTCTGATGATCGTCTCGTGCATCGAACCTCCGGTAACCATCACGCGCCGTCGATCTCGCGGTTTTCAAACAGCCATACGCCCATGACAACGAAGGCGACGACGAACGGCAGCGTCGCAACCCCGGCGAACAGCAGGTAGTCGAACGGCAGGCTGCGCCCGCGCACCAACGCGCCCGGCAGATAGTAGTTGCCGAACAGCGGCAGCAGAAGGATGCAGAGAGCGCCCGCGAGCGACGTCGCCGCGTGGCTGCGCCACTTCACCGCAAACGCCGCGGCAGCCGCGACCACAATGGCTGCGGGAAACGTCACGAGCAGCGCGAGCGGCGCCATCCGGAGCCAGAGCCGACCCTCGAAACAGCCGAACTGCGCGGCGCACGCGAAAAGCGCCGAAAGAAGCGTCGCCGTCAGCGTGAAACGGAGCCTGAAGAAATAGTTGAGCGCCGCCGCGCAGACGGGCGGCAGCAGAATCGCGGCCGTGGCGAGGGCGACGGAAGGCCCGAAAAGCCCCGGAATATCATTGCGCGCCCGGGCGATTTCCGCCCCGATCGCCGCGCCGCGGGTGACGGTAACGGTCAGTGCGAAGACGGTTGCCGCGAAGACGAGATAGGCAAGCCACGCCCCCAGCGCCTTCGCCATGAAAAACGCGCGGCGGGAAACGGAATGCGCCAGCGCCATCTGCAGGGTACCCGACTCGATTTCGCGCCGGAACGAACGGATCGTGCAGAACACCGCAAACGCGAGGCCGATCACAAGTTGCGCCGAGAAGCCCGACTCCATCGCCATGCGCGTCGGGTCGCCGAACTGGTGATAGTGGAAGCGCGGCGCCAGAAACGCGAGCGCCGTCGCCGACATCGTCAGCAACAGCGCCAGCGGTTCGGAACATATCTCCAGCGCCGTGGCGCGGACGATGGCCGAATAGCGCCTCACAGCGCGGCGTTGCAGCCGCCGCACCACAGCGGCAGCCGGTAGCAGTCCTGGAAGAGGAAGTAGCAGACCACGCCGAGGACGATGCACGCGGCGATCTCGACAAGCAGCCCGACGGTTCCCCACGCGCCGCCCACGGCGGGGACCTGATCCTTCGGGAGCGGACCCGCCGCCACCGGTGCGGCCGCCGCCGGCGCACCCTCGGCGGGCAGATCCGGGATGTCGGCGACATCCGGAATGTCCGCCACGGCCCCCGCCGCCGGATTTTCGATTGTCGTGGCACCGGGCTTCTTGACGCCGAACTTGCCGCCCGGGCGAACGCCGCCGCCCGGACGCGCGATCTTAAGCGTCTTGCGCTGAGTCACCGTCGGCTCGGGCGCGGCTGCCGTCGGCTCGGGCGCGGCCGGCGCCGGGCGCGATGGCGACGCGCCGACCGGACTCTGGATGTCGATGGGACGCTTGATGCGGATGGTCTTGATCGGCGCGGATTCGCTCTTGACCGGCGCAATGCCCATCGCATCGGAAAGCGAGATGCGCGCCGTGCGCGACTTCGACGCCTGTTTCTGGGCCTCGGTCAGATCCTGATCGGCGATGATGCCCGTCTTGTGCAGAATGGCCTGCGCGGGAATCTGCTGGGTGACGCCCTTCAGCTTCTGCGTCATGTTCTTGAGCTGGTCGATCGAATCCGGCTTCGCCGCCGCAGGCGCTTCCGCCGCGGGCGCCGCAGGCTTCGCCGCCGAAGGAATGGCGGGCTTGGCGACGGACGAGGGCAGGCGGACACTCGGGCGGCCCGGCGTCGCCCCGCCGCCGATCGTCGGCTTGCGGATCACAGGCTTGAGTTTCAGCGTAGCCGCATGGGCGACCGTCGAAGACGCGATCGGGTTCGTCACCGGCGGTTTCGCTGCGCTGATCGGATTCACGGTATCTTCGGCCATATCAACCCTCCTTGGGAAATTCCTGAGTCGCGCGGACGGTCGCGTCAGACGGTCATCACCTCGGACTCCTTGGCCTTCAGTTCGGCGTCGATCTTCGCAATGCCCTCGTCCGTCGCCTTCTGGATCCGCTCAAGGCCCTGCTTCATGTCGTCCTCGGAAATCTTCTTATCCTTCTCCAGCTTCCTGACCGCATCGTTCGCATCGCGCCGGACGTTGCGCATGGCGACCTTCTGGGCCTCGGCCTGGGTCTTCGCCGTCTTCACGATCTCCTTGCGGCGCGCCTCGTTGAGCTCCGGCACCGTGATGCGGAGAACCTTGCCGTCGGTCTGCGGCGTGACGCCGAGGTTCGCCGCCAGGATCGCCTTGTTCATTTCGGCGAGCACCGTCGGATCGAACGGCGTGATCTTGATCTGACGCGGCTCCGGCGTCGAAATCGTGCCGAGATTCTTGATCGGCGTCGGGCAGCCGTAGTACTCGACCTTGATCTGATCGACCATCGCCGGATTGGCCTTGCCCGTGCGCAGGCCGGCGAACTGACCCTTCAGCGCCTCAAAACTCTTCTGGATCTTCGCCTGAGCGTCATTCAGAACTTCGGAAACCGTCTCCATTGCCTAACCTCTCCATTTGCTGATTAAACC
Organism: Kiritimatiellia bacterium; assembly: GCA_051884875.1. Lineage (GTDB taxonomy): Bacteria > Verrucomicrobiota > Kiritimatiellia > RFP12 > UBA1067 > UBA1067. Next base: position 86,548 of record JBJEWD010000044.1, read on the forward strand.
GTTTCTCAATCACTCACGATCGTGCCGACCGACTCGCCCTTCACGACGCGCTCGAGCGCATCGCCATCGAAGAAGTCGAACACCACGATCGGAATGCCGTTGTCCATGCACAGCGCGAACGCCGCGGAATCCATGACCTTCAGACGCTTCTCGAGCGCGGTCTCGTACTTGAGCGAACCGTACTTCCGCGCCTTCGGATCCTTGGCCGGATCGGCCGTGTAGACGCCATCGACCTTCGTCGCCTTCAGGAGCGCATCCGCGCCGATTTCGCTGGCGCGCAGCGCAGCGGCGGAGTCGGTCGAGAAATAGGGATTGCCCGTGCCGCCCGCGAAGATCACGACGCGCCCCTTCTCGAAGTGGCGGAGCGCCTTGCGCTGGATGAACGGCTCGGCGAGCTTGGGCATCTCAATCGCCGTCATCACGCGCGTCGGCACGCCGATCGACTCAAGCGCATTCATCATCGCCAGGCCGTTGATGATCGTCGCGAGCATACCCATCGAGTCACCCGTCACCCGATTGACGCCCTTGCCCGCCCCCGTCAGACCACGGAAGATGTTGCCGCCCCCGAGCACGATGCCGACCTCGACGCCCATCTGGTGAAGCTTCTTCACGCGCGCGGCCATGAACGCCAGGTTCTTCGGGTCGATGCACTCGCCCGTCTCGCGGTTGCGGAGAACCTCACCCGACAGCTTGAGCAGGATGCGACGGTACTTTATCTTGCACGAAACTTTTTTCACGATGGAAATTATACTATTTTCCGGGGCGACTGGCAATAGAGGGTTTCCGGCCGTCATTTCGCCGAATGCGAAAGGACCTCGCAGCCGGTCTCGGTGATGACGACGAGGTCTTCGATGCGCACGCCCAGAGCGCCTTCGAGATAGACGCCCGGTTCGATCGTCACGATCATGCCGGGGACGAGAACCGTGGTCTGCTTCTTCGCCACGAACGGCGCCTCGTGGATCTCGATGCCCACGCCATGTCCGAGGGAGTGCCCGAACGCCTCGCCAAAGCCGTTCTTTGCGAGGAAATCACGCGCCACCTTGTCGAGGTCGCCCGCCGTCATGCCCGGCTTCGCCGCCGCGATGGCGGCCAGATTGGCCTGAAGGACGAGACCATAGACCTGACGGTAGAGTTTCGTGGGGCGCGGCGGGACGAGGTTGCGCGTCATATCGGAGCAGTAGCCGTCGAGCCTCACCCCCATGTCGACGAGGACGGGCTCCCGACCGGTCCAGACGGTGTCGTCCGGCACGTGGTGGCATTCCGCCGCATTGGCCCCCACGCAGACGATGGTCTCGAAAGCCTCGCCGTCGCCCTTCTCGATCATGAGGCGACGGATGACGCGGGCCATCCCGCGCTCGGTCATGCCGACCCTGAACTTCTTCTGCGCAGCCGACCAGATGCGGTCGTTGAGCGTGGCGGCGGCCCGGATGCGGACGAGTTCGTCGGCCGTCTTCACGGCGCGCAGAGCCTTCACCCGGGCGTCCACATCGGTGAACGCGGCGCCGGGAAAGGACTTCTCCAGCTGCATGTACCGCGCGTGGGCGAGGGATGACTCGTACCCTATCTTCGCGAATTTCATGCGCCCGAACCGGAACGGCCGGGCGCCGTTCAGCTTCCGGATGTCCCCGACCGCCAGCCCCGGTGCCACGCGGTGCACCATCGGCACGTAGCGGAAGTCGGTATGGAAGACGATCTGGCCGCGCGCCGTCACCAGCAGACACGCATTGTCGCAGTCGATGCCCGTCAGCGCCCTGACGTTGGCCTGGTCGAACACGACCGCCGCATCAAGTTCGCTCGCCTGCAGCTGCGCGACGAACGCGGCGAGACGCGCCGCAAACGGATTGCCCTTCATCATGCCTCCCCCCTTTTCCCGGCCAAGGATCATAGCCAATCGATCCCCATGGCCGGCATGTGCACCTCTTCGCGGACTTCAATCTCCCGCGAACCAAACAGATACTCCGCCGAAAAAGACTCCACCGCAATCGTGGCATGGCTTTCCGCCGAGGAATACGCCCCGTCACCCCCCACGGACGCCATCGCCGCGCGTCCCGCCTCCGCGCGCAGCGACCGCTGCCGGTTCATCGATTCGAGGATGATGCGGATGCACCCGAAAAGCGCCGCCAGCACCAGCGCCGTGGCCAGCATCCCCACCGCCATCTCCATGAAGGCCTGTCCCGGACGGCTAATGACCATGGCTCGTTCCTCCCCCGCCGCCTCCGCCGCCCGTCGGGCGCGTGCAGGAGTCTGCGTAGTACTTCAGCCAACGCGCGCCCTCCCGGCGGAAAGCCTGGCGCTCCCACGTCTGCAGCTGCAGACAGTAGAAACAGCCCTGCGCATTGCGCGGGCCGTGCAACATGTAGTCGCCCAGGTGGCGGCGGATGTGATTGACCCAGCCGAAATCCGCCGTCGCCAGCCTCTCACCGCCCACCGCATCGAGCGGCACGAGACGTACGTCCTTCATCGCCGAAGGCGTGACGAAGCCCTGGAGCGAGGTCACGGGACCGACCTCGCCCGCCACGTTTTCCGCCGTGCCGAAAGGTTTGGCGCCGGCCGCCCAGGTATGGTCGGAAACGGCATCCGTCGCAATCGACTCGATCTCATTCACGCAGCGGCACACCGCCGCACAGCCGCGCACGTTGTACTCGGGCTTGATCTCACCGACGATCGGGAAGCTCCAGCCTTCGTCGTCACCCGCCAGCGTGCGGCCGTTGAACCAGGTGCCCCAGGCGCCGGTATCGTAGAAGAACCACGTCTGCGCCGCATTGGTGATGAGGTAGGACTCCTCCAGCTCCTCATCCGTCACGCGCACGTCCGCATGACGTTCCAGGAGCCGTTTGATCTCCTCCCGCGTGAAGACGTCCGTCAGCGCGGTCTGCCGGGCGCTCAGGTGCAGCGAGAATATCTCGGAGTTCTCAAAGGAATTCTCGCGCGCCACCGGGAGCGGCGACCAGTCGCGGTAGCTGTTGTAGTTCGCGAGCAGATTCGGCGCGTTCCATTTGAACCAGCACCAGTCCTTGCCCGAGATGGCGAAATAGAAATGGCGATCGAGGAGCAGGTGCCCGGTGGCGGCATAGTAGAACTCGATGTTGTCCGCCCCCGTCGCCAACCCCTCGCCCGCCACACTGGCGATGGCCGTCGCGTAATCGGTCCATGCGCCCGGATAGGATTCGGGATAAGGATCGGTCTCGCCGCCCCCCGCATAGACGAGGCGGATGTCGCTGACGTGATCCAGCAGAATCTGCGCGAATTCGGGGCGCACCTCCATGCCGTTCTTGAGCGCCGCCTGATTCGCCAGGCGCAGCGCCTCGACGGGGCCGAGCAGCGCCAGCCGCCGCTGTGCGAGGACGATCTCCTCGCACTGCGCCGATGCGTTGCGAACCGCCGCGACGATGTGGTCGAAGTTGAGCCGCCCGATTTCGTCGATGAGGCTGCCCTGCTTGCGCGCGGCCGCGATCGCCGCGGCATCGCCCGCATTCTGCAGCCGGTTCTTGCCGCGCACGGCAATGAAGGTGTCGACGTTAAGCAGCGTCAGGAGCATGATCACGACGAGCGCCATGATCAGATAGATCGCCACCTGTCCTCTACGGCAATTCATCACGGCCCCTGGTTGAACATGTAGAGCGGGAAGTGCGATTCGACCTCGGCCTGACCTTCCACCGTGTAGTCGTCCGTCGCCAGGCGGATGTCGCAGCGCGACGTGGCGCCGAGGCCGTAGCCCGAGGAGACGCTGACGTCCGTCGAGTCCCACCACCTGTAGTCGAGGATGCCGCGCGCCCGCCCCTCGTCCTCGGCGCTGAGGTAGATCGGCACGCGCGCGGCTTCGTTCCATTCGCCGTTATCCACGGGCCACAGCCGCTCGCCCGCGACGGGAATGAGCGCCACCCGCGCGGATTTGAGGCACATGAAGTCGTTGAACCCGACGGCCTTGGCGCGCGCGGCGCGAGCCGCCGCGTGATCGACGAGGATGCGCGCCGTGACCATGCGCGAGAGCCCGAAGAGCCCGAAGAAGACAAGCGTGACGAAGAAGACGGCGAGGACCGTCTCCACCATCGCCTGACCCCGGCGGGAGGACATCAGTCCTCGCCGAGAGACCTGAGGTTCTCGCGGCTGATCGAATCGACTTCCGACTTGGCCTCCGCCCCTGCGGATTCCGAGAGCGCGTCCGCCGCACCCGCCGCCTTCGTGCCAATGGCCTTGCCAAAGTACATGAACACGCCGATGAGCGAGATCGCGATCAGGCAGACGATGAGGATGTATTCGACCATCGTCTGGCCTCTGCGCATTTTATTCAGGACCATCTTGAGTTTTCCTTTCGTTCACCTTACGGATAATCCGAGCGGATGAGGTTCTCCGTGCGGTGGACGGAACGCTTCGTCGCCGACACCAGATACCCCATCGCCGACACCACCACAAGAAGCGCGATGACGCAAAGCACGTACTCCACCATCGTCTGACCCTTCCTGCAGCGTAGTCTCATGGCCGTATTATACCACAAAGCGAAGCCGTGCGGAACGCTTGCGCCGCAAGATTCGCACGCGCCGGCGGTCAGAGGGAACGCGCCGCTTCGCAATCGGCGGCGATCTGCGCCTTCAGTTCCGCCGGCGAGGCGAATTTCCGCTCGGGCCGCAGGTGGCGCAGGACGCGGAAGGAAAGCGCAGGGGCGGCGGGATGGCGGGATGGCGCGCTCAGGAGATGAAGCTCCCAGACGGGTGCGCGCCAGGCCCGTTCGCCCATCGTCGGCGCCACGCCGTAGTTCGCGACCGCACGTGCGCCGTCCAGTTCGACGACGTAGACGCCGAGAGGCGGACGAAGAAGGCCGTCAGCGCCGTCGGGCAGGACATTGAGCGTCGGATAGCCGAGGGCGCGGCCAAGCCCCTTGCCGGGGACAAGCGTCCCCGAGACGGCATAGGGGCGGCCCAGCATCGCCGTCACGTCCGCCATCCGCCCCGCCGCAAGGGCGGCACGCACGCGCGTGGAGGAGATCGCCGCGCCGTCGTACGTGGCGTAGGGAACGACCGTGACCGCGACGCCCTGCGCACGCAGCCACGCGGCCGTGCCGATGCCGTCCCTGCCGAAGCGCCAGTTCGCGCCGCAGCGGACGGACAGCGGGCCCGGGACGGCGCGCGCGCGCATCATCGCCAGGAAATCCGCAGGCGAACGCGCGGCCAGATCCGCCGTAAAGGCCAGGGCCTCCACCGCCGGCACGCCCGCGGATTCGATCGCCCGCGTACGCGCCGGGAGCGTCATGATGAGCCGGGGCGCCCGCGACGGCGCGAGCAGCGAAAGCGGATGGTTGGAGAAGGTCAGCGCCAGATCGGCGCCCTTCAGAATCGCCTGATGTCCAAGATGGACGCCGTCGAAGAAGCCGACCGCGATCGTCATGCCAGGACTTTCGAAAGCGGCAGTACGACCGAGGCGAAATCCTTGGGTTCGGTCTCCAGCAGCCGCGCAAACGGTATCGCGTCCTTCACCGCGAACCTGCCGACCTTTTCGCGGCGGAGCGACATCAGCGTCGCGCCGAGGTCGATGGCGAGGGCCCGCGGCAGCAGGCCCTTGGACGCCGTCAGCGTGAACGGCCTTTCGGGCGCATCGCCGGCGGCGACGTCGAAGCGGTAGACGTGCGCAAGGAACTGCGTGTGCTCGCCCGTGTCGACGATTTCGTATTCCGCGGCGCCCTCGCGGCGAATCGCGCAGAAGCGCGGCTCGGTCTGGAAGACGTCGCCCGTGGCTTCGCGCACCGGCATCACGGGATCGGGCAGCGGCACGGCGCGACCGTACCGGTCGCCCGTATCCGTCGTCGCGCCGAAACGCAGCACGCCCGAATAGGTGCGGTCGGCGCCCATCACGCGGTCGACGTACCGGGTGGCATCGCCCACGAGAATGACGAAAAGCCCCGACGCCATCGTATCGAGCGAACCGCCGTGCCCGACCTTGACGAGGTTGAACTTCCGCTTCACGGTCTTCAGGACCGTCGCGAACGCCAGGCCTTCGGGCTTGTCGACGAGCAGCAGCCCGTCGAGGTCCTCAAGCATGCGGAGCTGGATCAGATTGGCCATCGTCGGAAATCGGGGGAAGGTTGTCCAGAATCGACAGCACCTCGTCGCCCCGCTCCAGCGAGCGGTCGAGACGGAAGGTGAGGCGCGGCGTGAACTTGAGCCGTGCCTGACGGTTGACGAGCGCCTGGAAATCGCGCGCGTGATGCTTCAGATGCCGAAGCGCCCGCTGCTTCGTCGCCTCGTCGCCGAAGACGGAAACGTCCACGGTGGCGTCCCGCAGGTCCCTGCCGCAATGGACGTTGGTGACGGTGAAAAGCCCCGGCGACACCGTGTCGCCCTGCATCACCAGGAACATTCCCTCGGCGATGATGCGCTTGAGCAGCGAATTGACGCGTTCCAGACGATCGACGGACATGATGCGTACGGCGTTCCCTTACAGGCTTCTCGGCAGTTCTTCCATCTGGTAGCACTCGATGACATCGCCGACCTTGAAGCCCTCGAAGTTGGCGAAGCACACGCCGCACTCCTGCTGGCCGGTCACTTCCTTGACCTCGTCCTTGAAGTGGCGGAGCGTCTGGACCTTCCCGTCCCACACCTGCGCCTTGCTGCGGAGGATGCGGTAGTGCTCCTTCGCGACGAGCCGGCCGTCGAGCATCTGCGAACCCGCGATCTTGCCGAGCTTGCCGATGTCGTAGATCGCCTTGATCTCGGCATGGCCGAGGACGACCTCCTTGTACTCCGGCGGCAGGAGATCGAGCATGCACTGCTTGACGTGATCGATGAGCTCGTAGATGATGCGGAACGAGTTGATGCGCACGCCATCGTGACGCGCCTGCTGCTGCACGCCCGAATCGCTGCCGATGTCGAAGCCCACCACGATCGCCTTGCCGGCGGCCGCGCTCTTGACATCCGTCAACGAGACGCTGCCCGTGCCCGCACCGATGATGTTGAGGCCGACCTTCTCGGACTTGATTTCCTGCAGGGCCTGGACGACCGCCTCAAGCGTGCCCTGGTTTTCGGACTTGACGACGACGTTGAGCTCGCGCTTGCCTTCGGCGGCCATGCGCGACATGAGCGCGTCGAGCGATGCGGCCTTGTTCGTGGAAAGCTCCTGCTCCTTGCGCTCGCGGGCCGTTTCCTCGGCGAGCGTGCGCGCGCGCTTTTCGTCCAGCATGACGCGGAACTCGGCACCCGCCTCGGGAACGCCCGAAAGGCCCGTGGCCTTGACCGGGGTCGACGGCGCGGCTTCCCGGATGCGGCGGCCGTGGTCGTCGATGAGCGCGCGCACCTTGCCGAAGTGCTCGCCGATGAGGAGCGCGTCGCCGACCTTGAGCGTGCCGCCCGTGACGAGCAGCGTCGCGCACGGCCCGAGCCCCTGCTGCAGCTCGGATTCGATGACGTAGCCATTCGCGCGGCGGTTCGGGTTGGCCTGGAGTTCGAGGACCTCGGCCTGGACGAGGATGTTCTCCAGAAGCGCGTCGACACCTTCGCCCGTAACGCCCGACACGGGGCAGCAGATGATGTCGCCGCCCCAGTCCTCCGGGGTAAGGCCCCGCTTCTGGAGCTGCTGCTTCACGCGATCGACATTCGCCGTCGGCTTATCGCACTTCGTGAGCGCAACCATGATCTGGACGCCGGCCTGACGGGCGACGCGGATGCACTCCTCGGTCTGCGGCATGATGCCGTCGTCGCCCGCGATGATCAGCACCGCAATGTCGGTGATCTGCGCGCCGCGGGCGCGCATCGCGGAGAACGCGGCATGGCCGGGGGTGTCGAGGAAGGTGATGAGCTTGCCGGCGATCTCGACCTGGTAGGCAGAGATCTGCTGGGTGATGCCGCCCGCTTCGCCGGCGGCGACGTGCTCCTTGCGGATCCAGTCCATGAGCGTCGTCTTGCCATGGTCGACGTGACCGAGGAAGGTCACGACCGGCGCGCGCGGCTTCAGCGTCTCGGGCGCATCCTCGGGAATGAGGTCGTCCGCATCAATCGACTTGAGGACGGGTTTGGCGGCATCCTTGTTGCGGGCGTGCTCGATGGTCACCTTGAAGCCGTACTTCCCCGCGACTTTGGTCGCCACATCGGGTTCGACGCGCTGGTTGATGGACGCGAGGATCTTCAGCCCCATGAGATCCGCGATGAGGCGATTGGGCTTGATGTTCAGCTTCGCGGCGAGATCCTTGACGACGACGGCGCCGCGGATGGAGATCTCCTTGTTGGCTTCGTCGACGCGGATGCCGCCGGCGCCCGCCGCCGACGGGGTGCCGTGCGACAGATGACGTTCGAACGCGCGCATCGCGTCCTTGCCGCCCTTGCGTCCCTTGCGCGACCCCTCGTCCTCATCATAATCGACCGTCTTCGCGGGACGCGCCTTCGGTTGCGCGGCGACCGTGATCTTGATCGTGCCGGCGCCAGCGGGCGCGGACGGCAGCGGCTTGAAGCCCGCCGAGGAAAGCCCGGCCTTGACCGGTTGCGCCGGCGCGACGGGCGCCTTCGGCTTGTAGCCCGGGGCCATGCGGAGCGCTGTTTTCGCCGGCGTCGCCGGGGAGTCCTTGACCGAAATCGAGATCTTCGGCGCCGGCGGAGCGACCGTCGGTTTCTTCGGATTGATGGAAATCGGCCCGAGATTGGCCGGCTTCGGCGGCGGTGGCGGGGCGGGTACGACGGGTGCGGTTTTCATGGGCCGGCCCTCGTGGGCGGCCCGGGCGGCCTCGAGGTGAAGCCGCAGCGCCGCACGCTCGGCTTCGATTCCGCCCCGGCGGAGGGAGACGGCCTTCGCGTGCTTCGCCGCGCGCGCCGCCGCGACGTCGGTCGCCCCCGGCCGGGGAAGCGCCATCTGCAGCGCGGGGAGTTCCCCCGCGTCGATCACGCTGATGGCGCTCGTCACCTCGGCACCGCAGCGCGCGGCCGCTCTGAGGACATCCGCGCTCGTTACGCCGGCTTCTTTGGCAAGTTCGTATACACGCATAAGTCAGACCTCCCGGAAATTACTCGGCATCCCCGCCGTTCGTCAGCGCCGCAACGGCCTGCGCCGCCGCATAGACGCCCTTCGCCGTGACCTCGTCGAGGCCCGTCGCCGCGATGAAGCTCGCCTCATCCTCCTCGGCGATGCCATCGATCGTGAGATAGCCGGCATCGGCCATCTGGGTCGCCACCGCCGTCGAGACGCTGAACGTCTCGGCCAGCTCGTGAATCGCCGCGGCCTTCTGGTCCTCGAAGCTCGCCGTCGCCATCGACTTGCGCACCTCGACGTGCCAGCCCGTCAGCTTCGTCGTCAGGCGCACGTTCTGCCCGCGCTTGCCGATCGCCAGCGAATACTGCTCGGCCGATGCGACGACCTGCACCGTATTGGGATGCTCGGGATCGACCTCGATGCTCTCGAGCTTCGCCGGGGCAAGCGCCTGGGCAACGTACTGGCGGATGTCCTCGTTCCAGCGGACGATGTCGATCTTCTCTCCGTTCAGCTCGTTCACGATGGCACGCACGCGCGTGCCCCGCTGGCCGACGCAGGCCCCGACGGGATCGACGTTCTCGTTCGCGGTGCGGACCGCCAGTTTGGCGCGGTAGCCGGGATCGCGGCTGACGCCCATGATCTCGACGACGCCGTCGGAGATTTCGGAGACCTCCAGCCGGAAGAGTGCCTCGACGAACTTGCCGCTCGCACGGCTCAGAATGACGCTCGGGCCCTTCGCCTCGGGATCGACGCGCAGGACGATCGCGCGGATGGGATCGCCGACCTGATAGTCTTCCGTCGGAATGCGCTCCTTGCCCGGCAGGATCATCTCGGTCTTCCCCACCTGCACGTAGATGTCGCGGTGGGAAACCGCCGAAACCGTACCCAACACGATGTCGCCCACGCGGTCCTTGTATTCGGAGAAGGTGTTGGTGCGCTCGGCTTCGCGGATCTTCTGCATGATCATCTGGCGCGAGGTCTGTGCCGCAATGCGCCCGAGCCGCGACGCCGGCATCTCGATTTCGACCGTCTGCCCTTCCGCCACGGGGTTGCCGTGGTTGAAGCGCATGGCGCGCGCCAGCGAGATGAAGCCGGGTCCCGACTCCTCGTCGGAGGCGACGAGCGTATCGTAGACGTGGAGCGAGAGATCCCCGCGGTCGATGGAGACGCGCAGATCGTTGGTCACATCGTGGTTCTTGCGCGCCGCCTGCTGAATCGCCTGCTCAATCGCCGTCAAGACGATCTCACGGCTCACGCCGCGCTCGCTCTCGATGTGCTGAACCACGGCCAGCAGCTGACTGTTCATCGCCATTTTCCTCGCTCCTTCCTGTCAAAAATAAAAATCACCCCTGCGGTTCGACCCACAGGATCGCCGAAATTTCCGCTTATTCTAGCAAAAACGCGGTTCGTAAGTCAATCGCGCGCAGAATTGTCCGGCCGCTCCACCCCGGAATTACGCAAGGGGAACGGACGAAGGGAATCCGTTGGCCGCAGTTGGCGGGGAAGGCGCGGGGTGACGGCGGCGGCCGCCTTCAACGCTGGCGCATGAAGGCGCGGATGCCCAGGATCAGGAACAGGACGTCGGGGAGAAAGGCGGCGAGAATCGGGGGCAGGCATTCCTTGTGCGCGGCGACCATGCAGCCGATCGTGACGCCGTAGAACGTGAAGAACATCGCGAGCGCGCCAAGGACGCCCTTGAAGACGGATTGCCGCCCGGACGAGATGCCTGCCGGAATCGCGAAAAGCGTGATCACCAGGCACGCGAACGGCGCGACGGCCTGTGCCCAGGCGTCATAGGTGTACTCCACGCGCTGTGCGGCCGTCAGATCCGCATGCCTGCGGATGAAGCGGAATTTGCTTCGCGTCGAATTGAACTGCCAGTCGCGGTTCTGCTGGAGGATGTCGCCCGGCCGTTCCCGCAGCTCGGGGAAGAGTCGAAACTTCATTGCGTCGAGTTCGGGTTCCGGCGAGGGGCATTCATCGCCCGAGGCATCAAAGTGGCGCACGACGGCGCCGGAGAGCCACCACTCGCCCTCCAGATAATCGGCCCGATCCGCCGTAATGGTCTTAAGCCGACCGCCGTCGGCCCGGTCGATGGTGATCGTGACGCCTTCAAGGCATTCGGCGTCATCATCCGCCATGCGTTCGATCGTCCACATGCGGCGTGCGTTGGCGTCGCAGTAGACGAGACCATCGGCCTTGGCGAGCTTCTTCGCGTCAAAGCGATCCGTCTTGAGCTGCTTGGCCCACTGCGCCATGCGCGGCACGTAGCTCTCGTTGACCCACGCGACGAAGCCCGACATCAGAAGCGCCACGAAGAGGAGCGGCTTCACGATCGCCATGAAACTGACGCCGCTCGCGCGCATCGCCGTAATCTCGGTGTGACGGCAGAAGTTCCACATCGTGTACAGCGTCGCCAGCATCAGCGCGGCGGGCGCGAGCCACATGAAATACGGCGCCAGGAAGGCGGCGAAGTACCGGACGATCGTCAGGAAGGGAAGACGGGCCTCGGCGATCCGCGAGAACGAGCCGAACAGCTCGAACAGCACGTAAATCGAGAGAAACCCGAGCAGACAGTAGGTCAGCGGAACCAGGAACTCCCGGAGGACGTATCGCGAAAGAATCTTCACCGAGGCGTATTATATCAAACTTCCAGTGCTCCCGTGAGGTCGCGGACGGACGCAAACCCCTTGCGCTCGCAATAGGCGACCAGCCCGTCATAGACCTCGGCAACGACGCCCGGGTTCGTGAAGGTCGCCGTACCGACCGCTACGGCCGTCGCACCCGCGAGGAAGAACTCGATGGCGTCCTTCGCCTCGTAGATGCCGCCCATCGCCAGAATCGGCAGCGTCGTCGCCCGATGCGCATCATAGACGAGTTTGACCGCCACCGGATGGATGCCGCGGCCGGAGAGTCCGCCCGTCCCGTTCGCGATCGCGGGACGGCGCGTCTCGATGTCGATCACCATCGCGGGAATCGTGTTGATGAGCGCGAGCGCGTCGGCGCCCGCATCCTCGCACGCCTTCACGTAGGGGACGATCGACGGCACGTTCGGCGCCAGTTTCACGATCAGCGGCAGCGTCGTCGCCCGGCGCACCGCACCGACCACCTCGGCGAGCACCTTCGGATCCTGCCCGAAGGTGTGACCGCCCTCCTTCACGTTCGGACAGCTCACGTTCATCTCCAGCGCATCCACGACGCCCGTGAGTTTCGCGGCGACTTCGGCGTATTCCCCGATTGCGCCGCCCCAGATGTTGGCGATCAGGGGGACCTGCGCGTTCGCGCGGTACCATGGCACCGTGACGTTGACGAAATGCTCGACGCCCGTACCCTGCAGACCGATGGCGTTGACGAGCCCGCCGCAGACCTCGGCATGGCGCGGCATGGGGTTGCCCGGCCACGGCGCGACGCGGATGCCCTTCGCGGTCACCGCGCCCAGCTTCGAATAGTCGACGGCGCCGATGTACTCCGTACCATACCCGAACGTGCCGCTCGCCGTCGTGATCGGCGTCGCCATTTCAAGTCCGCCCAGACTGACCTTCGTATCAATCATGACCCTACTCCCAAATCAAGTCCTTCGCGGCGAAGACCGGTCCCTCGATGCAGCAGCGCGAATTGCCGCGCACCGTCTTCTGGATGCAGGCGTAGCACGCGCCGACGCCGCAGATCATGTGGCGGTCGCAGGAAATCCAGCCCGGCGCATCGTTCGCGCGCGCCCGGTCGGTGACGGCCTTCAGGAGCCCGTCGGGCCCGCACGCGAAAAGCTCGAACGGCTCGCCCTTCGCCTTCAGCCCGGCGATCGTCTCGTCCAAAGGCAGCGTCACGAATCCCTTCACGCCCAGCGAGCCGTCGTTCGTCGCGAGCTTCAGCTCCAGATCCGGGATGAGCCGGAAGCGGTCGACGGCCAGGACGTCGTGCCGCGTGCGCCCGCCCGCGAAGAGGATCTTCCTGCCCGCGAGCCGCTTCGCCAGGAAATGGAGCGGCGCCACGCCGAAACCGCCGCCCACCAGCAGCGCCGTACCCGAACACGTGGCCGGAAAGCCGTGCCCGAGCGGGCCGAGGATGCTGATCTCCGCCCCTTCCCCCACCGCATTGAGCGCCGTCGTGCCGCGCCCGACCGTCTTGTAGAGAATGACGACCATCCCGTCCGTCGCGTCGAAGACGGAGAACGGACGGCGCAACGCGCTCATCTCCAGCGTCGGCACCTTCACGTGAACGAACTGTCCCGGCGCGAGCTTCTCCGCCATCTGCGGAGCCTCGACGATCAGATAACGGTAGCCGTTGCCGATCTCCTGATGCGCCAGCACCCTGCACTTTTCATCTAACATGACTTATCCCCGTTCCTTCAGCCGTCGATCCGGTCATTCCGTTGTCCGGTCATTCTCCGATTCGCGTCATGACGGACTTGATCGACCGCCACATGCTCTCCTTGCACCTCTTCAGTTCCGGCGTCACCGTCTTGAAGCGCAGGATGTACTCGGGCGAATTCGTAATGAGGACGTCCCGCCCGTCCTCGGTCCGAATCCACCAGCCCGGCGCCCCGTTTCGTCCGGGAAACCACTTGCGCAAAGCCCGCCCGCCGAGCACCACGTAGGCCTTGGCCGACGGCAGCGGCGGCGCGGTGACGACCTTCGCCTGCGCCTCCGTCAGCTTCAGCGCCGCGACAATCTTCGCCATCATCTCGCACCCCGCCGGCGAGAGCGGTCGGTCGTGGAGGAACGCGATGGCGAGAAGGTCGGCGCCAGGCGCGGGGCGCGGGGCGCGGGGCGCCGCCGGGGGCCGGGGGCCGGGGGTCGGGCGCGGGACGCCGGATACGGCTTCCTGCCGCGCCGGGGCTGACGGCGCAGCCGCCACCGCCAACAGCCCCCTGTCGATCTCGACGGTCCGAACGCCCAGCTCACGCTCCAGCGCAAGTGCGGCCTCCAGCCCGTCGAGAATGTACTCCAGCCCCGTCACGGGAGACCTTCAACCGCCCTTACTTCCTGCACGGTGGCCTGTTGTAGCCGTACGGATTCTTCTCCTGCCAGCGCCAGGCGTCCTCGCACATCTCCTCGATGCCGCGCGCGGCCGTCCAGCCAAGTTCCCGCGCGGCGCAGGACGGATCGGCCCAGCACTCGGCGATGTCGCCGGGACGACGCGGGCAGATCTTGTAGGCGACCTTGCGCCCCGACGCCTTCTCGAACGCCTTGACGACTTGCAGCACGGAGTAGCCGTGACCGGTGCCGAGATTGTAGATCTTGAGCCCGAGATCCGGCGTGTTCGCGATCTTCTCAATCGCCTTGAGGTGACCGATCGCGAGATCGACGACGTGGATGTAGTCGCGCACGCCCGTGCCGTCGACGGTCGGATAGTCGTTGCCGAAGACGGAGAGCTCGGGGCGGCGGCCGATCGCGACCTGCGCGACGAACGGCAGCAGGTTGTTCGGAATGCCGGCGGGATCCTCGCCAATAAGGCCCGACTTGTGCGCGCCGATCGGATTGAAGTAGCGCAGCAGAATGACGTTCCACGCGGAATCGGCCTTCTGGACGTCTTTGAACACCTGCTCCATCATGAGTTTCGTCCAGCCGTACGGATTCGTGCAGCCCGGTGTCGGGAAGTCCTCGCGGATCGGCACCGACTGGGGATCGCCGTAGACGGTCGCGGAGCTGGAGAACACGATGTTCTTGCAGCCGTGGTCGCCGAGGCATTTCAGCAACGTGAACGTGCCGCCCAGGTTGTTGGCGTAGTACTTGAGCGGAATCTGGGTCGATTCGCCGACGGCCTTGAGTGCCGCGAAGTGAATCGTCGCGCCGAACGGCGCCTCCCTGTCGAGCATCGCGTTGAGCTTCTTCTCGTCGCGGATGTCGAGCTTGTAGAACGCGACGTCCCTTCCGGTGATCTTCTTCACGCGCGCAAGCGACTTCTTCGAGCTGTTGCAGAGATTGTCGACGACGACGACCTCATGGCCCGCATTCAGGAGTTCGACGACGGTGTGGCTGCCGATGAAGCCGGCGCCTCCGGTAACAAGAATCTTCATGTCAGATGAATCCTTTCCCTTTGCCCGCTATTATAGCAAAAATTCAGGGGGCGGTCGCCGCCTCCAAAGATGTCCGCGCGCCCTTCTGCGGCAAAAAAGCATCCGCCGCATGGCGGATGCCCTTTCCCTTTGCCTTGTGGCGAACCTTAGCGGATCGACGCGTGGTAGCTCTGGAGCGAGCGCACCTCGCCGAGGCCGTGCATCGCCGCGCCGATGCCCTCGACCGCCGCCTGGGCGGCGGCGAGCGTCGTCAGATACGGCACCTTGTACTTGATCGCGTTCTGGCGGATGCGGCAGTCGTCGGCGCGCGCGTCGCGGCGACCGGACGGCGTATTGATGATGATCTGGGCCTCACGGTTCTTGATGAGGTCGAGGACATCCGGGCGGCCTTCGCCGATCTTGGCGACGACCGCGCCCTTCACGCCCTTTGACGCGAGGTAGCGGATCGTTCCTTCGGTGCCGACGATCTCGAAGCCCAGCTGCGCGAAGCGCTGGACGGTCGAAACCGCATCATCGGGCTTTTCGGAGAGCGAGACGAGGAGCTTCCCGGGTTTGGTCGGCAACGGCGAACCCGCCGCCTCCTGCGACTTGAAGTACGCCAGGCCGAACGTATCGGCGAGACCGAGGACTTCACCCGTGGAACGCATTTCCGGCCCGAGCACGGGATCGACCTCCGGGAACTTCTCGAACGGCATGACGGCTTCCTTCACGCCGTAGTACGGGATCGTCTTCTTCCTGTCGAGGCCGAGTTCCTTCACCGTCCTGCCGAGCATGAGTTCGGTCGCAATGCCCGCCATCTGCGTGCCGGCGACCTTGGAGACGAGCGGAACCGTGCGCGACGCGCGCGGATTCGCCTCGATGACGTAGACCTTGCCGTTCTCGATGGCGAACTGCATGTTCATCAGGCCGATCACCTTGAGTTCGGACGCGATCTTGCGCGTGTACTCGAGAATCGTCGCCTTCGCGTCTTCGGGGATCGTGACCGGCGGCAGCACGCAGGCGGAGTCGCCCGAATGGATGCCCGCCAGCTCGATATGCTGCATAATCGCGGGGATGAAGACGTCTCTGCCGTCCGAAAGCGCATCCGCCTCGCACTCCATCGCGTGGCAGAGGAAGCGGTCGAGATAGAGCGGACGGTCCGGCGTGACGCCGACGGCCTTGTCGACGTACTCGCGGAGGAGCTGCTCGTCGTAGATGACCTCCATGCCGCGTCCGCCGAGAACGAAGGACGGACGGATGATCAGCGGATAGCCGAGCTTCGCGGCGCACGCGAGCGCACCGTCGAGATCGGACGCCATCATCGATTCCGGCATCGGGATGCCGAGCCGGTCCATCGTCGCGTGGAAGAGATCGCGGTCCTCCGCATCGTCAATCGAGTCAACCGACGTGCCGAGGATCCGGCAGCCTTCCTCCTGCAGCTGACGGGCGATGTTGAGCGGGGTCTGTCCGCCGAACTGCACGATGATGCCCTCCGGCTTCTCCGCCTCGTAGATCTGGAGGACATCCTCGACCGTCACCGGCTCGAAGTAGAGCTTGTCGGACGTATCGTAATCGGTCGACACCGTCTCGGGGTTGCAGTTGACGATGATCGTTTCATAGCCGAGCCGCCGCATCGCCATCGCGGCGTGGCAGCAGCAGTAGTCGAACTCGATGCCCTGGCCGATGCGGTTCGGACCGCCGCCGAGGATCATCACCTTCTTCGGATTCGTGGAGACCGGCGCCTCGCCGAACGCCCGGGCGCGGACGGGGTTCGCATCGACCGTGACGTCGTGATAGGTCGAGTAGTAGTAGGCCTTGCCTTCGACGCCGCTCACCGGCACGGCGAACCACTTCTCGCGGATGCCGAGCTTCCGGCGCCGGTCGCGGATGGACTTCTCCGTCACACCCAGGATCTGCGCGAGGTACTTGTCGGAGAAGCCGTCGAGCTTCGCGGCCTTGAGGTTCGCGTCCGTCAGACCCTCCCGGAAGATCTTCTCCTCCAGCTGGACGAGTTCGCGCATCTGCCGGACGAACCACGCCTTGACGCCACAGACCTTGAAGATCTGCTCGTCGGTCGCCCCCTTGCGGAGCGCTTCGTACATCTGGAAATGACGCTCGGAGTTGGCGACGGACAGCAGCTTCAGAAGCTCGTCCAGCGTCTTCTCGTGGAAATCCTTCGCGAAGCCGAGGCCCGCACGGCCGCGCTCAAGCGCGCGGATGGCCTTCTGGAAGGTCTCCTTGTAGGTCTTGCCGATGGACATGACCTCGCCGACCGCCTTCATCTGCGTGCCGAGCCGGTCCTCCACGCCGCGGAACTTCTCGAAGGCCCAGCGCGCGAACTTCAGGACGACGTAGTCGCCGTCCGGCGTGTACTTCTCAAGGGTCCCGTCGCGCCAGTACGGAATCTCATCCATCGTGAATCCCGCCGCCAGCTTCGCGGAGACGAGCGCAATCGGGAAGCCGGTCGCCTTCGAGGCGAGGGCCGACGAACGCGAGGTGCGCGGGTTGATCTCGATGATCACGACGCGGCCCGTCTTCGGATCATGCGCGAACTGGACGTTCGTGCCGCCGATGACGCCGATCGACTCGACGATCTTGAACGCGTCGCGCTGCAGCCGATCCTGGAGTTCCTTTGAAATGGTGAGGAACGGCGCGGCGCAGAAACTGTCGCCCGTATGGACGCCGACCGCATCGATGTTCTCGATGAAACAGACGGCGATCATCTGGTTCCTGGCGTCGCGGACGACCTCGACCTCCAGCTCCTCCCAGTCGAGGATCGACTCCTCGATGAGGCACTGGTGGGTGAGCGATGCGTCGAGACCGCGCGCGCAGATCGTGCGCAGTTCCTCCACGTTGTAGCAGAAACCGCCGCCGGCGCCGCCCATCGTGTAGGCCGGGCGCACCACCACGGGATAGCCGATCGTCTCCTCGACGAGCGCGACCGCCTCCTCGACCGAATGGACGATGCCCGAGCGCGGCGTCTCGATGCCGAGCTTCTGCATCGTCGCCTTGAACACCTCGCGGTCTTCGCCGCGCTCGATCGCGTCGAGGTTGACGCCGATCACCTTCACGCCATACTTGTCGAGAACGCCCTTCTTCGCCAGTGCCACGGAAAGGTTGAGACCCGTCTGCCCGCCGAGATTCGGCAGAATGGCATCGGGTCTCTCCCGCTCGATGATCTGCTCGAGACGCGTCTCGTTGAGCGGCTCGATGTAGGTCGCATCGGCCATCACGGGATCGGTCATGATGGTCGCCGGGTTGGAGTTCACCAGCACCACCTTGTAACCGCACGCCTTCAGCGCCTTGCACGCCTGCGTACCGGAATAGTCAAACTCACACGCCTGTCCGATGACAATCGGACCCGAACCGATAATCAAAACCTTGTCGACATCAGCACGCTTCATTTCCTTGCCCTTCTTACTTGAAGTCCAAAATTGCTTCATTATACCACATTTTCGTCTCTGCGGGGAGCGGCAATTTCTCGTCGGAAGGCCTCCGTCGGGGTTTTCGTCCCTCTGGCGGAAAGCGTGGCGAAAAACAAAAAGGAACGCAGCGTCGCCGCTGCGTTCCCCTCTAGGCTGCCAAGCCGCAAGCCTCAGGCGACCGTACCGCCGGCGGCCTCGATCTTGGCCTTCGCCGAAGCGGAGCAGGGAATGCCCTTGACGGTGAACTTCTTGGTGAGTTCGCCATTGCCGCAGATCTTGTACTTCGGGGCCTTGTTGTCCGAGAAGCCGGCCTTGGCGAGCGTCTCGGCCGTGATCTCCGCCCCGGCTTCGAACTTCTTCTCGAGATCCGAAACGTTGACGGCGAGCGCCTTCGCGTTGAAGCGGGCGTTGTTGAAGCCGCGCTTCGGAAGACGACGGACGAGGGGCATCTGTCCGCCTTCGAACTGGAGTTTGTGCTTGTGGCCCTTGCGGCTCTGCTGACCCTTCTGGCCCCTGCCGGAGGTCTTGCCGAGGCCGGAGCCGCAGCCGCGGCCCACGCGCTTCTTGCCCTTGCGGGCACCAGGCGTATTGGTAAGATTGTTGAGTTCCATCTTGGACTGTCCTTTCTCTTACGCGCGAATCGCCGCGATTTCCTCGGCGGAGCGGAGCTTCGAGAGCGCGTTCATCGTCGCCTTGACCACGTTGAGGCGGTTCTTGGAGCCGAGGGACTTGCCGACGGCATCGCGGATACCGGCCGCCTCGAGGACGGGACGCATGCCGCCGCCGACGATCAGGCCCGTACCGGCCGGAGCCGGCTTGAGGATCACGCGACCGCCATCGCAGACGCCACTGACGTCGTGCGGGATGGTCACCGCGCCATCGACCTTGTGGACGATGACCTTGCGCATATCCTTGCGCGCGGCGTCGCCACCCTTGCGGATCGCATCGGCGACCTCGTTGGCCTTGCCAAAACCGACGCCGACACGGCCTTCCCTGTCGCCGACGACGATGACGGCGGAGAAGCTCATGCGGCGACCGCCCTTGACGGTCTTCGCGCAGCGGTTGATGAACACGGTGTGCTCATCGAGATCGTCCTGCGCACCCATTTCATTGCGCTTATCGCGATTCTGAGCCATGATTTACTTAGCCTCCTCTTTCTTCGCGCTGACGGAGAGACCGGCCGCGACGGCGGACTCGACGAGCGCCGCGAGACGACCGGTGTACTTGAACCCGCCGCGATCGACGACCACGATCGAGATGCCCGCCGCCTTGGCGGCCGCCGCAGCGGCCTGGCCGAGGGACTTCGCGACCTCGATGTTGAGCTTCTTCTCCTTGAGCGAACTCGCGGAGGCGAGGGTCCTGCCAGCATCGTCGTCGATGAACTGGACGTACATGTTCTTGTTCGTAATGCAGATCGACATGCGCGGACGCGCGGCCGTTCCGATCACGCGCTGACGGAGGCGGAGATGCCGCTTCTGGCGCTGGACTTTGCGATTGAACATTTCTACTGCTCCTTGCGGTCTTAGGCGACCTTCTTGCCCTGTTTGCGGCGGATGTGCTCGCCCTCGTACTTGATGCCCTTGCCCTTGTAGGGCTCGGCCGGATAGAACGCACGGATGCGCGCGGCGGCTTCGCCGACGACTTCCTTGCGCGCACCGGAGACCGTCACCTTGAGACCGTCGTTCTCGACCTTGCAGGTGATGCCTTCGGGGATGACGTAGATCTTCGGGGAGGCGAAGCCGAGCGAGAGCGCGAGCTCCGAGCCCTTCAGAACGGCCTTAAAGCCGGTACCTTCGATCGTGAGGACCTTCGAGTAGCCAGCGGACACGCCAACCACCATGTTGTGGATCAGCGCGCGGGCGAGACCGTGGAAGTTGCCGAGCGACTTGTCGTCGGCGCACGCGATCCTGATCGCGCCGTCCTCCACCTTCGCCGTGATGCCGTCGTGCATCGTGTAGGAAAGCTCGCCGAGCTTGCCCTTGACCGTCACCTTCTGACCGTCGACCGTGGCGGTGACGCCATCGACGAGCTTGACGGGTTCTTTACCGATTCGAGACATTGTCTTTGACTCCTATGATTAAGCGACCGTGCAGATGATTTCGCCGCCGAGTCTCTTCTGCTTGGCCTCCGCACCGGACATGACGCCCTTGGAGGTCGAGAGAATCGCCAGGCCCATGCCGTCGAGAACGGCCGGGATTTCGTGGACGGCGACGTACTTGCGAAGACCCGGCTTCGAGACGCGCTTGAGCTCCCGGATCGCGGGAACCGCTTTCTCGGTGTACTTGAGCGTGATCACGAGCTGCTTCGGGAACTCGCTCGTCGTGACGGCGTCGGTGATGTAGCCGGCGTCCTTCATGACGCGGGCGATTTCGCCCTTGAGATTGCTCGCCGGGGTCGCCACGGAGTGAAGGCGGGCCTTCTGACCGTTGCGGATCGAGGTGAGCATATCGGAAATGGGATCGATTGTCATTTTAGATGATTCCTTTCCTTGACGTTACCACGAGGCCTTCGTGACGCCGGGGATGAGACCGGCAAGGGCGAGCTCGCGGAAGCAGAGACGGCAGACGCCGAACTTGCGGATGTAGGCGTGACGACGACCGCAACGCTGGCAGCGGTTGTACGCGCGCACCTTGAACTTCGGAGCTTTCCTCTGCTTTTCGATGAGACACTGCTTAGCCATGATTAGTTCCTCCCTGCGAACGGCATGCCCATGGAGTTGAGAAGCTCCTTGGCGGCCTTGTTATCGGTGGAGCTCGTCACGAAGGTGACGTCCATGCCGGACTGGGCGGACGACTCGACGAGCTCAGGGAAAATCGTGTGCTCCTTGAGGCCCAGCGTGTAGTTGCCGCGGCCGTCGAAACCACGGTTGGAGACGCCGCGGAAGTCGCGGATGCGGGGCAGCGCCGCCGAGATGAGACGGTCGGCGAATTCCCACATGCGTGCACCGCGCAGCGTGACCTTCGCGCCGATGACCATGCCTTCGCGCAGCTTGAAGTTCGAAATCGACTTCTTCGCCTTGCAGAGCATGGGCTTCTGACCGGTAATCGCCGTCAGATCGTCCACGAGGGCCTTCTGCTCGTCCTTGGAGACGATGCCGAAGCCCATGTTGATGACGATCTTCTGAAGGCGGGGAACGAGCATCTTGTTGGTGATGCCGAGCTTCTTCTCGAGCTCCGCCACCATGCGGCTCGCGTATTCGTCTTTGAGTCTTGCCATGATGTTAGTTCCTTACCTTAAAGGGCCTTGCCGCTCTTGACCGCGACGCGCGACTTCTTGCCGTCCGTAACGACCGTCTTCACGCGGGTGCCCACCTTCTTTTCGGCATCATACGGCATGAGCTTGCACAGCCGGATCGGCATCTCCTTGTCGATGATGCCGCCCGGGGTCTTCTCCGTGCGACGCATCGCTTTCTTGCGGACGTTCATTTTGGCGACGATGGCGACGCCCTTCTTGGGGTCGACCTTCGTGACGATACCGGTCTTTCCCGCATCCGTGCCGCGGATGCAGATGACCATGTCGTTCTTCTTGATTCTTGCGATAGCCATGATAATTGCTCCTTGTGTCAGACCACTTCCGGGGCCATCGAGAGGATCTTCATGTAGTTCTTGTCGCGAAGCTCGCGGGCGACCGGCCCGAACACGCGGGTGCCGATCGGGTTGAGCTTCGAATCGACGAGAACGCAGGCGTTCTGGTCGAAACGGACCGTGGAGCCGTCCTCGCGACGGATCGGCTGACCCGTGCGGACGATGACGGCCGTCGCGACCGAGCCCTTCTTGATGGAGGACGTGGGCGATGCTTCCTTGATGGCCACGCGGATGACGTCGCCGAGGTGCGCGTACTCCTTGCGCTGCTTGAGGATGCGGAAGCACATGGCGCGCTTGGCGCCGGTGTTGTCCGCAACGACAAGGTTGGAGAGTTCCTGCAACATTTCAGATACTCCTTACTTCGCGACGATGCGCCAACGCTTGGTGGCGGACATCGGCCGGGTTTCGACAATGGTGACCTCGTCACCGACCTTCGCCGTGTCGGCTTCATCGTGCGCATGATAGTTTTTCGTACGCGTGATGATCTTGCCGTACACGGGGTGCTTCTCGCGGTACGAGACGGCGACCTTCACCGTCTTCGCGCCGGACTTGGACACAACGACGCCTTTGCGCACCTTGCGCGCGCCGCGGGTATTGTTTTCCGTGCTCATTAGATCTTGACTCCTGCGCGGGTGATGAACTTGGTGTGGATACCGATTTTGGTCGCCGCGAGACGGAGGCACTCCTTCGCGACTTCCTCGCTGACGCCACCGACCTCGAAAAGGACCTTGCCGGGAAGGATGACGGCCGCCCAGAACTCCGGGTTGCCCTTTCCGCCGCCCATACGCACTTCGATAGGCTTGCGGGTGACGGGGCGATCGGGGAACACGCGGATCCAGAGCTTGCCCTTGCGCTTCATCTCACGATTGATCGCAACACGGCAGGACTCGATCTGCGTCGCGGTAAGAAGGCCGCGGGTGAGCGCCTTCAGGCCGAACTCGCCGTAGGCGAGCTCCGTACCCGACGTGGCGTAGCCCGCGCGGTTGCCTTTCGAAACCTTGCGGAACTTGACTCTCTTGGGCATCAAAGGCATGGCTTAGTTCCTCTCCTTGCGGTCACCACGATCGCGACGCGGGCCGCGGCCTTCGCCGCGGGGCTGGCGCGCCTGGAAACCTTCCTTCTTGCAGATCCACACCTTAAGGCCGATCTTACCGGCCGTGGTGTTGGCCTCCGCGAAACCGTAATCAATGTTCGCCCGGAGCGTATGCAACGGCACCTTGCCCTCGCGAGCCCACTCGACGCGCGCGATTTCCGCGCCGTTGAGACGACCGCCCGCCTTGACCTTGATGCCGTCGACACCCATGTCCATGGCGACCTTCATCGCGCGCTTCATCGCGCGCTTGAGGGCGATGCGGCGCTCGAGCTGCTGGGCGATGGATTCGGCGACGAGCTGCGCGTCGGCATCCGCACCCTGGACCTCGCGGATCTCGAGGTAGACGCTCTTCTTGGTCATCTCCGCAAGCTCGGCGCGAATCATATCGACGTCACCGCCCTTGCGACCGATGATGACGCCCGGACGGGCGCTGAAAAGGGTCACGCGGACGCGGCTGGCGAAACGCTCGATGAGGATCTTGGAGATACCGGCCTCGGCCAGCCTCTTCTTGATGACCTCGCGGATCTTCTGGTCTTCGATGAGGTAGGCGCCGAAGTTCTTCTTAGGCGCGAACCAACGGCTGCCCCAGGCGTGCGTGACGCCGACGCGGAAACCGATAGGATTGACTTTCTGTCCCATTACTTCGTCTCCTTCTTGGCGTCCGTCAGGACAACCTTGCAGTGGCACAAACGGCGGGCGATCGGATGGGCCGAACCGCGGGCCGTCGGCCAGTAACGACGCATACGAGTGGACTCGTCGAGCACGCAGAGCTTGACCGTGAGATCGGCCGCGTCCTGGACGCCATTGTTGTTCTTCGCGTTCGCGATGGCGCTCAGGAGCGTCTTCCGGATGATCTCGGCCGCCTTCTTCGGCGAGAACTCGACGATCTTCAGCGCGTCAGCGGCCTTGAGGCCCTGGCAGGCGCGGCACAGGGGACGGCCCTTGAAGGCCGACATGCGCGCATTGCGGGTGATAGCGATGACTTCCATTGCTCAAACCCCCTTACTTCTTCTCGACCTTGGCCGCGGAGTTGCCGTGACCCTTGAACGTACGGGTCGGGGCGAATTCGCCGAGGCGATGGCCAACCATGTTTTCGGTGATGAAGATCGGCATGTGCTGGCGTCCGTTGTGGATCGCAAACGTCAGACCGACGAACTCCGGGAGCACCATCGAGCGGCGGCTCCACGTCTTGATGGGCTGCTTCTTCGAAGCGGCCTGCATCTTCTCAACCTTGCGGAGGAGGCTCTCCTCCACGTACGGTCCCTTCTTGAGAGAACGCGCCATGTGTTATTTCCTCCTCTTGACGATGACCTTGTTGGACGCCTTCCGCTTCGGCCGGGTCTTGCCGCCCTTGGCGAGCTGACCCCACGGCGAACGCGGATGCGAACCGCCGGACGTGCGGCCTTCACCACCACCCATCGGGTGATCGACCGGATTCATCGCGACGCCGCGCACCGTCGGGCGGATGCCCATGTGGCGCTTGCGACCGGCCTTGCCGAGCTTGATGGAACCCCAGTCCTTGTTGCCGACGGCGCCGATGCACGCCAGGCAGCGGCCGTCGAAGATGCGGACTTCGCCCGAAGGCATCTTGAGCGTGACCCTGCCGCCGTCGCGCGCCATGACCTGACAGGCGTTGCCGGCCGAACGGCCGACCTTGGCGCCCTGCCCCGGCACGAGCTCGATCGCGTGGACCATGAGACCCAGCGGAATCTGGCTGAGCGGGAGGCAGTTGCCGACCACCGCTTCGGCCTTGGGGCCGTTCATGACCTTCATGCCGACCTTGAGACCCTCCGGCGCGAGGATGTAGCTCAACGTGCCGTCGGTGTACTCGATGAGGGCGAGATAGGCGCTGCGCATGGGATCGTACGCAATCGCCTTGACCGTCGCCTCGATATCGAACTTGTTGCGGCGGAAGTCGACGAGACGCAGACGCTGCTTCGCCCCGCCGCCGTGATGACGCGTCGTGATGCGGCCCTGGTTGTTGCGACCCGCCGTCTTGCGGACGGCCTTCGTCAGGCGCTTCACCGGACGCTTCTCGGTGATTTCCTCGAACGTCGCGGATTCGCGGAAGCGCATGCCGCACGAACGAGCCTTATAGGTTTTAAGTGCCATAAGATCTACTTCTCCTTAGGCGATTTCTTCGATGCGCTCGCCCGGACGGACCGTGACGATCGCCTTCTTGTAGGTGGCCTCGGTTTTCGTGCGGCGGGTGCCGCGGATGTACCGGAGACCGCCCTTGACGTTGATGGTGCGGACCTTGAGGACGTGCACGCCGAACTTCTTCTCGACGGCCGTCGCAATCACGGGCTTGGTGGCGTCCGTCGCGACTTCGAGGAGATAGCGGTTCTGGGCGTTCAGCTGCGTGCCCTTCTCCGTGATGAGAACCTTCTTGATGATTTCTTTCGTCATGGCTTCATTCCTTACTTGGCGATACGCGCCATGAGGGCGTCAAAACCGGCCTTGTCGCAGACGAGCTTGCGGTTCGCCATGACGGTATAGACGTCAAGGGCCTGCGCAGTCGAGTAGTCGATGCGGGGAAGGTTGGAGGTGACGAGGAGCGTCGTGTCATCGACGTCCTTCTGGACGATTACCGCACTACGGTCGACGCCGAGCGTCTTCAGAAGCGCCGCCATGAGCTTCGTCTTCGGCGCCTCGAACGCGAAGGCGTCGATGACGATGACGTCGCCGGCGACGATCTTCTCGGAGAGGGCGCGCGCGAACGCGAGCTTCATGACCTTCTTGTTGATCTTCTGCGAGAAGTCACGCGGCTTCGGGCCGTGCGCCACGCCACCGCCGCGCCACACGGGCGACTGGCGGAAGCCCGCACGGGCGTTGCCCGTACCCTTCTGCTTCCAGGGCTTCCTGTTGGAACCCGCGACCTCGCCCTTGCCCTTCGTGCAGGCCGTGCCCGCGCGCAGCGCATTGCGAATCGCCGTAACCGCGTCTTTGACCGCCTGAGCGCCCTTGTCGAGCGTGAGCTGGGACCGGTCGACGTTGATATCAATCTTCTGCATGATTACTTGGCCCCCTTCTGCGCCTTGAAGGCAATCACGTTGTTCTTGAGGGACTTGTGGACGAAGACCGTGCCGTTGCGCGCGCCGGGAATCGAACCCTTGACGAGAATCGCATTGTCTTCGGGACGGATCTGAACGACCTCGAGGTTCGTCGCCGTGCGGTTGACGTCACCCATGTGGCCCGGCATCTTCTTGCCCTTCTCGATCCAACCCGGGAGATCGCGCGCCGCGAGACCGCCCGTGCGACGCTTGGAGTGGCCGCCGTGGGTCATGTTGCCGCCCGCGAAGTTGTAGCGCTTGAGAACGCCCGCGAAGCCGCGCCCCTTGGTCACGCCCGAAACGTCGACGTATCTGCAGCCCTCGAAGTTGGTGACGGTGATCGTGTCGCCGACCTTGACTTCCTCGCCGGCATCCAGTGCGAATTCCTTCAGGATGCGCATCGGCTCGACGCCGGCCTTCTCGAAGTGCTTCTGCTGGGCCTTCGCCAGACGCGAGGCCTTCTGCGGCCCGAAACCGATCTGCGCGGCCACGTAGCCGTCCTTCTCCGCGGTCTTGACCTGAACGACCGGACACGGGCCGACCTCAATGACGGTCACCGTCGTACGCCTGCCCTCGGCATCGTACACCTGGGTCATCCCGATCTTCTTGCCAATCAAACCTTCCATCTCAACCTCCTATCAGACCTTGATGGTGATGTCGATGCCAGACGGAAGGTTGAGCTTCTTGAGCTCGTCGATCGTCTGCGCGGTCGGGTTGACGATGTCGAGAAGGCGCTTGTGCGTGCGCATCTCGAACTGATCCATGGACTTCTTGTCGACGTTCGGCGAACGATTCACCGTAAAACGCTCGACGCGGGTCGGCAACGGGATCGGCCCCACCACCTGCGCACCCGTGCCACGGGCCGTGTCGATGATGCCACCGACGGCCTGATCCAGCACACGATGATCGTATGCCTGGAGGCGGATGCGGACTCTCTGCTGCTGCATTTGTCTTTTCCTTTTTTATTCGTATTTTCGCCCCTTCGGGCCCGTTTGACCTGGACCTCTACGATCACGATCAACCCGCACACCTTCCATTTGGCGTAGGCGAGTGAGGCCCCTGCTGCGGCACCTCGTTCGCGACTGAGTTTCAGCCCAGTGATCTCCTTGAAAAGCAATCGCCCACGGCTGCATTCGTAACCGTGAGCGTTCACCCAACGGCCACGACGCGACGGGATCGACTCGCCCGTATCGCGACCACCTCTTTCAGAGATTTCGATTCAGTATATCAAAATCGGGACGCGCGCGCAATGGGGTTTCTGGAGAAATTCGCCGCTATGGATTGCCATTCCCCGTCCGCAAAGCCCATCTGACGCTCTTCGGCCGGACATTCAAGCTCCACCTGCGGCTCGCCACGCTCCTAACGGACACAGCCCCCTGTTTCCCCCAATGGTTCATCCGTTGCTCGTTTGCGGAGCAACAGGACTCTTCAATCCCCATGGCACGGCCTTATCGTCGCCAGGTGACGTTGTGAAGCGTCGTGGCGAATCGGCGGGTTTTCAGAAACCGGGAATCGCCGGGCAGCTCGACGCCGTTCTTGCGGGCGGTCGTTTTGCGGCCTTTCTCGCACAACCCGACCAGACGGCAGTCCGCATCCACGACCGGCCCGCCGCTCATGCCGCGCATGATGTCCGCCGTATGCTCAAACTCCAGCGGGCCAAGGGCGATGACCGTGCCCACCTCGGCGCACATCACGCCCGCGCCGTTGGCATCGCCGAAGAAGAACAACGCTTCGCCATAGCGCGGCGGATGATCGGCGAGGTGCAGTCCCGGGCAAATCGGTTTTGGAATCGCAATGCGCACGGCATCATGATTCAACTCAGGCACCTCGATGGTTGAAAAATCGATCTCGACGTTTTCGCCTGTCATCAGCGTAGCATAAAGCCGAGTCGGCCGCGCGCGTCTTCTCCTCGTCATCGGGAAAGAAGTCCTGATGCGCCAATC
>JBJEWD010000045.1:0-36700 GCA_051884875.1 Kiritimatiellia bacterium
AAGAAACTTTAGCTTCGTTTACTATCAGAACGTTCGTTTAGTTCTGGTCGCGGCGCCGCAAATCTGGATTTTCCCCAGTTTTGAAAATGGCTACCGAACCCTCGTGAAGCTTCGCGCGGTCTTGAGCCGATTCTGCCGTTTCTGGACCGCTGGACCCGTCTGTCGTCATCCGCTCAGGCATTCGGGCTTCATCTGTAGCTCGCCGCAAGCCTCTCGGGCACAGTCAAATCCGCGCCTCTTACCGGGTCTGGCGAACAAGCAGCGCAGCCTGGACACCGAAGAGCATCTGCCCACTGAAAATGACGACCGCACCCCTGACTCTACTGTGTGCGGTCGATTCTGGGGGGTCAAAAACTGGGGATATTTGAACGATGACGACGCAACAGCCCCCTACGATTCGTCATAATAGTGTTCACCCGACCGAAATCTGTTGGGCAATAGAATCGACTCTGTTCGTTAAGGGTCAGGTCTTTCCTTGGCGGATCGTTCTTTGCCGACGCTATGCCGGGAGAACAGTCAACAGTCTATCAAAATCTGATTAGACAAGACCCCTTTTCTCTCAGTACTATTGACACACTAAGCCTATTGCAATATACTTTTCCCCGTAAGAAAGGCGAGGGTGATTGGGCATTGCAGATGTTGCCATCCGATTAGCCGATTGGCACATCAAGCCTTCTTTCTGGATGATGAGAAGAAGGCGCACGGTCGAGTTTCTGTGTCGGGTCGAGGAATTCAGCGGCGTGCTCGTTCTCGCGTATGCGATCCTGCCGGAGCATTTCCACATCTTCATCTCTGTTTCCGAATCCGAGGGGAGAGCGGAGCGAGAGACGAACTCGCCGCAGTGGTGTCGCCTATCGGGTTCTCGGCCTCGTCATAGAGCTTGACGGGCGTGGAAACGACGGGGACAATCCCCGACGGTGCGGGATGTCAGACGTAACGACGGTCGTCGCGGAACGGTGCGCTTAAGCGCGCGCGATGCACTCGATTTCGACTTTGACGT
The DNA here is from genome assembly GCA_051884875.1 of Kiritimatiellia bacterium. Lineage (GTDB taxonomy): Bacteria > Verrucomicrobiota > Kiritimatiellia > RFP12 > UBA1067 > UBA1067. The sequence continues at coordinate 1,001 of JBJEWD010000045.1, forward strand.
CCTTCGGCAGACGCGCGACCTCGACACAGCTGCGCGCAGGCTTCGTCTCGCCGAACATCTCGGCATAGACGCCGTTGAGCGCGGCAAAATCATTCATGTCCTTGATGAACACGGTGGTCTTCACAACACGCGCGAGCGACGCACCCGCCGCCTCAAGGACGTTCCGCAGATTGGTGATCGCCTGACGCGTCTGATCCTCAATCGTCACCGCCTCAACCCTATTGGTCGCGGGATTGATCGGGATCTGCCCCGAGCAGTAAATGAACCCGCCCGCCTTGAGGGCCTGGCTGTATGGACCGAGCGCCTTGGGCGCATTCTCCGAGGAAATCGTTTCAATCATGGCAAGAGAACCTCCGTTTTCGCCCTTCTCCGAATGTGTTTTGCTTTGTCGTCAAACCGCGACGGCACCCGCCGCCGGAATCAGCCCTGAAGCTCCGCCTTGAGCCGCGCAATGAGGTCGGCGAGTTTCATGGCGCCGAGGTCGCCCTCGGCACGCGAACGGACGGAGACTTGCGCCGCCGCCTCGTCACGCGGTCCGACCACGATCTGATACGGCACCTTCATGAGTGTCGCCGACCGGATCTTCGCCCCAAGCTTTTCAGCCGAGGTATCGACGTCGACACGGAAACCCTCGGCCCTGAGCGCGCGCCGGATCTCCTGCGCATAGGCGAGCGCCTTGTCGGAAATCGGCAGAATGCGAACCTGCTCCGGCGCAAGCCACAGCGGGAATGCGCCCGCATAGTGCTCGATGAGGATGCCGAAGAAACGCTCGATGGAGCCGAGCAGCGCCCGATGCACCATATAGGGCTGATGCTCCTTGCCGTCGGCGCCAACGTACGTCAGGTTGAAGCGTTCGGGAAGGTTGAAGTCAAACTGGACGGTGCCGAGCTGCCACGGACGGCCCAGGGCATCCTTGATCTTCATATCGATCTTCGGGCCGTAGAACGCGCCGCCGCCCTCGTCGATCTCGTAGCTCATCCCCTCCTGCTCCAAGGCATCACGCAGCGACTGCGTCGCCTGCTCCCAGCGGGCGGGGTCGCCGACGGCCTTCGCCGGCTTGGTGGAAAGATACGCCTGTATATCATGGAAGCCGAACTTGCCGAGCATCGCCTTCGCGAAGTTCACGGTATCCTTGATTTCCCGGACGATCTGATCGGGCGTGCAGAAGATATGAGCATCGTCCTGCGTAAAACCACGGACACGGAACATGCCGTGACGCACGCCGTCCTTCTCATAACGGTAGACGGTGCCGAGTTCTGCATAACGCAGCGGCAGATCGCGATAGGAGCGCTTCGCGAACTGATAGCACTGGATATGGAACGGGCAGTTCATCGGCTTGACGTAATAGTCCTGGACGTAGGCCTCGGCGCCCTCGCCTTCCTGAACCTTCATTACCGGGAACATTCCCTCCTTATAGAAGCCGAGGTGACCCGACGTTTCCCAAAGGCTCGACTTGCCGACGTGCGGCGTGTAGACGATCTCGTAGCCCGCCTCATAGTGGCGCCGACGCCAGTACTCCTCGATGGCGACGCGCACGCGCGCACCGCGCGGCAGCCAGTGGACGAGTCCCGGGCCGACCGGATCGGTGATGGTGAAGAGCGCGAGCTGCCTTCCCAGGACGCGGTGGTCGCGGCGTTTGGCCTCCTCCTCACGTTCGACGATCGCCTCAAGTTCGGCTTCGTCCTTTCCGACGATACCATAGACGCGCTGCAGCATCTTGTTCTTCTCGTCGCCGCGGTAGTAGCTTCCCGCCACCTTCGTGAGCTTCACGGCGCCGATTTGCGCGGCGTGCTCGACATGCGGCCCCTTGCACATCTCAACGTAGTCGCCGACCGCATAGGTGCTGATCGCGACACCATCGGCAACGACATCCGCCAAACGTTCAAGCTTGTACTTCTGCCCGGCCAGAAGTTTCCTCGCCTCTTCGGCGGTCACCTCCCTGCGCACGAACGGCTCGTCCCGTGCGATGAGCCGCCGAATCTCCGCCTCGATCTTCGCGAAGTCATCGGGGGTGATGCGGTGCGGCAGGTCAAAGTCATAGTAGAAACCATCGTCCGTCGCAGGTCCAATATCCACCTGCACGTCGTCGAAGACGTTCATGACCGCGCGCGCCATCATGTGGGCCGCGCTGTGCCTTCTCTGTTGCTCGGTAATCTCGCTCATTTTTCTCCTTTGAGCCGGATATTATACCACACTTCGCCCTTATTTGGCGTAGGCACCGCACGGGCGGTCTCCGTTCGGATAGGGGACGCCGTTGATGTCAGCCGGCACGCACGGGAGCGGAATGCCCGCCGTGGCGGCCACCGAATCCCCGGGCAGCGCGAAATTGCCGTCCGCCTCGCCCGGGAAGCGGCGCGCAATCCCGACCGCCTTTTCACCGAAGACGACCGCCTTCCCTGTGGCGTCCGCGTTATAGTACGCCGTCCCGCGCACCAGAAGCCCCTGCGATCCGTCGCCCGTTTCATAACCATCCATCCGCCGGAAGACGTTGTTGAACATGCGGACGTCCGTCGGCTTGAAGTCGCCGCGTCCGTTCTTGGTCTGCATCCACTGCCAGGACTGATCGACGAGCGTCACGTGCATGAAGAGGACGTTCTCCATCTCCTCGGAGAAACGCGAGCAGACGGCTTCGCCGCTCGTCGCCCCGATGGCGAGGTTGACGAAGGCGGAGTCGCGCAACCGCTGCCCCGCCAGGGCCTTCGCCTTGCAGTCCGTCGCCCGGACATTATAGAAGATGACGCCGCCGACCCAGTTCGAACCGGTCGCGAAACCGTTGAAGAGGTCGGGATCCGCCGACGTGCCGGTCGCATCGATATCCGACACCGTCGTGTTGACGACCAGACAGTCATTGCCCGCAAAGGCGTTGTCGGCGATCGACCGCACCACGTGATTGCGCACGAGCTCGCCGTTCGGGCCATTCGTGATCTCCTCGGTGATGCCGCCCGTCACGAAGGCACGCAGCCGGTTGCCGAACGGCGATGTCGTGCCGGCGTAGCGCCCCTGCTTGTTGTAGATGCGGCAGTTGTCGAACCAGGCCATTGTCCGCCCGCCCTCGCCCATGATCACGGTGCCGTAGCCATCCGACACGTCGCAGAAGAGTTCGCAGTTGATGAAATGGAGCCTCTCCGTTCCCGTACGACCGCCGACGATCTTGACCTGCGCACGCGTCACACCCTTCGCCGGAAGGATGCGCGTCCAGTATTTGCGATCCTTGCCGCCGCCGATGAGTTTGGCCTGATAGGTACCCGGCATCAGATAGACCGTACCGCCGTCACCGCACCGCTGGACGCCCTGCCTGATCGTCTTGACGGGACTCGCGGCCGTTCCGTCGGCAAACTCGTTGCCGTTCGTGGGATCGACCCAGACGGCCTTGCGCGCGCCCTGCGTTTTACCGGCGTTGGCGTAGAGTTCGAGTTCGGGGAGAACAAAGGGATCCTCGCCATCGACGATCGCCTTCGCGCCCAACCGGACGAGTCCGTCCGGATATTTCGCCGCGTCGAACGGAAACACGAATTCCCAGACCTTCGTGCGGTCGTTGAACTCGGGACGGAACGCGGTATGAACCGTCTTGCCGTTGACCGAGAACGCGACGCGCACGTCCTTTTCATGAAAGGCGACGACCCCCGCCTTGAAGACGGACGACACGCGCTGATAAGGAATGACATCCCAACGCGCGACCGGACGCCCCGCAAAGAGCGATCCCGCGACGAAGGCCGACAGAAGGGAAAGGCTATACTTCATGATAAGGTCAGGGAACGGGCGTAACGCCTTTCTTGAGAATGATGTTGCCGTACTTGCCGGTTTCGCCCGACAGGACGATCGCATAGGCCTTCTGTGCGCGCGCGTAGAAGGCAAAGCGCTCCATGCGTTCGATCGCTCCCGTATAACCGAGCGCCGCACGGTACTTGCGTTCGATTTCGGGGTCGAGCGTATCGCCCGGCACGGGCGCCATCATGACGACCGGCGCGGCAACGTATGCATCAAGTTCAACGAGCGGCGCAAGACCCGCGAGCAGCCGATCGGCGCCGAGCCCATCGGCCCGCAGGACGTAGGCGCAATCCTTGCCAAACGCATGGGCGGGGAAATGCGCATCGGAGATGACGATCTCGTCGCCGTGCCCCATCTCGGCGAGAGCCTTGAGCAGATCGGGCGAAATTACCGGTGAAATACCCTTCAGCATATCCTACCCCCTCAGTTGACGGCCGGACGCAGGATCATGTTCCTGTAGTCGGCATCGGAGTGGTCGCCCTGAATGTACATCGGGCCCGGAACGGTCTCGTTCGCGTCAATTGCGCCGCCGGTGATGCCGGTCACGGGCACGTCATCAATGATCGTCGTGCCGTTGAGGACGACGGTCAGGTGCCGCCTGTAGAGCGTCACATCAACGTGCTGCCACTCGCCCGCCGGCTTCTCCGCCGCGACGGACGGCGTCACGCGGCCGTAGTAGGCGGCCATGTTGTGCTTGTCCACCGGCTTGCCATAGCTGTCGAGCGTCTGGATCTCGTAACGCCCGCGCAAATACACGCCGGAATTCGATCCCTGCGGCACGCGCACGTCGTAGGAGAGGTTGAAGTCGAAGAAGTCCGCGCGCCTGGACATGAGATTCGCGCCGTGGATCTTACGGCCCTTCTCATCGACGGGCAGCGTGTTGGACAGGATCTTCGCCCCGTCCTCCTCCTTGATGGACCAGCCGAACGGCGCCTTCTCGTTCATCGCGTACCAGCCGTCGAGACCGTCCGCCAGAAGATCGATCGGCGCACCAAACTTCGCATCCTTCGTGGATGCCTTGGGGCAGACGGGACGGTTGCGCCAGCCGACGATGTCGCCGATCTCCTTGCCGTCTTGCTCAAAGGCCTTCGCCACCATCGTCCCGCCGATGATCTGCCCCTTGACGATGTATCCACCCCAGGCATGCTGGAGCTCGAACGTGCCATTCGCGCCGACTTTGACGTACTTCGTCGGCTCGGGCGAGGCCCAACGCCACAGCATCAGTCCTTTGAGTTCGCCTGCATCATCCTTTTCAACGATAAGGTGACCCGCATTCATATCCGCATATGGGAGCTTCAGCCCCCAGTTGCCGACAAGCGTATTGCCCGGGCACTTCGGGGCCTTGAGTCCGCAGCAACCGGCCAGCGCGAACGCGGCCACGACGGGAATGATAATCTTCTTCATTGACGTGATTTCTTTTTCGTGGAGTTGATTGGATTTTTCTCAGGACTTCGGCGGCAACTTGAGACTGGGTTTCGTCGGGAGCTTGAGACCCGACTTGAACGCGGGCTTCGCCGTCGGCAGCTTAAGGCCCGGCTTGAGCGTCCCCGCCGTCGGCAGCTTGATCCCCGGCTTACGGACGACGGGCTTCGCGGCCGGCGCCGCCGGCGCGGCGGGCGACACCGGCTTGAGATCCACGACAGGCTTGAGCTCTTCCACGGGCGGAAGCGGTTCAAGCGGTTCCACCGGCGGCAGATCCTCAATGGGCGCGACCGCTGCAGCAGGGGCCGCCGTAGGCGTCGTCGATTGCTGGAGACCCGCCGGCACCGGACGGGAACCCGGCTTGATCGGCACGGTGGGACGACGCGGCGCGGTTGTCGCCGACGCGCCCAGCTCCGCCGCCGCCCCCGCCTGCGCGGCCTCGGCCGGCGTCATCAGCGGACTCGAAACGGGCGGCGGTGCGGACGGAGCGGTCGCCGACGCGGCCTCTGCGGCGACGAATTCATCAACGGTCAGCTTGAAGCTTCCGAACTGAAGCACGTTCTTGACGGCAAGTTTCATCGGTGCCTCGATCTTCTGCCCCATGAGATACGTACCGTTCATGCTGCCGAGATCTTCGACGTACCAATCGCCGTCCTTGAAATAGAGCTTGGCGTGATGACGCGAAAGTCCCTCCGCCGTCAGCGGGGAAATGGTGTTGCCGATTTCACGGCCCAGGGTGATCTCACGTTCAGCACCAAAGCTAAGACCAATCAGTGCACCGTTGAGATTAGCGATCAGATTAAGTTTCATATGGCTTGTAGCGTCTCCTTTCTGCGACTCCCATGATTATACCATCTTCGAAGCGTTTGTGCCATACCTCATGTTTGAAGTTTAGCCATTCTGCCCACCACCGGATGCACGGGGATGGCGGGAGGGTTGCGGGCCCGTTCTGTCGAGAAACACCGCGTGGACAAGGGGCGGGCGGTGGCGACAGGCCCAGGGAGTGCCGCAGCCCCCTGATCGAAAGCGCCCCGGGAACCAACGCGGCCCATCCCCGACGATTTCTACCGCTCACTGCGAAGAGCGGGGTCAAGGCGGTCGCGAAGGTAATCGGCGAGGTGATTGAAGACGAGCACCAGCACGAAGATCGCCAGCGTCGTGAAAGTCATCTCCCACCACACGCCCTGCCAGAGGCGAAGACGCGCGTTGTTGATCATGATGCCCCAGCTCGGTTCGCCCTGCACGCCGATGCCGAGGAACGAGACGAAGACCTCGGTCGAGACGGCGGACGGGAAACGGATCGAGAACTGGATGAGGATGAGGTGCGCGACGTTCGGCAGGATATGCCGGAACATGATGCGGGCAGGCGAATATCCGAGCGTTTTCGCGGCCTGGACGTAGGCGCGGTCGGCGTGCTTCATCACCTCCGCGCGGACGGTGCGGCAGACCCCCACCCAGGTGGTGAGGCCGATGCCGACGATAAGTCCCCAGAGCCCCTTGCCGATGACGAGTGAAATCGCCAGAATGAAGAGGAGCCCCGGCATGGAGGCGACCGTGGCGCACGTCCAGACGACGAGCGAATCGACCCACCCGCGGTAATAGCCGCCCAGCAGGCCCAACAGCACGCCCAGCCCGATGGCAATTGTCGAAGTGACGACACCGACGACAAACGCGATCATCGCACCCTGCACGAGACGACGGCCGACACTGCGACCGAGATTGTCCGTGCCGAGCAGAAAGAAACACGACGCGGTCGTTCCCTCCGCCGTACGCACCTCGGCAACCGACAGCGGCGGCAGATAGCGCGCCTCGGTATGGACGACATTGTAGGCCGCCGGACGATCCGCCAGCTTTGCGGCGAGGAACTGGCAACCGCCGAAAAGCGCCGCGCCCGCATAAAGCGCGATCACGACGAGACAGAGCTTGACCGACAGCTTCAAGGGCGGTTACTTCCAGTCGGCGGGCAGCGCGTTCATCACGGTTTCGACAACCTGTTCGAGCGTGAGGTCCGAGGAATCGATCTCCAGCACACCATCCGCTTTCTTCAGCGGCGCATATCGGCGCGTCGTGTCGATGGCGTCGCGGGCAAGGAGCGCCTTCCTGACGTTCTCGGCGGACTCGTTGGCGAGGCCCTTCTCGACCTGCTCCTTCTGCCGACGACGGGCGCGGGCCTCGGCGGACGCCGTGAGGTAGAAGCGCGCGGGGGAATCGGGGAAGACCGCCGTCGTGATATCGCGGCCCTCGACCACAAGATTGCCGTAGCAAGTCATCCCGCGCAGTAGCGCCGTGATGCGGTCGCGGACGGCCTTGACCGTCGCAACCCGCGAAGCGTGGGCGTCGATCGCCGGCGTGCGGATGCGGTTGCCGGGGGCTTCCCCCTTGACGTAGTAGGCGATACGCCCATCCTCGGGACGGCACACGATCTCCACGCGATCTGCGAACGCGGCGATGGCGTCGGGATCAGTGGTGCTCACCTGTTCTTCCAGGCACCGCCAGGTCATGATGCGGTAGAGCGCACCCGAATCCACGTGCAGATACCCGAGCCGCTCCCCGACGAGACGTGAAACGCTCGACTTGCCGGCCCCGCTCGGGCCATCCACCGCAATCACATTAGCCATTGTCCGAAATCTCCTGATAAACCATGACGGATATGTAGATGACGAAAATCACCACCCCGAACGCACCTTCGATCCGGGAGATGGCCCCGTGCGCGCACGGCTTGCGCCAGTTGATGCCGCAGAGTCCCAGCAACAGCGGAATGGCGATAAGGAGCGGCAGATCGCGCGAAAGGACATACGGCGAGAGCGGCTGGTACTCCGCCAGCGTCCGCGCCTTCTCCGTCGGGCAGATTGCGCCCGCCGCGCCGACGACCACGAGCATATTGAAGAGATTGGAGCCGACGATATTGCCGAGGACGAGTTCCGACTCGCCCTTGCGCGCCGACTGAATCGCCGTCGCGAGTTCGGGAACCGAGGTGCCGATGGCGACAATGGTCAGCCCGATCATCAGCTCGGCGGCGCCGCAGGCTTTGGCAATGCCGACGGAGCCCCAGACCAGAAAATGGCTCGCCGCCACCATCACGATAAAGCCGACGACGAGGTTAAAGGCGATCGTCCAGTTGCCGTCTGCCCTCACGGGTGACGCCGACGCCGCATCCACCCCTTTCTTCCGATTGTCAACCCAACAGTAGAGCGGCATCAGCACGGCGAAAATTCCAAGCAGGAGCCACGAATCGGCCGCGCTCAGATCCCGATCGCGCAGGATGAAGACCGCGAGGAGCGCCGTCAACACCAGGAACGGCGTGGCGAGGTACGAGATGATCGGCTTCACGGCAATTGGCGCGACGAGCGCCGAAACGCCCAGAACGCCCAGCAGGTTGAAAATGCAACTGCCGTAGGCATTGCCGATCGAAAGATTGACGTGTCCCGAGGCCCCCGAGAAGATCGACACGCAGAACTCCGGCGCACAGGTGCCAAAACCGATAATGACCATCCCGACGATGAACGGCGAAATGCCGATCTTGCGTGCGACAGCCGCCGAACCATCCACAAAGGCATCGCTCGACCACGCCAGCGCGACGAGCCCGGCGGCGACGAAGATCAAGGCGAGCCAAAGAGGAAGTGCCGAATACATGGGGTGGAGATCTCCTGCATTTCACATGGTGCGACTGACTGGGATCGAACCAGCAACCTTCGGCTTCGGAGGCCAACGCTCTATCCAATTGAGCTACAGTCGCATCGTTTGATTGGGGTTTCAGATTCGTATGCAAACCTTGGGTGAACTGCCATTCGACTTACAGTTCTGACGTGGTCTGCACATGGTCTGGAATTTCCTGCAAACATTGGTAATTATACCATCTTTATACGATTCAGGTCAATATCCCCGCCTCAGCGGAACGGCACGTGGAACAGCGCGAGCAAAGCCCAAGCAACCCTGCGACGGTCAGGTGTTCCGGTCGTCCCGCTTGTCCTGCCCATCCGGGGCCTGTCGCCTTTTAGAAGTCAAGGTTGCGGACGTTCAGGGCGTTATCCTCGATAAACTTGCGGCGGGGCTCGACCTCGTCGCCCATGAGGAGCGTGAACATCCGATCGGCTGCAACGGCATCCGAGAGCCTGACGCGCAGCATGTGACGCTTCTCGGGATTCATCGTCGTATCGAAAAGCTCATCGGCGTCCATTTCACCGAGGCCCTTGAAGCGGTAGACCGACAGGCCCTGCTTGCCGTGCGCCCGGACGTCGTCGAGAGTCTTCCCAAGGGAACCCGAGAACCAGTCCGCCGGCGTATAGCCGTATCCCGAAAGCGAGCTGAACTCCTTCTTCAGCATCGACGCCCCCGAACCCGTCGCGGCTTCGTCCGACACAAGCTCGGCCGGCTTGAAACCACGCTCCTCGACCATTCGGCAGGTCTCCTCGATTTCGGCGAGAAGCATGAGGAAGTTCGTCGCCTGCTCCTTATCGAGCACGGTGCCGTCCTTGCCCTTCACCTCGATGTCGTCAAGCCCGAGCGTCAGGAGGCGCTTGGTCAGATCGCCGTCCGTCATCACGTATTCGGCCTTCTTCTTGCGCACCACCTTGTAAAGCGGCGGCTGGGCGAGATAGACGTAGCCCTTCTCGATGAGTTCGGGCATCTTACGGTAGAAGAAGGTCAGGAGGAGCGTGCGGATATGCGCGCCGTCGACGTCCGCATCGGTCATGATGACGATCTTGTGGTAGCGCGCCTTCGAGATATCCCACTCCTCGGCGAAGCCGCAGCCGATCGCGGTAATGAGCGTGCGTATCTCGGCGTTCGCGAGCATACGGTCCACGCGAGCCTTCTCGACGTTCAGTACCTTGCCGCGGAGCGGCAGAATGGCCTGCGTGGAACGATCACGTCCCTTGCACGCCGAGCCGCCGGCCGAATCGCCCTCGACGAGATAGAGTTCGGTTTTCGCGGCATCGCGGACGGAACAGTCGCGCAACTTGCCGGGCAGCGCCAGCCCGTCCATCACGCCTTTGCGCACGGTTTCGCGCGCATGGCGGGCGGCCTCGCGCGCCCGCGCGGCCATCAGCACCTTGTCGATGATCGCCCGGGCGATGGCAGGATTCTCCTCGAAGTAGGTCATCAGCCTGTCGCTGACGATACCCGCCACAATGCCGTCAACCTCGCCGTTGCCGAGTTTCGTCTTGGTCTGGCCCTCGAACTGCGGCTGCGGGACCTTGACGCTCACGACGACCGTCAGGCCCTCGCGCATATCATCGCCCGACAGCGCGTTGAACTCCTTCTCCTTGATGAGCTTCGCATTGAGGCCGTACTTCTTGATCGTCGCCGTCAGCGCGCGGCGGAAGCCCGAGAGGTGGGTGCCGCCTTCGATCGTATGGATGTTGTTGCAGTAGGTCTGCTCCAGGACGGAATAGCCGTCGTTGTACTGCATCGAGACCTCGGCCTGGACGACGCAGTGCGACTGATCGTTGCGCACCGTGTCCTGAGCGCCTTCGAAATGGATGACCGGCGACAGCGTCGTCTTGTTCGCATTGAGGAAACCGACGAATTCATCGATGCCGCCGTCGTAATGGAACGTCTCCTCATGATGGGCCTCGCCCTCGTCATCGCGGAAATGAATCGTCACGCCCCTGTTGAGGAAGGCGAGTTCGCGGAGCCGCGCACAGAGGATCTCCCACTTGAACGCCCGGCAGGTGAAGATCGTATGGTCGGGGAAGAACGTGACCTTCGTGCCCGTCTCATCGCCGCATTCGCCGACGACCTCGGTCGGGCGCGTGATGTGGCCGCGCGACAGCTCGACATGATGGATCCTGCCGCCGCGCTTGACGTCGACCTTCATCCATTCGGAAAGCGCGTTCACGCACGACACGCCCACGCCGTGGAGACCGCCCGACACCTTGTAGTTCGAACCGTCGAACTTGCCGCCGGCATGGAGAATCGTCAGCACGACCTCGATCGCGGGACGCTTCTGGGTCGGGTGCATGTCGACGGGGATGCCGCGCCCGTTGTCCTGCACCGTCAGGGAGCCGTCGGGATTGATGATGACGTCAATCTGCGAACAGTAGCCCGCAAGCGCCTCGTCAATCGAATTGTCGACCACTTCGTACACGAGGTGGTGGTAACCGCGCTCGCCCGTATCGCCGATGTACATCGCCGGGCGCTTGCGCACGGCCTCCATGCCCTCCAGTACCTGAATATTCTCGGCGTTGTAGTTGCTCGTCTCTTCAGCCATCGCAAAACTCCAAATGAAGAATCTTCAATTCCCCAATTACCCGTTCTTCATTGTCAATTATCCACTTCTCACTGCCCCTTCGCCAGTCGCTCGGCAAGCCGTTCGGGAAGGCCCGCCGCGCGGATGCGCGCCTGCGCCGCCGCGACATCATACGCCAGACGGCGGAAACGCACGGTCCGGGCTACGGTATCGTAGATGACGTAGGTCGCCCGCGGATCGCCATCGCGCGGCTGGCCGACGGATCCGACGTTGATGAAGTACTTGCGCCCCATCTGCGGCCGGAAGTCCTGCGGATCGATGCGGTAGACGCCTTGGATCGAATGCTCGTAGATCATCGGACAGTGCGTATGGCCGTGGAAGCAGATCGGCGTCTTCTGGCCCGCGAAATTCGCCTGCGCCTGCAGGTTGTCGAACACGTAGCCGAAATTCTCGGGACGATCCATCGTCGCATGGACGAGCGTAATGCCCTTTACCGTCCGCGTAAACGGCAGATCGCGCAGCCACTGCAGCTCCTCATCGGCAAGCTGTTCGCGCGTCCACTGCACGACGGCGGCGGCATGCGGATTGAAATCGTCCAGATTCCGTGCCGTCGCGACGTAGTAGTCGTGATTGCCCATCACCACGGGGCAGCCGAGTGCGCGGATAACCTCCATGCACTCGTGCGGACAGGCGTTGTATCCGACGACGTCGCCCGTGCAGAGATAATCCGTCACCCCCTGGTCCCGGCAGTCGTCGAGAACGGTCTGCAGGGCATCCAAGTTCGCGTGAATATCGCCCAATATCGCAATCTGTGCCATTACTTAAGCAATGCCCCCGCTATCTGAAGATCCTCAACCGTCGTGATCTTGAAGTTCGGTTTACGGTTTTCGATGATCTTCACCTCGCCGCCCGCCAGCTCAATGGCCTGGCAGTCGTCCGTCACCTCGCGCCGACCCAGCGTCTTGTAGGCGTTGCGCAGCGCACGAAGCTGGAAGGCCTGCGGCGTCTGGACGGCCCAAAGCTTGTCGCGGTCTTCCGTCGCGGCAATCGTAGTCCCCTTCTCGACACGCTTGATCGTATCCGTCATCCGACGCCCGACGGTCACCGCCGGCATGCGCTTGACGGCCTTGACGACCTCGGAGATGACATCGGAGGTGACGCACGGCCGCGCCCCGTCGTGGATGACCACGTAGCGGGTGTCGATGTCGCATGCGGCAAGCCCCGCCTGCACGGACTCCTGACGCTTCGCGCCGCCGGCGACGATCGTCTGCAGCTTCGAAATGCCGAACATCCGGCAGACCGCCTTGGACGCCACCTGCTGGTCCTTGCGCACCACCAGGATGATGCGGTCGATCTCCGGCGTGCGCTCGAACGCCAGGAGCGACCACGCCACAACGGGCTTGTTGACGAGCGAGAGGAACGCCTTGTCGGTTCCGGCGCCCATCCGTTCAGATTTGCCCGCAGCTACGATAATCGCCGTCGTCATACCCTGTTCCTCCCGCAGCATTTCTTGTATTTCCTGCCCGACCCGCAGGGACAGGGGTCATTGCGGCCGACCGCATCATGGCGCGGCATCGACCGGATCGTCGGCAGCGTCACGGACGGCATCACCGGCCGCGGCGCAGGATGCGGCGCCGTCCGCGCCATCATCGCCGCAAACATATCCGCCACCGTCGCCTGCTCCTCAGGCGTCGGCGCCGGCCGCGACGGCACGGCGCGCGGGTCGCCGTCCACGGAAATCGCGTTCTCGTTCGTATGGGCGTTCCGCTGCGTCGCCTCCATCGCCTCCATCATCCGGCGCATGCTCGCCGCCGTGGCGCTGCGGAACTGGCTCGTGACGACGCGCTGCTTGATCGAGGACATCAGCCGCTCGAACATCTCGAACGCCTCTTTCTTGTACTCGATAAGCGGATCGCGCTGACCGTACGCCCGGAGATTCACGCCCTGCCGGAGGTCGTCCATCGCGCGCAGGTAGTCCTGCCACTCGCGGTCGATGACGCTCAGGAACACACCGCGCTCCATCAGCGGCAGCACCTCCTGATCCTCGCCCGCACACTTGGCCGCGTAGGCCTCTTCGACGCGCGCGAAGACGAGGTCGCCCGCCTCCTGCGGCTTGCCCATGAGCGGCCGCAGCTCCTCCGCCGTGACCGTAATCGGGAAGGTGACGCCGAGCCAGGCCAGGAAATCGTCAAGCAGGCCGTCTTTCTCGCTGAAGAGATAGCGCTCGCACTGCAGACGGACGATGTCGTTCATGACGTCGAGAATGAGGCCGTGGACGGTCGCCGGATCGCCCGTCAGCACCTTGCCGCGCAGCTCGTAGACGATCGAACGCTGCTTGTTCATCACATCATCGTATTCGAGCGTACGCTTGCGAATCGCATAGTGCTGCTGCTCGACGCGGCGCTGCGCCGTCTCGACGGAGCGGTTGAGCCACCGGTGCTCCATCACCTCGCCTTCCTTCATCCCGAGACGCTGCATGATCCCCGAAAGCCGCTGCGATCCGAAAAGGCGCATCAGCTGGTCTTCCAGCGAAATGAAGAACTGTGCGCTGCCGGGGTCGCCCTGCCGCGAGCACCGGCCGCGCAGCTGGCGGTCGATTCGCCGCGACTCGTGGCGCTCGGAGCCGAGGACGTGGAGCCCTCCGAGCTCGGCGACGCCTTCGCCCAGCTTGATGTCGGTGCCGCGGCCCGCCATGTTTGTCGCGATCGTGACCGCGCCCTTCTGGCCGGCCATCGCCACGATCTCGGCTTCGCGCGCATGGTTCTTCGCGTTCAGCACCTCGTGCGGGATGTGCGCCAGGGTCAGGAAGCGGGAAAGGACCTCGGAGTTATCGACCGTCACCGTGCCGATCAGGATGGGCTGGCCCTTCGCATGGCGCGCCTTTACGTCCGCCACGATCGCCTTGAACTTCTCGCGCATCGTGCGGTAGATCTGGTCGTTGCCGTCCGTACGGTTGACCGGCTTGTTGGTCGGGATCGAAACGACGTCGAGCTTGTAGATGTCCTTGAACTCGCGCGCTTCGGTTTCGGCCGTACCCGTCATGCCGGCAAGCTTCCTGTAGAGACGGAAGTAGTTCTGGATCGTAATCGTCGCGAGCGTCTGCGACTCCTTCTCGATCTCGACGCCCTCCTTCGCCTCAACCGCCTGATGGAGGCCGTCGGACCAGCGGCGACCGGGCAGCACGCGGCCCGTGAACTCGTCGACGATGTAGACGTGGTTGTCCTGGACGACGTAGTCGACATCCTTCTCGTAGAGGCAGTAGGCGCGCAGCAGCTGGTTGACGACGTGGACGCGGTCGCTGCGCTCGACGAACGCCGCCTGCGTCGCGCTGCGGCGCTCGCGGCGCTCGTCGTCGGTCAGCGTCGTGTCGCCGTCGATTGCGCTCATCTCGGCCGCCAGATCGGGCAGCACGAAGAGCTTTGGATCCTCGGGACAGATCTTCTCGCCGCCCTTGTCGGTAAGCGCCACCTCGCGCGTACGCTCGTCGATCGTGAAGTAGAGCTCTTCCTTCAGCGCACGCGCCTGTTCCTTGCGCATCTCGGAAAGCATCTTCAGTTCGCCGTCCTCGTGGATTTTCCGAAGCGCCGGATCCTCCATCATGTGCAGCAGCTGCTTGTGCTTCGGCATCGAGTGGTAGACCTGGTAGATCTTCGCGTTCACCGCATCAAGATCGCCCGCCTCGTAGGCCTTCTTCGCGGCCTGGATGAGCTCGTTGCACTGCGCCGTCTGCACGCGGACGATTGCCTCGACCATCGGACGGATCTCCTGATAGACGTGGCTCGTCGAAACGGTCGCCGGTCCCGAGATGATGAGCGGCGTACGCGCCTCGTCGATCAGAATCGAGTCTACCTCGTCGACGATTGCGAAGTGATGACCGTTCTGCACCACTGCCTCGGGCGTCTGCGCCATGCCGTTGTCGCGGAGGTAGTCGAAACCGAATTCGGAGTTGGTGCCGTACGTAATGTCGCACTGGTACTGCTGGCGGCGCTCGTCGGGGCCCATCGTGTTCTGGATGCACCCCACGGTGAGACCCAGATACCGGTACAGATGCCCCATCCACGCCGCATCACGACGGGCGAGATAGTCGTTCACCGTTACGAGCTGGACGTTCTTCCCCGCGAGCGCGTTGAGGTAGAGCGGCAGCGTCGCCACCAGCGTCTTGCCTTCGCCCGTCTGCATCTCGGAGATCTTGCCCTGGTGCAGCACGATGCCGCCGATGAGCTGGACGTCGAACGGAACCATGTTCCACTCGAGCGCATGCCCGCAGACCTCCTCAGTCGTTCCCACGAGATGACGGCACGCGTTCTTCACGAGCGCAAACGCCTCCGGCAGGATATGATCGAGCGTCTCGCCCTTCGCCACGCGGTCCTTGAACGACTGCGTCATGCGCGGGAAATCCGCATCGGAAAAGTTCTTCGACTGGTATTCGGCCTCTATCTGGTTGATTTTGCGGACGATCGGCCACAGACGCTTCAGTTCGCGATCGTTCTTCGTCCCGAAAAGGATTTTTACAAGATTAAACGGATTCAAATTCATATCGGGTATATTATAGCAAAAAGCGAAAGGGAAAGGGGACGAAGCGCGCCAAATAATCGAAATAACCGCACGCGCGGAGGCACGGTTCCGGCACGGCCGGTGCCTCGCACGTGCAGCCTCCCGCCGGGCGAACTCAAGACGCGCTGAGCCTCCGCCACACGCGCAGCACTTCGCTGACGCTCCAGGCTTGGGCCGTGCAGCCCTTCTGGGCGTGCGGCGCATCGCCGTCGGCGATTTCGCTCATGTGGCCGAGGCAGCCGGCGTTGAGATTCTCCACGGACGAAGCGAGCAGCTGGAGCGCCGTCTCATTCGAGCAGCTCTTCGTCATCACCAGCGCCTCGGCGTAGAGCCCGAACGGCCAAGCCCAGACCGTGCCGTTGTGGTAGGCGTGCTTGCGCATCGTATCCTCGTCGCCCGCGTAGGTGCCGCGATAGAGCGGATGGTCCGCATTGAGCGAACGGATGCCGCCCGGCACCAGCAGCTCCTCCGTCTCGCGCAGAATGCCGACGTCGTCGAGAACACCAAGCGTGATGAGGAAGAGCTCGTTGCAGCGAATCGTGTCCTCGGGACGCGCCTCGGCCGCCGGCTCGCCCTGCGGCGCGGCCAGGCAATCGTAGTAGCCCGGCCCGACCGCGCGCTTGAAATACTTCCTGACGGACGCCCGCGCACGCGCCGCGAGTTCGGTGCGTCCCGTATATCCGAGGGCCGAGATCCAGAGGGCCTGAATCTCCACCGGATAGCCAATGCGCGGCGTACAGGCGGGATAGTTCGTGTCCATCCACGTGAAATGCGACGGCGACCAGACGAGCGCCGAATCGGGATCCATGCGGATGCCGTTGGGCGTGCCTTTGATGTAGTTGTCGACGAGACTCCGGCAGGCGGCCTTGAGGCCGTCGAGCGACGGCACCGCATCGGCGGGGGTCAGGGCCTCGACCTCCTGCACGCAGCGGATGAACCAGAGCTGCGCATCGGTCGTGTCTCGGTTGCCGGCGGTCTTGCCGTAGATGATGTTGGGCAGCGTCCCGTTCTCCTCGAACGCGGCAAAGGCCTTCAGGATCTTGACCGCGTCCCCGACCTTGCCCGCCGCCAGCATGCCGCGCATGAAGATGAACGTGTCGCGGCCCCAGTCGAGGAACCACGGATAGCCCGCGATGACGGTCTTGAGGTCGTCGCGCCGGACGATGAAAAGGTCGAGGGCGGACGCCAGGGCATCGCGCACGGGAACGAGCCCCGCCGAACGCGCCGGGGCGGACGGGAAGGCGAGCGACGGGGGCTGTCCCCCGGCAAGCTCGTCCGCCGTGCGCAGCACGCCCGTGAGCGCGACGGTCTCGCCGATTTTGAGATCGGCCGAGATCCAGCCGGGGCTGAAGAGATCGCCGCTCGGCTCCTGTCCGCGCGCCGCCTCCTCGGGATGCCCCACGTTGTACTCCCACTGCGGCTCGTGATGGTAGTCGCCGTGGTCGACCGCAAGCGTGAAATGCGAACCATAGGGCGCAAAATCGAAACCGCGCGGCGCGGGCGTGACGGACGCCGGGAACAGCTTCTCCTGCCCTGCGTAGGCCTTGGTCGCGGCGTGGAAACTGCGCCATTCGATGTCGGGACGGAACACGAGACGCACCTGGTCGCCCACGTCCCCTTCCCCCGCATCGACGCGCGTCACCTTCAGGCGCGCGGCATTCACCCCGTCCGCAAGGCTCACCTCGAACGCAAACGCCGTCGTCCGGCCCATGCCGCACGGCACCTGAAAATCCCAGCGTGCGAAGCGGCCCGCCGGATCGACCGCGACGCGCGTCACGCAACGGCTGTCGAACGCGCGCACGTACCCCTCGCGCTGCAGCCAGCAGCGCGTCCGTGTCCAGAGATTGATGCGGTCGCCCGGACACGTCGGATTCGGATTCGCCGCCAGAATCGCATCGTACTGGCTCGCCAGCGTGCCCCAGCCGAGGCGCATCTGGCTCGCCGCGCCTGCGCCGTTCGAGAGCACCGTGCGCCATTCGGGATGGCGGCGGATCTCCTCGCCAAAGAGCGTAAGCTTGACCTTCGCGAGCGCGCTGCGGGGCGGAATCAGGACGCGCGACCGCGTGCGCTGCGCCTTGCCGGGCGCGTAGACGGTCATCGCGATGTCCAGCGCGCGGCAGGCCGTGCCGTCACCCTTGTAGCGCGGCGCCGTGAAAACGGCGACGTTCCGTCCGTTGACGAAGCGCGACCGATGCACGCGCAGCGTCTTGCCCGACACGGGGTCGATGAGGCACATGCGGAAATGGTAGGGAGCCGAAACCTCGGCGGCCTCCTGCTCGGGCACGACGACATCGCGCTGCACGTCACGGGGATACTCCCAGTGGAAGAGCGCCGGCGGAACGGCGGAAGGTACCGCAGGCGAGGCGTCGCGGGCGGCGGCCGGAACCGGAGGCCGGATCGCCTGAAGGCAGAGGACCTGGCCCGGGAGCAGGTGGACGGGACCTGCGAGCGTGACCTTGCGCGCATTGAGGAGATCGAACGTCGCGCCGGCGGGGAAGCGATTGAGATCCCACTCGATGGTCGCGCTGCGGCCGCAGTCGAGATTGGCGAGAATGAGGATTCGCGCACCGCCGCCCGTGCGGACGACCGCAAGCGTATTGCCCGTGCCGCGCGTCACCACTTCGAGGTGATTCGCGCCGGCGAAGCCGGGATTCGTCTCGAGGACGGAGTTGAGCCGCGAGATAAGCTCGACCATGTTGTCCTTGGCACCCCAGTTGAGGTCGTTCTTGCCGTGGACGTCGATCTTCTCCCGGCAGTACCATTCGACGCCGTTGGCGATGCCCCAGGCGCCCTGCCAGCTCAGGAGCGCCGCCAGCTGCACGCGCAGCCGTGCATACGTCGCGCCGCCCTTCGCGAGGCGGTCGTTGTCGTGGGTTTCGGCGAAATGGACAAGCGTACCGAATTTCTCGCTGCGCGCAATGGCATTCGGAAGATACCACTCGAACTGCCCGCGGTCGTAGGTCTGGAAGATCTCAGAATAGGCCCAGTCGAGATTCGATTCGGCGAGGAGGCGATCCGTCACCGCGAGTTCGCCGCCGAGGCCTTCGAGCATGAAGATCGTGTCGGGATACTCCTCGCGGACGCGCGCAACGATATATTCCCAGGTTTCGGCGGGAATCATGTAGCCCGCATCGCAACGGAAGCCATCCACGCCCTTGCGGCACCAGAAGAGGAAGACGTCCGCCATGTAGGCGCGCAGCTCGGGCTTCGTGTAGTCGAGTTCGACGAGATCGGCCCACGTCACGCCCCAGGCGCCCGGGGAGATGAACCGGCCGTCGCCCTGGCGGTGGAACCAGTCGGGGTGGTGCGTCTGGAGCGTCGAGGCCCAGCCCGTATGGTTCGCCGGCAGATCGACGAGGAAGAGGCCGCGCCGCGCATGCACGGCATCGATGAGCTCGAGGAACTGGTCGAGCGGCGTTGCATATTCGTCGAACTCCGCCATGGACGGATCGACCGAAAGAAAATCGAGCGCGGCAAACGGGCAGCCGTACTCGCCCATCACCGCGTAGGTCGTCGGCACGGGAAACGGCGGCAGCGTCTGGATGAGGCGGAAGCCCATCGTGTCCATAATGACGGGAAGCCGCCGCACGATTTCGCGGAACGACCCGAACTGACGCGGAAAGACGGTGTAGATCGAATTGTTCTTGCGCGTTTCCGCACTCTCGACCTTGATGTGGGTGTTCGTCCCCTCCGGCCATTCGGGCACGTTGGAACCCTCGGGAAAGAAGCAGGCCTTGCCCGAGAAGACGCCGACCTCATCAAGCGCAATGTCCGCCCGGAAAACGCCGGGTTCAACCTCGGCGAGCGGAATATCGCTCCACGCCTTCGCCAGCGGCGTCTCCCCGCGTTCGGTCTCGGCGATGATCTCGTGCCGCCGAATCTGCGCATGACCGATGTTCGTGCGAAACGCCGCGCGCCCCTTGCGCGGCGCATCCAGTCTCAGGCTAACGGTTAGAACGTCTCCACGCCATTTGAGGAGAAAATCATCCGGACTCGGTGTTTGTGTCATAAGTGCGCATATTTTATCAAAAATTGGCACGCCGTTGCATTAGCGAACCCCTAGTCCATCGGTATTGGGCACCTGGTGCACGGCCGCGTACCCGAAGCGACCCGCCGCAGGGCGTTAAACAGGGGAAATCCCCGGAATCGGCGGATGGCGCTCCCGGACGAACTACACGCCGCCGGGCGCCAGAGGGCTGTCCCCGCCAATCAATCGTCCGCACACCGCGCCACGGGGGCGGCGGGGTTGCCGATGACCGTTGTGTCCGCCTCGACGTTGAGAAAAACCGTAGAGCCCGCGCCGACGACGGCGTTGGCGCCGATCCTGCGGCGGGGAACGATGACCGCGCCCGGATAGATGCGTGCGCCCACGCCGACCTTCACCCCGCCGCCCAGCGCACACTGCGCGTAGACGTGGGAGAAATCGCCAAGTTCGGAATCGTGCCCGATGGACGTGCCCTGGAAAATGCAGACGTGCCGACCGACCGCAATATCCGCCGTCAGCACCACGTTGTTGGAGATGAAGGCGCCCGCGCCGACGGTGACGTTCGGCCCCAGCCAGGCCGAGCGGTGGACGAGAGGGATGAACACGCCGCCCTTCGCCTCGATCGCCGCCGCGCAGACACGGCGGGAGGTTACGCCGCCGAGCGCCGTCACGAAGACGTCGTCCGGCTGCGGCACGTAGGTCGCAGGATCGCCCAGAACCGGCGGATAGCCGCAGAAGCCGTCGAGCGCCTTGGGATTTGCGTCCAGAAATCCCTTCACGCCGAAATCCGTGCCGAAGCCGACGGCATCGCGCGCGACGCCATACGCCTCGCGGCCAAATCCGCCTGCGCCGATGATGATCAGTTGCTTCATAAAAGGGAAAGTATCTCCGCCGCCGCCCGGGCGGGCGACATCAGTTTCACCACGGCGGCCGTCCGTTGCGCGGCGGGAAGGGCCGCCAGCCAGGAATTGCGCGCCATCGGCGTGTCCACGGGGCCGAACGCCACGCACGAAACCCGTACGCCGCGCGGCGCCAACTCGGCCCGCGCCGTGATCGCCAGCGATCTCACCGCCCCCTTCACCGCCGCATAGGCCGCGTTGCCCGGCACGGGTTCATCCGCCGCCGTCGAGGAGACGAGCACCGCGCCCGCATTCGCCACATGATTCGTCCGCCGCCCCAGCCAGCCGAGGAAGCGCATCGGGAAGATGACGTGCAGCGCATAAAGCCGCGCGGCCATCGCCGCCGTCACCTGTCCGAGCGGCGCGAGCTCGTCCGTGCCCGCACAATGGACGAAGCCGCCGACGGGGCCGTGCGATGAAAGCGCCGCCGCCAGTCGCTCGGGCGCATCTGCGGCGGCAAGGTCGAGCGCGACATCCCCCGTGCGCGACACGGTGACCACCGCCGCATTCTGCGCACGCAGCGCCGCCGCAACCGCCGCGCCGATGCCCGAGGTCGCGCCTGTGACGACATAGACGCCATCCCTCACGCGGCAACCCCCGCCAACCGCGCCAGATCCGCCACGGTCCTCGCCGCGCGCAGTTCATCGGCCGATACCGTACGCCCGTAGCGCTGGGCCATCATCACGATAAGCGCAAAGCCCGTCAGCGAACTCCAATAGGGAACCGTGCGGAAATCGTCCGCGAGGGCAACCGATGGAACCTCCAGCACCTCCGCCACCTGATCGAGAAAATCCTGCATACCGCCAGTATAACAAAATTTGCTAAAATGTGCGACGCTATGTCGGCCCTGCTCGAGAGTGAACGCAAGACCCTGAAGGCAAGGGTCTTCCTGGCGTTCGTCTACGGGTTGCTCACGCTTGGCGCACTCACGATGGTCTATCCCTTCGCCGTGATGCTCGCCGCCAGCCTCTCCTCCTCCTACGACTACACGCGCCACAGCCCCGTCATCCGCGGTTTCTTCGACCGCAACGACCGTTTCATGCGCGCCATCGCCACACGCTTCAAGACCTTTCCGCGTGAAGTCTACCCCGACGCGCCCGCGCACTGGACCGGCTGGAGCCAGGTCGCCAAAGACCGCGCCGGCGTCGCCCGGTTCGTCACGGACGAATGGACGCGCCACGGCATCGCCGGCACCCGCGCGAATCGCGCGGCCAACCTCGACCGTCTGCGCGCGCAGAGCCGCGCGGCACGCGATGCGCTCGCGCGCACGCCCATGTGCGAGACGACCTGCGCCTACGATCCGCGCGACGTCGCGCGCTTCGTCGAACGCAAATACGGCACGCTCGACCGGCTGAACGCCGCCTGGCCCGTCCCCCACACGTCGTTCTTCGACATCTCGTTTACCGCCGAATCGAAGCTGACGCCCGGACAGCGGATGGCGGGCGAAAAGTTCGCCACCTGGCTCGAACTCAAGCAATGGTACGTCGACGAGGCGATCCGCCGCGACGACTATCTCGCCCGCACGCTACCCCATCCGATTGCCGACCATGCGGCGGAAATCCGCGCGGCGCTGCTCGTGCAGTTCGTCGACCACGGCTGGCGCGACTTCCTCGAAGGCTGCCTCGCGAACTATCGTCTCGTCGGCGACTACCTGTTCGTGCGCGGGCGCGCCTTCGTCAACACGGTTCTGCTCGTCCTCCTTGCGGTGCTCGTCTCGCTCACGGTCAACCCGCTCGCGGCCTACGCGCTTTCGCGCTTCCGCCTGAAGGCGACCGAACGGATTCTCCTCTTCCTCCTCGCGACGATGGCCTTTCCCGCCGCCGTCACGGCGATTCCAGGCTTTCTCCTCATCCGCGATCTCGGGCTCCTCAACACCTTCGCCGCGCTCGTCCTGCCGACGGCCGCGAGCGGCATGTCGATCTTCATCCTCAAGGGCTTCTTTGACGCGCTGCCGCGCGAACTCTACGAGGCGGCCGCGATCGACGGCGCCTCGGAATGGACCGTCTTCCGCCGCATCACGCTCCCGATGACAACGCCCATTCTCGCCGTGAATGCGCTCAACAGCTTCATCCACGCCTATTCGTCCTGGGAATGGGCCTTTCTCGTCTGCCAGAAGGAATCGCACTGGACGCTCGCCGTCTGGATGTACCAGATGTCGCAGACGCTCGCCAACCAGCCCTGGTGCGTCATGGCCGGTTTCGTCGTCGTCTCGCTGCCGACCGCCGCCGTCTTCCTCCTCTGCCAGAAGGTCATCCTGCGCGGCATCGTGCTGCCGTCGATGAAATGATCAGAGCGTGACGCCGTCCTTGAAGATGGCGATGCCCTGTGCGCCGTTCAGCTCGTTCTTCGCCCGCTCGTCGCCGGAGGCGATGCGGATGACCTTCCCGGCGAACGCCTCCACATCGGGGTTCGCCATCGCGTTCCAGTCGATCCAGTTCGGCTTGTCCGCCGCGAGCGTATCGTTCGTGGCCACCTTCAGCGTCGGGACCACGCACCCGAACGGCGTACCGCGCCCCGTCGTGAAGAGAATGAGATGGCAGCCCGCCGCCGCAAGCACCGTCGAGGCGACGAGATCGTTTCCCGGCCCCGTCATCAGCGAAAGCCCGTGCGCCTTCACCGTATCCCCGTAGAGCAGCACGTCCTCGACCGGCGCCGAGCCGCCCTTCTGCACGCAGCCGAGGCTCTTATCCTCCAGCGTCGTGATGCCGCCGGCCTTGTTGCCGGGCGAGGGATTCTCGTAGCAGACCTGATTGTGGGACGCATAGTAGTCCTTGAAGCCGTTGATCATCGCCACGCACTTGTCGAAGATCTGCTTGGTGCGGCAGCGCTTCATCAGCAGCGTCTCCGCGCCGAACATCTCGGGAACCTCGGTGAGAATCGTCGAACCGCCGCGCGCCGCCAGCCAGTCGCTGAACCGCCCCACGAGCGGATTCGCCGTAAGGCCGCTGAAACCGTCGGAACCCCCGCACTTGAGACCGACCACCAGCTCGGAAACGGGCACCTCGACGCGTTCCTTCGGGCGGGCCGCATCGAGTTCGGCCAGCAGCTGCAGCCCCTTCTCATACTCATCGCCCGGATCCTGTGCGCGCAGAAAGCGGACGTTCAGCTTCGAGTAGTCGCCGAGGCGCGCCTTGAAGCTCTCCAGCGTGTTGTTCTCGCAGCCGAGCGCAACGACGAGAACGCCGCCCGCGTTCGGATGGCGGACGAAGTTCGCGAGCATGTTGCAGGTCGTCTCATGGTCCCGCCCCATCTGCGAACAGCCGTAGGGATGCTGCAGGCTGAGTCCGTCCACGGCCCGCGCGAGGCGCTCGGCGAGCCGGTTCACGCAGCCGACGAGCGGAATCACCCACAGGTCGTTGCGGATGCCGATACGCCCGTCCGCATGGCGATAGGCCCGCATCATCGGCGCAGGCCGACGCGCGACGTCGGTGAAGGCCGGCTCGTAGCGGTATTCCAGGACCTCGCCGAGGTTCGTCTTCACGTTGTGGACGTGCACGTGTTCGCCGGCCTTGATCGCCCGCGTCGCGTGGCCGATGGGCATCCCGTACTTGATGACGTTCTCACCCGCCGCAATGTCCCGGCGGGCGTATTTGTGGCCGTCGTCGCGGATCTCGACGTTGTCAAGAGGATGGATGACCATGCTCATACCCCAAAGCCGAAATACCGATTGGCGTTGTTGAAGGAGATGTCGCTCACGATGCCGCCCAGCCATCGGATATCATTCGGCAGCTCCCCCTTCTCGATCTCTTCGCCGAACTTCTGGCAGAGCAGGCGGCGGAAGTACTCGTGGCGCGTGTAGCTGAGGAACGACCGCGAATCCGTCAGCATGCCGACGAAGCTGCCGAGCGTGCCGAGCGCCGACAGCGCCTCGATCTGCCTGCGCATCCCGTCCTTCTGGTCGAGGAACCACCAGGCAGCGCCGAGCTGGATCTTGCCGCGACAGGGCGCCTTCTGGAAACAGCCCATCACCGAGGCCAGCATTTCGTTGTCCTTCGGATTGAGGCTGTAGAGGATGCAGCGCGGCAGCGAGTCGGTGCGTTCAAGGCGATCGAAGAGCTTCGCGAGGTTCTCCGCGACGGACCAGTCGCCAATCGCGTCAAAACCCGTGTCGGGCCCCATGATGTCGTACATCGTCGAGTTGAGGTCGCGCAGGCAGTTGTAGTGCAGCTGCGTCGTCCAGTTCGCCGCGGCATCGGCCTTGAGCCCCTCGTAGAGCCACGCGCTCTTGAACTTGCGCGCCTCCTCGCCGGTGACGGCCTTGCCCGTGCGCGCCTTCCGGAAAATCGCCGCAACCTCCTTTTCGGTGTAGGGTGTCGCAAAGATCTCAGTGATGCCGTAATCGGAGACGACACAGCCCGCCTCGGCGAAGAACCGGTGGCGCTTCGCCATCGCGGCAAGGAAATCGTCATACGTCTTCACCGGCATCCCCGCCGCCTCGCCGAGCCTGTCCATCCAGTCGTTCCACAGCTTCGGCACGTCGATCTTCGAGGCCTTGTCGGAGCGCCACGCGGGACGCACCTGCACGGAAAAGGGATGCTGCGCCATCATCCGGTGATATTCGAGCGAATCGACCGGATCGTCCGTCGTGCACACGACGGCGACCTTCGTCTTCTTCATGAGTCCGCGCGCCGAGAAATCCTTCTTCGCGAGCTGCGCATTGCACTTCTTGTAGATGCGCGCCGCGCTCGCCCCGCAGAGGCGTTCGGTGACGCCGAAGTAGCGCGCGAGCTCCAGATGCGACCAGTCGAAGAGCGGATTCCTGACGAGGCGCTCCATCGCCTGCGCAAAGGCCTCGAAACGCTCCCAGCCCGAGGCCCGGCCATCGGGGCCGCGCCCCGAGCAGAGGCGCTCGGCGAAACCGTTCGTGCGGAGCTGCCGCCACTTGTAGTGGTCGCCGCCGAGCCACACTTCGGCAATGTCGTCCCAGCGCTTGTCCTCCGCGATCTCCGCCGGCGGCAGATGGCAGTGGTAGTCGATGATCGGCATCCCTTCCGCATAGCCGTGGTAGAGTTCGCGCGCCGCCCGCGTGGTCAGCAGGTAATCGTCGTGGATGAAGGGCTTTTTCGTCGCCATGCCCGCTCCTCTCGTTTTCATCTGCCTTTGATTTCACGCGCAAGCCGCGCCGCGTCGGTCGCCAGCTTCTCAACCGTCGCCCAGTCCTCCGCCTGGATCGCACCCTTCGGCGCAATCCAGGTGCCGCCGCAGCAGATGATCTCGGGAACGGCGAGATAGTCGCCGAGGTTCGCGAGCTTCACGCCACCCGTGGGCATGAACCTGACGCCCGTCCAGCGGAATGCGCCCAGGAGATCCTTGATGTAGGTGACGCCGCCGGCGGATTCCGCCGGGAAGAACTTCACGAGCCGGCAGCCGAGCGCCAGCGCCTGGCTGAGTTCGCTCGCCGTCGCCACGCCCGGGCAGAACGGCATCCCCATCTCGTTCGCCGCCGCCACGATCGCCGGGTCGAAGCCCGGCGCCACGCACGCCTCGGCGCCGGCGTCCCGGGCGGCCTTGAGCTGTTCGCGCGTGAGCACCGTGCCCGCGATCAGCACCGCGCCCGGCACCTCGGCCTTGATCTTGGCGATCGCCTCGGCCGCGCACGCGGTGCGGAAGGTGACCTCCAGAACCGGCAACCCGCCCTTCACGAGCGCCCGCGCGAGCGGCACCGCCTTCGCGATGTCCTCGATGACGATAACGGGAATGACCCCCGCGTTTCCCAGCGTCTCCAACATATCCATTTCAGCCTCTCCTGTTCCGTGGTTATCCATTCTTCATCTGTCCTGGCGCGCGATGACCCTAGCGGTCGACGCGCGCGCTCCCTCCGCCGACCATTTTCTCCACATCGGCCTTGGTCGCCATCGAGGTGTCACCGGGCGTCGTCATCGCAAGCGCCCCGTGCGCCGCGCCGTAGTCGACCGCCTTCCCGGCGTCGTCGAACGTCATGAAGCCGTAGATGAGACCCGACGCGAACGAATCGCCGCCGCCGACGCGATCGTAGATCTCAAGCCCCGGACGCGCAATGGACTCGTGCAGCACGCCCTTGTACCAGCAGATCGCCGCCCAGTCGTTGATCGTCGCGGACTTGACGCTGCGGAGCGTCGTCGCCACCGCCTTGAAGTTCGGATAGAGCGCGCGCGCCTTGTCGATCATCTTCCGGAAACCCTCGATCGGCAGCGTCGTCATGTTCGCATCCACGCCCTCGACCGCGATGCCGAGCGCGGCCGTGAAATCCTCCTCGTTGCCGATCATGACGTCGACGTATCTGGCGATCTCGCGGTTGACCGCCTGCGCCTTCGCCTGCCCGCCGATGGACTTCCAGAGGCTGGCGCGGTAGTTGAGGTCGTACGACGTCACGGTACCGTATTTCTTCGCGGCCTTGAGCGCCTCGATCACGACTTCGGCGGTCGTCTCGGAGAGTGCGGCGAAGATGCCGCCCGTATGGAACCAGCGGACGCCCTCTCTGCCGAAAAGCCCCTCCCAGTCGACGTCACCGGGCTTCAGCTGCGAAACGGCCGTCCGTCCCCGGTCCGCACAGGAACGCGCCCCGCGGCACCCGTAGCCGCGCTCGACGAAGTTAAGCCCGTTGCGCACCGTGCGCCCGATGCCATCGTACGGCACCCACCGGACGTGCGAAACGTCCACGCCGCCCTGCAGCATGAAGTCCTCGACGAGACGCCCGACGGGATTGTCGGCAAAGGCCGTCACCGCCGTCGTCGCCAGCCCGAAGCAGCGCCGCAGCCCGCGCACGACGTTGTATTCGCCACCGCCTTCCCATACCTTGAATTCGCGTGCCGTGTGGATGCGCCCGTCGCCCGGATCGAGGCGCAGCATGATCTCGCCCAACGACGCGGCATCCCACCGGCAGGATCCCGCAGACTTCACGTTCAAAGATTCGTATGCCATTTCTTCAGACTCCCTGGATTGCTTCTGTTGATTGCGTGATGGCGACATTCTAGCAAAATACCGGATGAAAGGATATAGCAAATGCAATTCGTTTAATAGCATTATCAGATCGTCCGAACGAAGCCCTCCAGACCACGCCTGCGCCGTGCGCCCGCCGGGTGGCATCCAAGGGCCGGCAGGTGACATCCACCATTGTAGGGCGACACGACTTCCATAACCCCCGTCCTACCCCATCGGGATGTTCGACCCATCCGCTATTCCGGGGCTCGTCCCCGATGATTCAGAGAAGCGGGACGGGAGTCGGGGGCGCTCAGCGAGAGCACGCGAAGGAGTCGGGCCGCCTTTCCGCCGCCATCGGAGACGAGCAGGAGAGTTTGACGGCCATCCTTCAGGACAGGCCCGAAACAGAGGCCTTCGTAGTTCGCAAACGAGGTATCCGCTTGCCAGACCAGCCTTTTCCACAGGACGCCCGCCGACGGATTGAGCGACACCTCATAGAGCCGCGCCAGAAAGGACGGCACCAGCGGTTTCTTCCAGCTCAGCTCGCGTTCGAGCACCAGCAACGTCCCCTCGTCCGTCACGGCAAGCGCCACGACCCCCGAAATCTCCAAACCCATGAACGGCCGCCCCTCGATCCGCTCCGTCTTATAGAAAAACTGACGCGTCGGCGTCCACGGTGCATCCTTCCCTGACCGGACAAACTCCTGGATACGCACGGTACCGCCCTTCGCGCCGCTCGCCACCGGTCCATCGCATCGGAGCGTGTCCTCGTTGGCCACGTAAAGCCGCAATCCGTCCGGCGCCAGCGCCAGCGCCTCGAACGACCGGTTGGGAACCATGTGCTGCGTGAAGACGTCGGGTATCTCGACCCGTCCCGTCAGTTCCCGCCCCGTCGCCGGATCGAAGGGACGAACCGAATGATCGGACTCGTCGGTCGCCCACACCCGCCCGTCCAGGGGATCGACGGCACAGTCCTCGAGATCGACACGGCCTTCAAGGCGCACGCTGCGAATCAGCTTGCTGGATGCCACGCGCCCGTCCTCCTTCAGCACGATCTCCAACTCATGCAGCAATCCGTCCCGGTCATCGACGCAATAATACCGATTGCCGGCGATGTGCGCAATGCCGGACAATCCTTCAGGCGTGAACAAACGCATGAATTCGTCAATCGACTTCGCCCGGCGGGGTGCCGGCAGCCGTTCATACTCCAGAACGGGGGCACTCGCGCATCCCACCAGCAGAAAAAGGAGAGACGCGCCAGCAACCCGTGCGCTCATCCCCCGCATCCGACTCCCTGACGCGCCGCCAGCAGAGCGCCGCCGAGCGCGGCGGAATCGGGGATGTCGAGCGTCTCGACCTTCGCGCCGAAAACCTCGGCTATCGTCTCGCGGAGGCCCTTCGAACGGCTCGCACCGCCCGTCACGCGGATGACGTCGAACGCGCCGATCCAGCGCGTGCGCTCGAAGAGATTGAGCACCTGTCCGCGGATGACCGAAACGACCTTCTCCGCATCCGAGGCGCGTTCCCAATCGAAATCCGCTTCAATGCCCGTCGCGGGATGACGGGGCGTGATCTCCTCCTCGAAATACGGGAAGGCGCGAAGCTGTCGGCCGGCGCGACGAAGCGAGGGCGCGACGATGGCGAAGGCCTCCTCGTCGAAGAATCGGTAGTCGCAGCCGACGAGGGCGCGGACCTTCTCGCGGGCGAGCGAGCCGTTCTTTACGCAGGCGAGGCTCATGCAGCCGCCCGAAGGATTGCCGAAGACATGCCCACAGCCGTCGGGATCGACCTGAAAGCGATCCATCGCCGCAAAGAACACGTCGCTCGTCCCGAGCGAAATGACGGCCACGCCCGGCTTATCCGCCCCCGTGCCGACGAGCGACGCGGGATTGTCGCCCGTGAACGGGACGACGGGGATGCCCGGCTTGAAGCCATAGCGTGCGAAGTAGGCGGCCAGCCCGCCGCGCACGGCAGCGCCCTGCAATACGGTCGCTCCGGACACGCCGGGCAACGCGATGCCCGGCAGCTTCGCCCCCAGCCCCGGCGCCACCGCCGCGCAGATCTCCGCATCCCAGGACATCGTCTTCAGATTGAGGAGGTTCATGCCCGCGCCATCGCCGATGTCCACGGGCGCCTCTTCGCCGCGCAGGACGGAGCAGAGGAAGGAGGAAACGAGATGGATGCGTCGGGTCGCCGCATAGGCCGCCGGATCGTCCTTCGCGAACTTCATGATCTGCGGCCCCGTGAAGCGCGCGATGGCGGGCGAACCCGTACGCGCCGCCATATCGGGGAAAAGGCGGTTCAGCGCCGCCACTTCCGCCCCTGTCGACGAATCCATCCAGATCGGCGCCACGGGCCGCGAGAACACCGGGGCGAAATGCGCGACAAGATCCGCCGCGCATGCGCCATCCCCCATGCCGCGTTTCACATTCTCCAACGCCGCCGTCCAGGCCGCGTTCAGATAGACTGACCCGTGCTGCTGGCCATCGCCGCCGATCGCGGCGATCTTCGACGTATCAAACGCGGCCTGCAGCTTGGCGAGCACGCGGTCGAGCCCCGCCAGCCACAGGCGCGGATCGGCCTGACGCACGAGGACGTCCTCATTCGGCAGAAAGCCGTCGGGGCAGTTGAATTCGGCCAACTCCTTGCCGAAGTTGACGGAGACGGTCGTGACGGCCTTCCCGGTTTCCGTATCGTAGACGAGCGCCTTGATGCTCTGCGTGGACGAGTCGATTCCCAGCGTGTACACGAGCCGCCTCCTTCCCGTCCCTCAGAGGGCGAACGGGTTCTCGCCCGCGTAGAGTTCGCCCGCCGGCTTCGGCGTGTTGATGTCCTCGACGCCAAGGAGCTTCAGGGCCTCGAAGAGCACCTTGCCGCACTTCGCGAAGCCGAACGCGCCGTGGTGCGGGAAGCGCTTCTGGATGAGGACGTGGCGGTAGAAACGCGCGAAGCCCGGAATCGCGGCAACGCCCAGGGAACCGAACGAGTGCGGGTCGACGTCGAGGAACCGGCCGTGCGCGATGTACGAGACGAGCTGCGAATCGCTGTTGGACTGCAGACGGAACATCGTCGTGTCGCCCGGCTTGATCTGCCCTTCCATCGTGCCGCGCGAGATGACCGGCTTGCCGCCGCCCTCCAGCCCGCGGTTCATGATGAGCTGGTACTTCATGCCGCAGTTCTTGAGGCATGCGCTGCAGGTATTGCCGCAGTGGAAGCCCATGTAGAGATCGCGCTTCTCGGCGCCGCCGAGATCGAGCCCCGGCGGAAGGATGTCATCCGGAACGGAGTTGTTGATGTCGAGCAGCGTCGCCGGCCGTTCGGTCGCGCACTCGACCATGTACTCGGAAACCGCGCCGTAGAGATCGACCTCGCAGGCGACGGGAATGCCGCGGCCGGTGAGGCGGGAGTTGACGTAGCAGGGCACGAAGCGGAAACTCGTCTGGAACGCGGGCCAGCACTTGTTCGCGAACACGGCGTATTCCGCCGCGCCGCGCTGCCGGTCGTACCAATCCATGAGCGCAAGTTCGAACTGCGCAAGCTGCGGCAGGAGATCGGGATAGGGGCAGCCCGCGCCCAGTTCCTGCTGCATGTCCCTGACGATCGCGTCAATCTCCGCCGTACGGGACGCCATCTTGTGGAAATGCTCGAAGAGATCGAGCTCGGAATTCTCCTGCACGTTGACGCCGAGGTCGAAGAGCGGCTGAATCGGCGCGTTGCACGCGAGGAAGTCATACGGACGCGGCCCGAAGCCGAAGACCTTGAGGTTCCGGATGCCGAGGACGACGCGCGCGATGGCGGTGAAGTCCCTGAGTTCGGCGACGGCTTCCGCCGGGCTCACGACCGGATACTCGGGAATGTAGACTTTGAGACGACGAAGCCCCACGTTGTAGCTGAAGTTGAGGACGCCGCAGAGCGCATCGCCGCGGTCGCTCGCCAGCACCGCCTGATTCTCCTCCTTCGCGGCAAGCACCATCGCCGGGCCCCCGAACTTCTGGACGAAGAGCGTCGTCGGGCCTTCGGGACCGAAGTTGCCGAGGAACATGCAGCATGCGTTGACGCCTTCCTGACGGACCCATTCGAGGGCCTTCATCGCGTCCGTCTCGTTCTCGATCGTGACGGGACAGGCGACGACGGCGGTCTGGGCCTTCTCGGCCTCGGCCACGACGGCGGCGACGCGCTTCTGGGTGAGGGACGCAGGGAAGCAATCGCGGCTCACGCCGACGATGGCAAGTTTGACGATGGGCTGATTGATCATTCTTCTCTCCTGAACTTTAAGACAGTTGTCTTTATATTATAGCATCTTATGAATGATTCTGCCTCTTCAATGTCTTCACCCAAAAAGGGGAGCATGGTGCGATTGCGAATTGTTGAACTGATTTACAGTCGCAGGCGAGAAGCTCGCTCGGTCACCGCGCGAATCCTCGTCGCAAGGAGGTGCAAACAGGCAGGAATGCACTTCTCGCCTCCATAACACGGCATGCGTCTGCGCCATCATCGCCAAACTCAGGAGCGTGGCCTAAAATGGCTCAGAATTTCAACCAAATAAAATCGCACCCGTGCCGCAGCCTCTGCTCGCGCAGATGAGACCGGCTTCGTCGAGCATCTTCTTCGCCCGGCGCACCGTCCCCCTGGAGACCTTGAAGCGCCACGCCAGGAACGATTCGCTCGGAAATCGCCCTAGCGGCTTGTACTTTCCGCTGTTGATCTCTTCAAGAAGCGTCCTGTAGATTTCCTTGCTGCCTATAGATGCTCTCACAACGATTCTCCCGTCTTCGAGTTCAATCCCCCGCCCGCCGTCACACCGCCCGCCCGACAAGCTCCGCGAGCCACGCGCCGAGTCCGGGCAGGACGAGCACGCCGAGGATCGCGAACATGACGCCCAGCGCGATCTTCGCGGGGATGACGTTGCGCGACGACCACTTCGCCATCTGGAAGGCGTCCGTCGTCTTCGAGGCGAGGACAAACACAGCGACAAGCGGCGCGATGAAGGAAAGGTTGTAGAGCGCGAGGAGCGCGAAGGAGCGCCAAGCGCCCGGCTCGCGGGATATGAGCGCGAGGACGGGAACATAGACCTGACCCGTGCAGAGCGCGTCGAGTAGCGTCACGAGGAACGCGCAGCCAAAGCCCGCGAGGGCGACAGCCGGACCGCTCCAGCTCTCCATCGCGATCTTGCGGATGAGCACCTTCACACCTTCCGGCAGCTTCAATGTCACGACGGAGAATACCGGCACCTTCTTGTACTTCAGCGCATCGCGGAAGCTGAGGAACGACAGGACAAACAGCGCAAGCGCGAGAACGACCATCACGACGTCGTGGACGACGCGGAGTCCCTCAAGCGCCTTCAGGGCCTGCATGAGTCCGAGGCCCATCAGCATGTAGGTGACGAACGTGCCGGCGCAGAACGCGAGTCCTCCGATGATGCGCGCGCGGCGCTTGCGGCCGCCGATGGCGAGGATGCCGGCAAGGGAGATCATGATCGCGAAGGAGCACGGATTGAATCCGTCGACGATTCCGGCGAGGAGGACGGTCGGAAGCGTCCATCGCAACGCGGCGGCGGTCTTCGACTCTACGGCGGTGCCGGTAACGGGAATGTTTATTACCGGACTTTCAGGATCGTCGCAGAGAATCTGGACATGCTTCGAGAACTCGCCCGGAAGCATGGCCTTGAGCGAAACCGAGAGCGTCGCGGCAGACGACGGCTCGATGCGCATCGAGGAAAGCGATACTTCTGCACCGCAGCAGCCCTTCACCTGCGAGACGGTGACGGGAGACGGCGAGGCGTTGTGGAGTTCAATCGACTTCGACGCCGCCTCTCCTGCGGCTATCTCGCCGAACGCCACGCCTTCAGGTGGGATGGTGAGCCGCGTGGCAGATAGTGCCGAGATGAATGGGGAACAACATAAACAAATGAAAACAACTTTTCTTTTCATGTTTTTACTTTAGCCGTAGAACGTGTAGATCATGTAGAACTTTTGAGAAACTCCAACGGTTGAAAAAATTGGCTCCGTTACCACTTCGCCTTAGCTCCGCGTCGCGAAACCGCGATTATTGCCTCCTACTATATTTTCTTTATCTGAGGGCACCGCCCCCAGACCCCCGAAGCTGTTGAAGCGAATTTCATGCGGCTGAACAGCGCGAAGCAGAGGGCGCAACGTTAGTGAAGCCTCTTTGCCAGCCGTCGGAGTTCCAATATCCTCCCGACCCTTTATCCGCTTTATCGCCGCTTCGACTGCAGCCGCGCGGCGGGAGTCGCCCTTGAAGCGCTCTATAAGCGTGATGTCATCCGCGTTGCCGAGAAACCCGATGGAGCCGATGCAGACCGTGTCGAGAACGGCGTCGCGCGACTGGGCGGACAGGGTTTCGCGGAGAACCGGCAATGCGTCGGCAAAGCCGCGCTCCCCGGCGAGCTGGATTGCGGCGATTCGCGCGGCGTGGTTGGCTTCCGGCTTGCACAGCGCGAGCGTCAGCCGCTTCAGCTCCCCTTCCTGCGCAGCAGTCGCTCGCTTGTCCTCCGCGAGCGAATAGAGCGCAGTCCCTGCGTAGGGCTTAGTCTTCTCGCGCGCCGCCCTGACAAACACCTCGCGGACACGGCTGCGCTTTGCATCGTCCAGTTCATTCACCATCGCCCCCAAATGCTGGATGCAGTAGTCAATCACAACCGGCGGATGCACAGTGTCGCCCGGTAGGGCGCGGACTCCGGCCGCGCCGCCGCAATCACCGCCCTTTCCCTCTATCATCCCCATCAAAGTCTCCGCCAATCCTTCCACCGGCGGCTCCTGGTTGCGCAGTAAATTCATCACGTCGTTCTTGAGTGCCGCGACGCGCTCGACCCGCATCGCATTGTCCGCCCAGCGCAGATAGGCAATCAGCGCGGCGACATCCTTTTCAGGCAAGTCCCGCCTCCGCGCAATCGACCTGAGCGCGTCATTCCGCGCCTCGTAGCGATCGGCCGTCGCCGCGTCCTCGCCGCACACGATCGCGACGGCACCCGACGCCGCGACGACCTCGCCCCGATCCATCGTCTCCGCCTTCCGCTCCACCGCCTTGACGCGCACCTCGGCGGGCGTCTGCGCCGCTGGCGCATCCGGCGGAGGCGCAGGCCGTCGCCGCGCGTGCAGAGCAACCACAACCGCCGCCGCAATCAGCAGCGCAGTCCCGCAGACAGTTAGCATCTTCCGCCTATTCATCTTGCTATTCGCCGCCGCAAACTATTAAGAGTTAGCTCCTCCGTATTCATTGTCTCCCGCCCTTGCGTCGCCGAGAACGAACTTGCCATGCCTCACCTCTCAAGATAGGGAGCACCGATTTTGCCCCGCCAATAATTTCGCATCTACATGACTTCGTCTACCCCGACTGCAAGACCATGCGGCCTTGTTCACATAGTCCTCACCTTTAGTCTAATCAACGAGCACCTCCTTGCCTCTTAAATCTCCGATTTACCTCTTGCCTTATTCTCTCGCAAAGTGAATCATTTTTACACACTCGGATGCCGTTCTCTTCCAAGGACGGATAAAACATATAGCCAGCCTTAATTCTTCTCAGCGGAGAATTCAACGAATGTAAAAACACAACATCATCCTTTGATGAAAAGCCTACGACATATGCTGGGAGATCCCCTATTAGAACCACAAAGTAAAACTGTGAAGAGTCATATTCCATATCATCGTCTTCATCGACAGGTGGAAAGGAATCTGATATGTTTGCCAAACGAACTACCTCTCCCGCGACATCGTCACTCGTCATCCTCAGTCCTGTGTAAAGAAGCACGTTGACATACACCTCAAACTCAACGTCGGCGCAGAAGAGCGGATCGCCTATTTCGACACGCTTGCAAAGCTCAATCGAAACGTCCCGCTCTGGCAAAGAGACGCACCCAGCCAATGCCGTTGCCAACAAAACGCAGGCAACTGAACTTCTTGCGCAACATCCTATAGATGCGGCAAAGAAATATAGTGATTTTTCTGCGGAAATGTGATATACTG
>JBJEWD010000046.1:0-36147 GCA_051884875.1 Kiritimatiellia bacterium
CATTGTATTCCGCCGCGCTGCCGCCGATGACCGCCTTGACCTGCGCATCGGCAAAACCGACCTCGTCCACCGCCGCTTCGACCGTCGCCGCGTCGGCATCGGCGGCAACATTGGGGAATGAGGCGTAATACTCGATCGTAAGCGCACTGCAACCGTCAAACACATTGTTGGCGGTAATCTGCGCCTGCAACGACGTCGGCACATAAGCCGTTTCCAGGCCGGAGCAGCCGTAGAACGCCCGATTCCCGATGCTCTCGACGCTGGAGGGGATCGTCACGCTCGTCAGCGCGGTGCAGCCGTGGAACGCCAGATTCCCGATGCTCGTCACGCTCGAGGGGATCGTCACGCTCTTGAGCATGCTGCAGTCTTGGAACGCATTATCCCCGATGCTCTTGACGCTCGCGGGGATCGTCACGCCCGTCAGCCCGCTGCAGTAAGCGAACGCATAATCCCCGATGCTCGTCACGCCCTCGGAGATCGTCACGCTGTCAAGCGCGCTGCAGAAGCAAAACGCGTTCGCCCCGATGCTCTCAACGCTGGAGGGAATCGTCACGCTCGTCAGCGCCAAGCAGCTTGTGAACGCACGATCCCCGATGCCGCGAGCGCCGGTCAAATTCAAAGCTCCTGCCAGCGTCGAGTCATAATTGATTGCCCAGCCATCCACCAATTCGACACCGGGAATAGTAGTAGTATCGAAAAGTGAAGCGTTGCAGCCGGAGAACGCACTCGTCCCGATGCTCGTCACGCTGTCCGGGATCGTCACGCCGGTCAGCGCGCTGCAGCCATAGAACGCATCACTCCCGATGCTCGTCACGCCCTCGGGAATCGTCACGCTCTTAAGCGAGGTGCAGTTGTTGAACGCAAAATTCCCGATGCTCGTCACGCCCTCGGGAATCGTCACGCCCGTCAGCGAGGTGCAGCCGTTGAACGCACTATTCCCGATGCTCGTCACCGTATACGAATCAATCTGCGCGGGAATCGCGAGGTGGACGACGATTTGGTCGTTAGTCGAATTGCCGTTGCAGTCATAGAGTTTCATCCCGGT
This sequence comes from Kiritimatiellia bacterium, assembly GCA_051884875.1. Lineage (GTDB taxonomy): Bacteria > Verrucomicrobiota > Kiritimatiellia > RFP12 > UBA1067 > UBA1067. The sequence continues at coordinate 1,046 of JBJEWD010000046.1, forward strand.
AATGGTCGCCGCCGCCCCATCGGCTTCATACAACCATTGGTAGTATTCGATCGAAACGTTGTTGGAACCCAAAAAGACCACACTTGGAAGCGTCTCTTTAAGCGCAAACGGAATATACGCTTTTTCAAGGCTGGTGCATCCTCCAAACGCAAAATTCCCAATGCTCGTCACGCCCTGCGGAATCATCACGCTTGTCAGCGAGGTGCAGCCGGAGAACGCCCAACTCCCGATGCTCGTCACACTCTCGGAGATCGTCACGTTCGTCAGCGAGGTGCAGTTGTAGAACGCATATTGCCCGATGCTCTCGACGCTCGCGGGAATCGTCACGCTTTTAAGCGAGGTGCAGAAGTAAAACACGCCCTCCCCGATACTCTCAATGCTGGAGGGGAGCGTCGCGCCCGTCAGCGAGGTGCAGTTGTAGAACGCACTACTCCCGATGCTCTCGACGCTCGCGGGAATCGTCACGCTCGTCAGCGCGGTGCAGCCGTAGAACGCAGAATCCCCGATGCTCGTCACACCGTACGGGATCGTCACGCTCGTCAGCGAGGTGCAGTTGTAGAACGCGCCATCCCCGATGCCCGTCACCGTATACGAATCAATCTGCGCGGGAATCGCGAGGTGGACGACGATTTGGTCGTTAGTCGAATTGCCGTTGCTGTCATAGAGTTTCATCCCGGTAATGGTCGCCGTCGCCCCATCGACTCCATACAACCATTGGTAGTATCTAATCGCCAGTTCGCTGCCGCAATTCGCAAAGACATTATCCGTGTCAACCGTCACTTTAAGCGCAAGCGGAATATACGCTTTTTCAAGCGCGCTGCATCCGTTGAACGCATCCGAACCGATGCTCTCGACGCTCGCGGGAATCGTCACGCTCGTCAGCGAGGTGCAGCTACGGAACGCCCCATCACGGATGCTCTTTACGCCCTCGGGGATTATCACGCTCGTCAGCGAGGTACAGTTCCAGAACGCGCACACCCCGATACTCTCGACGCTCGTCGGAATCGTCACGCTCGTCAGCGAGGCGCAGTCCGCGAACGCATAATCCCCGATGCTCGTCACGCCCTGCGGGATCATCACGCTTGTCAGCGAGGTGCAGCTACGGAACGCCCCATCACCGATGCTCGTCACACCCTCCGGGATCGTCACGCCCGTCAGCGCACTGCAGCCGCGAAACACTTCCGTCCCGATGCTCGTCACCGTCAACTCGCCGATCTGCGCGGGAATCGCGAGATGGCCGGCGATTTTGTCGGTAGTCGAATTGCCGTCGCTGTCAGAGAGTTGCACCCCGGTGATGGTCGCTGCCGAATCCGAGGTCGTATACAACCAATTGTAGTATCTAATCGCCAGCTCGCTGTCGCAATTCTCAAATACGGTCTCTTCGGCAAATTCCCCTTTAAGCGCCGACGGAATATACACTTTTTCAAGCCCGCTGCAGCCGGAGAATGCACCCGTCCCGATGCTCGTCACGCTATCCGGAATCGTCACGCTCGTCAACCCGCTGCAGTCGGAGAACGCGCTCTCCCCAATACTCGTCACGCTGTCCGGAATCGTCACGCTCTTGAGCATGCTGCAGTCGGAGAACGCATAATTCCCGATGCCGCGAACGCCTGTCAAGTCCAAAGCTTCTGCCAACGTCGCTTCTTCAAAACCAATTGCCCAGCCATCCACCAATCTGACGCCGGGAATAGTAGTAGTATCGAAAAGTGAAGCGTTGCAGCCAGAGAACGCCCCCTTCCCGATGCTCGTCACGCCCTCGGAGATCGTCACGCTCGTCAGCGAAGTGCAGTCATAGAACGCATAACTCCCGATGTTCTTGACGCTCGAGGGGATCGTCACGCCCGTCAGCGCGCTGCAGCCGGAGAACGCCCCCTCCCCGATGCTCTTCACGCTCTCCGGGATCGTCACGCTCGTCAGCGAAGTGCAGTCATAGAACGCATAACTCCCGATGCTCTTCACGCTCTCCGGGATCGTCACGCTCGTCAGCGAAGTGCACTCCCTGAACGCATAACTCCCGATGCTCTCGACGCTCGCGGGAATCGTCACGCTCGTCAGCGAAGTGCAGTTCCTGAACGCATGACTCCCGATGCTCTTCACGCTCTCCGGGATCGTCACGCTCGTCAGCGAAGTGCAGCCCCTGAACGCATAACTCCCGATGCTCTCGACGCTCGCGGGAATCGTCACGCCCGTCAGCGCGCTGCAGCCGCGAAACACTTCCGTCCCGATGCTCGTCACGCCCTCCGGGATCGTCACGCTCTTGAGTGCGCTGCAGCCGTAGAACGCGCCATCCCCGATGCTCGTCACACTCTCGGGGATCGTCGCGCCCGTCAGCGAGGTGCAGTTGTAGAACGCTCTCTCCCCGATGTTCGTCACGCCCTCGGGAATCGTCACGCCCGTCAGCGAGGTGCAGCCGTTGAACGCACTATTCCCGATGCTCGTCACCGTATACGAATCAATCTGCGCGGGAATCGCGAGGTGGACGACGATTTGGTCGTTAGTCGAATTGCCGTTGCTGTCATAGAGTTTCATCCCGGTGATGGTCGCCGCCGCCCCATCGGCTTCATACAACCATTGGTAGTATCTAATCGCCAGGGTGCTGCCGCAATTCGCAAAGACGTCCCCTTCGGCAAATTCCCCTTTAAGCGCCAACGGAACATACACATTCTTAAGGCCGCTGCAGCTGTCAAACGCAGAATTCCCGATGCTCGTCACGCTGGAGGGAATCGCCACGTTTGTCAGCGAGATGCATTTGTAGAACGCTTTCTCCCCGATGTTCGTCACGCCCTCGGGAATCGTCACGCTCTTAAGCGAGGTGCAGTAGTTGAACGCAGAATTCCCGATGCTCGTCACACTCTCGGAGATCGTCACGTTCGTCAGCGAGGTGCAGTTGTAGAACGCATATTGCCCGATTCTCTCGACGCGCGCGGGAATCGTCACGCTCTTAAGCGAGGTGCAGTGGTAAAACACGCCATCCACGATGCTCTCAATGCTGGAGGGGATCGTCACGCCGGTCAGCTTGCTGCAGCCGGAGAACGCATACGCCCCGATGATCGTCACGTCCTCGGGAATCGTCACGCCCGTCAGCCCGCTGCAGCCGGAGAACGCATAAGCCCCGATGCTCTCGACGCTCGCGGGAATCGTCACGCTCTTAAGCGAGGTGCAGCCGTTGAACGCATAATCCCCGATACTCGTCACGCCCTCGGAGATCGTCACGCCCGTCAGCTCGCTGCAGCCGGAGAACGCCCCCTCCCCGATGCTCTTCACGCTCTCGGGGATCGTCACGCTCGTCAGCGAAGTGCAGTTCCTGAACGCATAACTCCCGATGCTCTCGACGCTCGCGGGAATCGTCACGCTCTTAAGCGAGGTGCAGCCTTTGAACGCATAATCCCCGATACTCGTCACGCCCTCGGAGATCGTCACGCCCGTCAGCTCGCTGCAGCCGGAAAACGCATAAGCATCGATGCTCGCCACCGGATATGAAGCAACGGAGGATGGAATGGCAATGTCTCCGCTCTTCGGCGAGACGCCGGTTATCTTCGCCTCTCCGCCGCTGACGGTATACGACCAGGTATAATCGCCGATGGTCGTCGTCGTCGCGGCCAAGGCCGCCAGGCCGCCGAAAATACAAGCTGCCGCCATCAGTATGCGCTTCATATCCATCCCTCGCGTTTCTTTTTCCCTTTGCCGATCACAGGTGCTGTCCATTTGCCGCCAATCAGGCAGAATCGGCAGGAAAATTAAGCAGAATTATATCATTTCTCCCGCCGCCTGCATAGGCGAGTTTACCGCCACCCCTTTCCCTCCCCTTGCTTGGGGACAGGCCCCGGAATGCGTGGGGACGGCCCCCGCCGCATGATGTTCGTGTGCGGTATTTTCCCTTGTCGATTGTGGCGACAAGTGTGTGTGGGGGGGGGGGGGACGGCGAAAGCTGCCTGTTTAGTCGTGTACCCTAAATGCCCACTTTCGTTCGCAGGCTGATTGTGCCATCTATTGGGGTTTACACGGCAATTCCACCGAGCCGCGAATCGACAACGCACCGGCAGTTGCGACTTTTATCCGTTAATGTTTCTTGGAGAATGCCCCGCGAGGCTGAATGCGCGAAATACGCTCTATTTCGTCTGCGGGAAGTTGCGCCGATATTTCCCGCAAGATTTCCGCAAGGCGCGGATTGATTTTCATGTTGCGTTCTTCTGCGCGGCGGAGGATGCCGCTGCATCCTACAGGAGAGATAAAAACCTTTTCCGTCGCGGTCGTGTCGATAATGTCGGCAATATTCGAGGGAACGATGTTTTCCGGAATGCAGGTCATGTTAATAGCACGTCCATCATCGAGATGCACGATTTCGCTGTCAAAACCAAAGTATTCCACATCCCCAAACTGCCGATGATGCGGCAACATGGCCATGCAGCGTCCGCTGATGCCAAGCCTTGGCAGCGCAACGGCATTGAACATTCGTTCGCCTATCCAGCGCACGACAGGCACCGCCCACGAATTGCCCACCCCTTGATAACGGTTTGTGGGACTTGCAAAGGAAATGTCGGTGTAATTGTCGGGGAATCCCATCAGCCGTTCGCACTCCAAAGGGGTCATACGGCGCAACCGTTTGTTTTCCACGACATAGAGCGAGCCGTTGTACGCGGCGGCATTGCCATTCCATTTCGTGCCGTAGGCGGAGTAAAGGCAGTCGGTGTAGTGGCGGAAAACCTCGAACCGTTTATTGTTCTTTGTGAACGAGAGAGGCATTTCGGGAAGTGCGCCGAGACATTTCTCGTGCAATTCAAAGAGAACGTTTTCGGGGGCAAAATCGTGTCCGCCGGCCACGACATATAGACGTTTGCGCTGTTGCGGAACGCCGAAATACTTTGCGTCAAGAACGCGCCAGGCGACATTGCGCCTCGGCCCGCGAACAAGTCCGGCATTCGGCCATGGCATCACGGGCAGAACATCATCGCACCCCGCAAGCCCGGAAACAAAGCATCCAAAAGCATTCGTCTTGTCTTTGAGAACGCCTTCGACATTCTCCCAGAAGACGATAGACGGATTTCCTCCCCGTGCGTCATCGTTGGCGTCCGCGACTTCGATAAATTTGAGCGTAAGCCGCCCTCGTTCGTCATCCAAGCCTCTCTTGCGCCCCGTCAGGGAGAATGCCTGACAAGGGGTACCGCCGCATACAACATCCACTGGCGGCACACTGCCAGCGGCAATTCTGTCTGGAATAGTGCAAAGGTCACCTATGTTCGGCAAGTCAGGGTATTTCGCCGCAAGGAAACGCGATTGGAATGGTGCTATCTCGGAGAGCCATAGAAACTCCATTCCTAAATCGCGCCACGCGACAGATGCCGCCTCAATGCCGGAACATAGACTGCCGATAGTCATTACTTTCTTGCCTTTATAAATTCGTTCAATGCCTTGCGCCATGCGGCCATATCATACCAGAAACAACCAACGCACCCCGCCTCCGCCACCTTGCCAGTAGTCGGAACGCCAGACGGCCACGCCTCGTCGCCGGAATAGTAAAAGTCGATTTCAGCAAACTTACCACGCCGTCCAGTTCGGAAGCATTCACGACAGACTTCGCGCTTGGACTGATTGATAGCTTCAGGCACGAGCTGAAACTTCTTGCGCATTTCTTCCTCGTCCAGATTGTCATTAGATTCAGCCGTCGCCTCATCCCAACGAATCTCTGGGAACTTGTGGTCTGGGAGAGCGGAAAGTGCGGCCTTGCGGCCTGAATAGGCATCGACTCCGCCAAGTGTAACGAATATGGCCTTACGAACCTTCGCCGGTATTGTTTCATAGGTTGGTGCTTTGACAACTGCAAGCGGCAGAAGCGCGTGATATGTCTTCTTTGCTTCCATTTTTGTAGCGATGGTGAAACCACGCTCCTTTATGGCTTGGATTCTACGCTGCGGATTGGAGTTCTTGAAGTCTTTGTTCCAGACCCATTCGCCACATTTCTTGAGAAGCCGTTTGAATATCGGGCGTGTGACGCCGGCATTCTTCAACAGCGTTTTTTCAAGCCTTGAAAACTCCGTCTTGCTCCGCGACACTCCGCTTGCGGATAGGCAAGACTTACATTGCTTGATGTAGGAAACGAGTTCGGTGATGGTATCGATGCGCACATTTGTGCGACGGTAATAGTAAGGCAGACACCACACTTTTGCGACGTCATTCTCGGCAATGGACAAGACGGCATATCTTTCGGTTGCCTTCTTGTGGTCATAGAATCCAACCACCTTTATGTCTTTGTCACCTACCATCTCGGTAAGTTTCTCTGCCGTCAGTCTTTCTTTGCCTTCGTTCAACCAAGTCTCGGTCGCCATGTCTCCGCCTCCTTCTGTCGCAGAAAGAGTCGCGTCCCGTTTGTGGTTCGAGGTGGCTTGCTACGGCCAAAGCGGACACACAAACGAGACGCGCCCCAAAAAACGCATCTTGAGTTGTGTTGGCGTTACCGCTTGAACGTAGCAATTCCCTCGAACACGCCACCTAGTCTTGATGATGGACGAGTATATCAAAATATTGTGGCAAAACGCAATAACGTAGGCAATTGGAGGTTCCCCAATTTTTCTTGGCTGGCGAAGGGTTGCGGAGGCCTGCGCGGTTTTTCGCCGATTTTGAGAAAAGAGCGTCGCCTTTCAGGTTCGATTGCCATCGGTGAGACCCTGCCTGTTTTCAGACAGGATTGGTTTTAAGCCGCAAAGAACGCAAAGATCGCAAAGAGGTGGTGTTGCAAACTAATGCAAATGTCTTCACGGAAGTGAAATTGCGTCCTTCACATTCTTTGCATCTTTCGCATCCTCCGCATCCTTTGCGTTCTTTGCGGCTAAAACATATTTCTTCCTCCGAGCCAAAGCGCAATCCCTGCCAGCAAGTCAGCCGGGTGTTTTTTGGCCGCAAAGAACGCAAAGAACGCAAAGAGGTGTGGACGCGGCGCTTCCACGTGCCAGCCGTTTTTTTTTGCCGCAAAGAACGCAAAGGACGCAAAGAGGTGTGATGTAAGCTAATGTCTTCACGGAGGCGAAATTGCATCCTTCACATTCTTTGCATCCTCCGCGTTCTTTGCATCCTTTGCATCTTTGCGTTTTCGAATCCTTTGCGTCCTTTGCGTTCTTTGCGGCTAAAACATACTTCGTGTGGCCAATCTGCCGCGCCCTGCCGTTCCCGGGCCAAAGGGCAAGGGGCGGTTTCTGCCGCCTTCAGCCAGGGAGGAGGAACGAATCATCGCACCTTGGGGCCGACATCAGTGCACTTTGAGGCAAACACCCGTGCACTTTGGCTCAAACATCAATGGTCTTGGCGCAACTCAACGAATATCGCGTAAAATCGTTAAAGACAGGCAACTATCTGCTTTACCCCGTCCTTCTAACCATCGGCTCTATTTCGTGAGCCGATTATCGCTGAAAATCAGCAAAACCGGTCCGGAAACTCTATGCCAAGCCACCTCGGCGGCAAGGGCGGGGGCGGGGGGGGTTGAGGCGAGGGGTTGGACGAAATCGATCCCCACCCGGATGCCGAAATATGGTAATATTCCCGCAGATGGAAACGATATTGCTCTTTCAACACGTCGACTCGTACGCCGCGCGGCTGCGGCTCGAAGGCATAACCGATTTCGCGAAGGAAGTCGGCTGGAACGTGCAGGCCTACGAAGAAAATGTCGACGCCCGGCAACTGGCGGAAATCCAATCGTTCTGGCATCCGGTGGGCGCGATCTTAAGCCCCTACAACGGCATCGAGGAATATGACGCAAGTCTCTTTTCCCCGGAAAGTACGGTTTTGCTCGATTCCTTCCCGCCTGCGGGGATGGAGAAATTCGCGACCGTGATCACCGATTCCTCCCGCGTCGCCGAACTCGCCGCGCGCGAACTGATGCAAAGCGATCTGGCCGCCTACGGATTCGTGCCGTGGCCGCAGCGTCGCATTTGGAGCGAAAACCGTTTCTTCACCTTCTCGAAAATCATGGCCCGGCGCGGCATCAAGCCCCAGGCCTTCGCCCCCTCGCGCCCGGGGCTGTCGATGCAGGAGCTGCAGCAGGAAATGGGCCGGTGGGTGCGCGCTCTGCCCAAGCCGTGCGGCGTTCTCGCCGCCAACGACCGCATTGCCACCCACTTTCTCAACGCCTGCCGCATCGCCGGCGTGGAAGTGCCCTTCGAATGCGTGGTTGTGGGCGTCGACGACAATGATAAACTTTGCGAGGGCGTTAACCCCACCCTGAGCAGCATCGGGCTCAACTTCAGGGCATCGGGGTATCGCGCCGCCGAAATGCTGCACGCCCTGCTGCACGGTAGGCTCGACGGCAAGCCCATCGAAAGCACGCCTCCGACCGGATTCACCCGCCGCAATTCTTCGCGGGTATTTCTTAAAACCGACCGGGCGGTGCTGCAGGCGTCGGAGACCATCCGCGCCAAAGCCTGCTCGGGTCTCTCGTCCAGAGAGGTGCTGTCGATTTTCCCGTGCTCGCGTCGATTGGCCGAGATTCGCTTCCGCAATGCCACCGGGCACTCGATTCTCGGCGAAATCCGCGCCGTGCGCATCGAAAACGCCAAGCGGCTGCTCGCCAATCCCCGGCAACGGCTCGATGCCGTCGCCGGCGAGTGCGGCTATCGTTCAGACACCACCTTCCGGCGCGTCTTCAAAGCCGAAACCGGCATGACGCTTCGGCAGTGGCAAAAGTACTGCCGAAGCCCACGCGAAGGCGCGCGACCGACATGAAGATCGACCCCGCGACTTTCCATTGCCGACGCTGCGGCGAATGTTGCCGCATCCCCGACGGCATCGTTCGGGTCTCGCCCGCCGAAATCAAAGCCATCGCCGGCTTCCTCGGCATGGCGGAAGACGATTTCATCGCCCGCGAAACCGATCTGGCGCCCGATCGGCGCGGACTCATGCTCAAAAGCCGAGACGATGGCGCTTGCGCCTACCTAACGGACGATAACCGCTGTTGCATCAATCCGGTGAAACCCGAAAAATGCCGCACCTTCCCGTTCGCATGGACCAACCCTGATTCCTGCGAAGTATGCCCCGTACTCAAGGCGCTTGGCGGCGATCGGGGCCCGTAGAAGCCGGTTGCTGCTTTACAACGCTACTGCACGCAGACGGGAAACCCGTCTTCGACCGAAACGTCGCCTTCGGTGTAGACGGCGGTGATGGTTGCAAGGCCTTTGCCGATGGCGTACACCGCACCGGTATGGGCATCGACCGACGCCACGGACGGATTTGAAGAGACGTAGCGAACCGGCGCGTCACGGCGAACGGACTGGTCGTTGTAGCTGACCGACGTCTCGACGGAGATCTTTTCCCCGGGGACGCCGAGCCGGAGGAAATGGCCGCTCGGCAACGTGACGAGCGCATGGGGTTTGCGCGTAAGCTTTCCTTCAAGCGTGAAAGCCGTCAATCCTCGATATTGGGGAACTGTCGGCGCACGCGCTCGAGTTCGACCGTCATGCGCTTGACGATTTCCGGATGCTCGGCGGCAAGATTGCGCTGCTCGGAAGGATCGGTCTCCAGATCGTAAAGCTGCGGTTCCTTGGTCGTCACGAGCTTCCAGCGACCGTCGCGGAAGCCCCACGCACCCCAGCCGGGCTGCTCGACGAGCACGCGCCGTCCGTCGGACGCGCCGTCGAGCAGGGCCGCGCCCAGATCGACCGAATCGCGCATCGAATTCTCCGGCACGTCCGCGCCGACCACGGCCGCGAGCGTGCGCGCGAGATCGGTCTGCGAAACGAGCGCCGAACTCGTCGTGCCCGGTGCGACCACGCCCGGCCAACTGACGATGAACGGCACGCGCGTGCCGCCTTCGTACGGCCCATACTTGCCGCCGCGGAACGGAGCGGAGGGGTTGACGTCCTTCCACGCGGCGCGCGCACCGTCTTCATAACCGTCGCTCACGAAAGGACCGTTATCGGAGGTGAAGACGAACAGCGTATCGTCGAAACCATGCTTCTTGAGTGAGGCGCGAACTTTACCGAGGCAGTCATCAAGCTGCAGTGTCGTATCGCCGCGAATGCCCAGATCCGTCCTGCCGCGGAAGCGCTGGTGGGGATCGCGCGGCACGTGCACGTCGCTCGTGCAGAAATACAGGAACACCCGTTCGCCGCGGTTGTCGGCAAGGAAGCGGTCGGCCTCAGCGGCGAGCACGTCGCTGATATCCTGGTCGTGCCAGAGCGCAGCCTTGCCGCCACGCATGTGGCCGATGCGCGAGATGCCGTCGATTATCGTCTTGTCGTGCTGGCGGTCGCTCGGCCGCCCCCATTCCTTGAGCAGTTCCGGATTGGTGCGCGCGGTGACTTCGTCCGGCCACTGGCGCTCCTTGCGGTTGTAGACGACCTCGATGGGGTCGGACGGGTCGAGCTTGTCGACCTCGCCGTTGCGCAGAAAGACGCACGGCACGCGGTCGGCCGTCGCGGCCATGATGTAGGAATAGTCGAAGCCGCACTCGTTGGGTCCCGGGGAAATGCGACGGTTCCAGTCGATTGGGCCTTGTCCCGCGCCCAGCCCGAGATGCCATTTGCCGATGGCCGCCGTACGGTAGCCGCATTTCTGCATCATCGCCGGCAGCGTAAGCCGCGCCGCGCCGGCGACGGGCAGAATCAGCTTGGCGTCGCCATCGAGAATGCACGTGCCCGGTCGGCGGAAGGCGTAGTCGCCGGTCAACAGCGAATAGCGGCTCGGCGTGCATACGGCCGTCGGCGAATGGGCGTCGGTGAAGCGGCGGCCCTCGGCGGCAAGCCGGTCGAGGTTGGGCGTGGGCACGCGCTTCTGTCCGTAGGTAGACGTATCGCCATAGCCGAGATCGTCGGCATAGAAAACGACGATCGCCTTGGGCTTGCGCCGCCCTGCGGCGAACGCCGGATTAGCTCCGGCGACGATGCCGAGAGCCGACAGGGCGGTGATGAATTCTCTTCGGTTCATGGTCGTCCTCGCTTTGCGCAGATTCCGGATGCGCCCGCCGGCTCCGGTCCCAGCCATCGGCCGCAAACGGCATCTCAGATTTTGTAGTACGCGCCCCAACCCGGACGCGGCTCGGGGCCGCGCAGCAGCCGGTTCACCTCGGCGTCGGGCGACGTTTTCGCCGCAGGATCGAAGTCGAACGAACGGTTGAGGCGCTGGGCAACGACACCGAGGCAGAAAAGCTGCGAAAGCGGCGCGGCCACGCGCAGCGGACTTTTCGCCTCCTCTTCGCCACGGCAGGCGAGCAGGAAGTTGCGGTAGTGGTTGTTGTGCGCACGCTCGAAACCGGGCTGGAACTTGTCGCCGCAACGCATGAGCGTCGATGCATGCGACAGTCCCTGCCAGACCGAACCGTCGGCGAGATAGATTTCCTTGCCGGGCTTGAGCGGCGGGTCGATAAGCCCGTCGTTGGCGGACGACGCGGGGAACAGTCCTTGGTTCGTCTGGTAGAAGAAGCCTTTGGGCAAGGCGGGCTTGTTGTCGAGCCCTTCGTACCATTCGACCGTCACGCCGCCGGGGAACTGCATCGTCAGCGTATCCTGCACCGGAAAGACGAAGGGATTGTGTCCGACGACATTGGAGATTTCCACCCTGTGCGGCAGCGTGCCCTTGAGAGTGAAGCGGTGGACCGTATCGAGGATGTGCGCCCCCCAATCGCCCATACAGCCGTTGCCGTAGTCGTACCACGAGCGCCATTCGCCGTAGGCAAGGTCTTTCGAGAACGGATGATAGGGCGCCGACGACAGCCACGAATCCCAGTCGAGCGTGGCGGGCATCGGCTCGGCCGCGGGGTACGACCGGACCTTTCCGCCCCACTTGTGCCAACGCCGCTGCATGTTCATGTGCGAGACGACCTTGACCACATCTTTGATGACGCCTTGCCCAACGTAGTCACGGTACTGATAGAAGTTGTCGCCGCTGTGGCCCTGGTTGCCCATCTGGCAGACGACGCCGTGCCGTGCCTCGGCCTGCATCAGCAGTTCGCACTCGAGAAACGAATGCGCGAGCGGCTTTTCGACGTAGACGTGCTTGCCCAGGCGGATGGCGTGCATCGTCGCGCAGAAGTGCGAATGGTCGGGCGTCCCCACGAGCACGGCGTCGATCCGGTCGGCCAGCGCGTCGAACATCCGGCGAAAATCCCGGAAGCGCGGCAGGTGCGGATAGGCCTTGAGGGCGGCATGCGTATGCTTTGCACCCATATCCGTATCGCACAACGCCACCACTTCGCAGAGGTCGCGCTGCTTGGCGAGCTCGACGAGATCAAACCACGCCTGCGCGCCACAGCCGATGGCCGCCAGGCGAACCTTGCCGTTGGCGCGGTACGCCCCGGGCGAAAAGCAGCCCGGCAGCAGCGGAAACGCGCCGGCGGCAAGCGCCATCTGCACAAACGAGCGTCTGTTCACCGACATGTCAAATTCCCCCTTTCCCGTTCATTTTCCCCGATGATCCTCCTCCGTCCGGAAGATCCTACAGCTTCTTGATTTTCAGATTGCAGAAGCTTACGGTCGAATCGCTATGGTCCTGCAGGAGGATGCGCCCTTCGGGAATCTCGCCCCAGTCCTGCGCTTTCCCGTCGGCGCTCTTGCCCCACTTGGCGTATTTGGAAGCCTTGACCGCCGCCTTGAAGGCCTCGCTTCCGCGTTCGTATTCGAGCACTTTCACGCCGTTGAGCCAATGCTCGACATGGGCGCCTTTGGCGACGATCATGCCCGTGTTCCATTGACCGGCCCCTTTGAGGATACTGTCGGCGTCGGCCGGGAGAATGTCGTAGAGCGAAGCCGCCTTGCGGTTGCCCTGCCGACCCTTGTCGGAATCGGGATGGTCGTTCTCGAGAATCTGGTATTCCTCGCACGTGCCGCCGTTCTGGTTCTCGTCGAAGAAGTATTTGACGCCGGAATTGGCCGCGCGGGTCAGGCGGAAGTCGAACTTGAACGCAAAATCGCGGTATTTGGCAACGGTCACGATGTCGCCGCCGCCGCCGAGCTTCTGGTCTTCGGGCGGCAGCGCGAACCAGCGCCTGTCGGGCGAAATACCCTTGACCGGCAGCATCGTCAGCGTACCGTCCTTCATCACCCAGCCCTTCTCGGGGAAGGCCGCGGTGTTCTGCGCGCTCACCCAGCCGGCGGAGGTCCGGCCGTCCCACAATAGCCGCCACCCCTCGGCCTTCTCGGCCTCGGTCAGGGTATTGGCGAGTGCAGGCGCGGGCATCATCTTCGGCGGGGCCTTGATCGTGTCGGCGATCCCGCGCATATACGCAACCGATTCGGTTATGGGCAGGAGGTTGTCGTTGAAATCGCGTTCGTACTCGAGGGAGCAGACGCCGTCGTAGCCGACCTCGGCCAGCGCGGTGAAGACCTTGACGAGATCGATCCGGCCGCGCGGCAGCGGCACCGCCGACCAGTTCTTCTTGGCGGGATCGAAGTTCTTGACGTGGATGTCGAAGATGCGCCCGCCATGCCGGCGCACCGTCTCGGCCGGATCGTGCCCGCTTGCCCATTCCCAGCCGATATCCATGCAGAACCCGATGCGTCCGTCGAGTTCCTTGACGAGTTCCCATCCGTAGGCGACGTCGGGATACATGTCCGGCGAAGACGGCCCGTGGTTGTGGATGGCGTAGCGGATGTCGAATTCCTTGACGAGTTTGTCGATTTCGAGCAGCATCCGGCGCGAGCCTTTGCGTTTGCCCCAGCTGTCCTTCTCGTCGCCCGGATCGTAGGGAACGCCCACGATCGTCTTCACGCCAAGGCGCCTGGCGTATTCAAAGTGCCGGCGCACTTCGTCGGCATCCTTGCAATAGAGCGGACCTACGGCATAAGGCACGACCTTGGCTTCGGCGCACTTCGCCTTGAACGCGGCGATTTGCTCTTCGTTCGAATCGAGTTTCAGATGGAAGTCCTTTACGCACAGATAGTGCGCGTCGGCCTTCTGCATGATTTCCAGCGTTTCGTCGAGCGACTTGCGATGGAACGTGAAGCCGGCGACGCCGATATTGTAAGGAACCTCGGCGAAGGCGGTCACCGCCGCCATCGCCGCTATCGCGAACATGGTTTTCTTCATTGTATTCTCCCCCTTCCGTTCATCTTCTGGCAACTCGTCGGCGCCGGCGTCAGCCCACGGCACCGGGCTTGATCATCGTGCCGTAATCGAGCTTCGCCGCCGCAAGCGGCAGATGGAGATCGTACTTGCCGCGCGCGAACGGCGCGAGCATTCTGTCGGCCTCGGCGTTGCCGGAGACCTCCTTCGCCGGATCCCAGGCAAGCGCAGCGCCGTCTTTTTTGCCGCGTCCGAGCTCCATGCACATGCGCCCGAGCGAGCAGAAAGCCGTCGATTTGTGCGCGCCTTCGGCATCGCAGACGGTGTATTGCGGATCTTCCCGGGCGATGGCCTCGAGCCAATTGAGGAAATGGTCGTCGACCGAGAGAAACCGCTCGTTGCCGTGGGCGAGCGCATTGTCGATGATTTCGCCGGGCTTGAGATCGGCCAGCAGCGACCCCTTCGAGGCCGCAATCGCCCCAAGACGTCCCGGTACGGGCTTGGCGTCGGGATCGCTCGCGGTAACCTTCATGACGCCGCGCGTGCACCAGAGCCAGTCGCCGTTCCGGCCGATGAACTTCACGCCCATCTGGAACTTGTCGTTGACGTGCACGTCGGTGCCGCCGCAATCGTAGTGGAGGTCGTAGGTCGTATGCACGTTCCAGAGCTTGTTGCCCGAAAGATCCATCCACTGGCAGGTGCCCTGCACGGACGTCGGGTCTTTCTTCAGCCCCCATGCGGTGATGTCGAGATGGTGCGCGCCCCAGTTGGTGATCATGCCCCAGCCGTAGGGCGCCAGCTGGATCCAGCCCGGGCGGGAGGTTATCTTCGCCAGATCCCGGCTGTGGCAACGCGTCCAGTTGTAGGGCACCGTCGGGTCGGTCGGCCCGCACCAGCCGTCGTAGTCGAAGGTCGCGGGCACCGGTTCAGGCGTGCGGTCGCCGCCGGAGCGGTCGCAGCCGATGCCGACCTCCACGCGCGCGACATCGCCGATCCGACCGTTACGCACCAGCTGCACGACCTTGCGGAACTGCGGACAGGAGCGCTGCCACGCGCCGACCTGCACGACCAGCCCCTTCATTGTCGCGATGTTCGCGACCACGCGGCCCTCCTGGATCGTCTGGGCGAACGGCTTCTGGAGGTAGATGTGCTTGCCCGCGAGCAGGCTTTCGGTCGCCACCAAAGCGTGCTGGTGGTCGGGGATGCACAGCAGCACCGCGTCGATCGACTTGTCGGCGAGCAGCTCGCGGTAATCCTGGTAGACCTTGACCGCTTGGACGCTACCGTTCTTGCGGTAGCGCTCCTCGATCGTCTTCTTGCCGAACTGGGCGCGCAGCAGATCGTAGTCGGCGACCGCAGTGACGACGCAGCGCCCGGGATACTTCATGACCCCGGGAACGTCCATCTCGTGCGCAATACGTCCGTAGCCGATCACGCCGATGTTGATCTTGCGGTTCGCGAGGAAAGACGACACCCGGCAACCTGAAAGGGCGGGAAACGCGCCGGCGGCAAGCGCCGACACGAGGAAAGAACGACGACTGGTTTGGATTTTCATGGTGCTATCATTGTAGCATACTTCACCGGAAAGCCAAGGGTAATTTAATCCAGTGGACTAAATCTTAATCCAAAACGCCGCCGCGCATATTGACAACAAGAGACCGGATGTTATAATGGTGGTATTTTACCGCCGCTCCGGGACGACGCTCCACGGGGAGAAGCGGCGTTTCGGAACCAAGACGAACAAAGGAACGGAGAAGATGAAGAAACTGACATTCGCCGTCGCAACCGCAGCCGCGATGGCCGCAGCCGCCGACTACCGGCCTGAACAGTGGAACCTCGACGCGCGGCGGAAATTTGCCGAACAGCGTTTCGGCATCTTCATCCACTGGGGTCTCTACGCCAACTATGCGCAAGGGGAATGGTATCTGCAGACGGCGCGGCTGGACGAAAAGGCCTATGCGCGCATGGCCGACGGCTTTTATCCGTCAAAGTTCGACGCCGACGAGTGGGTGCGCGTCTTCAAAGACGCCGGCGCGAAATACGTCACCATAACCTCGCGCCACCATGACGGCTTCTCACTGTGGCCCACGAAGGCCGACGATGGCTACAACATCGCCAACACGCCGTTCAAGCGCGACATCCTCGGCGAACTGAGCGCCGCCTGCGCCAAGGCGGGCCTGCAGCTCAACTTCTACTACTCGCTCATGGACTGGCATCGGACGGACTATCCCGCCGGCCGGGTCGCGCGGGCCGTGCTGGGCGACCAGAAAGGCGACTACCGCTCCTACAAGAAGTTCATGATGGCGCAGATCGCCGAACTCATCGACGCCTACCACCCCGGGAACATCTGGTTCGACGGCGAATGGGAACATGCAACCCACCGCCCGGACGGCACCTGGGAGCGCACGCTCGACTGGGAGTTCGACGACATCTACGATCTTATCCACGCGAAGAAAACGCTGGTCGCGAACAACAACCACCAGCCGATCCGCCCGAAGGAAGACCTGCAGCTCTTCGAGCGCGATCTGCCGGGCGACAATGCCGATGCGGGCTTCTCGAAGCACCAGCCCGTCGTGCGCGACCGGCCGCTTGAACAGTGCGACGTCATCCAGAAAGGCGTCTGGGGCTACCGCATCGGACAGAAGGACTTTCGCACGCCCGAGGACATCGTAGCCATGGTCGCGCGCGCGGCGTCGAAGGGCTCGAATCTGCTCATGAACATCGGGCCCGACGGCTCGGGGCGGCTGCCGGCGCGCGCCGTCGAGGTGATGGCCGAAGTCGGCAAGTGGTTCGCGCAGAACGGCGAATCGATCTACGCCACCGACGGGTGCGGCATCGGCCAGGGCAAGGATATCGTCTCGACGCGCCGGGGCGGCACGCTCTATCTGCACTTCCTCAAGCCGGGAATGGACGAAATCACCTTCAAACTCGACGGTGAAATCGCCTCGGCGAAGTATCTCGCGGGCGGCGCGGATGCCAAGGTGGCGACGGCGGACGGCAAGGCAACCGTCAGCATCGACCGTCCCGGGGATGCCCAAGGCGACATCGTCGTCAAAATCGAGCTGAAGTAGCGCTCCAGCCCCGGCCATGAAGAAATACGCCTACGGCCAGCAGCCTTCGGACATCCCCGCCAAAAGCCTCAATCTGGGATGGCTGGCCGGCGTACGCCACCTGAAAACGCAGACCGCCACGGGTTCCTACTGGCACACCCACCGGCACATCCAGCTGCTTTACTGCATCCGCGGCGAGTTCAACTACGAATTCCCCGACCTACCGCCGACCGTGCTCACGGCCGGGCACTTCATCATCATCCCTGCACAGACGGTGCACCGCCTCAACGAGGCGATCGATCCGGCCGGACACCGCATCGAGCTGCTCATCGGAACCGGCCGGGAACCGGCCGGCTACCGGCTCATTCCCCGATCGGTCGCACAATCGCTGATCGGGAAGATTTCCCGCCGCGCCTGTACGTCGCTGCCGTGCTCCCGGGTCCTGGCGTCGCTCTTTATCGAAATCGACGAACTTTCGCAGCGCAAAGAAAAGCTTTCGCCGACCGAACTCGCGCTGGCCCGCTCGGTCGCCACGCTCATCCTCCAGCGGTGCGCCGAACAGCGTCTCGCGCCGAAACGGAAATGCGCCGCCCGCCTGATAGGCGAAGCCGTCGCCTGGCTCAAGGCCCATTTCGCCGAAGACATCCACGTCGAACGGCTGGTGGACTACATGGGCTATTCGCGGTCGTGGCTCTTCGAGCTTTTCAAGAACGAAACCGGACTGACGCCGGCCGACTGGCTCGTCCGTCACCGCATCAAAACCGCGCGGGCGATGCTCAAGAATTCCTCCGAACCCGTCGCCAAGATCGCCCGCGCCTGCGGCTTCTCATCGCCGCAATACTTCAACGCGTCCTTCCGCAAAGCCACCGGTCTCTCACCGTCGCAATGGCGCGCAAGCACCGAACGCGGCAGGCTTGAGCAGTCGCCGTCGATGTAGGCGGATGCGATTTCGCGCGCGGTTTACGGCGACGACGCCGGACGCAGGAGGCTGGACAGCCGGAACATGGCCTGGAACCGTTCCGGAAGCAGGGGCTCATGCGGCTCGAACGTCAGCGTGACGGGATGCCCCGGCATCAGGCAGAAACCGGAATCGGAGAACACTCCCTTCACACCTGCGACCTCCGGCAGAACGAAATAGGCGGGGTCGCGCGCCGAGAGCGTGACGCGGTATGCGTCCGGGCAGAACTCTCGTTCGACCGGCGGCTCGACCGCCGGAAGCGGTCCAACGACGGAACCCCGGCGGTCCGCCGCCGTCACGGCGGTGACGTCGTCGAGCACCACCGGCAGCCGACGGTCGTAGGTTCCCGGCGCCAGCGGAAACGCCACGTCCTCCAGTCGCAGCCCATCCACGTGCCGAACGTACAGACCGTAGGCCGGCAGACAGCCGCCGAACATGTTGGCCTCGGGATAGGCACCATCCTTCTCCGGAACGGGACGCGTCCGCTCCGCGCTCGTCTCGCCCGCGCCCCGGCAGACGATGCGCACGTCCTGCAGGCTGACGTCCTTCACCCGGCACGCCTCGACGCCGGTGATGGAGCTGGCCACGGCGGACTCGGCCGAACCCGCGATCTGAGAAAGGCGGACGTTGCGGAAGATGCACCGGTCCGATGGTGGAATCTTGCACGCACGCGACAGGCGACGCCCGCCGCGGATGAAGATCGGGACATACGCCCCCGCGACCGCGATCCGCTCGAAGGAGATGTCCTCCACCACGCCGCCGTCCACGTTCTCCACGACGATTGCGGACAGTGCGCGCGCACAGCCCGGCGTAGAGCCGGGAAACGAGTCCGACCGCGCCGGCTTCGCCGCCCACCAGCAGCCGTCGCGGCCGGGACGCCAGTCGCGGAAGTCCCGCGTGCCGCTGCCGGTGCGGCAGTCGACGAAGCGGATGTTGCGCATGGTGCCGTGGCTCGCCGTCCCGAGCTTCAGCGAGTTGCAGTGCGAAAGCGCCGTCACATTCGTGACCAGGATATTCTCCACGACATAGCCGGGGTCGTTGGACTTGATGCAGACGGCGTCGTCACTCGTGTCGATCCGGCAGTCCGCGATCACGACGTCGCGCGCCTCGATGTCGAGCCCGTCGTTGTTGATGTTGGCGTGGCTGTCAATCGTCAGGCGCAGGACGCGCACGTTCTCGCAACGCTTAAGGACGACGCCCCAGCAGGCCGCGTCGCGCAGGGTGAAGTCCTCCAGCCGCACGTCCGTGCAGTCGGCGAAAAACAGCCCGCGCGCACGACGCCCCTCCTGACAGCCCTTGTGCTTCACGGGCGGCGGCAGCCACCACTTGTCGCCATTGCCCCTGACCTCGCCCCGGCCGGTCACCTGGACGTTCGTCACCCCGATGGCCGAAACGACGGCGCTCCACGTCCCCTCGGAATAGGGCAGCTCCGTCACCTGATAGTGCTCGAGCCCGACCAGGCCGTCCAGCACGGCGCCCTCGGCCAGATGAAGCTCGACGTTGCTGCGCAGGTTGAGCTGCCCCACCGGATGGCATCCGCCGGGAACCGTCACGCGGCCGCCGCCCCGCGCGGCCGCCGCGTCGATCGCCGCCTGCCAGCGCGCCGTCTCGTCGCCGCCGAAAAGTTCATCGCCCGGCGGCTCCGACCCGACGCACGGACCGACCGCCTCCGCCGCCCGGACCCCGATCGTCAGCAACACCACCACACCGACAGCGGCAACCGTCGGCACCGACCAGATATCGTTCTTCATGGATGTATTATACCAAATCCCGAATGATTGCAGACTACGGACGGGCGAACCTACCGTTTGCGGCAAACCCTGACCCTATGCGGCATCTTCCCGCCATCGCGACGGATGCCGCAATCGCAACATCATTCATCCGACTTGGACCAGGCGACGGGACCCAGCGTGCAGGCCACGAAGCCGCCGGCGTGGTCGGTCGAAAGAATCGAAGCGTCGTACGTTTCTCCGAGCGGCCGCCAGACGCGCGGTGCGCCCGCCGAAGACGTCGCGTAAGCGAATGTCGCCGTGCCGCCGCGCGCCACCACGCGCACGCGCACCGGCGACGGCGTGGCAAGCGGTACGCGCACGAGGGTTTTGGACGCCGCGCCGTTTCTCCGCTTCAGCACGACCGCCCCCTTCGTTCTGCCGACGGCATAGAAGTGCCGCTCGTTCTGATAGTACGCCAGACCGGCGAAATCACCGTCCGACGTGGCCGCGAAATCGACCGTAATCTCTGCGGTGAAGGATGCGTTGCGCACCCAGCGGCAGAGGTAGGACGGATCAGCCTTCTCATCAAGGGACACGGGGCGCGCCGCCAGCATCAGTCCCGCCCCGTCTCGCGCCGCCACCGCCCAGAAATCCGCCCAATCGCCCGCCTGACGCGTGCGGAGGTCGCCGCGAAGCGCGAACCAGGCGGCGTCCAGCATCGGCGTACTGAAATCGTCCGTGATGCAGGGATTGCCGGTCAGCGGCAGACCCGGCGTCTTCGCCGCCGGCAGGGGACGCGGCAGCACGCGCGGCACGGACTTCCCCTGCGACAGGATAATCGGCTGGCGCGTTTCACCTTCGCCAATCCATTCGACCGGCAGCAGGAAGGTGCTGCGCCCCGTATTGCACATCTGCCGTCCGCCTTTTTCGTACGGCAGAATACCGAGGAAGACCGCCTGCCAGGAACCATCCGCCGTCTGGAAGAGATCCGCGTGCCCTGCCGCCGTGACGGGATTGGGGCGATCGTTCGGCAGATCGCGCTGGGTCAGGATCGGATTCACCGGCGCGGGCTTGAACGGCCCCGTCGGCGAGTCGCCGGTCCAGACGACTTCCGAGTGCCCGCCGCCCGTGCCGCCCTCGGCCGTCATCAGATAGTAGCGACCGTCGATTTTATAGAGGTGCGGGCCCTCGCACCAGATGGGTTTTTCCTCGGGACGTACGCCCTTGTTGATGAGAATCCTCTCCGTACCCGGCACACACGTATCCGTCGTCAGATCGTACTGACGGATGCGCACCGTACGGTGCCCCGGATATTCGGGCCTATTGTCGGGCGCATCGTCGTTATTCACAATCCACGCCGTTTTCGCGTCCTCGAAACAGAATCCGGGATCGATGCCGCCGACGGGAACGGGAATCGGCTCGCTCCAGCCCAGATACGGATCCTTCGTCTTGTAGACGACATTGCCCCGGTCGCCGATGACCGTCACGATAAGATAGAAGGTATCGTTGTGCGGATTGTACTTGATGTCGGGCGCGAACACGCCCGCCGAGAGGTCGAGCCCCGCGGGAAGCGCAAGGTTCGAACGGCGGTTGCCGACATAGCCGCAGAAGTCCCAGCTGACGAGATCGGTCGAATGATAGACCGGGATGCCGGGGAAATAGCCGAACGAACTGTGCGCGAGATAGTAGTCGTTCCCCTTGCGGGTGATGGCGGGGTCGGGGCCCATGCCGCCGATGATCGGATTGTAGTAGTGCGTCGCCGGATCGAACGCAGGAAGCGCATCTTCGCCCTGATACGTGAAGTGCGTGAACTTCGCCTGCGGGCAGACGGGCGGGGGCAGCGGCGCAGGCGGCGGCGACGGTTCGGCCGCGAGTTCCTTAAGCGCCGCATAGCAAGGTTTCGGCTTGAGCGCCCGGTCGAAAAGCAGCGGATAATCCGTGCGCCCGCGCATCGGGAAATCGTTGAGCCAGCTCTGCCGGTCGGAGACGCCCCAGAGCGTCACGCGATCGACGGCCGGATAGCGACGGTAGATGCGGAAGAGCGCGCGGTAGCGTTCGGCCAGCTCCCGTTGCTTTTCCGCCGGCAGCCGGCCGTCCTTCCACGGATCGTACCGTTCCCCGTAGTCGAGGCGCCGCGTGATCTCGGCCGAGAGATTCCAAGCGGACGGCAGGACGCTCACGTCGAGTTCGCTGATCATCACCTTGACGCCCTCGGCGGCAAACGCCGCGAGCGACGTCTCGTATTCGCCGAGGTCGGGGTGGGTCAGCGAGACATGGCTCTGCATGCCGATGCCGTGGATCGGGACGCCCTTCGCGCGAAACTCGCGGATCATCGCGACGACCCCCGCTCGCCGGCCCGGCTCGGCCATACCGAAATCGTTGTAGTAGAGTTCGGCGGACGGATCGGCCTCGTGCGCGAAACGGAAGGCGAGTTCCATGAAGTCCCCGCCGATAATGCGTGTCCACGGCGAATCGTGCAGACGCCCGTTCGCATCGAACGCCTCGTTGACGACATCCCAACCCGCAATGCGCCCCCGGTACCGCCCGACCACCGTATGGATATAGGTCCGCATGCGCGCGATCAGCGTCTCGCGGTCGCACGCGCCGCCGTTCGCGTCCGTGAAGAACCAGGACGGCATCTGGTTGTGCCAGACGAGGCAGTGCCCGATGACCTTCATCCCGTGCCGCGTGCCGAAAGCGACGAAACGGTCGGCCTGCACCCAGTTGAATTCGCCCTCGCGCGGCGCCAGCGCCTCGGGCTTCATCTCGTTCTCGGCCGTAATCGAATCGAAGGTCTGCGCGACGAGTGCCGACGCGTCGTTTTCGGGATCCATGTAGACGTCCGGCCCCACGGCGGCGCCGAGACGAAACGCAAAGAGCGAAGCGAGCAGAATATTCATTTCCCCTCCAGTTCCGAGTTGATCCGTTCCATCGTCGCATCATCGAGTTCGTAGCGCGCGATGACGCATGCGGCCACCGCCAGCAATGCGGCGGGAATAAGGCACATGAGCCACAGGATGCCCTCTTCGGCGAGCGGCGTCTGCACCGCCGCGTCCGCCGCAAACCCCGTGGCGGCGAGGACGATACCCGGCACCACGCCACCGAGTGCCATGCCCGCCTTGTAGAAGATTCCCGTCAGCGCGTTGACGATGCCCGCAATGCGGCGGCCCGACCTCAGTTCGCCATAGCTGATCACCTCGGGGACGAGCGCCCACATATAGCCCGTCGCCACGAGTACGCCCGAACTCTTGACGAGCTGCGCGGCCATCACGCCACCGATCCGCAGCGTGCCCGTCGACCATTTCGCCAGGCCGTACATCGCGAGCATCCCGCCGATCGCCAGCGCGAACGAAATGTAGAAGACGCCCAGCTTGCCCACCCATTTTCTGAAAACGGGCAGCAGGGGCATCAGCACGAACGCGGGCGCCGAACCGAGCGCCATGAAGAGCGGCAGCTGCGCCTCCGCGCCCAGATTGTAGATGAGGAAGTAGCCGCCCGCCGCATTGCCGACGGACAGCATGGCAAACGCGGTGACGAAGAAAAGCGCAATGACGCGGAGCGGACGATTCCGCGCGAATTCCATCCAGAGGTCGCTCACCTTCACCGTGGCGGACGCCGCCGCATCCATCGCCACGCGCTCCCGGCAGCGGGCGAAGCAGAAGACGAGCAGCAGAAGTCCCGCCGCCGCAAAAATCGCCATCGTCGCCAGCCACGCCGACGCCGAGTCCGGCGAATTCATGTTGCCGTCGGGCGAAAGCCGCGCAACGAGAAACGGGACGCCCGAACCGACGGCGAGGCCGCCGAGGTTGGCCATCACCATGCGGATGGAGGTGAGGGACGTGATCTCGTCCGTCTCGCGCGAGAGGGAGGCGTTGAGCGCCCCGTACGGCACGTTGACAAGCGTATAGATCATCGAAAGCGCGCCATAGGTGAGCACCGCGTACGCGAACGAAGGCGCAGGTCCCGTCCAGAACGAGGCGACGGCGAGCCCGGCGAGCGGCACGCCCGCATAGAGGAGATAGCTCCGGTACTTGCCGAGGCGCGGCGAATGGCGATCGACGAATGCGCCCACCAGCGGATCCCAGGCGACGTCAACGAGCCGCACGGCGAGAAAAAGCCCCGCCGCCGCCGCCGGGGCGAGACCGTAGACGTTCGTGTAGAAGATAAGCAGATAGATGCTGATCGTCTGGTAGATCAGATTCTGCGCAAGATCGCCCGCGCCGAACGCCAGCCGCGTCAGACAGGGGAGGCGACCCGCTTTCACGCGTCCCGCCCTTCAATGGGGAGGATGTTGCCCGATCCGTCGAACGTGAGCGGACAGACCTTGAGACTCCGCAGATACGACCGGCCGCCCGAAGGGACGCTGTCGTGGTGGAAGAGATACCATTCGCCCTTCCATTCGATGATCGAATGATGGGTCGTCCACCCGACGACAGGCGTGAGGATCACGCCCCCGTAGACAAACGGTCCCCATGGATTCGTTCCAACGGCCCAGCAGAGAAGATGCGTATCGCCCGTCGAATAGGTGAAATAGTACCGCCCGTGGCGCACGAAGACCCAGCTCGCCTCGAAGAAACGGTGGGGATCGTCCGCGCGGAGCGGTCGTCCGTCCGCATCGACGATTTCGATCGCGCGCGGCGGTTCGGCGAACTGCTTCATGTCCGCCGAAAGACGAACCGCGCGCGGCGCCAGCGCCGGTTCGGCGCCGACGGGGAGTCGCGGCGTCTCCTGCGCGAGGTTGTCCCGGTAGCGCTGAAGCTGTCCGCCCCAGATGCCGCCGAAGTAGAGTATATGCCCGCCATCCGTCGCCAGCACGCAGTAGTCGATCGAATAGCTGCCGCGAATCGGATCGGGCTCGGGGACGAACGGCCCTTCGGGGCGATCTGCCACCGCGACACCGCAGCGGAAGATGTGGTTGCGGTCCTTCATCGGGAAGTAGAGGTAATAGCGCCCGTCCTGTTCGGCCACGTCGCAATCCCAGAGTTGCTGACCCGCCCACGGGATGTTCTCCTGCCGGAGGGCGCAGCCGCAATCCACGACTGCGCCCGTCATCGGATCGCCGTCGATGCGCAGTACGTGGTAGTCCTTCATCATATACTGGTCGCCGTTGTCGTTCTCGGAAGTCACGGTTTCCCAGTCGTGCGAGGGATAGATGTAGATCCTGCCGTCGAAGACATGCACGGACGGATCGGCCATGTAGTCGGACGGGAACAGATAGCGCTTGACGGGGTTTAGCAACTTCATGCGCCCATTTTACCGAATTCCCGCCTTTGCTTCCATGACCCGAACGGGTGGGCGCCGGATGGCGGGGTTACGGAGCGGGCGGTGCAACCAGCAGACGCGCACCGTGGGCGGGAACGGACACGGAATCCCCGACGGCGGCACCCGTCCATCCGTCGCGGAACGCACCCGCGACGGCTACTTCGACGGACACGTCCTTCATGTTGAAAAGCGCACGGTAACGATTCCCCTCCGCATCCTCGGCCGTAATCTCGGCACCGTCCCTGTCGCCGCGCACGACGCGGATGTTCCGTCCCTCGCGATGCACCTTCAGCACACGGGGGTTCGTCAGCAGGCCAATCGTCCAGTCATCGTCGCGAATCGCCGGAAGGTCGCTGCCTATGAAAAGCGGACTGCGGGCGATGGCGAAGAGCGTCATCAGATAGATCTGTTCGTCCTTCGTCAGACGCGTCTGGCGCGCCCCGCAATAGCCTTTTACGCAAAGCCGGCCCAGGGGAATCATGTCGCAATCAGGATAGGCGCCAGGAATGGACGGTTGACGCAGCCAGTCGCAGGCGATCGGCGTCAGGTGCGCAAGATGCCGCCAGTCGTCCCACAGGTCATTGACCATGCGCCACATGTTCGCGTGCGCGCGTATATGCGCCGCAGCCGCAGCGCCAAGCGGCGTCTCGCCCGGACTCGTGGAGAGAATAATTCGGCGTCCCGAACGGTCGATGGCCGTGCGCAGCATGGCGATTTCATCCTGATGGTAGATCGGCGCGCTCAGGTCGTCGCACTTGATGAAATCGACCCCCCAGGCGGCATAAAGTTCGAGAATCGAATCGTAGTACGCCTGCGCACCTGCGCGATCCGCCAGCACCGTGCAATTGTCGCGCAGCCAGCAGCACTCCGTCTTGCCGTTCGAAATCTGGTCGCAGGTAATGCCGTCCGCACCCTTCACGGGCAGTCTGCGCGCCACCGCCTCCTTCGGCACGCCGCGCATGATGTGGATGCCGAACTTAAGCCCCTTGGCGTGGACGTAATCCGCGAGCGGCTTGAAACCTTTTCCGCCCGCGGATGAAGGGAAGCGCTTCGGATCGGGAAGGTATCGCCCCCACGCATCGAGCGTATAGACCGGATCCTGCTGATTGTAGTCCGCACCGCGTTCGTTCTGTACGGTCCAGCGGATGTCCACGACGCACGTGTCGTAGCCGAACGGCAGGAACTTCTCGGCCAGGACGTCGGCATTCGCCTTCACCGTCGCCTCATCGACGACGCTCCCGTAGCAGTCCCACGAATTCCATCCCATCGGCGGCGTCGGCGCCCACGCATGGAAATCGCCCGACGCAACGCCGCCTGTCGCGACCGCCGCCCAGAAGCCCAGACCCAAGATCCAACCTTTCTTCACCGCCATACGTCCCCTTTCCTGATTCGCCGCACAGTTTAGCACAATGACAGAGGTGCATCCATAACCCATTTGGTTGGAGCGCATTCCGCAACGTCGGGGACAAGGCGTTTATCCTCGGTTTGGACCCAGGTCCATCCCCTGACATGACGGGCAGGCAGACTGCCCATCCGCCAAGACCACAGGCGGATTGCAGAGGATCCGGCAATCCGGAAACCAAACTATGGAGATCTCAGAAACTTTTCCGTCAGACGGCGATAAATCCCCCGTCCTCAGTTCAAGTCGCCATAGCGCAGAGTCTTCTCGACCGCCGCGCCGCCCCAAGTGTATTCGACGACCGTAATAACATGGTCTTTCCGTGCCCGTGGCGGCAGCTTAAGCCGCTTTACCTCGCCTGTCAGCGCGTCGACCACCGCCGCGCCTTCCCGCACGAAATAGCGTTTGATCGTCGTCGGCTCCTTCGGCGGATAGACGCGCAGACGGCTTTGCTGCACCGCGCGGCGGAATGCGTTGTCGCCCGGCCAGATCGCCTGGAACGAAACATCCCACGCCTTGCCGTCCAGCCGGGTAAAGCGGTTGGGACGCACTTCCCACGTGTTTTCACCCACTAAGACGCCGCCGCCGCAGATCCGCTCGATATAAAGCCTGTCGCTAGACGCCGGGTGCGCCGCCTTGGCCCCCGCCGGGAGCTGGGTCCAGTCCGCCAGCCGCCCCGCCTCCACCTGCTCGGTCCAAACCGGCTCGAAGGTGAAGCGAACGCCGTTCTTCCCGTCAATCGGCCTGTTGGGGATGAGGATCTGCAGATGCTCCTTGGCGCGCTGCGGTAGGATTTCGCCGTCCATGCGATAGCCGACAAGCGGCGTCGGCAGCGTGCGGAAGCGCTCCTGGAGGGCTTCTGTCGCACGCACCATCTCTTCGTCAAAATACCAGTACGCCTCGCTCCGTTCGCCCTGGTACTTCCTGACCGGTGCCGGCGTATCGTCCGCACGCACGCCGTTGCGGTTCCAGCGGCGCATAAGCCAGCCCGTTTTCCGCGTATCGACGGATTGCAGTTTTCCGCCGATCTTCGCCGCGCGCATGAGCGCCGCCTTGCGGAAATACAGGCCCAGATACGCGCAGAGTTCGTCCGACCAGTCGAAATGACCCGCCCCGGCCTCGGCGCACATCGAAAACGGCACCTCCGGGTGGGCGTTGCAGAATCCGCGCGAACGCGCCGCCCGCCCCTCTGCGTCCTCGTATTCGCCGTCAAGGAGCATGAACGGTATGCCCGCGAGATTCCTGCCGACCTCATCCGTCCCCCACGCCTTGGAGCGATCGGCCCACGCGCCTTTCAGCGAAACGCCCGCAAGCGCGCGGGAATGCCAGATCGATGCGGCCATATACGGCCACATCGCCATGGCGCTATGTCCGATGAACGCGACGGGCGCCGTCTTGAGTTCGCCATAGCCGGACGTCTCCGCCAGACGGACGAGAATATCCCCGAGCCACGCCGCTTCATCTGCCGTAAAATGCCAGATACCGCACTGAATCGGTGAGATGTAGACGATGCCTAGATCCGCCTTGGCGAGTTCGCGGCGAAAGAGCGCGTTCGCAAAAATCGGCTCCTCCAGCATATTCGCCTGGCCGATGACCACGCCGCGCAGCCGCGTACACGTTTCGGGAATCCACAGAAACGCCCGTCCGTTCGCCCGATCCGCATCAGGCGGCGTACTCGTTACGCTCCATTGGTAGACACCGAAGGGATCATCCGCTTTCGCCGCCGCGCCGCCCTGCGCGCGACAGACGCACATCAGGCTGAAGACCACCACCGTACAGCGGAAGGCATCAGCAAAACAATTGAATTTCATACGAGTTCCCCTTTCCTTTAGTTCCAGTAGACGACATAACGTTCGCCATGGATGCACCACAGCGGTGACACGATGAGACCCGACGGCGTCTTGAAAGTCGGTTCGCCCCAATAGGGGTCGGCGGGATGCGAGGCGTCGTCCCAGACGCGCCGGTGCGGCGGCGGCTGCGCGAGGCGCGTCCAGGTCTCGGGCGCTTCCAGCGGAACGTGTTCGAGCGCCGGCGGCACCTTGTAGTCGTGGTCGAAATACTCAAGCGACTGGATGTCGTCGAGCGACACCCCCTCGGTGCCGAGCCGGCCCGCGAGCAGGATCGGCCCCCAGAAGACGGCCTTGCGCCCGGGGTCGTCCGGCGTCGACTCGGTACGGAAGCCGCAGGCGAGGTCGATTTCGATGGCGTCGCCGGCCGCGACGGTGTGGAAGGTGTAGGCGCTGACGCCCGGCGCAGGCGCCGCCGCGCCCCGGGCGCACCACCACGGTCGGCGCACGGCCACGCGCCCCGTACCGGCGAGCACGCGCAGCGTCGCCCGCTCCTCCTGCGGGAAGGACGTCTCCAGCCGCAGCTTCAGCCGCCCGTTGTCGAACTCGGACGGAATCCACTGGTTGACGTACACGACCGCGTTCTCCGCACCCGCACGGGCGTCTTCCGCATAGATCAGCCGCCCGACCTTGGCGTGGCTTTCCATCGCGCTGCCCTGGCAACACCAGAAGGTGTCGTTCGCGCTGCTCTGTAGCTTGTACGCGCCCGTCATCATCGGCAGGAAGTAGGTGACGCGCCCGTCCCGCGGCTCGGGCTGGGCGAGGATGTGGTTCCAGAGCGCCCGTTCCTGATAGTCGGCGATCGCCGCCCGCGGCTCGACGGCGAAAAGCAGCCGCGAGAGCCGGAGGAGGTTGTAGGTGCAGCAGGTCTCGCCGGTCGTGCCGGTCAGGTACTCGCCCTGCCGGTTCGGACCGCGAAACGCCTCCTTGGTCGATACGCAGCCGGGCGCATAGCAGTAGCCCGCCAGCACATTCGCCCAGAACCGCTCCGCCGTCGCCCGCGCCTGCGCGTCGCCGTGCAGCTCGTACTTGCGCAGCTCGGCGATGACCTTCGGAATGAAGGTGTTCGCATGCTTGCCGTGGAGCCGGTCGACGTCGGGGCAGATGAAGACGTCCGCCGCCCGCTCGTAGCGCGACTCCTGCGTCACCTTCGCCAGGTTCCGCAGCGCCTCGCCGATGCCGCCGAACTCGCGCCGGCGCATCATCTCCGCCTGCTCGGGCGTGAGCGCCAGCACCTTGTCCGCCGCCCAGTCGCCGAAGCGCCGCGCGACGGCCAGCGCCTCCTCGTTGCCGCAGATCTCGTACTGGTCGAGCAGCCCCTGCAGGATCTTATGCTGCACGTACCAGGGCGCCCACACGCGAGTCCCCGCGATGATCCGGTCGATGTCCGTCTCCGGGAACGCGCCAACCCAGCCGGTACCGATCGCCTCCTGACACAGCCGCAGCTGACGCACGGCCACTGCCGCCCGCGCGCGCAGTGCGCGGACCTCCTCGCCCCCGCCGTCGCCGCCCATCGCCTCGTAGAGCGCGGCCATGCCCGAGAGCCAATGGCCAAGCGTATGGCCGCGCAGCTCCATGTCGGGCCGCTCCCACCCGCCGAGCCGCCGCACCGTGTTCGTGTTCGCGACCGAGTCCAGCCCCGCCGTCACCCGGAACATCCAGGTGAGATTCATTGGATCGAGCGACTCCATCACCGCACGCTCGCGCTTCATATTCTCCAGAAACGGCGATGGCAAGAGCCGCACCCCGGCGCCATACGCCCCAACGGCACCCGAGACCATGACCGCCCCCCATGCAACCATCGACAACATCCTGTTTCCCATGCTTGGGAGTATAACAAACCCCCACGCCAATCTCATACCCCCTTAAGGGGGATGTGCTATGTGGCGGATGTGTGGCACGAGGCGGGCAAGCAGCATTCGTTGCGACAATTCAGGTGTATCGCCAAGCCGATGCCGTACCGAACCGGAAGGGCAAGCGGGCAGATGGAGGTCCTCGTCCGAATAGCGGACGACCACCGAATTGGCCTTAAGGGGTACATGATGTTCAAAGAGCTGAATATATGGTTCTTCGGCTTGGACTTCGCAATTGACTTTGCTGGCAGGGTTGTAGTAAAATCTCGGCAAAGACTCACAAAGGGCTGGCAATGGCGTTAAGTTACAATAATTTGTGGAAACTCTTGATTGACAAGGGCATGTCCAAGACAGATCTTCGCCTAGCGGTTGGGATGTCGCCGGGTACGTTGGCGCGGCTTTCCAAGTGTGAGCCAGTTGGCATGTCTACCATAGAGAAGATTTGCCGTGTCTTGGGCTGTCGAATCGGCGAGGTGGTCGAGTATGTGCCGGAGCAAGGTTAGGGCCTGACCCAAACGGCGTTCGCAATCGGGCAGGGAAGTGTGCTGGCATTGGCGAGCAAAAAGAATTTGGAGAAATGGGAATGAAGAAACACCAGACAACGCATGATTCCGTAGCGAAAATGACGGGCGAAAATGCCGGACGCTTTGTGCTCGTCGGCACCTACAAGGGCGACCAGTTGTCCGCGTGGCGCGGCTGGTACAACTACCCCATCACGGACGACGACGAGATCGGCGCGGAAGTGGCGGCGAAGATTACGGAACTGTGGCTTTTCAAAGGCGTGAAGGACGAACGCCGGTACAAGGCGGAGTTTGTCGGCGTCAAGACGCGCCAGGAGTTGATTCGTGATTACGCCTATCCTGCCCAGGGCAAGGCGCATGGAGAGAAGTATCTGCTTTTCAAGACGGAATTTAAGTACCGCCATCAGGGCGAAGCCCCCGGAGACGCCGCGCGCGTCATCGTCCGCACGGCGGATTTCGCGACTTCGCCCAAGGTGCGCAAGCAGCTCAAGGCATACCTTGAATCGCCCGACCGCAACGACCCCGACCTCGCCAAGCGTCTGCCAAAAATCATCACCAAACTCCGCCCCGAACAACTGCGCGTGTGCGAAGCGATGGTGCAGATGACACTTTGGGAATTGCCGAATTGTGAAGATCTCAAACCTGATGTTCCATTCCCAGCACCAGACAAGGGAAAGTTTACATTCATTGATTTGTTTGCTGGGATAGGGGGCATACGGCTTGGGTATCAGTCTCTTGGGGGGAAATGCGTGTTCTCCTCAGAATGGGATAAGGATGCAGCAAAAACGTACTTCAGCAATTTTGGAGAACGGCCGTTTGGTGACATTCAGAAGATAGACCCAAAAGACATTCCCGATTTTGATGTGTTGTTGGCTGGCTTCCCGTGTCAACCCTTCTCTATCATAGGTGATAAAGAGGGATTTGGACATGAAACACAAGGGACGCTTTTCTTTAATATCGAGAAAATTCTTTTAGCAAAACAACCAAAGGCTTTTATGCTGGAAAATGTACGCAATCTAACGGCGCATGACGGTGGCAGAACGTTCAAAGTGATATTGTCCCATTTGCGCAACGCAGGTTATGATGTCCATTATAAAGTTCTGAACGCATTGGACTATGGGGTGCCGCAAAAGCGCGAACGCATTATAATATGCGGATTTCGTAAGCCAGTTGACTTTGAATTTCCGCCACCGATTCCAAGAGACAAACGTAAAACAGTTGCAGACATAATTGATAAGGAAGCAGAAAACGATAAGTCGTTGAGAGTTCGTCCTGCCATACGTGAAAGTCGATTGGCAAGGCTGCGCGACAAGGATTTCCCAAAACCATACATCTCGCATGAGAATGTGGCAGGGACTATTACACCTCATGCGTACTCTTGTGCATTGAGGGCGGGGGCGTCAGCAAACTACATTCTCATCAATGACGAACGCCGTCCGTCGCCTCGTGAAATGCTACGCATTCAGGGTTTCCCAGATGAGTTTAAGATTGTTGTAAACTACGGACAGATTAAACATCAAACAGGTAATAGTGTTGCAGTCCCTGTTATCCGTGCGGTAGCAGAAAAGGTTGTTGAGAAACTTGAATTAATCTAAGGAAGAAAGTCATGAAAAAGGAATCGCCAAAGTTGAGAAACGTGGAGAAATACCATCCGAAGTATCCTTTAAACAAGTTTCCTGAGGACTTTGCCCTTAAATTGGGCAAGGAGATCGTTTACATATTGGCTACGCGCCCTGAACCTCGTCTAGAGGGAAGCGATTGGGAAGAAATTTTTGCCAGGTGTATCGGCGCGAATTGGGCACCATCCAACATCGGGCTTGATGATGTAGTTTATGAACAAACTGCATGGGGTGCAAAAACCGTCAAGAATGGCCGTCCATTTGCGGCGCGTCATGTCCGCCTTATTAGCGGACGGAATTCGCTCGACTATTCTTATGGCGAGAAGAATGTCCGCGACATGGACGTAAATGAAGTAGGCGAGAAGGTTCTTGGCATTTGGAATGCGCGAGTTGCCGATGTTCGCAAAAAGTTTCTCCACGTGCGGACGGTCGTTCTACTGAAGGGTGAGAACTTGACGGAGGTTTCGGTTTACGAAGAGGAAACTTGTTTGTTTGATCCAAAGGACTATTATTGGCAAGTGAATGACCGTGACAATTTTGAAGGATTTGAAAATGCTACTGGAGCTCACCGCTTCACATGGCAACCACATGGCTCTCAATTTACGATAGTTTCCGACGTACCCGAAAAGCGACTGAAACTACGCATCAAGCGTCCTGAGCGCGTTTCCCCCGACGCTGTGTTGAAGGATGTCGGTTTTGATCCGTCATGGATTGAGATCGTTGACTAAAGGCGCGATGGTTTATGCTGGGATAAAGGGTGTACGCAGGTACGAGACGGGAAGAACAAAATCCGTCTCATAGTATATCTGGGCGGCAAAACAGCCGCGTGTGTGTTGGCGTGAATATGATTTGGACTTCCTGGGTCTACGTTGGTCAGACGAATTTGAGATGACTCTTGGGGAAGTCATTGCCCGTTCAGCAAATCATTTTATGAGACCAAAAACAGACTCCCCAAAGGGAAAAGGGAATGGACTCTATTTTCTTTGTTGGCGTCTAAATTCTTTCTCATAATTAACTAGGTATAATGAAGAAAATATCGAGTGTTCCACTATGAAGCCTAATGAATTGTTTGTTTGTGTCGAATCTGCCACGCAAGCGGCGGCGATAATTCGCGCCGCCTTGCCGAAGGAGCAAAAGGAAGAGCGCGTGTTCGTGCTGCCGCTCGATGCGAACGGCAAGGTGCTTGCCAAGCCGATTCTCGTTGCCGTTGGACATGAGGACGGCACGGCGGCAATCGATCCGGGAACGATCTTCCGCGAGGCGCTGAAAGCCGGTGCGGAGGAAATCATCGTCGCGCACAGCCATCCGTCCGGCGACCCGACACCGAGCAAGGCCGATATCGCCGCCACGCGCGAACTGAAGGATCTCGCAAGCCGGCTGGGCGTCGTTTTCCTCGATCATCTTGTGATCGGTTCCAAGAAAGGCGACGGTTTCGTTTCCCTTGCCGAAGTCGGAGTATAGGGAAGGACCATAGGGAGAATGCGCACCAATCGCGCACGATTGTCGAGCGATACGGGGCATGGCCGACGGAAGCTTTTGATGTGAAGGAACGATAAATGAAGCGCAAGCGCGATCTGTCCATGCGGCAGTCGACATGCCGAAACTCGGTGAGCGGATCGGCGCGGCAGCACTTGAACCGTCCTTGAGCCGTCGGTCGCCGTCATCGGCACGGCTGCGAGCGGCGCGATGCTGTTCACGGTCGCCGTCGAGCGACGGAACCGCCGCGCGGGCGTTCCTGCGCCTCCGGTTGCAGGCTTCATCCCTCAATGGCGCGCGTCAGCAGATCTACCCACGATGCCAGCCGCTTGGGCGTATCTGCTTCAACGAGGAGGCGCAGATACGGCTCGGTGTTGGATTTCCGGAGATTGATCCACCCTTCCGCGTATTCGATGCGAATGCCGTCCAGCGTCGCGCGCGAGCGCTCCTGCGGCAGAGATTCCGCCGCGACCGCCAGAGCCCGCGCAATGGCGGCATCCTTGTCCTCGACCTTGAAGTTAAGCTCGCCCGAGTTCGCATAGCGCGTGGTAATCGGCGCCATCATTTGGCTGAAGGTCATGCCCTTCGCCTTGGCGGACGCGACTTCGGCGAGCACGCGCCGCGCGGCGAGTACGCCCGAATCGCAGCCGAAGAACTCGCTGAAGTAGTAGTGCCCCGCGAGCTCACCGCCACACACGGCACCAATTTCGCGAAGAATCGGCTTCGCGAAGGCATGCCCCACCGGAACCATCACCGGCTCGCAGCCCATCTCGCGCAATGTCTCGATCGCACCACGTGAGGTGCGCACGTCGTGGATGATCTTCGGGTGTCCTGCCTCCGATTTCTCTTTCGCCATCTTCCATTCTTCATTCCGCTCCAGCGTGGCGTGTGCCACGATCGGAATGAGATAGTCAGGCTGGACGAAGTCGCCATGCTCGTCCACGAACATCGCACGGTCGGCGTCTCCGTCGAAGATCACGCCGCCATCGAGCTCCTGCTCGCGCACGACTTTCGCCAGTTGCGCGCGGGCCTCGGCCTTGAGCGGATTGGGACTATGGCACGCAAACGAACCGTCAAGCACATCATTCAGGAACACCGCCCCGGGGAAAAGTTCATGCGCCAGAATGGACGACATGCCGTTGGAGCAGTCAACCGCGTAGTGCAATTGACGGAACGACGAGGAGTCGGATTGCCGGGATTGCCAGGCGATGTAGCGGGCGAGACGCGCGGCATCGGTGGCGGGCGCGGACGACACGGCGGCGGGGACATAACGCGCCGTATCCGCCGCGACAAGTCGCGCGACTTCGTTGAGTCCATTCGCATAGCCAACGGGCAGTGCCGTCCGCATGGACACCTTAAGCCCATTGTCCGACGGCGGATTATGCGAGGCGGTAATCATCACTGAGCCGTCGAAACCCTCCGCCG
>JBJEWD010000047.1:0-36097 GCA_051884875.1 Kiritimatiellia bacterium
GTTCGCGGCGGGGGACGAGCCGCGCAACCCTGCCGCCCTCACCCCCAGCGAAGCGTACCCCTGATGCGGGTTAGTCGGTTCGCGGCGGGGGACGAGCCGCGCAACCCTGCCGCCCTCACCCCCAGCGAAGCGCACCCCTGCTGCGGGTTAGTCGGTTCGCGGCGGGGAACGAGCCGCGCAACCCTGCCGCCCTCACCCCCAGCGAAGCGTACCCCTGATGCGGGTTAGTCGGTTCGCGGCGAGGAACGAGCCGCGCAACCGACTAACCCATTACTCCGAATGTGAAAAATGTGTATACGTCTTGCGGTTATTTTTGGTACACTTTCCGCTACCATGAAAAACGCGATTAGGTTTCTTGCGGGCGCGGTGCTCGTGGCCTCGGCGGGCTGTGTGCTGCTGCAGGAAGGCGAGACGGTTTATCCGGCGACGGTCGACGAGGGCTTTGTCCCGATCTTCAACGGGAAGGATCTGACGGGATGGTCGGGCGCCACGGCGATGTACGGCGTGGACGAAAAGGAGCCTGGCGTACTGCAGTGCTTCCCCGAACGCAGGCTGGCGCCGGGCGTGCGCGGCGATCTCTACACCGACCGCGCGTACACGAACTTCATCCTGCGCTTCGAGTTCATGATGTCGAAGAACGGCAACAACGGTCTCGGCATCCGCATGGCGCCCGGCAAGGACGCGGCCTACTACGGCATGTGCGAACTGCAGCTTCTGGATGACGGCGGGAGCGCCTACTACGACGCCGCGAAGCAGGCCGACAAACTCCAGCCCTACCAGTACACGGGTTCGATCTACGGCGTCGTACCGTCGTTGAGGGACAACACGGGCAAGCAGATCCGGGGCAAGGACGGGAACTTCTCCGGCGGCGGCAGCTACGTGCGCAAGCCCGGGATGTGGAATTTCGAGGAGGTCCGGGTCATCGGCAGCGAGATCGAGGTCTACCTCAACGGCTATCTGATCACCAAGGGCGATGTCTCGAAGTTCAGGGGCGACGGCGATACGCCGGACGGGCGGAAGCATCCCGGTCTCCACAACGCGGGCGGCCCGATCGGCTGGCTCGGCCACGGGCACAACGTGAAGTGGAAGAACATCCGCATCAAGGAACTGCCGGCGGAGGCGAAGATGGGCGAGGTCTGCCCGCGGCAGACGATGGCGTGTCCGAAGGGCTTCACGCCGTATTTCCAGGGCCGGGCGTCCGATCTCGCGAACTGGAAGGGCGTGACGACGGCGGAAGGTTTCGACAATCCGATCGTGCGCCAGGCCGCGACGCCGGAGAAGCGCGCCGAAATGCAGAAGCGTGCCGATGCGGCCATGCGCGCGCACTGGCACGTCCGCAACGGCAACCTCTTCTTCGATGGCTACAACGGCGGCTACTCGCTCGCGACGGGAAAGGATTTCGAGGACTTCGAGCTGTGGGCCGACTGGCGCATCATGTCCATCACGGGC
This sequence comes from Kiritimatiellia bacterium, assembly GCA_051884875.1. Taxonomy (GTDB): domain Bacteria; phylum Verrucomicrobiota; class Kiritimatiellia; order RFP12; family UBA1067; genus UBA1067. The sequence goes on from JBJEWD010000047.1 coordinate 1,450, forward strand.
GACTCGGGAATCTATCTCCGCGGCGCGCCGCAGGTGCAGATCTGGGATGCGCACAACCAGTGGAACATCGGCTCGGGCGGGCTCTACAACAACCAGAAGAACCCCTCGGCGGCGCTGGAGATCGCCGACCGGCCGGTGGGCGACTGGAACCGCTTCCACGTCATCATGCGGGGCGACAAGGTCACGGTGTGGCTCAACGGCCGGCTCGTCGTCGACAACGTGACGCTCGAGAACTACTGGGATCGTCGCCGTCCGATCTTCCCGGAGGGGCAGCTGGAGCTCCAGTGCCATGGCGACCCGATCGAATGGCGCAACATCTTCATCCGCGAACTGCCCGTCACGACCGTCGATCCGACGCGCGTCGGCGTCTGCAGCTGGAGCTTCCAGAAGCCGCTCAGGGAGGTCGCCGCGGAGATGGAACGGATCGGTGTCAAGGGCATCCACCTTGCGCTCGGGCCGTTCATCAGGGCGGATGGGCGCCATGGCGAGGCGGAAGACGCCGAGACCTGGGCGTTCGTGAAGGAGCAGGTCAGATCCGGCCGATGGAAGCTCATGAGCACGATGATCGGCACGGTCGGCGAGGACTACTCGACGCTGGAGGCGATTCGCCGGACGGGCGGCATCGTACCCGACGCGCACTGGGACGAGAACCGGCAGATCGTCTCCAGGGGCGCACGGCTCACGCGGGAACTCGGCTGCCGATACATGTCGCTCCACGGCGGGTTCCTCGACGAGAGCGATCCGGCCGCGTTCGCCAAGTACGTTCGGCGCATCAGCTGGATCCGGGACGAGGCGAAGAAGTACGGCGTGACGATTCTCCTCGAATCCGGGCAGGAGACGGCCGAGGATCTCGCGAAGTTCATGGAGGCCGTGCCCGGCGTCGGCATCAACTTCGATCCCGCGAACATGATCCTCTACGCCAAGGGCAGGCCGCAGGAGGCGGTGAAGACGCTCCTGCCCTGGATCCGGCAGGTCCACATCAAGGATGCGCTGGAGACCCGTCAGCCCGGCACCTGGGGAACGGAAGTCGCGTGGGGCGAGGGCGAGGTCGGCGGCCGCGCGTTCCTGACCGCGCTCGAGACCATGGGATACAGGGGCAACTACGTCATCGAGCGCGAAGGCGGTGACGCGCGCGTCCAGGAGATTGGCCGGGCAAAGGAAAGGCTGGTGAAGTGATGAAGACGAGCAGAAGGGGGTTTCTCAAGGCGGCGGGCGCGTTCGGCGCGTTCAATCTCATCCCGTCGCACGTTCTCTGGGGCGCCGACGCGCCGTCGAACCAGCTTACGCGCGCGCTCATCGGCTTCGGCTGCATCGCGCACAGCGAGAACCATCTGCCCTACAGGGGTTCGCGCCTCGTGGGGCTCTGCGACCCGTTCGACTACCGCGTGAGACAGGGGCTCGCCTGTGCGGAGAAGGCGGGTTGGGGCGTGATCAAGGGCTACCGGAACTTCATGGAACTGCTTGCCGATCCGGGCGTCGACATCGTCCACATCTGCACGCCGCCGCATTGGCACGGCGTCCAGAGCGTGATGGCCGCGAAGGCGGGGAAGGACATCTGGTGCGAGAAGCCGATGACCCGCACGGTCGGCGAAGGCCGGCGCGTGATGGAGGTCGTCCGGGCGCAGAAGCGCATGTTCCGCCTCAACACGTGGTTCCGCTTCGAGGGCGTGTTCTACGGCTTCGGTACGACGGTCGAACCGATTCGGCAGGTCGTCGAGAACGGTCTCCTGGGCGACGGACCCATTCGCTGCACGTTTGGCGCGGGGCAGGGCTTCAGCTGGAAGTTCGGCTGGTCGGGCCGCGTCCATCCGACGGTCGATCCGATCCCGGCAGGCTTTGACTACGAGATGTGGCTCGGTCCGGCGCCGTGGCGCCCGTACAGCGACCACCGCGTGGGCACTTCGTTCCGTGGCTACTGGGACTACGATTCGGGCGGTCTCGGGGACATGGCGCAGCACTATCTCGACCCGCTCCAGTACCTGCTCTGCAGGGACGAGACGAGTCCGGTCCGGATCGACTACCGGGGGCCGCGGCAGCATCCGGAGGCGGTCGGCCGCTTCGACCGCATCACGCTCGCGTATGCAGACGGCACGACGGTCGATCTCGACGGCGACGAGTCGCTGAAGGACGAGCCGCTGCTGCGCGGGTCGAACGGGCTCTGCGTCTACGGGAAGGCGCCGGCCGGCAAGACGCTCCGCCTCCGCGACGCCAACGGCTGGTGGCCGGAGGAGAAGGTGCTGAAGACGCTGGCCGACCTCCCGAAGCCGGCGCCGCAGCAGACGGACTTCATGCAGTCCGTCCGCACCCGCACGCCGTTCGCGCTGAACGAAGCGAACGGATTCCGCTCCTCCTCGATGTTCAATCTCGGCATCGTCGCGTGGCGACTCGGACGAGGCTTCGATTTCGATCCGGTCACGCTCCACGCGAAGGACGATCCTGCGGCGGAACGCCTCCTCTATCAGGGTATGCGCGCGCCGTGGGCGAAGGAAATGCAGGCTTGAAGGAAAGGAAAGAGGCATGAAAAGGACAAGTCTTTCGGTCATCGTCTGCGCCCTCGGTCTGTGGGCGGGCGCCGCGCCGGAGCAGGACGCCAACGATCCGGTGACGTTTCGGCTTGAGGATCCGAATCCGTTTGCGAACTACGAACCCGCCATGCGGAGTTCCGCGGAGTTCCCGCTCGCCGTGAACTGGCAGGCCGCCCACCGCGCCGAAGTCGCCGAGGCGACGAAGCCCGCGACGCTGGCCGGATTCCTCGCGAGCGATGCTGCCGCCGGCGAATTGCTGGCCAAGGTCAAGGAGGCGTACACGACCGACCCGCTCGTCATGACGCAGATCGGCGCCATCTCGCAGATGGTGATGTGCCCGAAGTGCCCGAAGGCGCCGCACAACCGCGCGAAATGGACGGCGGCGCTGCTGGCGGCCGCGAAGGGCGCGCCGGACGCCTACCGCAGGATGTTCTTCCTCGATCAGCTCCGCTGGTGCGGACACGCGGACGAGGCGGATGCCGTGCGCGCGATCGGCAAGGCCGCCGGCGACCAGGCCGTGGCGGAGTTTGCGGAGATGGTCGCTACCGAGATTGCCCGATGAAACTCGGCAGGATCATCGACTGGCTCGACCGCGAGCTGGCGCTCGACGCGTTCGACGACGTGTCGAACAACGGACTTCAGATCGCGCGCGAGGGGGATGAAATCCGGCTCGTCGCATTTGCCGTGGACGGGTCGGCGGCATCCGTGAGGGCGGCGGCGGCGGTCGGCGCGCAGCTGCTCGTCGTCCACCACGGCATCAGCTGGGGCGGCGGCATCCGTCGCGTAACGGAGGGCGCCTATGCCGTCATCTCGGCGGCCATTCGGAGCAACCTCGCCCTCTATGGCGCCCATCTGCCGCTGGACGCCAGCCGGAAGTACGGCAACAACTGGGAGCTCGCCCGTTTCCTCGGGCTGACGCGGGTTCGTCCCGCCTTCCGCTACCACGGCAACGTCATCGGCGTCATCGGTGCCTGCGCCGATCCGCGGCGGCTCGAACGCCTCAACGAACTCCGCCCGGGCGCCTTTGCGCCCGCCCGCGCGTCCGTCTCCCGGTCCAAGTCCCTCACGGTCGGCATCTGCTCCGGCGGCGCGGGCGATTTCGCCCCCGAGGCGAAGGCGCTCGGCTGCGATGTCTTCGTTTCGGGCGAAGCGAGCTGGGGAGACGTGATCGCCGCCGAGAACGCGGGGGCCAGCCTTGTCTGCTGTGGACACTACGAAACCGAGACCTTTGGCGTCAAGGCCCTCGCCCGGGCCCTGTCCGGGGCGCTCAAGGTCAAGACGCTCTTCCTCGACCGATGATCGTTGATTTCCACTGCCACTCCACGGCGAGCGATGGCACGCTGACGCCGCATGAAATCGCCGCGCAGGCGCAGGCGGGCGGTTTTCGCGCGGTGGCGCTCACCGATCACGACAACTGCGACGGCGCGGAGGAGCTGCGGGCGGCGGGAGCGGCGGCTCCCCGCGGTGCGGCGGCTACGCGGTTCATCGCCGGCATCGAGCTGTCGATCGAGCCGGGCGAGGGCTTCGACAAGTTCCATCTGCTGGGGCTGGGCATCGATTCCGGGAATGCGGCGCTGAAGGCCTTCCTCGCGCGGGTCCTGGACGGACGCAAGGCGCGCAACGAACGGATCATCGCCAATTTCCGCCGTCTCGGCATCGAGATGGGGCCTGAAAGCGGCGACAGCGTGCTCGCGTATGCGCATGGGGACGTGCTGGCGCGTCCGCATTTTGCGCGGTGGCTGATGACGCACGGCTACGCGCCGACGGTCGCGGCGGCCTTCAGTCGCTACCTGCTGCCCGAATCACCGGCGGAAACGCGCTGCTACGAGGAGCGCTGGCATCCGCCGCAGGAAGAGGCGTTCCGCGTCATTCACGGCGCGGGCGGGCTCTGCGTCATGGCGCACCCGCGCTACTGGCGGTGCACCTGGAAGGACGCGGGCGTCGAGTACGCGGTTGCCGAACGCGGGTTGGCGCACCTCAAGGAGATGGGCTTGGATGGCGTGGAGGCCCTGTATCAGGCCAATACGCCCCGGGAAAACGTTGAATTTGTCCGGATTGCGGACAAATTGGGCTATCTCAAGACGGCGGGCAGCGACTTCCACGGGCGCAACAAGCCGACCATCCCGCTCGGCATGCCGGTTTCAGAGTCCTACATCTCGCCTTTTCTCGCCGCGCTCGATTTGATATAATGGACTGCGATTTGTTCGCGGTGTCCCCCGGTGATGCCGGACAGCAGTGAAGTGGAGTCGTCAAACCGCTCAGAGAAGGAAACGTGTTTTAATGAATACCGTATTGGTCGGCGCCCAGTGGGGCGATGAGGGTAAGGGCAAGGTCATTGACTTTCTGACCGAGGAGTCGGATGTCGTCGTCCGCTTCCAGGGCGGCTCCAACGCCGGGCACACGGTCGTCGTCGGCGACAGGAAGTACGTCCTTCATCTCGTGCCGAGCGGCATCCTGCACAAGGACAAGCATTGCGTCATCGGCAACGGCGTCGTGATGGATCCGTTCGATCTCATGAAGGAGCTCGAGCAGGTCAAGAGCTGGGGTTTTGAGATCAAGGGGCGCTTCCACATCTCCGAGCGCGCGCAGATGGTCATGCAGTGGCATCGCGCGATCGACACGGCCGAGGAGGCCGCGCGGCCGGAAGGGGAGAAGATCGGGACGACGGGGCGCGGCATCGGGCCGGCCTACGCCGCCAAGGTCGGCCGCTATGGCATGCGTGTCGGGGACATCCTGAAGCCCAACTTCCTCGAGCTCGTCCGCCGGCAGGTCGCCGAGGCGAACCGCAAGCTGAAAAGCCTCGGGGCGCTGCCGCTCGATGCGGATGAGATGGTGCGCCTCTACGCCCCGATGGTCCCCGCGCTCATGCCGTACGTGACGGATACGATCCAGTATCTGCACGAGAACCTCGAAGAGGGGAAGTCCGTCCTGTTCGAAGGCGCGCAGGCGACGATGCTCGACATCGACTTCGGCACCTATCCCTTCGTGACGAGCTCCAACCCGACGGCCGGCGGCGCCTGCACGGGCTCGGGCGTTTCGCCGCGCGCGATCGACCGCGTAATCGGCGTGCTGAAGCTCTACACGACGCGTGTGGGCGAAGGCCCGTTCCCGACCGAGCTCTTCGATGCCGACGGCGAGCGGCTGCGCCAGCGCGGCGGCGAGTTCGGCGCCACGACGGGGCGGCCGCGCCGCTGCGGCTGGTTTGACGCGGTCATCGCGCGCTATGCGCGCCGCGTGAACGGCATCGACTATTGGGCGATGACCAAACTCGACGTCCTCGACGCCTTCCCGGTCGTCAAGATCTGCACGGGCTACCGCCGCAAGGACGGTTTCGTCTACACGACGTTCCCGGCCGATCTCGATGCGCTCAAGAACTGCGAGCCCATCTACGAGGAGATGCCGGGCTGGCAGTGCGAGACCTCGCACATCACCGACTATGCGGATCTGCCGGAGAATGCGAAGAAGTACATCAACCGCATCCTTGACATCTGCGGCGCGAAGCTCGGCGTCCTGTCCGTCGGCCCTGCGCGCGAAACCACCCTGCGCATCAACATCTGATGGAGCATCTCGCGGTTATCATGGACGGCAACGGCAGGTGGGCCGAGAGGCGCCATCTGCCGCGGCTCATGGGGCACCGCGCGGGCGCCGAGGCGCTCGACCGCTGCATGCACTCCTGCAAGGCGGCCGGCATCCGCTACCTGACGGTCTATGCGTTCTCGACGGAGAACTGGAAGCGTTCGCAGGAGGAGGTCGCGGGGCTGATGAAGCTGCTGTCGACCTACATCGCCTCCAAGGAGAAGAGTCTGATCGCCGAGGGCGTGCGTTTCCGCGTCATCGGCCGCCGCGCGGACCTGAGTGAAAGGCTGCAGGGCGAGATCGCCGCGCTGGAGGAGAAGACGAAGAACGGCGATTTCACGCTCATCGTCGCGCTGTCGTATGGCGGGCGCGACGAAATCGTCCGTGCGGCGCTCAAGTTCGCGGAACGGGTCGGGAAGCTGGATCAGGCCGCGGGAACCGCCCGACCTTGCGATCTGGAACGCCTTTTCGCGGGCTGTCTGGATGCGCCGGACGTGCCCGACCCGGATCTCGTCATCCGCACGTCGGGCGAATGCCGCACGTCGAACTTCCTGTTGTGGGAGTCGGCGTACAGCGAGTACTATTTCACCGATGTGCTGTGGCCCGACTTCGATCAGGCCGAATTCGACAAGGCGATGGCGTCCTTCTCCAGGCGCGAACGCCGCATGGGGGGACGGCTCACATGAATCCGATTGCCAGACGTACCATCACCGCGCTCGCCCTGGCGGCAGCGCTCATCTGCCTCATCCTGTATCTGCCCGTGGCCGTGTTCCCCTGGCTGCTCGGCGTCTTCGGGGTTCTGGCGCTCGTCGAATATACGCAGCTGCTCTGCATCAGGCGGCCGTCCGCGCCGGTGTTTGCGGTGATGTTCGTCTGGGGGTTCGCGCTGCTGCTGCTCGCGTTCGGCGTGTTGGGGCTTGTCGCGCTCCGGGAGGGCAACATGTGGCTTCTCTACACCGTGGCGGTGGTGAAGATCTCGGACATGGGCGGCTTCGCGTTCGGCCTTGGCTCGAAGAGGATCTTCGGCGACAACCACAAGCTGTGCCCGAGCATTTCGCCCGGCAAGAGCTGCGAAGGGCTCTTCGGTTCGATCTTCGGGTCGTGCCTCGTCTCCTTCGGCTTCAGCGCGTTCACGGCGTTCCCGTGGGGACTGTCGCTGGCGATTGCGTTTACGGCGGCGCTCGTCGGAACCTTGGGCGACCTCGTCGAGTCGAAGTTCAAGCGCTGGGTCGGCGTCAAGGATTCCGCGACGATGAAGTTCACGAACGGCATGGGCGGCATCCTCGACATGTTCGATTCGCTCCTTTTCGCCCCGCTGGCGGTCTGGCTGCTGATCCTTTTCTTCGGGCGGTAGATGGAACGCAGGGGAAGAGCCTGGATCCTTTTCCTGGCGACGCGCCTCGTCGGGTTTGCGGCGGATGCGGCGGTGCTGGCCCTCGCCTATCTCGCGGCCTTCGCGCTGCGCTTCGACTTTCAGGCGCCGATGTGGGGCTGGCGCAAGACGGCGCTCTCCTTCATCACGGTCTGCATCGTCCACCTGCTCGCGCTCGTCGTCACGGGCTGCTATCGTCTCGCCTGGCGGCGCATCCGCGGCAGCGAACTGCCGCGCTACATCGGGGCGATGCTGCTCGCGTGCCTCGCGCTGACGGTGCTGCGCTGCCTGATGCCGAACGTCGCGCTGGCGCATATCCGCCCGCCGTATTCGATAACCCTCATCTTCTTCTTCCTGGGCACGATCGGCATCGTGGGCGTACGCGTGCTCTGGCGCGTCTACTGGACGAGCCGTCTCAAGGACGAAGCGCTGCTCGAACGGGACGTGCGCCGGTTCGACAGCGCGGTGGCGGCGAAGTTCCTGGCGGGGAGGGTCGTCATGGTCACGGGCGCGGGCGGCTCCATCGGCGGCGAGATCGTCCGTCAGGTCGCGGCGGCGGGCGCGGCGCGCGTACTGATGGTCGAGCGCTCGGAGAACGCGCTGTATGAGATCCACCGCGCCCTGCACGACCCGCGTTGCATCCCGCTCATGGATGACGTGAACGACCGGGCGCGGATGGCGGCGCTGCTCGCGGCGGAGAAGCCGTCCGTCATCCTGCACGCGGCGGCCTACAAGCACGTGCCGATGGTGGAGATGAATCCGGCGGAGGGGTGGCGCAACAACACGGAGGCGACGCGGCAGCTGGCGGAGCTGGCCGAAGCCCATGGCGTGCAGCGGTTCGTCCTCATCTCGACCGACAAGGCGGTGAACCCCGTCTCGGTCATGGGCCGGACCAAGCTTGCCGCCGAACAGGCGATCATGGCGCTCAACGCCAGGCGTGCGCCGGACGGGGATTCCGCCGCGCCGGGCGCCACCTCCTTCTGCGCCGTCCGTTTCGGCAACGTCTTCGGCTCATCGGGGTCGGTCGTGCCGCTTTTCCGCGAGCAGATCGCCCACCGGCGGCCGGTTACCGTCACGCATCCCGAGATGAAGCGCTATTTCATGACGATCCAGGAGGCGGTCGCGCTCGTCCTTCAGGCGGCCGCGCGGGCCGAACGGGCGATTTATACGCTCGACATGGGCGAGCCGATCCGGATTCTGGATCTTGCGGAGAGGATGATCGAGCAGGCGGGGTACCGCCCGTACGTCGATATTCCCATCGTCTTCACGGGTGTTCGCCCCGGCGAGAAACTCTTCGAGGAGATCGACGTCTCCGAACGGAGCTGCTTCAAGACCGACATGGCGAAGATCTACATCACGAAATGAACCCGGCGCGGCGCGATCTGCCGCGCAACGGGGCCCGATGGTGGCGACGCGGCCGGGCGGGGACGGGCGACTTGACGGGCGGATTCTGATATAATATCCACCATGATGACTTATCGTTTTTCAAGTGACGGAAGGAAGGTCTCGCTCCTCGGTTACGGCGCCATGCGCCTGCCGACGGTGGATGGGGGCCATGCCAATTCCTTCGCCCAGCAGGGCTATTCCGCGTCGGGTATCGATCAGGCGATGCTGGATGCGCAGATCAAGCGTCTGCTGGATGGTGGCGTCAACTATTTCGATACGTCGCCCGCCTACTGCCGTGGCGAGTCGGAAGGATGCCTCGGCAAGGCGCTGAAGGCTTCGGGCTATGACCGCAAGGACTACATTATCGCGACGAAGCTCTCGAACTTCGCGCCCCGGCAGTATCCGCTGGAGGAGTGCCGGAAGATGTTCGCGCGGTCGCTCGCCCAGCTGCAGACGGACTACATCGACAACTATCTGCTGCATGCGATCGGCAACGGCGGCTTCGAGGCGTTCTCCAGGCGCTATCTTGAGAACGGTGCGCTCGACTGGTGCGTCGAACTGCGCGAACAGAAGAAGATCCGCAACCTCGGCTTCTCCTATCACGGCGACCCCAAGGCGTTCGCGTGGTGTCTGGCGCATCACGACAAGTACAAGTGGGATTTCTGCCAGATTCAGATGAACTACGTCGACTGGCGGCACGCGCAGGAGGTGAATCCGCGCAATCTCGATGCGAAGTACCTCTACGAGCAGTTGACGGCGCAGAAGATTCCCGTCGTGATCATGGAGCCGCTCCTGGGCGGGCGGCTGGCGCGCTACAACTATGCGCTGGCGCACGAGCTTACGCCGCTCGATCCGGAGGCCACGCTCGCGCAATGGGCGCTCCGCTTCTGCGGCACCTATCCGAACGTGATGACGATCCTCTCGGGAATGACGCGCACCGAGCACATCGAGGAGAACCTGGCGACGCTCTCGCCCCTGAAGCCCTGTTCCGACGCGGAGCTGGCGGCGCTCGAACGCGCCGCCCAGGCGCTTCTGAAGCTCAACACGATTCCGTGCAACGATTGCAAATACTGCATGCCGTGTCCGTACGGGCTCGATATTCCGGCGATCCTCCTGCTGCGCAACGAGATCCTGACGGCGAAAACGCTGCCTTCCGCCCGCGAGGTGCTGAAGCGCTACGCCGCCGCCGTGCCGGAGGAACTGCGCCGGGCGGACCATTGCACGGGATGCGGACGCTGTCTGCCGCACTGTCCGCAGTCGATCAACATCCCGAAGGAACTTGCCGCGATCGACGCCTGGATCGACGCGCTCAAGAATGAGGTGGTGAGATGAAGAAAGCGCTGAAATTCCTGGTAGCCGCGATCTTTCTCGGCGCGGTCACGGCTTCGTTCTTCGGCCTGCCGTATGTGGAGTGGGCCTGCAAGGTGCAGCCGTCGGCCGCGTGGCCTTTCCTGGCGGTGCTGCTCCTGACACCGCTCGTCGGGCGTTTCTTCTGCGAGACGATGTGTCCGCTCGGCATCCTGCAGACGGTGGTGAACCGGATCGTCCGTCCGCATCGGCACGTCCGCCGCGTGTGCACGCGTCTGCCGGTGACGAAGGTGCAGTGGGGCGTGCGGTTCGGGGTGCTCGCGGTTGGCGCGGCGCTCGTCGGGTTGGGCTGCGGCGGCCTCGCCTGGTCGCTTACCCCGTATGCCCTCTACGGCAAGGCGCTGACGCTGTTCGTGCCGGGGGTGGCGCTTTTCGTCATCGTCCTCGGACTGGCGGCGTTCGGGGAAGGGCGCGTCTGGTGCAACTGGATCTGCCCCGCCGGTACGCTTTTCACCCTCCTTTCGCGGAAGGCCGTCTGCGCGCACAAGGTCGGCCCCGGGTGCGCAAACTGCCGCCGGTGCTTGGCGAAGACCGGCGGGGACGCCGGGGCGGCGAAGGAGGGGATTACGCGGCGGGAGGCTTTGCAGGGCGTCGCCGTGCTGGCGGCGGCGGAGGCGGTCGAGAAGACGGTGGACGGCGGCTACGCGCCGATCTCGCTGCCTGGTTCGCCCGCGCGTCCCGCGACGGTGCTGCCGCCGGGTGCATTGGCGCGCACGGCGTTTGAACGCGTCTGCGTGGCGTGCGGACTCTGCATTGCGAACTGTCCCGAGAAGTGCCTGAAGCCGTCCATGAAGCTGGCGACGCTCGGCCAGCCCGAGATGGACTTCCGCTACGGGTACTGCCGCACGGACTGCACGACGTGTTCGTCGGTGTGTCCGACGGTCGCGCTCACGAAACTGACGCGGGAGGAGAAGCGGAACACGCACCTGGGCCATGCGATCTGGAAGAAAGACCGCTGCATTCGGACGACGGACGGGGTCGCGTGCACGGCCTGCACGCGCAAGTGCCCGGTGCACGCGATTCACATCATCGAAGGCTTCCCGGTCGTCGATAAGACGGCCTGCCTCGGTTGCGGCGCCTGCGAACACGTGTGCCCGGCGCGTCCGCTGCCGGCGATTTTCGTAAAGGGCTTTGAGGCGCAGCGCACGGTGCGTCCGATGCCGACGCAGATGAAAGGATGAGCATGGACGCATGGTACGTGAGAAGCGCGGACGGCAGCGTGTACGGTCCGACGGACAAGGCCTCGCTCGTGCAGTGGGCGCAGGAGGGGCGGATCGATCCGACGGGCTTCGTCTCGCAGGACCGGAAGTCCTGGATGCCGGCGCAGCTGCTGCCCGAGCTGGAGATGAAGTGGGTCGTCGAGGCCGCGCCCGGCAAGTTCTTCGGTCCGTTCAACCGCGCGGTGGTCATCCGCCTGGCGGCGGCGGGTTCGATTCCGGAGGGTGCGAACATCTACCGCCGGCATGAGCTGGCGCCGGATTGCGATCCCGAGCCCGAACGGATTGAGGTGCCGGTCGAGAAGATCGTCGAGAAAATCGTCGAGGTTGAGAAGATCGTCGAGGTCGAGAAGATCGTGGAGAAGGAAGTCCGCGTCGAGGTGCCGGTCGAGAAAATCGTCGAGAAGATCGTCGAGGTCGAGCCGGCGCCGCGGGCGGCCATGGTCGTGCCCGAGGTCGTGGAGGCGGTGGACGTCCGCCCGCCCGCGCCGACTTTCGGCGGACTCTTCAAAGGTGCGGATCGCGCGCAGCTGGAGGCGCTGGAGGCGGCGGCGCGGCGCGAGATTTCGGCGGTGAAGCGCGGCGGATTGGGCGGCAAGGGCGGATTTTTTGCAAGGAGGAGGCCATGAGCGAACAGAAATGGTACCTGCGTACGCAGGACGAGACCTTCGGTCCCGAGACCCAGGAGAAGTTGGTCACGTGGGCGCGAATGGGCCGCATCCAGCCGGGGCAGGAGGTTTCGGAGGACAACCTCACCTGGCGGCGCGTCGAGGAGATTCCGTTTCTGGACATGCGCTTTTCCATCGACCTCGGCGACGGGAATCCGCGGGGACCCTTCAACAAGGCGGCGGCGGATGCGCTGATCGCCTCGGGACGTCTGCCGCCGACGGCGACGGTTGTCGAGACGCGTGCGCCGTTCGAGGATGCGGCGGAGGAGGAACCCGTGGCGGCGGAGGAGACGCCGACTGCGGCCGAGTCCGCGTCGCCCTCGGATCCCGGAGTGCGCATCGTCGAGAAGATCGTGCAGGTTCCCGTCGAGGTTGAGAAGATCGTCGAAGTCGAGAAGATCGTGGAGAAGGAAGTCCCCGTCGAGGTGGAGCGCATCGTCGAAAAGCGCGTGGAGATCCCCGTCGAGATCGAAAAGGTGGTCGAGAAGGTGGTCGAGAAGGTGGTCGTGGACGAGGCGCGCGTGAAGGAACTCGAGGAACTGCTCGACAGCGAACGTCGGCATGCGGCGGAGGAACTGGAGGCCCTGCGCGCGCGCATGACGGAAGAACTGGAGGCCGCGCATCGTCATACGGCCGAACTTCAGGCGCGGATGGACGCCTCGCTGAAGGCTTCCGCCGAACGCGAGGCCGCCGCACAGGCCAAGGTCGTCGCCGAGGCGAAGGAGGCGTCCGCCCGCGAGGGCAAGCTGCGCGAGCAGGTGGTGGCGCTGGAGAACGAGCTGCGCCGTCTGCCGCAGACGGCGACGGAGATCGCGGACATCCAGGCGGCCGTCTATTCGATCATGACGGACGAAGCGGAGGAGATCTGCCAGATCATGGAGGCCGAACGCGCCGAAGCGGACGAGTTCCGTCGGCGCCACCAGGCGCGGCAGGACCATCTGCTCGGCCGGCGCCGCGAACTGCTGAAGCGCGCGGGATCGAACATCGAGGACATGACGCGCCGCGCGCTCATCGACCGTCCGGAGGATCCGCGCACGACGCAACTGCGCAAGGAACTGGACGAGCTGCGGCGCACCTACGCCAAGGCGCAGCTCGACAGCGAGGCGAAGATCCGCGAACTGACGGCGGATCTGCGGCTGCGGGAGACCGAGCAGCGCCGCATGCAGGAGGGGCAGAAGGACGTCACCCAGCTTCAGGCGGAACTCCAGACCGTGCGCGAACAGCTGCAGCTGCGGGAACAGGAACTCCTGAGCGAACGGCAGCGGAATGAAAACATGCGTCAGCAGCAGGCGCTCAGCCAGCAGTCGATGATGGCGCGTCTGGCGGCGCTCGAGTCGCCCTCGATCGGTACGATCCAGACGCTGGAGACGAATCAGAGCCGCGAGGCGAAGCTGGTGAAGCTGCCGAACTGGATGAGGATACGGAAATGAGCGCGTGGGCGGGCATTCTCCTGGCGGTTCTCTCCATCTGGGACTACCCGGCGCGTCAGCCGCGGCACGAGGCGCTGCGCGACCAGTTCATCACGGCCGTCCGCACGGGCGACACGAAGACGATGGAGGAGACGTGCCGCGCGGGCGTGGAACTGCTGCCGGACGATCCGACCTGGCACTACAACCTCGCCTGCTCGCTCGCGTACTTCAAGGATCCCGAGCCGGCGCTGGCGGCGCTCCAGAAGGCCATCGATTTCGGATTCTGCGATTCCCAGGCGATCTCCGCCGACAACGATCTCAAGCGGCTTGCGCATCTGCCGCGCTTCAAGGAACTCGTGGAGTACGCCGAGGAGAATGGCCGCAAGCCGTTCTTCATGGGGCCGCTGGCGGCCGTGCCCGCGACGGGGAGTTTTGGCGAACCGCTCGTGCTGGGGGCGCACAACCTCAGCTGGGACTTCGACGTGGGCTGCTTTGTGGCGAAGATGACTCTCTCCGGGCGCGACCCGGGCGGCAACTGCGGCGATCTCTACATGAACCGCGACGAGAACCATTCGCTGCTCGCGGTGACGAATTGGCCCGGCCTCACGCAGGTTCGGCTCGACCGCGAGGGACGGGGACGGAAGATGGACGTCGATTTCCCGAACATCCTTTTCCCCTATCCCGTCTTCGGCAACGCCAGCCGCGGCCTGCCGTTCGGCCCCTACTGGCGTTCGCTGCCGCGTGCGCTGATGACGGTCGAGGCCCGGCGGATGAAGGCGATGCACAAGTTCTACACCTCCAACCAGATCTGGGTGTTCCCGGCGGTCCGGGACTACAACTTCACCACCAACGGCTTCGGCGACGTCTTCGCGTCCGTCACGCCCTACTGGTTTGCAACCGAGGGCATCAGCTGGTCGGATCAGTACTATCTGAAGGCCGCGCTGACGGCGAGCCGCGCCTTCACGCCGATGGTCAAGCAGGATCTCGTCCGGCGCGGTCTCCTCGCGCCCACGATCCAGATGCTGATCCGGCGGTCGCTGCGGAAGGTGAAGACCGACGACGATTATTTCGGGCCGCTGGCGCATCCGACCTGTTTCCCGCCCAATGGTCTCGATCTCAACCGGCTCGCGAAGTCCGCCGCCGAGCTGACGATGGCCGAAATTCCGCCGCTGGTGACGATCGCCGGAGTCGGCGGCAAGCCGACGAAGGAGGCCAGCGTCTGGCCGGAACTCACCTATGCCACGCCCTGTGCCTGGGCGCTCGTCCTGCGCTGTCCGGACGAGGAGCGCGTCTTCGACATCCTGGCGGCGGGCGCCCTCGAGTACCGGTTTGCCGCCGTCCATGACGAGAAGCAGCTCGCGAAGATCGAGCATCTGCGCCCCGATCTCGTGCGCGTGACGGTCGATCGCCGCGGCATGACGCCCACCAACCGCGTCGACATCGCCGTCTTCGGACGCAATCCGGGCACGCGCTGGAGCGCCCCGGGCTTCGTGTCGCTGGCGGTCGTCGATCCGAAGGCGCCGTATTCCGATCCGGCGCTGACGCCGCAGGAAGAACCGGCCCCCGAGGAGCAATGAAGTACGTCCTCGCGCCGCTTGCGGGCTTTACCGACGCCCCGTTCCGCCGCATGTGCCATGAAGGCGGCGCCGACCTCTCCTATACCGAAATGGTTTCCGCCGCCGCGCTGGCGCACGGACACGGCGCGACGCGCCATCTGATGGAGACGATGGCGGGGGAAGGCCCTGTCGCCTGTCAGATCTTCGGGGCGAAGGAAGAGGAGATTGCCCGGGCGACGCGCCTCGTGGCGGCGTTGCGGACGCCGGAGGGCCATCCGCGCTTCGTGGAGCTGAATCTCAATGCGGGCTGTCCGATGAAAAAGGTCACGCAGTGCGGCGCCGGGGCGAAGCTGGCGGAGGAGCCCGCCAAGGTCCATCGGCTGCTGAAGGCAATGACCGAGAATACGGATCTGCCGGTGACCCTCAAGACGCGCCTGGGACCGCATCCCAAGGCGACGACGGCCTTTGAGCTTCTGGACGCCGCGCAGACGGCCGGGGCGCAGGGCATCGCCTTCCATGCGCGCTATACGAGCCAGCTGCACGGGGGCCCTCTCCATCTGGATGTGCTGGCCGATCTCGTCGCGCGCGCCCGCATCCCCGTGGCGGGCAATGGCAGCGTGGTCAATGCGCAGACGGCGCGGGAAATGGCGAGAACCGGCGTCTCCGCGCTGCTTATCGGCCGCGCCGCGCTGGCGAATCCCTGTCTTTTTGCCGCGCTCAAGGCGGCGGACGGTGCGGATGGAACGCCATCCCCCGCCGACGTGGATGCGACAACCCTCTGCGCGCGTCACCTCGCCTACGTCCTGGCGTTCCGCGCGCAGCTGGCCGCGAAATTCCCCGAAGACCGCATTCCCTCTCCGGACGGTTTTGCCGCCGTCAAGATGCACACGCACCTTTTCCGCTATTTCAATGGCCGCCCCGGTGCGGCGGCCCTCCGCGCCCGCCTCAATTCCACCCGCACGCTCACGGAGATCAGGGATATTCTGTCCGCCGTGAAGGGATAGCCCCCCCTAGCCGGGCCTCGTCGACCGTGAATCCCGCCGGCCACGGAATTCGGGGCAGTGGACAAATTTATAAATTGTCGTGGACAGATTTAAAATTCTAATGATGTGTTTCGTGCTATAATGTCACCATTATCTAGGAGGGTGCCATGATTATCGAACAGTCCAGGGGGTATGCAAAGAGTGAACAAACCACAAGGGGGGGGGGTGCGCCGTCTCCCCGGGTTTTGCCGTCGCGCGCTCGCGAATCTACAAGGCCTTTCGCGCATCTCGCTGATTCTGCTGGCTGGCGCGATCGCCTTTGAAGGCCGCTCCGAAACCGTATCGGAATCCCTGTTCGCCTACAAGAGCACGATTCTCGTTTCGGGCTATGCGGGTTCCACGGAACTGACCGACTTCCCGTTGATGGTCAAACTCTCCGCCGCTTCGCCGGAAGGATTCAGCTACGATGATTGCACGGGTGAAAATCTCCGCTTTGCCGATGCCGACGGCAATATCCTTCCGCACGAAATCGACACCTGGAATCCGGAAGGGACTTCCATCGTCTGGGTGCGCGTGCCGACGCTCTCGGGCACCGCTACGGAACTGACGATGCTCTGGGGCAATGATGGCGATGGCTACGAGCCTACTGCCAGCGACGTCTGGACGCCTTCCGGCCACAACGCGGTCTGGCACTTCTCCGGCAACGGCAACGATTCGGTCAACGGACTCGAACCCTCCACCGTCACCGGTGCCCCGGACTACACCGACACCTCTGTCGGCGTCGGCACCGCCTTGCTCGCCAACGGCTCCTCGACCATTGGCTTTGCTAACGACGACAAGTGGGCCGCCCTCGGCGAGGGCAGCTGCCTGACCGTCTCCCTCTGGTCGAAGTACGATGCCACCAGTTGGAACTACGCCCGCATGATTTCCTGCATGGACGCCTGGACCGAAGCCCAGGGCTGGGAAATCACCATCCAGAATGCCAAAGACCAGATTACCGTCGGCTCCTCCGGCCAGAGCCAGTATCAGTATACCGCCACGGGCGTCGGTCCCTGCACCGCTCCAGCCTACCTTACGGTCGTCTATCACGCCGACAAAACCGCCGAACTGTACATCAACGGCGTCTCCACCTACTCCAAAACGCTCAACCAGGTCGTCAAGCCCACCAAAACCCTTTGGATTGCCTGTTGCAAAGGCTCCTCCAATTTTTGGAATGGCAAGCTCGATGAAATCCGCATCCACCGCGCCGAGGAAAGCGCCGACTGGATCAAGGCCTGCTACGATACGATGACCTCGGATGCTTTCGTCACTCTCGGAGATGTCACCTCTACGGGAGCGGAAACACCGCTGGTCTTGCGAGACAACGGCTTCGTGCAGACGGGCGACACCGCGACCATCTCCGGACGCCTTGCGAACATCGGTTCGGCTGCGACATCGGCTACGGTGAAGCTTTACTGGAGCACAACGGAGACGGTTGACGACACGTGCGCGTTTGTCGATTTGGGAACGTTTACGGACAAGTCCGACCTGACCGCCACGCTCACCGACCTGACGCCGGGCGGCAAGTACTACTACGCCTTTTGCGCTGTCAACGATGCGTCCGAACCCGAGACGGTCTGGACGGACGTGAATTCGTTTGTCGTGGATGCCTCGACGCGCGTTGCTACCCCCGAGATTGTGGCGGAGAATTGCCTGCTCACGGTGACAGCACCGATTGAATCCTGGGGCGTCGGAACGACGACATTCGAACTGCTTGTCGGCACGAGCGAGGATAATCTCGTCGTTGTCGACACAATTGCTGACGTTTCGTCGATGCCCGAGGGCGATGCCGTCACGTTCGCGCCAATTCAGCTTGGCATCGGCACGTACGTCTATGTCGTGCGCGCCACGACAACATACGGCGAAATCGTCTGGGTGAACGAGACTTCTGCCACGAATAACGTAACGCTCTCCGACGCGTCCACCTACGTTTACAAGGGCGGCACGGGAACCTGGAATGACACGGCAATGTGGAGCACTTCCGACACGGGGGCAGTGGGATACCCGACGGACGGATGCTCGGTCGAGTTTGGTGAAGAGGATAGCGATGTCACCGTCACGGCGAACATCAAACTTAAGAATCTGACAATATCCTCCGTCGGTACGCATGCGTTCCGCACGCCGTCCACCGGAACGACCTATACGCTCTCGAAGTCCGGTACCACGACGCTGTCGGGCGCAGGCGGTGGCACGCTCGTTTTGGACAATGTCATCCTCGACGGCAGAGTGGAAAGCCTTGCGGGCCTCAAGTTACTCGCCGTCGTCAACAACGGACAAATCTTCCCCGCTAACAGCGAGACGACGGACGTGATGCTCGTGAACGGCGGATGCCTCTACAGCGGTTGGGAAAACGGCAAGGTCTTCGGCAAGTTGATTCTCGTTGGCGGACCGAACCGCATCGCGAGCTACGGCAACAACTACACCTTCTCTTTCGCATCTCTGGAGACGCGCCCTGGAACGGGTGTTTCGATGGCGGTAGTTGCGGACGGCAAGGTCACGATTCGTGATCCGTCTACCGTGGAAATGGTCGGCGGCACGCAGACGCTGGAAGACGCGGGATCGCAGATTCCGGTTTGCACCCAGTTCACAATTTCCGCTGCGAATTCGGCCGTTCGTTATGGTAAGAACCTCTGCACGATGGACGCGGACGGCGTCATTCGCATGATTCCGCAGACAACGATGCTGACGAGTCTCGAAGGCGCGACGGAGCTCGATAACGTGAGCGTGCCGGACGGCACGACGCTGGCGTCCGACGTCACGGTGAATGCGGCTGTCTTCTCGGGCGCGACCGTAAATCTCGACGGTCACACCATTACCGTGAAGAGCGGACAGATTCGTGAAGGTACGGCCGGCATGTGGAACCATGTCGTTTCCAACGGCACATTCCGTCTGTGCAAGCCCAATGCCATCGGCGACTCGACGAACAATTCCGACGTGCGCATGAAAGTGGACTTTGCGACGGACGGCAATGCGGACATCAACGTGTCGATGCTGGCGCTGGATGCGATGAACAGCGGCTATCCGAATTCGGCCACATATTTGAATTTCATCGGCACGGTGGCGCCACCCTTTGGCGCGGCGTTTGCCTATTCCAGCTCGATGCGCTCTCCCAACGCCGTTTTGGAACTGCGCGGCGAGAGCACTCTCAAACCATCCGGCCACTATCAGAAGGCCAACTTCCGTGGACTTGCGGGTACCGGCAGGACGGACACCTACAGCACGGGTTGGAAACCGCTATTGTGGCTCGGTACGATGGATGAAGCGGATCAGGCGTACTTCGACGAGAAGGCGGCCTGCATCATTGTCGGCAACGGAGGTTTCCTTTGTCCCGGTTACATCGACTACGATGGAGGCAGACGTGGCTTTTTCACCGTCGTCTACGGTGTGCCGCAGGGCGACATCCCGCGTTTCACCACGCTTGAATTCCGTCCGGGTTCGACGTTCATGGTCACCGTGCGCAAAGACGGCAGCTGTTCCTTTGTGAAAGCTACGGCTTCGCATGTCGCTACGGAATGGGTTGCGGTAAACCTGGATGGTGAGCTTGAAGTCAATCCCGTCGGCCGGATTGTCCCCGGTGTCCAATACCCCGTCCTCACGTATCACGAGGGCAAACGCACGGGTAAGTTTGAGAGCGTCACAGATGGCTTCAAGGTGTCATACGATGTCTTGCAGCCCGATGGCAACTATGCTGTAACGGTGGAGAAAAAAGAATCCAGCTTCTTCATCCTTGTACGCTGACCGCGTCCACGGGAGCGACGAAAACAGTCGATTTGTCTAGTTGTCTTTTCGAACAATCCCGTGGATAAGTTTTGATTTCCCGAATGAGAATCACGATTCAATAGAGCTTTAGAAAGGAAACGTTCCTATATGAAAACCCGCAAACAAAACGATTGGCGCACATTCCGTTGGGCGCGGATTTCCTTGTTCACCTTAGCGATCGGCTTGCTGGCCGGAGCTGGCCGTTCTGAGACGGTCGATTCAAGTGCGTTCGCCTACAAGAGCACGATTCTCGTTTCGGGCTATGCGGGTTCCACGGAACTGACCGACTTCCCGTTGATGGTCAAACTCTCCGCCGCTTCGCCGGAAGGATTCAGCTACGATGATTGCACGGGTGAAAATCTCCGCTTTGCCGATGCCGACGGCAATATCCTTCCGCACGAAATCGACACCTGGAATCCGGAAGGGACTTCCATCGTCTGGGTGCGCGTGCCGACGCTCTCGGGCACCGCTACGGAACTGACGATGCTCTGGGGCAATGATGGCGATGGCTACGAGCCTACTGCCAGCGACGTCTGGACGCCTTCCGGCCACAACGCGGTCTGGCACTTCTCCGGCAACGGCAACGATTCGGTCAACGGACTCGAACCCTCCACCGTCACCGGTGCCCCGGACTACACCGACACCTCTGTCGGCGTCGGCACCGCCTTGCTCGCCAACGGCTCCTCGACCATTGGCTTTGCTAACGACGACAAGTGGGCCGCCCTCGGCGAGGGCAGCTGCCTGACCGTCTCCCTCTGGTCGAAGTACGATGCCACCAGTTGGAACTACGCCCGCATGATTTCCTGCATGGACGCCTGGACCGAAGCCCAGGGCTGGGAAATCACCATCCAGAATGCCAAAGACCAGATTACCGTCGGCTCCTCCGGCCAGAGCCAGTATCAGTATACCGCCACGGGCGTCGGTCCCTGCACCGCTCCAGCCTACCTTACGGTCGTCTATCACGCCGACAAAACCGCCGAACTGTACATCAACGGCGTCTCCACCTACTCCAAAACGCTCAACCAGGTCGTCAAGCCCACCAAAACCCTCTGGATTGCCTCCTGTAAAGGCACCGGCAACTGGTGGAACGGCAAGCTCGATGAAATCCGCATCCATCGCGCCGAGGAAAGCGCCGACTGGATCAAGGCTTGCTACGATACGATGACCTCCGACAGCTTCATCACTCTTTCCAAGGCATCCTCCACGGGTGGCACAACCCCCTTGACCATCCGCATCAACGATCCCGTTCTCTCCGGCACCACCGCAACCATTTCCGGGCGTCTTGCCAATCTCGGCACCGGTGCCACGCAAGCACAGGTCACTCTCTATTACGGCACCGACGAAGACCTTGAAACGACTGGCACCGCAATTGGCCCTGTCGCCTATACCGATAAGGCCGATTTGAGCAATACGCTCAATGACTTGACGCCGGGCGCGACCTACTATTGCGCCTACAAAGCGGTCAACGACCTCGATTCGACGGTCTGGACCGATACCGTCAGCTTCACCGTCGAGGCCTCGACCCGCGTTTCCGACGAACTGGCCATTGCCACCGTGAATGGACAAGTTGCCGTCACCGCGACCTTGACCGAATTCGGCGTCGGGACGACCAAGCTCGAACTGCTCGTCAATGGCGAAAGCGTTCAGACGATCGACCTCACCGAGGCTCCCGAGGACATGACCGTCGCCTTCGATTCCATCGTGCTGGCCGATGGCACCTATTCGATTACCGTCAAGGCCACCACCACCTACAACGACATCGTCTGGGTGCGCGAAACCGCCGAAACCTCGCAGGCCGTTGCCGACAGCTCGACGTATACGTGGAAGGGCGGGGACGGCGTCTGGACCGATCCGGAGATGTGGGTCAACGATGCGGTCGGCGCTTCGGGTATTCCCGGCACTTCGAGCAGCGTCGTCATCGAGCCGACTGTCGCTTCGGTGGTCACCTTGCCATCGACCAAGACCTTCGAGAAGCTCTATCTTTCGACCAAGGATGCGCCCGTCACCATCAAGGGTTCTCTTGCCGCCGCCAACATCTACATGCAATCGGCTGAAAACGCGTATCCGCTGCGCCTCGAAGGCGCGGTTCTCGGCACGAAGGGCACCGCCACTTCTCTCAAACTGGTTGAAAGCCCGGACTATTTTCCGCAGTTGGAGATAATCAACGGTTCGGCCATCTATCTCAATTCCGCCATCGGCGGATGCGACTACACGCTCTTCCGGGAGGTGTGGCTCGGCACCAAGGTAAAACAGACAGCCGGAGTACTGAGAGCCGGGCGCGGATTCTCCCTGCTCGGGGGCAGCTGGAGTTTCGAGAGATTTGAAGATCTCGGGCACATGGGCGCTGTGGGCGTGACCGACGGGGCCGTATCGTTCCGTGACACCTCGGGCATCGAAGTCGTCAATGGCGTAGTGCCGGGCTTTGCGATAGGTTCGTTCAACGGTTGGGCGAGCAACCGTTTTGGCTGGGGCGTCTGCCGCATCGACGAGGATGGCGTGGTGCGTCAGATTACCGTCGAGGAAATGCACGCGGGCTTCGACGGGGCGGGCGAGACGGACACGGTCTATCTGGCTGAAAGCGTCACGCTTGAAGGCGATGTGACGGTCAATGCGGTGCTTTTGGCCAACGGCGTCACCTTGAATCTCGGCGGGCACACGCTGACGCTCAAGTCGGGGGTGATCCGTCCTCAGGGTTCCTTCGGCTGCTATGTCTCAAACGGGATCGTGGCGACCGAAAAGCCGCTGATGACCTTCGACTGCGTGAACAATTCGACTGTCCGTTTCCTGGCCGACATCCGCTACACCGGCGAGGGCGAGGGGCAGGTTGCCTTCTCCTACCAAGGCGGGTCGCGACCGAACCTCAACCAGTTTACCAACTACACCGGAACGGTCTATTGGGGGAGCGGCGCGGCGCTCACTTCTGCTGGATTCCCGGGGCTTACGATGGAGTTCTGGAACAACGGCCAAATCACGGCCAGTGGCCACAATGAAACGCAGGTTATCAAGGGCATGGGCGGGGCATTCAACATCCGAGGTGCCGGCAAATTCGGCGAGGTCTACTGGATTGGTTCGACCGATGGGTTCGACAATCTCCGCGAGAAGAACCGGCGCTTCGTCATTGCCCCCGGCGGAAAACTTGCGCTCGGCGCATGGTGGGACGATGGCTTCCGCAAAGGGGACGTGAAGCTCAGCAGTTCGAAGGACAACAACCTGATGGGCATCCGCTACTTCGACATGCTGGGCGGGACGTTGGAGGCGACGCTCCGTCCGAACGGCGAAGCGACGACGCTTGACCTCTTGAGCAGCGTGGATAGCAACCCCGACACGATCAGTGCGACGCTCGGTGGCACGCTCGAACTCGTCGAAGCCGGGAAGCTCGCCTCCGGCACGACTTGGCCGATCATCCGCACGCGGACCGAGACGACCGGTTACTTCGAGAACGCCGGCGAAGACGGCAAGGGGATCGCGGGTTATCGCATTTACTACAATGTCTCTCAGGATGACGGCACCTACAGCTGCGTGGTGCAGAAGAACCGGACGGGCTTCTACATTATCCTGCGGTAACATACACTGCGATTGCGATACGGCGCGGGCGTATCCGTTGGGTACTGGGTGCGGTCCTCCCACGAAAGGGGGACGGCGAAGGGGGCGTGCGGTTTGTTATAATGTCCGTCATGAAATACCCAGTCATCATTTTCGGGGCGACGCTTTCGTTGGGCGTGTGGGCGCAGTCCGTAACTTCGCCGGATGGGCGCGTGGTCGGGGATTTTTCCGCCGAGTCGGGCGTCTTGTCGATTTCGTTCGACGGGCGCAAGATCGTGACCGTTTCGGGCTTTCCCCGCGTGTCGGGCGAGGCGGCGTTAAGTCGTCTCGACCATACCTGGGAGAACTTGCTCGGTGAATGGCGGGAAGTGCGCGATGTGGCCAACACCGCGGTCTGGAAGGAGCTGGAGCTGCGCGCGTATGATGCGGGCGTGGCGTGGAAGGTGCCGCAGGATGCAGGCGAGTACGTGTTTGATTTTGCGCAGGATGCGCGCTGCTGGCCCGTGTCGCATGCGCAGGGCAAATACGAGCCGTTCCCGCTGTCGCGTCTCGGCGAGCAGCGTCCGATGCCGGGCTGGGCGCCGGTTGCCGCCGGCTTCGGGAAGATGTTCAACTATGATCAGGATTTCGTCCGCGCGGGCAGCTGCGAGTCGCCGCTCGTCGTGGAGCCGCAGGGGGCGACGGTCGCGCTCGGTGACGCGGCGGTCTACGGGACCGCGCGCCTCCGTTTCGAAAAAGGTGCGCGTGGCGGCACGGTAAAGAGCTATCTCGAAGGCCCCCGCGCGGGCGATGAGTCCAGCTGGAAGTACGTGCGCGTCGCCGCGACGCCCGCCGAGCTCTACGCCGGCAACGACCTGCTTCTCAATCTGGCGTCGCCGGCCGATTCCGCCGCCGTCCCGTCGCCGCTTCCGGGCAAGGTCCTGCGGCTTGCGAAGCTCGATACGCAGATCGGGCATGAGGCGATCGATTTCATCGTCACGCACGGGATGCAGTATCTGGAGATCGACTGCGGGTGGTACGGGCAGGAGCACACGGGCGACCCGCTGAAGCCGGGGCTCGCGCCGGAGAAGGTGGCGCGGGGCGAGAAGTTCGACCTCTTCGACATCCTCGCGTATGCGAAGACGAAGAACGTGCCGGTCATCCTCTACGTGAACCGTGCGCCGCTCATCAAAAACCACGAGCAGATCCTCGATACGCTCAAGAGCTGGGGCGTGGCGGGCGTCAAATACGGGTTTCTGCATGTCGGCAGCGCCAAGGCGCGTGACTGGGCCTTTACGCTCATCAAGGCGGCGGCGGAACGCGGGCTTTTGGTCGACATCCACGACGAGATGCGCTACACGGGCGAGCAGCGCACGTATCCGAACATGATGACGGTCGAGGGCATCTGCGGCAATGAGGAAATGCCGACGGCCGATCATGATGCCGCGCTGGTCTTCACGCGCTTTCTCACCGGTCCCGGCGACTACACGCCCTGCTGGCGCGTGAACCGCGTCAAGAATACGCTGGCGCATCAGCTGGCGCTTCCCGTCGCGTATTTCAGCCCGTGGCAGTTCCTCTACTGGTACTCGAAGCCGTCGGACATCCCCGACGATCCCGCCCTGGCGCTCTGGCAGGAGCTGCCGACCGTCTGGGACGAGACGAAGGTCCTTTCGGGCGAAATCGGCAAATATGCCGTCGTGGCGCGTCGCAAGGGGACGAAGTGGTATGTCGGCGGCGTGAATGGCCTCGACCGCCGATCGCTGACCATCGACCCCGCTTTCCTCGGCGCGGGCGAATGGAAGGCACGCCTCTTCACGGATGCCGATCCTGCGCTTGAGCAGGGGTTGGGCGCGGTGGCGATCCGCGAGATTCCGGTCACGGGTGCGATCACCGTCGACTGCGCCGCGCGCGGCGGTTTCGCGATGGTCTTCACGCGGCGTTCGACCGCCGCGATGCCGCGTGCCGCGCGGGTTGCCGCCTTTCTCGCACAGGGCGATCGGGCGCTCGCCGACCGGCTCTGCATGTATTGGAAAAGCCATGCGACGGATGTCTTCGTGCGCAATGAGGCGGTGGAGTCCGTCGGCGGGGCGCGCGCGGACGTGCCGACCGTCATGTTCAACGGCAATCGTTCGCATGTGACGGCGTATGCCCGCCCGCGGATCGAAGACCTGCCGCGGCGCACCGAATACGACGGGGGGATGATGCTCGTCCCGAAGGGAGGCGGCACGGCACAGCTCGTCCCCTACGGCAAGACGGGTTGCATGATCGGCAGCCTCAACCAGGAGATCCTTTCCCTCGCGCGCGATGCCGCGCGGGAGTATGGCGCGACGGGAGATCGCGCCTATGCGCGGCTGGCGTACGAGGCGCTGGACACCTATCTTCTCGGCATCCTCGCGCGCAATGTCGCGACCGACCTCGGGCACGGGCACATGCAGACGCTCTTCGGGATGCAGTCGATGGAGACGATCCACGACAGTACGCTCGAGGTCTGCTGCGATCTGTATGCCGCACTGAAGCCCTACCTCGCCGAGGTCGCCCCCGGGAAGCTCGCCGTCTACCAGAAGGCGTTCTGCAAGTGGGCGGACGTGCAGATTGCCAATGGCGTCGCGGACAACAACTGGGATATGATGCAGCTCAACGCCATCTTGTCCATTGCGCTTGTCCTGGACGAGCCGCAGCGCGCGCATTATATCGACGTCGTCTTCAACCAGTCCTCCGTCCGCAACCTGAGCGTCAGAGCGCTGGCGGAGAAGGGCTTCGACCCCGAGACGGGAATCTGGTGGGAGTGCCCCGGCTATTCGATGGTCACGCTCAAGGACTACGCGAAGTTTGCCGCGCGCGTCAGGAAGGACCTTGACGTCGATTTGCTGGAGGTCATTCCCGTCCTCCGCAAGGCGTTTGCCGCAGCGGGCGAGTATCTTTACCCCGACAAGATGATCATGGGGTTCGGCGATACGCATCCCGCGGAGATCCACGACTCGATCAAGGCGTTTGGCGAACTGAAGACGAGTCCCTTCTTCTACGCGCCCAATGCGAGCTGGCTCGTGGCGCGGAGCGGCATGGATCCGACGAACGACGTCGCGTTCGCGCTCAACGGGTCGCTCGGCAACCACCAGCACGCGAACGGCATCAGCCTTGAGTTGTATGCGAAGGGCTACCGCCTCGCGCCCGACGCCGGCATCGGCTGGTCGCTCTATTCGGGCGACGACTACAAGGAGTACTACAGCCAGTTCCCGGCGCACAATACGGTGATGGTCAATTCGCGCTCGACCTATCAGGTGATGAAGTCGTACCACCCCTTCACGCTCGTCGACCATGGCGCGGATTGGGCGACGGTGAGCTTCCGCGAGCCCTGCACGGGTGCGGAGCAGCAGCGCACCGTTCGCTACGTCAAGGATGAGGAAGGCGCCTACTTCGTCGACGTCTTCCGTTCGCGCATCCCCGGGAACGTGAAGGGCAAGGGGGCCGAGTGGCACGACTACTACTACCACAACCTGGGCGATAAGCTGACGCTCAATGGCGACGTCCGGCCGACGGACAAGATCGCATTCGTGGAATCGGGTCTCTACGCGCTCAGCTACATTCAGGACAAGTGGGCGCGTGAAGGTCGCGGCGATCTTATCGCCACCTTCGATTGGGCGCGTCCCGAAGGCAACGTGCAGATGCGCGTCTTCATGAACGACGCCGAGGCGCGCACGTTCATCAAGGCGCTGGCGCCCGCGACGGAGGGCCTTTCGCGCATTAAGAGCCCGAACTACGGCATAACCCGTGACACCCGCACGCCCGTTCTGGTCGTCCGTCAGGAAGGCGAGGCGTGGGAGCGTCCGTTTATTGCGGTGATGGATCCCGGCGGCACGGTCGAGTCCGTGGCATTCGCCGAAAACGAAATCCGCGTCCGCCGCACGTCCGGCAAGGTGGATGTGGTGTCCTGCCGGTAAACCCCACGGGTAATCGGGGCGACCGGTGGTCGTCGGAGGCGGCGATCGCGGTTTGAGAAGAAAAATCCAAATACCCCATTGCGCACGCATGCGCGGTATGATATACTATCCCACGTTTCGATCACCTGCTCGGGTGGTGAAATTGGCAGACACGCATGCTTGAGGTGCATGTGGAGAGATCCTTGCGGGTTCGAGTCCCGCCCCGAGCACCATCCAAGTGGAAAGCGGAAGACCAGGCGTGGCCTGGTCTTTTTGTTTTCCGGTGCGCAAAGGGCGTGATGCGCTTGCCAGGTTGCCGTGTGTGCGTGCGCTTGGCCTTATACGGCGTTCCAGACTTTCATGAAGTCGCGCAGCAGCGGAATCGACTTGACGCCGCGCGACGATTCCAGTGCGCCGGAGACGTCGATGACGTCCGGCGCCAGGGCCAGGGCCTCGGCCAGGTTCGCGGCGGAGATGCCGCCGGCGAGGATGCTCGTCCAGGCGCCCTTGCGGAAAAGGGTTTCGCCGTCGCCGTGGCTGGAATCGAACAGAACGCCATCGCCGGCGGCGCCGCCCGCCAGCGTCCAGACCTCCAGCCCCGCCGCCTGCAACGCGGCGACGTCCGCCGCCGTGGCCCGCCGGTGGAGCTGGACGAGATCCAGGCCGGCGGCGCGGACGGCGGACAGGATCTCCTCCGGGGTCTGCGTGACGAAGACGCCCACCCGCCGCGCCCGTCCGGCGAGGCCGCCGGCGATTTCGGCCGCCTGCGCCGGGGTCACGTGGCGCGGCGTGCCCGGGGCGAAGATGAACCCCAGATAGTCCGCGCCGAGGCGTTCGGCCGCGCGCGCGAACGCGGCGTCGTTGACGCCGCAGATCTTCAGCCGGGGCTTCATGGCAGCAGCGCGCCTTCGAGCCGGCCGTCCGCCCCCAGTCGCTTCACCAGCGCGGAACCGACCACGAAGCCGTCGGCGTGCCGCGAGACGATTTCCGCCTGCGCCCGGGTGGAGATGCCGAATCCGGCGGCAATCGGCAGCCGGGTGGCCTGGCGGATGGCGTCGAGGCGCGCCGTCAGGTCGGGCGGCAGGTCGGCGCGGGCGCCCGTCGTGCCTTTCACGGTGATGATGTAGAGGAAGCTGTCCTCCAGCCCCTCCGCGCTCTGGACGACGCGCGCGATCGGCGTGTTGGGCGCGATGAGCGGCACGTAGGTCAGGCCGTGCGGACGGAGGACGTCGAGCAGTTCGTCGCGCTCCTCCAGCGGAAGATCGACGGAGAGAACGGCGTCGATTCCCGCCTCGGCGGCGGCTTGCGCGAAGTTCTCCAGACCTTTCGAGAAGATGAGGTTGTAGTAGGTGAAGAGGACGAGCGCCGTTTCCGGATGCCGCGCCCGGATCCGCCGGGCCGCCGTCAGGACGTCGTCCAGCGTCACGCCGTTCGCCAGCGCCTGGTAGGCGGCGTTGCGGATGACCGCGCCGTCGGCGAACGGATCGGAGAACGGCACGCCGAGTTCGATGATGTCGGCGCCGCCCGCCACCAGCGCGTCGACGGCCTCCTCGCTCTGTTGGAGCGTCGGATGGCCCATGGTCAGATAGGCGATGAAGGCGCCGCGTCCTTCCGCTTTGGCCGTGGCGAAACAGCGGGTGATTCGATTAGACATGTTCCGTTCCTCCTTGTGCATTCGATTTCCGGTAGGCCATGATGTTCTCCATGTCCTTGTCGCCGCGCCCGGAGAGGTTGACGAGCAGAATCGCCTCCTGCGGGAGCTGCGGCGCGCGCTTGATCGCCTCCGCGAGGGCATGGCTCGACTCCAGCGCGGGGATGATGCCTTCGAAGCGGCAGAGGGCGTCGAACGCGGCGAGGGCCTCGTCGTCGCGGATGACCGTGTATTCCGCGCGGCCGGTGTCGTGCAGATGGCAGTGCTCGGGTCCCACGCCGGGATAGTCCAGCCCGGCGGACACGGAGTAGGTGTCGACGATGTTGCCGGCCGCCGTCTGCAGGAGCATCGTCTTCGCGCCGTGCAGCACGCCAAGACGGCCGCCGTTGATGGAGGCGGCGTGTTCGCCGCTGAGGATGCCCTTGCCGCCGGCCTCCACGCCCACGAGCCGAACCTCCCGGTCGTCCAGGAAGCCGGCGAACAGCCCCATCGCGTTGGATCCGCCGCCCACGCAGGCGATTGCCTGGTCGGGCAGGCGGCCGAACTTCTCCAGACACTGCCGGCGCGCCTCGTCGCCGATGACGCGCTGGAAGTCGCGGACCATGTCCGGATAGGGATAGGGACCGGCCACCGTGCCGATGACGTAGAACGTGTCGTCGCAGTTCGCCACCCAGTCGCGGAGCGCTTCGTTCATCGCGTCCTTCAGGGTGGCGCTGCCTTCCTCGATTGCATGGACCGTGGCGCCCAGCATCCGCATCCGCTCCACGTTCGGCGCCTGGCGCTTGACGTCGATTGCGCCCATGTAGACGTCGCAGGGCATGCCGAGCAGGGCCGCGACGGTGGCGGTGGCGACGCCGTGCATGCCGGCGCCGGTTTCGGCGATGAGCCGTTTTTTGCCCATCCGCCGGGCGAGCAGGGCCTGCCCGATCGTGTTGTTGACCTTGTGCGCGCCGGTGTGGTTCAGGTCTTCGCGCTTGAGCACGATTGTCGCCCCGCCCAGATGGCCGGACAGCCGCCGGCAGACGGTGAGCGGGGATTCGCGTCCCACGTAGTCGCGGAGGATGTCGTGGAATTCGCGCTGGAATGCGGGATCCCGCTTCGCGTCGTCGTAGGCGGCGGCCAGTTCGTGGAGCGGCCCCATCAGGGTCTCGGCGACATACTGTCCGCCGTAGACTCCGAAATGTCCTTTAGGTTGCATGGATGAGTTCCTTCTGTTCGGTGATTTCAAAATGGTCGGGAGGACGCTCAGGCGATGAGTTCGCGGAGTTTGTCCCCCGGGGATGGCGCGCGCATGAGCGTCGTGCCGATGAGAAAGCCGTCGGCGCCTGCGGCGCGGCAGGCGAGGAGATCGGCACGGGTCTTGAGGCCGGATTCCGCGATGCGCGTCACGGCGGACGGGATGCGTCCGATCAGTTCGGCGGTGATCGCCGGGTCCGTCCTGAAGGTCCGCAGGTCGCGGCAGTTGACGCCCACCAGCCGCGCGCCCGCGTCCACGGCGCGCGCGATCTCCTCCCCGGTGTGCGTCTCGACGAGCGCGGCCATTCCGAACGAATGGGCGAGCGCCAGCAGGTCCGCCAACGTCCGGTCGTCCAGCACGGCGGCGATCAGCAGAATGGCGTCGGCGCCGCAGGCGCGCGCCCGGGCGATCTGGTAGGGCGTCGTGATGAAGTCCTTGTAGAGAAGGGGAAGGGCGACCGCGCGGCGCACCGCCTGCAGGTAGGCGTCGCCGCCGAGGAACTGGTGCGGCTCGCAGAGGACGGACAGCGCCGCCGCGCCGCCCGCCGCGTAGTCGCGCGCGAGGGCGACCGGGTCGAAGTCGGCGCGGATGACGCCCTCGGACGGCGAGGCCTTCTTCAGCTCGGCGATCACGCACAGGGCGTCCGCGCGGAAGGCGCCGCGGAAATCGAGCGGCGCCGCCGTCTGCCGCGCCCGTTCGACGAGGACCTCGTATGGTTCGCGCCGCTCCAGTTCGCGGGCGTCCGCGCGCCGCTGCGCGCTGAGTTCTTCCAGAATGTCCATGGTGTTCAGGATGTCATTGCGGGTTCGTTGGAATCGGCGACCAGGGCCGCCAGCTTGGCGGCTGCCGCGCCGGAATCGAGGGCGCGCGTGGCGAGGGCCAGCCCGTCCGCCAGCGTGCGTGCGCGGCCGCCCGCCACGATGGCGGCGGCGGCGTTCAGCACGGCGGCGAAACGGTACGGTCCGCGCTCTGCGCCGGAGAGGACCCGTCGCGTCAGGCGAGCGTTTTCCTCCGGCGTTCCGCCCCTGATGGCGTCGATGGGGTAGTAGGCGCCCCAGACCGTCTTGGGGTCGAAGTCGTATTCCGCCACCGTCCCGTCGGCGTTGATTTCGGCGACGTGCGACGGGCCGGACAGCCCCAGCTCGTCCAGATTGTCCGGTCCGCAGAAGACGAGCGCTTTCGTCGCGCCGAGCGACTTCAGCGCCCCCACGTAGAGCGGGATGATCTCCGGCGCGTAGACGCCCAGGGCGCAGCGCGTGACGCCGGCCGGATTGGTCAGGGGGCCGAGCAGGTTGAAGATCGTGCGGAAGGGCAGCGCCCTGCGGATGGGGGCGGCGTAGCGCATCGCGGGGTGGCAGAGGTTGGCGAAGCAGAACCCGACGCCGTTCTTCCGGATCGACCGCTCCACCGCGTCGACCCCGAGCTGCAGGTTGTACCCCAGGGCGGCGAGACAGTCCGCCGCGCCGCTCTTCGAGGTCGAGGCCCGGTTGCCGTGTTTGGCGATCGTCACGCCGGCGCCGGCGGCGATGAAGGCCGCCGTCGTCGAGCAGTTGAACGTGCCGAAGCCGTCGCCGCCCGTCCCCACGATGTCGACGGCATCCGCCGGGGCGTTGATGCGGACGCTCGCCCCGCGCATCGCCCGCGCCGCCCCCGTCACCTCTTCGACGGAGGGGCCGTTCATCTGCAGGGCCGTCAGCAGGGCGCCGATGAGCACGGGATCCTCGACCCGCCCGTCCATGATCTCGCGGAAGGTCCCGTAGGCCTCCTCCGGCGTTAGGTGACCGCCCCGCTGGGCCTTTTTCAGCGATTCGAGGATCATGCGCGGCACTCCTTGACGAGGTTGAGGAAGTTCTGGAGCTGGTCGATGCCGCGCGGCGTTCCGATGGATTCGGGATGGTACTGGATGGACTCGATCGGCAGCGTCCGGTGGCGCAGCCCCATGATTTCGCCGTCTTCGGCTTCGGCGGTGATCTGCAGGCAGTCGGGCAGCGAGTCGCGCTCTACCGCCAGCGAATGGTAGCGCATCGCCTCCATCCCCTGCGGAAAACCCGCGAACAGGCCGCGGCCGTCATGGGTCAGGCGGCTCGTCTTGCCGTGCATCAGCCGCTTGGCGGGGACGATCCGTCCGCCGAATGCCTGGGCGATGGACTGGTGGCCGAGGCAGACGCCCATGAGTGGCAGTTTGCCCGCGAATTCCCGGATGGCGGCCAGGGTGATGCCGGCGGAATCGGGATTGCCCGGGCCCGGCGAGAATACGAGGGCCTCGGGCTTCAGCGCCGCGATCTCCGCGAGGCCGATGGCGTCGTTTTTGACGACCTTCATCTCGGCCCCGAGCATGCCGAACTCCTGCACGAGGTTGTAGGTGAAGGAATCGTAGTTGTCGATCATCAGGATCATGGTGTCAGCACTTTCTTTGGCAAGGTGGAACGTCGTAGGGTTAAAGCGTCGTGGCGAACTGGGCGGCGGCGAAAATCGCCTTGGACTTGTTGACCGTCTCCTGGAACTCCTTGACCGGGTCCGAATCCGCGACGATCCCCGCCCCGGCGCGCATCACCAGTTTTCCCTTCTCCAGCAGCATGGTGCGGATCACGATGGCGAAGTCCATGTCGCCCGTATAGCTGAAATAGCCCGCCGCGCCGCCGTAGATGCCGCGCGGCGACTTCTCGAATTGCGCAATCAGCTCCATGGCCCGCACCTTGGGTGCACCCGAGAGCGTGCCGGCGGGGAAGGCGGCTTCGAGAAGGTCGAAGGCGTCCAGCCCCTCCGCCAGTTCGCCGTGGACGCGGGAGACGAGATGCATCACGTGCGAATAGCGCTCCACGTGCGCATACTGATCGACCTGGACGCTCCCGATCTTCGCGACGCGCCCGAGGTCGTTCCGCCCCAGATCGACGAGCATCACGTGCTCGGCGCGTTCCTTGACGTCGTTCTTCAGCTCCTCTTCGAGCGCGGCGTCCTCTGCGGCGGTCCGGCCGCGCGGCCGCGTCCCGGCAATCGGACAGGTCGAGGCCACGCCGTCCTGCAGCTTCACCAGTTCTTCGGGCGAGGAGCCGATCAGCGTCTTCGCGCCGAGCTTCAGGAAGAAATTGTAGGGGGAGGGATTGACCATCCGCAGGGCGCGGTAGAGGGCGAGCGGAGACACGTCCGTCTCCGCCGTGAACTTCTGCGACGGGACGATCTGGATGACCTCGCCCGCTTTGATGGCCTCCTTGCACTTGAGCACCATCGCGGTGAATTCCGCCTGGGTCATCTCCGAGACAAACGGCGTCACCCGCCGTTCCTTCCGCTCCTGCCGCCGTTCGACGTAGCGCGCGATCGATTCCGCCGTCAGCAGATTGCGGTAGATGTCCGCGATGCGCTGCCGGGCGCGCGCGTAGGCCTGGTCGACGGTTTCCTTCATCTCCGGTCCGGTCACGTAGGAGATGATGACCGTCTGGCGGACGTGGTCGAAGACGAGGATCGTGTCCGTGAGCAGGAATTCGGCCGTCGGCGTTCCCTCTTCGCGCGTCAGCCCCACGCGCGGCACGAACGTCCGCACCGCGTCGTAGGCCAGATAGCCGATCGCGCCGCCCTGCAGCGGCGGCAGTTCCGGCGCGGGCGTGAACGAACGCCCCAGAATGCGCGGCCTGAGTTCCGTCAGGGGGTTGTACTTGCCGTGTTCGGCGTAGGTGGCGTACGGGTCGATTCCCAGAAACGAATACCGCCCGCAGTTCTCGCCGCCCGTCACGCTCTCCAGCAGGAAGACGGACTCTTCGTCCGACACGCGCGTCAGCACGGAGACCGGCGTCTCGCGGTCGGCGGGGAACTCGCGGAAGACCGGCGTGCGCGCACCGCCGTTGACGCGCGCGGCAAATTCCTCCGCGGATAGCTCTTTCAGGATGTTCATGTCGATGGCCTTTCAGATTCTGGATTTACGAACTCTCAAATGAAAAACGCGGATCAAACCCCTTTTGGCCCGATCCGCGTCTTGCTTCTGTTATTCCCGACTATCGTGTCGACGACAACTGAGACCTGGCGGATCGGAACCCGCCACGCCACCAACCACCGGTCGTCAGAATAATCGTATTCATCTCGTGAAGTCCCCATTGGGGGGACGGCAGAAAGTATAGCATCTTCTTCCGGAGCCTGTCAACCGGTCGCCGACTTGGAGGTTCCCCTTCAAAGTCAAGAAGGACGGGGACGTCGCCCGTCTTCGCCGCAGGCGTGATCGCATCTCCAATACCGACGTCAATCTGAACGGGAATCCGCACAGTTCCAATCAATGTCGTCATCGTCACGCGCACGCCGCCATACTGGTCGTCATCTCGAATAGGAACGGCCCGCACCGAATCAGCATCAATGCGCAATCCGTCTTCCTCCTCGCCTGGCATCAGCGCGACTTCGTCGAAGACGGCCTTCAGGTTCTAATGCGGCGACGAAATATAGTGGCTTTCTGGCCGATTTTTGGTATACTACGTGGCATG
>JBJEWD010000048.1:0-7093 GCA_051884875.1 Kiritimatiellia bacterium
TGTATCACAAAACCGATTACTATGTCAATGCTACTATGTCAATAAGCTCTGACCCCCCCCCCCCTTTTTTTTAGTCCATACAAGCGGACGCGTCGCGACAGACTCGGTCGGATCCCAAACGTACGCACTGCAGGCGTTGTCTGCAATCTGCAGATACCTCGGCTCTCGCGGAGCCTCTTCGCTTCGCTCAGTCCGCTCGGCTTGGAGAGCCCACTGGGCTCTCCCCGCTTGCGCGGCGGTTATTTCGTACACGAAGCGGTGGTGGGTGTTTGTGACGCCGTTCACCGTCTCGACGTATTCGACGCGCCGCCCCATGCGATCGAACTTCATTACGATGTTCATCGATCCGCACTCCCACTGGACGGGGCGGTTCTCGCCGTTGTAGGTGACCTGCCAGACGCCAGTCGCGGTTTTGATGAGCGTTTGGTTGCCATCGGCATCGAACTGTGGGATGAATTCTTCCCGCAGAGACGCAGAGTCGCAGAGATTGGAGATATGGGTGTACTGGTTGAGGGCGTTAGCGGCGTATGTTCTGTTTGTGCCGAGATCGAGCGACAAAAGCCTGTTGCCGATGTCGTCGTAGGCATACTGATACTCGGTGGACTCTTGATTCTTTGTGGCCGATGTCAATTCGTTCCTCTCGTTGTAGCCGTAGCAATCGATGCGGGGTTCAGACATTGCGGATCCCGAACGCGCGATCTGCACACGGCATCCAGCCGCATCATAAGTGTAGTCGTACTGCGATATGACATTGGTTGGGAAGGCGTTGCGGACCTGAAGCAATTGGTTGTTGGCATCGTATTGCCAAGAGGCGATAAGCCCGTTCGGGTAGGTGAGCGAGGACTTGAGATCGCTGCCGACGAGATAGTTCCACATAAACGGCGTTTCGCTTCTAGCGGCCAGCATCGTCGCGAGGCGACCGGTTACGGGATCGTAACCGAGCGTCGATTGTCTAATACCGTTGAGCGCGTAGCCCAGGTCACGGCCGAAGACGTCGTAAAAGCGTTCGATGGTGTTCGTTCCCGCAACGCCGACGACGGTTTCGTTCGTGAGCGAACCGAAGGCATCGTAGGCGAACGTCATCGTACCCGTAGCATCAACCGCACGGGTCTGGCGGCCCATGGCGTCGTAGGAAAGCGCAATGGACGGTGTATCGTCGGAATAGTCCGTGCGGACGAGTCGGCCCCAAACATCATAGGCATACGTCGTCTCGACGCCGCGCGCCCAGGTGCGCTTAGTAAGACGCCCGTGTGCATCGTGGTCGTATGCGGGACCGTGGCCATCGGCATAGACCTTGTTGGTCACCAAGCTCGAGGATTCGTCGTAGAGCCACTGCGTGACATCCCCCCCCCCCTTGCGCGTCCTCGGCGCGGTAGGTGGTCATCGAAACCTTATTGCCGAAGAGGTCGTAGGCGTAACGGACAGGATATGTCGCACCGCCCTCGTAGGTCTTCTGTCCACGAAGGTCGTAGCCATAGGTGATCACCTCGCCCATCGCGTTGGTGATGGCAACGAGTTCGCCGAAGCCGTTGTAGGCATAGACCGTGTGGTTGCCGTCGGCATCGACGGACGCCGTGCGGCGGCCGAGGGCACCGTGTCTCGTTCGCGTAATATCGCCACGTCCATCGATTGTCGAGACTGAACGGCCAAGCGCATCATAACAGACCATGTTGATCACGGACGAGTGTGAAATGGTCTCAATCTGCATACCGTAACGGCTATGTGTCGAGGCAATGTTGGCTGATTCGGGAACGTGGCGTTTTGCAATGGTGATGCCGTTGACAAATTCGGTCCAGAATTCAGTCACATTGCCGCGGATGTCGATTGCTCGGCTACGTGACGGATTGGCGGACGTGAGACCCGTTAGTTGCGTGGCCTGAGAAGTGACTAGCGGCGCAATGGTTGCATCGGAACAGGAGGTGATGTTCGTCTGGATGGTCCAGACACAGGAGACAATGGGCGCGAAATTGGAATGCGATTCAGTTTTGCGCCATTCTATCGTGCCGCCGGGGACGTCGGCCCCTACCGAGGTCGTGGAGGAAACACGTTCGCCAAGGACGTCGTAGGCGTATTCCGTCACCGGCTCGCCGTCGGAAGCCGTGGAGACGAGGCGGCCATAGCTGTCGTAGGTGTTGACAGATGCGAGGATCGCGCCGCGGAAGCCGCTGCGCTTTTCACGGATGGCCTCGCCGAGCAGATTTTCGCAGCACTTGGTGAAACGCGGGGAGTCAGCGGTTTCGCCCTGCACGGTCTTCGTCCAACGTGTGCCGTCCGCGAGGACGCCACGGCTGTAGAACTCGGGCGTCACGCCATCACCCGTGATGGAAAGCGTATCGCCATCAGCATTACGGCGCGTGATCGTCAGCGCGCCGTTGGGGGCGGTATTCGTAACGATGAGGCCGTTCAATACGAGGTGAGCGACGTGCCGTAGCCAGGGACATTGCGCGCGATGACGCGGCCGAGCACATCATACGAGGTCGTCATCGCGGGAATGCCGATATGCGTGGTGGTGGTCGTCGTCGTCCAGGTCACGGTCTGGCGGCCAAGGCCGTCGTAGGCATAGCAGATCGTGACCCAGGTCACGTTCGTCAGGTCCGTGGGAATGAGACGCGAAGCCGCCACCACTCGTCCTTCGTCGTCGTAATCCCATGTCGTTGTCGAGCCGTCGGGCCGCGTCTCGGAGACCTTGTGACAGCAATCCCAGTCCGTAACCGTCGCCTGCCCGGCGAGGTTCTCGGTGCGGATGCGCTTGCCTGTCACGTTGTATGTCATGCGGTCTCCGGCGAGAGTATACCAAGAATCATCAATAAATGCTTCCGTTTTCTGCTCGATGACTTCGCCGCTGCGGTTGATCATGGTGATATCGCGCATCGTCTTGCCGGAAACCATACCAGGTGATTGCTCGTGGAGGTGGATTACGGTTTCAGTCCAAATATTGGTCTTAAGTGAGTAATCGTAAAGATCGAGGCGGCCGTCCTCGTGACGGATAAACCACATACCATACCCGTTCGGATATCATCAGCAACAACAGGATAGAACGCCGTCATCGTGCGGAGGACATTCGTACCACAACCGTAGGATGCGCCTTGCGTGCCGACGCGCTCAATAATGTTCGTGAGCGGCGAATAGATGTAGTAGGTGCGTTCGCATTCGATGCCGTTCAGGGTTCTGACGACAGTCCGCGGGCGGGTGTCGACTGGAAGGACAATGTCCGACGGATCAAACGAGGCGTAGGAGTACGTCGTCACCTCGGTCATCATGTCGGGACCGGAGCGTTTCGTTGTAACGATCCGGTCATTCGCATCATAGGTATTTTCGATCTTCAGCCCCGACGGACGGTGCTCGGTCTTGACCTGGCCCTTCCCATTGCCCGATGTGTAGTATTCCCAGCTCGTCGTGCGCGTCGTGCCCCCGAAGCCTTCAACGTGGTTCGTCGCGGCAAAGCCCCAGTCGCGCCAGACGTAGTTGTATTCATCACTGGAAAGCAACTCACGGCTCGGCGAGTATATTTCCTTGATCGTACGCGCACATTCGGAGTCTCGGATCGTGCGGTCGCGTCGTTCCTCGGCTCCCGAGGGTCGAGTCAGCGACCAGTCGCCGCGCACATAGTCGAAAAGGTAGGTTTCCGGATCCTTCTCCCCTTTTCGTAGTATGACGATTGCGCGATGCCCCTTCTCTGCGCTCCTCACCGACAGCGTCTCAACGGTCGGCTCGTGCGGCGGTGTGTAGAGGCCCGTCGACGGGTTCTTTTCAGGGATATCGGAAAGCGAATAGACGGCAACGTCATAACCGTTATTCCCGACCGTTACGTCCGCAAGCCGTGACGGCGTGAGGAACTGGCGCACGCCGTCGGGCCCGTAGACGATGTCGATACCCATGTCGGCGGCCTGCGTACAACGCCCATGCGCATCCGTTATCGAGACGAACTTGCCGCGCTCGTTCGTCATGTCCGTCGCAAGGGAGCGGCGCACAGTCCCGTCGGCCTCGTACAGATCGTAGTAGACGGGATCATGCGTACATGCCCAGCCCTGCGCGTCGACCATCTGAAGCCGCTCGTCCATCTTGATGTGGAAACCCGGATCAGGTCGGCCAAGGGACTCATCGTCCTTGAAAACAAAGTGAATGGTCTCACCGTTCGGATGCGAGAAGACGACCTCCTTCGGCGTGATGCCGTCGGACAACACCGCGTTCCCGAGGCGCTTGAAGGTATAGCCCATCACCGCATAAAGCGATTCGGGCGTAAAGACAAGCGGCGACTAATCGTCGGCAAACACCTTGAGCGAACAACGCTGCAAATCCGTCCTTGGAGTCGATTCGCCCATGTCGAGATTCACCAGAATGCAACCGTTTTTCACCTGCTGTCCGTTCTCGCACCCGCACTTCTTATCAGCGACCTTGCATTCGGAAGGCAGATTCCTCGCTACGCCGCGATCTGCATACACGTGGGCGCACAGAAATACGGCCTAGACAAACAATAAACTCTTCATGCGATCCTCCTTTGCCCAATGACAAACAGGAGAATCTTACCAAACGAACCTCTACGAAACCTCCACCTAACCTCTAAATGTCTAGAAGATTCACATTTTCCGCCTCACAGCAGAACGTAAAGCATCCCCAGAACGACAGTGGACGCACTCGCCGCGTACAGGACAAGGCCTGTAACGGCCATAGCCCAGCGGCGCTCACGACAGAGGCGAACAACTTTGAAAAGGGTGAAGACAAAACACGAGACAAATGCCAGAACTCCGGCAGACACGAGAACGTAGAACAGAATCCCGTTCCAATTCTTCCCGAGAAGATAGGTGGCAAGAGAAAGTGCGCCGAGGAATGTCGGAATTAATCCGAGCAGGATAAACTCCCACCATTCGAAGCACTTATTCGGACATGGTTTCGTTGTCATGCTAACAGTATATCAAAGCATCCGCATCCGCGAACCTCTAAATGTCTAGAGGTTTGTGACACGCCATTGACGAACTCCTGCCAATTCGGTATATTCAGCGTCATGAAAGCGCTCATCATCGAAGATAACAAGGTTCAGGCCCATACGACCGCAAGCCACCTGTCCCAATGCGGCTTCCGCTGCGAGTTCGCCTATGACGGTGAGACGGGTCTTGAGATGCTCATGTCAAACGGTTATGGACTCGCGCTCGTTGACATCAAGCTTCCGAAACGAGGCGGTATTAAAATCGTCCAAGAAGCCCGTAATCAGAAAATCAAGACGCCCATTATCATCCTAAGCGTCACCGATACCGTCGAATCCAAGGTCTGCGGACTTGATGCCGGTGCCGACGATTATCTTGCGAAGCCCTTCTCGACGGATGAGCTCAGAGCGCGAATCGATGCCGTACTCCGCCGCAACCGCGAGACGCGGAAACTCGAACCGCTGACTTTCGACACCCTGACGCTCGACCCCGTCGGCGGACGCGTGACAAGGGGCGACAGGAAGATCTTCCTTTCCAAACTCGAATTCGACCTCCTCGAGTACCTGCTCCGACACCGAGGGTCCGTCATCAGCAAACGGACAATCCTCACGCAGATCTGGGACTACAAGGGTGTCGTTAACGACCATGTCGTCGAAATGGGTGTCAGCTCTTTGCGCAAAAAAATCAACTGGACGGGCGAACGCAAGCTCATCGAAACGAAACGGGGGCTGGGCTATGTCATTGGCTGAAACATTGCGCGGAAGGCTTCCGATCATCGTGCGCATCTCTCTCGTCACGATTCCCGCAGCGTGCATCGCCCTTTTCCTTGTCACATTGGCAGCCCTCTTCTGCATGGGTTCGCATACCGCCGCCATCACCGCCGCCGGCATGTCCGCGCGCGAATGGTGGGCTCTTGCGCTCCTCGGCGCAACCGAGGCGCTCGGAATCACCGTCATCCTCTTCGCCGGCTTCTGGCTGGCGAGAACCGTGAGCGACCCCGTCTCGGCCATGGCCCGTGACGCCCTCGCAATCACCGAATCCGGAAAGGATGGAAGAATCTCAAGCGACGGCCGGATTTCTGAACTCTGCGACCTGTCCCTCGCATTCAACCGGCTCCTCGACGAACAGCGACGGCGACAGTCCGAGATCCGCGACCTCAGCGGGAATCTCCTCCACGACATCAAGACGCCCCTTGCAAACATCCGCAATGACGCAGAAGCCGCGCTGAGGAACGAAAGCGACAAGGACGTGGTCCTTGCGAACATCTGCGAGTCCTGCAACCTACTTCTCTCCGCCATCACGACGAACGCCGAAATTGCCTCGATCTCCTCGGGGCTTTGCCGCGCCAACCGCGAACTCGTCAACGTCGCTGATGAAATCGCCCAGGCCGCCCAGCTCTACCGCTTCATAACCGACGCCAAACACCAGACCCTTGAGACGCAGCTTCGAGCCGATGATCTCCTGGTTCTGGCACACCGCATCCACATCCAGCAACTCGTCAGCAACCTCCTCGACAACGCCGTCAAATACACGCCCGAAGGCGGACGGATCCGCATCGCGGCAGTCCGCAAGGTCGAAGCCATCGAACTTGAGGTATCCGACACGGGAATCGGGATTCCCCCGGACGAGCAGGAGAAGATATTCGAGCGCTACTACCGCGCCGACCCAAGCCGCCACGAACCCGGATTCG
Source organism: Kiritimatiellia bacterium (assembly GCA_051884875.1). Classification (GTDB taxonomy): domain Bacteria; phylum Verrucomicrobiota; class Kiritimatiellia; order RFP12; family UBA1067; genus UBA1067. The sequence continues at coordinate 6,613 of JBJEWD010000048.1, forward strand.
GCCTCGGCCTCGCCCTGGTCAAGTCAATCGTCGACTACCAGAGCGGCACGATTTTCTGCCGTTCGACACCTGACACGGGAACAACCTTCACCATCAACCTCCCATCCCCCCCCACCCCCGACTGTTAGATAGTACAATACAGTGTGTGCATCCAGCGTATTGGCTTGCCACAACACCGCATCGCTACCTTGCTCACATCTGGAATAGATCTCGCAGGCGGTCGTATTGCAGGGCGAACTTAGCGGGATCCTTCGCCTTGAGCGATGCAAGATTCTTTTGCTTCCAAACGATTGCCGGAAAGCTGGCTAGGTGTGGGATGTCGAACGCACTCGGCGAGCCGACAAGACAAATAAAATCCAACATGTTCCGTCTATTATTGCTCCGGCGACGAATTATTGTGAGTCGGCCGCATAGGAAACGTGCTTATCCTTGAAGTACGATTTCACGCGCTCTGGCGAAGACTGAACCATCGACATGTGTT
>JBJEWD010000049.1:0-7032 GCA_051884875.1 Kiritimatiellia bacterium
GGGTAGTTAGAGCCTTGTCGGTGCCCGGAGAAACGGGGGATTGGGGCTCCTGTAAGCAGGGGATGCGAGTCGCTCGCATGTAGTGGATGACCTGCGCCCATTCGATTTTCGTGATCGGGCGGATGGCCTCTGGCTCGACGATATGGGATCGGTCGAAGCACGTGAAGTCAGCCCGCCAGTTCGTTGGCAGAGGCTGTCCGTCGTAGTGGATCTGGACGCTGTCCTCACGGGCGTATGGGATGCGTGCTTTCTTGAACTCGATCTCCAGGGCGTCGCCGTATGCGGACTCGGGGAAGCCATGCCCAAGAGCGGAGTGCACGCGCATCGCACATCCCATGATCGCATACGCCTTCGGATCGTCCTTGAGAATCATGCGCGCATGATACCACGCCCAACGGCATCGGAGATGCCGGTCGGAAAACACGAATGAAGGTCGGAGGCTTGTGGTTGAAGCGTGCGAAGCGGCGGAGCGGTAGCGAGAGCCACAACCGTCAATGACGATGGCCGACAGTGTCAAGTATGCGCGGCACAAGGCACAAGGAGATCAGAGAGCGCGGATATTGCCGCTACGACAACGACGATGCATAAGCGCATCTTCATCCGCGCGCGGACGGCGAAATGAATCTTTGCGTCCTTTGCAGCTAAAAACCAATCCTGTCGATCCTGTCTGAAAACAGGCAGGGTCTCACCGATGGCAACGGAACTTCCGACCAATGTGGTATCATGCATGGCGTCGTCTTTCCCGTTCGGTGCCTGGTGCTTCGTAGTATAACGAAGATCGGACCTGAAAGGCGACGCCCTTTTCCCAAAATCGGCGAAAAACCGCGCAGACCTCCGCAACCCTTCGCCAGCCAAGAAAAATTGCCCCCCCCCCCCCCTTGCGCGGACGGGCGGATTTTTAGTATAATGATCGCTTAAACGGAGAGATTTGCGAATGAACAGCGAACTTTTGAAGAAGGCTCATGAGAAGATTGCCTCGGTTCCCGTCCTGGTGAACCTGATTTCCAAGCGCGAGCGCGAGCTCATCAACGGCGCGAAGCCGCTGGTGCGTCCGGAATCGCTGGATGAGGACAAGTGCGATATCGCGCTGCGCGAGGTCGCCGAGGGCAGGTTGATCGCCGAAATCGACTTCGATGCCATCGCCCGCGCCGAAGAGGCGAAGACGAAGTGGAACCAGGAGCATATCAATACCAACCCGCTGTTCGCTGACTGACGTTCGGTGGCCGATAGGAAGTTCAATTCGGTCTTCGCCGAGAACCGCAAGGCGAGACACGACTATACCGTGCTCGAAACCCTCGAGTGCGGTATAGTTTTGACGGGTACGGAGGTCAAGTCCATCCGCCGCGGGGCGATTTCGCTGACGGGGGCCTACGGGGCGGTTCTGAAGGGCGAACTATGGCTCGTAGCGGCGGACATCGCGGCCTATGCGTTCGGCAACCGGTTCAACCACGAACCGAAGTCGATGCGCAAGCTGCTTGTGCATGCCAAGGAGATCGAGAATCTGCGGCTCAAGACCGAGGCGAAGGGCTTGACGCTCATTCCGCTCAAGGTCTATCTGAAGGGCGGGCGTGTGAAGGTGTCCCTCGGCATCTGCCGCGGCAAGCAGATGCACGACAAGCGTGATGCGCTCAAGAAGAAGGCGCTTAAACGCGACCTTGAAAGAGGCGAGTGATTTTTGATACAATACCTAAAATTTCAGTTCAAGGAAGAAAGAGCGTATACTATGTCGATGATGAAGGGCTTTTCGAATGCATTTCGCATTCCCGGACTCCGCAAGAAGATTCTCATTACGTTGGGCCTCGTGGTCGTGTGCCGTCTCATTTCCCAGGTTCCGGCGCCGGGCGTCAATTGGGAGGCGTTGAGCGCGCTGATGGCGCGGCTTGCCGAGCGGGCGAGCACCGATACGGCGGGTAGCGTCTTCGGATGGTTCGAAACCTTCACGGGCGGCGGTCTCAGCCAGTGCGCGGTCGGCACGCTTTCGATCTGGCCCTACATCTCGGCGCAGATCGTCATCCAGCTTCTTTCCTCCGTCATCCCTTCGCTCGAGAAGATGAAGAAGGAGGGCGAGAACGGGCGTCAGCAGCTTGCGCAGATCACGCGCTATCTGACAATTGGCCTCTGCGTATTCCAGTCGTGGGGCATTGCGACGCTGCTGCTGCATCCGGAGATGCTGGGCGATCAGGTCGCCCGTCTGATGCAGGAGTGCGGCGTATCGTCGCTGGTGAGCGCCGGCAACGTGCCGATGTTCTATATGATGACCGTCATCTGCATGACGGCGGCCTCGTTGTTCGTGATGTGGCTCGCCGATCAGATCACGACCTTCGGCGTCGGCAATGGCGCGTCGCTGATCATCATGATCAACATCACTTCGCGTCTTCCTTCGGCGCTGCACCACGTGTGGGTGACGTATTTCGGCGAACAGGCCGGCTCCAACGGGCACACCTATCCCGAGCTGATTCTGCTCGTCGCCTTCTTCCTGCTGGTCGTCATGGGTACGGTCATGCTGACGCAGGGCGTCCGCAAGATCGCCATTCACTCCACGCGCCGTTCGGTCGGCGGCGGCAATACCTATGGCATGCCGCAGACGTTCATGCCGCTCAGGGTCAACTATGCGGGTGTCATGCCGATCATCTTCGCGCAGCCGATCATCCAGGCGCTTGGCTGGGTGCTCTCCCACGTCTCGAAAGGCGGTGCAATCCACCAGTTCGGCGAGCGTCTGTCGCAGATGCAGGGGCCCGCTTATCTGATCATCTACGCGGTATTGATCCTCTTCTTCACGTTCTTCTGGGTCGCGACGCAGTTCAACGCGGTTGAGATCTCCGACAATCTGAAGAAGGACGGCAGCTACGTTCCCGGCATCCGTCCGGGCCGGGCGACGGCGGAGTATCTCGACGATGCGATGACCAAGATTACGCTGATCGGCGGCATGGGACTTCTTTTCATCGCCCTCGTCCCGATGATTCTCACCTCGACGATCGTCGAGTCGTGGGCGGCGGCGAGTTTCTTCGGCGGCACATCGCTCCTCATCATCGTTGGCGTGGCGCTTGATACGCTGCGCATCATGGAGAGCCATCTCCTCGTCCGCAAGTACGAGGGCTTCCTCAGTCACGGCACGCTGCGCGGTCGCGGCGGCGTGTGATCATCCGGCGGATTCTCTCCCCCGAGGCGGGTCCGTTTTGGCAGTTCGTCAAATACGGCGTCATCGGGGTGATGGCGACGGCGGTACAGGCCGTCGTCTTCTATGTGCTCGCGGCGACGGCGCTTCCCTGCCTCAAGGCGGACGACTGGGTGGTCAGGCATCTGGCGCTGCCCTCGACGGAAGTGTCGGATTCCCTGCGCAGCCTTCATTTTGCAGGCGCGACGGCTCTGGGCTTCATCGTGGCGAACATCTTCTGCTGGCTGATGAACCGCTGGTTCGTATTTCGCACCGGAAAGCACGTCTGGTACATCGAACTCGCGCTGTTCTCCGCCGTTTCGGGTCTGGCGATGGTTGTGGCGACCGGCATCGGCGGGGTGCTTATCCATCGCTGGGGTCTGATGACGACGTTCGCCTTTGTCGGCGAGGTCATACTTTCGTTCGTCATCAACTTCGTTATCCGTAAATTCGTGATATTTAAAGGCTGAGGCGCCGGTGTTGGGGGCGGATAGTCGCTTTTACCGATTTGGCATTTGCCACTTCCGGTTTTGTCGAATCGGCGGGCGTGTGCAGCGGTTTATGACACATTATCCATATTTTGCTATAATCTCCGCCAATGACAGAGAAGCGAGAGCACTATGAGGCGGCAAAGGAGTTGCTGGCCAAGGCGAAGCGTGTTTTGATTTCAGGGCACTTGAGTCCGGATGGGGATTCGCTCGGGAGTATGATCGCACTGGCAAAGCTGTTGACCAATGCGGGCTACGAGGCCTACGCGACGGCCGATGTGAATGCGCTCGGCAAGCCCGGCTTCCTCCAGGGCGTGGAGAAACTAATCCCCGTGCGCAAACTGAAGCGGAAGAAATTCGATTTGTTCATTGCGGTCGATTGCAGTGGCTTCAATCGTATGCCGCCGGAGGTGAAGCCCGTCGCGGAGAACCTGCCGAAGATCTGTATCGACCACCACATGACCAACGACGGGACGTTCGGCGACGTACAGATCGTCGATCCCGAGGCGTCGTCCGCCGGTGAAATCGTCTGGCGGTTTGCGAAGTGGATGGAGTGGCGGCTCGATTCGGAGATCGCCGAGGCGCTGTGGGTGGCGATGATTACCGATACGGGGCGCTTTGCCTACGATTCGACGAAGCCCCGCACGCTGCGCGCCGCCGGCGACATCCTCAAGTACGGCGTCCGTACCGCGCTCCTCAACGACATCATCTACGGTGCGTTCTCCCGCAAGGCGATTGAACTCAAGCGTCTGGCCTGGCGCTCGCTCCATATCTGGAAAAACCGCAAGGTGGCAGAGGTCTCGCTTACCCGTGACGATTTCCGGGCCGTGCGCGGCACCAAGGCCGAAGCCGAGGATATCATTGAGATCCCGCGGTCTGTCGTTCGGAACGAGATCGCGCTGTTCTTCTACCAGATTCCAGATCGCACCAAGGAGACGCGCTGCTCGATTCGTACGCGCGGCAATTGGGACGCGACGGTGCTTGCGGGAAAGTTTGGCGGCGGCGGGCACCGCAAGGCCGCCGGGTGCACGATTAAAGGCACCATGGGAAGCGCCAAGCGCAGGATGCGCGCGGCGGTGAAGGAGCTGCTCAAGAGCGCCTGCCGCAAGACGATGCGGATCGACCCGATTGTCTAAAGGGCGGATCGTCGGAGCAGGCCGAAAGACTGGCGGGATTCTACGATGAAGAAGGTGCTGATACTGACGGATGGCAAGGCGGGACACGAAAACCAGTCCAAGGCCTTTGCGCGGGCGCTGGGGTATGACTTCGACCTCGTCGAGGTGCATTTCAAGTCGGTTTTCCACAAGGCGCTCAGTTATCTTCACGACTGGATCGGCGTCCGTTCGATGCGGTTGCTGAAGGGCTTGGACGGGCTGGCGTCGGCGAAGGGAACGGATTATGCGGCAGTCATCGGCACGGGATCGGGAACGTTCTACGCCGCCCAATCGCTTGCGCGGCAACTGGGCGTGAAGTGCGGCGTCGTCTTGTATCCGGGCGGTTATCGGCTGTCCTCCTTCGACTGCATCCTTGCGCCCTTCTTCGACCGCCCGAAGAAGGCGGCGAACATCATCGAGATCCCTGCGAATCTGGTGGTCGCCGATGAGGCGTTCTACGCGAAAGGCATCGCGGCCTACCGTGAGCGGACGGCTGTCGATCCCGAGATCGCGGTTATCATCGGCGGCCCCAACAAGTGCTCGACCATGTCCGTCGAATGGGTGAAGGGACGGCTTGACGAGATCTTCAGACAGCCGGGCTCCAAGGCCGTGACGACGTCCCGCCGCACGCCGCCTGCGGTCGAGGCGCTCGTGGACACCTATCCGTGGGACTACAAGCTGCTCTATTCAAAGGATCATTTCAATCCGATCCCCGCCTTCGTGAAGCTGGCGAGAAAACTGTACGTGACGGCGGAATCGACGGGGATGCTCTCGGAGAGCTGCACGTTCGGTACCGCCGAGGTGTATGCGCTCGACAACCTCAATCCCGGCCCGCACAAGTTCCGCCGGTTCGTCGAAGGACTTGAAGCGGGAGGCTATCTCAAGGGTAATCGCAAGGTAGACCTCTCGGCATCGTTCGCTGCGGCGAAGCAATTGCTCGGCCTGTGAAACCCATCGACTGGAAACTGACGCGGAATATCGTCTGCCTCTGCCTGCCAACGGTTCTGGTCGTCGTATTGGGCGTTTTCTTCCTGATCGACCGCGTCCCCGCCATCATCCGCAACGAGCGCTACCGCATCCAGACCGAGTACCGCGAACAGGCGCTGGAGCTGAAGAACCATCCCGAAACGGGTTTTACCGTCACTCGCGGGAAAAGCGGCGGCTGGGCGAAAGACCGCAAGATGGTGCCGGGTTATTGGGGGACTGTCCCCGCAGGAACGCCCGTGGCAGCGGCAGGGGGTTATTGGGGAACCGTTCCCGCCGGAAGGATTCTCGTCTGGTATGTGGATGAGCAGAACGTCTGCACGGCTAAACTCGTTGGCGTAGTGGAAGAGGTTGATTTTAGTTTCATCTTCTGGGGTTGTGGCTCGTTTGTGCTCCTGTTGCTGGTGGGGATCACGTGGATGGGTGTGCGCTATTTCGTGACATACGTCAGGAGTCGCGATGACTTCATGGCGGCGACGGCTCATGATCTTACGACACCGCTCGTGGGGCTGCGCCATATGATCGGGCGCAACGACCAAGAGGCGAAGGAACTCAACGAGCGGATGATTCGTCTTGTCGACAACATCAAGGATTTTCTGCGGCTAGGCGGTCGGCGAACCACGCCAAAACTCGCAAAGACAGATGTTGTAAAATGTTTTAATGCGGCTTATGCACTTTTCCGCGAAGATTACCGCGATCTGTTCGACGGCGCAGATGTCGCGTTCAAAACGATGGGGGCTGTCCCCGTTTACGTGCTGGCGGATGAGACGCTGACCGTGCAGATCCTGTGGAATCTCCTTGGGAATGACCTCAAATATGCCGCGCCCTATGGTAAGGTGTGGGTGGAGATTGCGCGGAGGGACGGGATGGTGCAGATCTCCTTCTTTGATGTGGGCAAGGGCATGACGCGCGGCGAAATGCGCAAGGCCTTTGACCGTTATTATCGCGCGAAGACGGTATTGCAATCCGGAAAGGGCGGTTTTGGCATCGGCCTCTGTACCGCACGTGAATTTGCCCGTCAGATGGGCGGTGATCTGACGGTGCGGGCGAACCAGCCCCAGGGCTGCATCTTCACTCTCTCGCTTCCGGCGATGGAAGACCTCAGCCCCCCTAGACAAAGCCTCTCGTAGCCCAGTCCTCAGGTCCTCCCTCTTGCCCTCTTTCGGGATTTGTGCTATACTGAATCCCGTTTTTGCAACTATTGCTCCGGCAATGATTTATTGTGAGTCGGCGGCATAGGCCACATGCTTGT
>JBJEWD010000050.1:0-35205 GCA_051884875.1 Kiritimatiellia bacterium
GGTGACGCCGGGCGACGGCACCGCCGCGCGCGCGTTCCTGCGCATCCGGCGGTAGGGTCGGCGGTCGTCGGACGGTGACGCGGATGCTGGGGCGGACGAAGGCCGGTCCCAAGCGTCCCGTCGGCGCGCCGCAAGGCAGCCCCGGAGCCGACCCTGCGCAGCCTTGCCCCAAACCCTGCGCAGTCTTTGGGGTGGATCCTGCGCAGCTTTTACCCCAGACCCTGCGCACCCTTTGCCCTAAACCCTGCGCTCCTCGCATCCATGCCGTCCTTGCCGCCGTTCCCTTTCGACTGCGTCGGCGCCGCGGAATGCTCCGGGTGGCGTCCTCTGCCGTCCGCCCGCTTCGCGCCCGCAGGCCTTCCAGGTTTGCTCCGGCGTCCGGCACCTCGGGTGGCCCGGATGCGCCTAGGGCGTCTTTCTCAAGGCGTCCCTTTTTCTTCCTTTGGGGGCGTACTTTCCTCTCCTTTGAAACTGCGTCACGAGATATGGCAAATTCCCAATTTCCCTCGGGTCGGCTGACGGCTGGACGTTTGCGCCGTGGCCGTGATATAATAGGCCGCATGGACGAATCTTCTGTCAGAAAGCTCATTTGGGATCGCAAGGCGGTGGTGGATGCCAAGATCGCCGAAGAAGGGTTCCTGGATCTGCCGCCGACGGAGCAGGATGCGCAGGTGCTGTCGCTGCAGCTTGGCATCGGACTGGATGTCGCGCGGCGGTGTGTGGCGGGCGCGGCGGCCGAGCCGGAATTCGCCGAGGTGCGCGCCAAGGCCGCCGAGGCCTTCCGATATGGGAAACGCAAGGCGCTGCGTGCGCTGCGCACGGCAATCGCCAATTATCCGAAACTGAGGGAGTGAGGGTCATGGGATGGAATAGCAAGGCGCCTGCGGCGGGCGGATGTCCTGTAACGGCGTACGCGAGCGCGCCGGAAGGCTATGCCGGACAGGTGGCGACGTGGCTCGCCAATCCGCATGCCTACTTCACGTCATTCGGTCCGGCAGCGCGCGCCTTTCAGAAGCGCAACCCGTCGCCGCGGCTGCGGACGATGACGCTGGTGGCACCGGCGGCTGAGTTCGTCGGGCTCCGTCCCGTGCAGCTGAGCGTAGATGGCGTCGCCGTACCGGTCGGTTCGTGGGAGGACGTCTTCGTGCAGGCGCTGACGCGCCTCTCGGCGGTTCATGTGGAAACGTTCGTCCGCCTGCAGGGGGCGGATGAACTCGCGTGGCTTGGCTGTTCCGCCGGCGGCCCGCCGGTGACGGCGTTGCTGGAATCGGGGTCGCTCAGTCCCGAGTTCAGCGGACTCGCCGAGGTCGTCGGCCGCGTGCAGTGGCTTTTCCTCATGTGCGGCATCCGTCTCAACGAGGTCATCGTGCAGGTTGATCCGTACACGGACGAGGAGTGGAAGGTGCGGGCGGAGGAAATCCGCACCAGGCGCGCGGCGGACCGGGCGTTTCTGGAAGGGCGTCGGGCGGCGCAGAAGGCCTGGGCCGAGGCGCATCCTGAGGATGCGGCGGCGACGCCGCGCACGGGTGTTTTCCTGTAGGATCGGCCGATTTGGTACGCGCAGCGGCGGCAGGGGACACGCCACACGCCCCGTTCCCGATGCGGATGTCCGGAGCGAATTCGTCCCGGACGGAATCCGGCCTTTTCAGCAGGGAAATATGATATAATACGCTTCCAATGAAGAGCTTCCTCACAGTATTCGTCCTTATTTTGGCGGGTTCGCTGTGGGCTGAGAAACAGCCCCTCTCGCGCTACCAGTCGATCATCGACCGCCGGCCGTTCGGCCAGCCGCCGCCGGGGTACGACCCCGACGCCACCGTGCTCGACGCGACGGCTGCCGCATCGGCGGCGACGGCGGAAGAGTTGACGCAGGAGCAGGAACAGCTGCAGCGTGCCGTCAGTTTCACCGTGATGAATATCAACAACGACGGTTCCGTCTCCGTCGGTTTTTCCGATCTGTCCGACCCCAAGACGCCGAAGCATTACTATCTGCGCGACGGCGAGGCGCGCGAAGGGTGGCGCGTGAAGTCGGTGGATGTGCATGAACAGTCCGTCATGCTGGAGAAGGACGGTGTTGAAATCACGCGTCGGCTGGGCGACAGCGCCAAGGCCGATGCCAAGGGGGACAGCCGCAACGGGCGCACGGGCGCGAACGGTCGCGGCGGTCCTGTGGCGCGCAGCGGGCTGCTGGGCGCGCGCAAGGCCCACGGTGGCGGGGAGCCCAATGCGCCGGCGTCCTATGCCTCGCGTCGTCAGCGCCGCGAGCAGGAGGCCGCGGCGCTGGAGAAGCAGCGTGCCGAACTGGAGGCCGAGCGCAAGCGTCAGGCCGAGGAGCAGGCGGCGAAGGCGGCCGAGGAGAAGGCTGCGCGCGAGGAGGAGCGGGCCGCGACGCGGCAGCATCTTCTGGCCATCCAGGAGGAACTTCGCAAGGCGCGCGATGAGGCGATGCGTCAGCGGGAGCAGCAGGCAGACAATGAAGACGACGAATCTTGAACAGTTCCGGGAAGAGCTCCTGCGGACGGGTGGCTATCTGACGCCGCCTGAACGGCGGGCGCGGAAACGGGCGCGCGTTGGCGCGTGGACGACGCTGCGGTTCTCCCTGGGGTGTTCCAGGGTCTTCCCGATGTGCGCGCTCTACGAGCCGCTCGGCAGGCTGACCGTCGACGGGTGGGCGCACTTTTGCTTCTCTTCCGTGCAGACCGCCGAGCGTCTGGGCATGAACGTATGCATCGAAGGGTTTCGGCAGCGCGAGGCCCATCGGGGGCCCGTGATGTATCTCTGCAACCACATGTCGTCCATCGAGACGATTCTGCTGCCGCCGATTCTGCTGACGTACGGGGCGCTCGGCTACGTGGCGAAGGCGTCGCTCGCGCACCTGCCGTTTCTGGAGCGGGCGGCGGTGCGCACGGGGATGATCCCGATTGGGCGCCAGTCGCCGCGCGAAGATCTTGTCGCCGTGCTGCGCGTCGGCACGGAACGCATGCGGAACGGGGAAAGCATCCTCATCTTCCCGCAAGGCACGCGCGCACCCGTCTTCAGCCGTCGCCAGTATTCGTCGATTGGGGCGAAGCTCGCCGAGCGGGCGGGCTGTCCGATCGTGCCGATCGTCGTTGATACGCGCTGCCAGCTGACGCGCACGCAGGGCGTCCTGCGCAGGGTTTTCAAGGATTTCGGTCCCGTCGACACCGCGCGGGACATTCGCTGCGCGTGCGGCCCCGTCATCCCGTGCACCACGTCGCGGGTGATGCACGAGGCGGCGTTCGACTGGATGGCCGGCACGCTCGAGTCGTGGGGACTGCCGACGGAACGATAGGGGGAGGTTGCAGAGATGAAGATCGGGTGCCATCTGTCGTCAAGCGGCGGGTATCTGGCGATGGGGCAGACCGCCGTTTCCATCGGCGCGAACGTCTTCCAGTTCTTTACCCGCAATCCGCGCGGCGGCGCGGCGAAGCCGCTCGACCAGGCGGATGTGAAGGCTTTCCTCGCCTACGCCGCGACGCAGGGCATCGGGCCGATCCTCGCGCATGCGCCGTATACGCTCAATGCCGCCGCCGCCGAGGCGCGCGTTCGCGCGTTCGCGGAGTCGGTCTTCATCGACGACCTCAAGCGGCTCGCGTTTACGCCGGGGGCGCTCTACAACTTCCATCCGGGTTCGCACGTCGCGCAGGGGGCGGAAAAGGGCATTGAACTCATTTCGGAGATCCTGCTCACGGTCCTGCCCTACGCGGGCGAGACGACCATCCTGCTGGAGACGATGTCGGGCAAGGGCTCTGAAATCGGGCGTACGTTCGAAGAGCTTCGCACGATCATCGACCGCGTCGAATCGCAGCTGCCGGCCGCAGCCCGTGCGCGGAAACCCGTCCTCGGCGTCTGTCTGGACACCTGCCATATCTGGGATGGCGGCTATGATATCGTGAACGACCTCGACGGCGTGCTGGACGATTTTAACCGCGTGATCGGGCTTGACCGCCTGAAGGCGATCCACACGAACGATTCGATGAACGTCTGCGGCGCGCACAAGGACCGCCATGAGAAGATCGGCAAGGGCCGAATCGGCCTTGACGCCTTCGCCCGGATCGTCAATCATCCGAAGCTGCGCGACCTGCCGTTTTATCTGGAAACCCCTTGCGACCTCCAGGGCTACAGGGAAGAGATCGCGCTACTGAAAGGACTCGTGAAATGAGGATCTTCCATGAACCGCTTAAACTTCAGAAGTGGGCGCGTGCACGGCATCTGGCCGGCAAGCGGATCGCGCTGGTGCCGACGATGGGCTATCTCCACGAAGGGCATCTCTCGCTGATCGCGAAGGCGAAGGCGCTGAAGGCGGACGAGATCATCGTCAGCGTCTTCGTGAATCCCGTGCAGTTCGGTCCGAACGAGGACTACGAGAAGTATCCGCGCGATGCGAAAGCCGACCTCGCCAAGTGCAAGGCCGCCGGAGCGACGGCGATGCTCTTCCCGACGCCTGCGAACATGTATCTCGCGCGTCATTCCGTCTACGTCTGCGAAGAGGATCTGTCACGCGGGCTCTGCGGCGCCCGTCGCCCCGGTCATTTCCGCGGCGTCTGCACGGTCGTCGCCAAGCTCTTCAACCTCTCGTACGCCGATTTCGCGGTTTTCGGACAGAAGGACTACCAGCAGGCGCAGGTCATCAGGCGGATGGTGCGCGACCTCAACTTCGACATCAGGATTGTCGTCGCGCCGATCGTCCGCGAGCCGTCGGGTCTCGCGCTCTCCTCGCGCAACAGCTACCTTTCCGACGAAGAGAAGACGCGGGCGCGGGCGCTTTCGCGGGCACTCGCGTCCGTGACCGTCGGCAGGACGGCGGCGGCGGAAGGGAAGCGCATCACCGCCTGTCTTGAAAAGGCGGGGCTGAAGGTCGACTACGTCGCTTTCGTCGATGGTGAGACGCTCGAGCCGGTGAAGAAGACGTCGAAGGGCGTCTGCGTCCTCCTCGCCGTCTACGACGGCAAGACCCGCCTCATTGACAACCGCGTGATCTAACCTCCGGTTCAGGCGCGAAGCGCCGCAGAGGGAGGAAGTCTACCCGATTGGGGGGATGAGCCGGTCGAAGGGTTGTGGTATAATGGCAACATCATGATTATCTGTGCTGCTGCCGCATTGTTGGCGGCTACGGAATGGATTTCCGTGGCCGAACCGCACGAAGGGCTCCGTTCCGCCGGAGTCGTCGCCAAGACGTTCGTGAATGAGGCGCCGGTTGTCGAGGCGAAGTGGACGGTGAGCGGACTCGGGGTCTTCACCTGCTATGTGAACGGCAGGGAAGTGGGTGCGGAAGATGTGCTCAAACCCGGTTTCACCCATAAGGAGAAGCGGCGCAATTCGTTCACCTATGACGTGACGCCGTTTCTCAGACGCGCGGCGGGGGCGACGAACGTCCTTGCGGCGGTGCTCACGAGCGGCTGGTGGAGCGATGGCATCATCGGTCGGGGGCGCGGGCGCGAGAACGCCTTTCGCGGCGAACTGACGCTGGGCGGTCAGACGGTCGTGACGGATGCGTCGTGGGTCGGCGCGCGGCGGGGACCCGTCATCTGGGCGGGCATCCATGAGGGCGAGTACTACGATGCGCGCGAAGAGATCGACCTCGGCGCGGCGGAGACGTTCGCCGCGTGGAAGGCCGTCGTGCCGAATACGGAGTTTGCCGGTGTCCTCGATCCTCTCGAGGGTGCGAAGGTCGGGCGGCGGGCGCCGCTCAAGCCGATCGCCTCGTGGTCCGTCGCCGGGAAGCGCGTCTACGACTTCGGGCAGAACTGCGCGGGCGTGCCGCGTTTCACGATCCGCGCCAAGGCGGGTGTCGTCTTCAACTACCGACTCGGCGAGATGCTCAACGACGGCGTGGAGGATCATCATGGCGACGGGCCGAAGGATACGGTCTATCTCGCCAACCTGCGCGGCGCGGCGTCGCACATGGCGTACGTGACGAAGGAGGGGCTTCAGGTCTACATCCCCAAGCATACGTTCTACGGCTACCGCTATCTGCAGTTCGACGAGCTGTCGGCGGCGGACTTCGAACTTGTCGCCGTCGAGAGCGTGCCCGTTTCGTCCGTCACCGCATCGCTTGAACGAGGCACGCTGGAGGTCGGCGAGAAAGACGTGAACCGACTCATCAGGAACGTCTACTGGGGAATGCTCTCCAACTACCTCTCGGTTCCGACCGACTGTCCCCAGCGGAACGAGCGGTTGGGCTGGACGGGCGATACGCAGGTTTTCGCCAAGACAGCCGGCTATTTCGCCGATACGCGCGGCTTCTTCCGCAAGTGGATGCGCGATCTCGTGGATTCGCAGGAGGCGGACGGCTATTTCCCGGACGTGGCGCCGCGCGGCTGTTTCGGCGGGCGCGGCCAGGCCGCGTGGGGCGATGCGGGCGTCATCGTTCCCTACCGCGTCTGGCGGCAGTTCGGCGATGAGGAGATCGTCCGGGAGAACTGGCCCGCAATGGTGCGGTACATTGAAGCGCTGGATCGGACGGACTACACGATGCAGCGCGGCGGCTGGGTGCTTGCCGACTGGCTCAGTTATGAGAACATCTCGACCAACCAACGCCTGTGCTGGCAGAACGGTACGCTGACCGACGAGCACCTCAGCTATCAGAACTACCTCAACGCCTGCTATCTCGTCTGGGATGCGGAACTGATGACGGAGATGCTGCCCGTTGTCGCGGCGGATCGGCGGCTGAAGGACGCGGCCTGGTTCACGGCGCTCGGTGCGCGGACGCGCGCGCGCATCCTCACGACGTGGTTCAAACCGGACGGTTCGCTCATCGATTTGTTCGCGGGTATGCAGACGCCGCGGCTGATGGCACTCAAGATCGGGATAGGTGATACGAAACGCCTGGCGCGCGAACTCGTCGACATCATCCGCGCGAACGGCGACCGCCTGGCGACAGGTTTCGTCGGGACGGGCGAACTGCCCGAGGTGCTGGGGAAGATCGGGGCCTACGACCTCGTCTGGACGCTCATCCTGCAGCATGAGTTCCCGGGCTGGCTCTATTCCGTCGACCAGGGCGCCACTACGGTCTGGGAGCGCTGGAACAGCTACACCAAGGCCAAGGGCTTTGGCGACGTCGGCATGAATAGCTTCAATCACTACGCCTACGGCTCAATCGTCGGCTGGATCTTCGAGGAAGGCGCGGGTATCCAGCCGGGCGCGGAGCCGGGGTACCGCCGCTTCGTGCTGGCGCCGCATCCCGACAGGCGCCTTGGTTCGCTGACGGCGACCTACCGAACGGATTTCGGTGAGATTCGGAGCGCGTGGTCGTATGCGGGCGACCGATGCACGTGGACGTTCACCATCCCCGAAGGGACGGCGGCCGAGGTGCATCCGCCGTGCGGCGGAGCAGCACGGGTTTACGGACCGGGCACGTATACACTTTGAAAATCCACGAAAAAGGAGATTGAAGATGAACATGAACATGGGTCGGGCGCTGGCGGCGGGCGCCGTACTGGCGCTGGCGGGTTGCCGTGGTGACGGCGAGACGGCAGTGAAGGACTTCGGTACGACGAAGTACGGCGAAAAGGCGCACCTCTATACGCTTGAAGGCAAGGGCGGACTTAAGATGGAGGTCACGGACTATGGCGGGCGCGTGAACCGCCTTTGGGTGCCGGACGCGAAGGGCGAGCTCCTGGACGTGACGATCGGTTTCGATTCGCCGGCGGGATGGGAGACGACGGACAGCTACTTCGGCGCCGTCATCGGACGTTACGGCAACCGCATCGCAAACGGCACCTTCACGCTGGACGGTCAGACCTATACGCTGGCCCGGAACGACGCCGATCACCATGCGAATCTGCACGGCGGCGCCCGCGGCTGGGATGGCTATGTGTGGGACGCGAAGCCTTTTACGTCCGGCGAGGACGTCGGCATCACGTTTTCGCGCGTTTCGCCCGATGGCGAGGAGGGTTTCCCGGGCACCGTCACCGTCAAGGTCACCTACACGATTACGCCCGACAACGTCTGGCGAATCGCCTACGAGGGCACGACGGATAAGACGACGCCGCTCAACATGACGCAGCACGTCTACTTCAACCTAAACGGGTCGGATACGATACTCGACCAGGAACTCCAGATTGCGGCGTCGAAGTATTCGCCCGTCGATGCCGACCTCGCGCCGGTCGGTCCGGCGGCGTCCGTCGAAGGCACGCCGTTCGATTTCCGCACGTTCCGCGTCATCGGATCGCGCATCGACGATCCCGATGATGTGCTGCAGTACGGCCCCGGATACGACCACAACTGGGTGTTGGACGGCGAGGGCTTCCGCAAGGTGGCGGAAATGCGCGGCACGGCGCGGGCCCTGGAAGTCTGGACGGATCAGATCGGACTCCAGTTCTATGCGGGCAATTTCATCAAGGACACGTGGACGATGAAGGACGGCCGCCCGATGAAGCGGCGCGGCTATCTTGCGCTGGAGACCCAGCACTTCCCGAACACGCCGAATCGTCCCGACTTCCCGACCACGAACCTGAAGCCGGGCGAGACGTACCGGACGGTTACGGAGTACCGCTTCAAGACGCGTTGACGCGCTCGGCCTCCGCGAGGAGTCCCCTATGCATTCACGGGGCGGGCATCCGCCCCGTGAATGCGCGTCTTTGGCTGCGGAAGATTGAATAATGCTATCATAATGCTATATTTGCTATATTCTTTCATGCTGCGTTCATGCTAGAATAGCGGCGCATACGAAACAACAGGATACGATGAAATGGATACGAAGATTCTTCAGTTTGGCGAGGGCAACTTTCTCCGGTGCTTCATCGACTGGATGGTGCAGCGGATGAACGACAAGACCGGTTTCAACGGCGCGGTGCAGATCATCCAGCCGATCGGTGATGAGCTGGGAGTTCCCTCCCGGATTCTCAATGCCCGCGGCGGCGCGTACCACACCTGCCTCCGGGGCGTCGTCGGCGGCAGGACGGTCGAGGAGATCGAAGAGATTTCATGCGTGAAGGGCGTAGATCTGGCGGCGAACGTCGAACGGTACGCGACGCTTCCCTCCCTCCGCTTCATCGTCTCCAACACGACCGAGGCGGGCATCCAATACGTGAAGGGAGCGGACACCTTTCCCGCGAAGGTGCTGCGTCTGCTGAAGGCGCGCCACGCGGCGGGGCTTCCGGGTCTCGTCTTCATTCCCTGCGAGCTCATCGAGCACAACGGCGACAATCTCAGGAAGTGCGTGCTGCAGCATCTCGCCGATGCGCCCGATGACGCGCTTCGGTCGTACATCGAGCGGGACTGCACGTTCTGCTCGACGCTCGTGGACCGCATCGTGGCGGGACGTCCCGATCCGGAATCGGCTGCACGCTATGCGGCGCAGCTAGGCGAGACCGACGAGGTCCTCGTCTGCGGCGAGCCGTTCCATTTCTTCGTCATCGAGACGCCGGAGGGATTTGATCTGGAGCGGGAACTGCCGCTGCAAAAGGCGGGGATCAACGTCGTCTATACGCCCGACATGCAGCCTTACCGCACGCGCAAGGTGCGCTTCCTCAATGCAACGCACACGACGCTCGTTTACCGCGGACTCGAAAAGGGCTTCACCGAGGTCGCTGCATGCATCGCGGATCCAGAGTTCAATGCGTTTGTCCGCAAGGTGATCTTCGAGGAGATCTTCCCGACGGTGGCGTTGCCCGAAGCGGAGAAGCGGGCCTACGCCGAGAGCGTCCTGGAGCGCTTTGCGAATCCGTTCGCCCACCATCAGCTCAAATCCATCGCGCTCAACACGCTCGCGAAATGGAAGACGCGCTGCCTGCCGGTCGTCTGCGACTACTACAGGATGTTCGGCAAGCTGCCCGAGGCGATGATCGAGGGCTATGAGGCGATTGCGCGTCATTACGATTCGGCCAGATAATCCGCCTCCGCCTATCGTTGCCGCGCCCGGCGTATCCCGAAAGGGATGCACCGGGCTTTTGACTACCCGTTCGGGGAGTCTGGCGCGCGCGTGGTTTTGGTAGAATAGCGGCATGAAAACTCTTAAATACGGTGTTCTGGGCACTTTGATGTCGCTGCTGTCCGTTGCGCAGGCCGACCTGTATCTCGCCGGCGATTCGACGATGTGCAACTATGCCGACCGCCAGTATCCGCAGCAGGGCTGGGGACAGGCCCTCTCGCGGTACATGAAGAATCCCGAGCAGCTCCACAACTGGGCGATCGGCGGACGCAGCGCGAAAAGCTACAAGGCCGAGGGACGCTGGCAGAAGATCGTCGCGGCGCTCAAGCCGGGTGATTTCGTGATCGTCGCCTTCGGTCACAATGATGCGAACAGGGCCAAGACCGCGCGCTATTCCACCCCGGCGGACTACAAGACGCTGATGCGCGGTTTTGCGGAGGACGTCCGCGCCCGGCACGCGACGCTCGTCTTTGCGACTTCGATTCCGCATTCCGGCGGCATTTCCAAGGCAGCGGACGGCACGACGCACGTGCGCGGCGGCGCGGCCGGCATCGGACCGTACGTTCAGGCCACGCGCGAGCTGGGCGCAGAGCTGAAGATCGAGGTCCTTGACCTGAATGCGTACGCCTGCACCAAATTCTTCGAAATGGGCGCGGAGGCCGCGTATAAGCTGTATATGCGCATTGCCCCCGGAGAGTACGCCAACCATCCGAAGGGGAAGGGCGATGGCTGCCACACGCGCGATACGGGCGCAGACTTCTTTGCCCGCGCCGCAGTCGAGATGTGCCGGGCGCGCAAGCTGCCGATCGCCGGTCTCTTCAAAGATCCAGGCGCGGTCGTATTCTCGCCGATCGGTTTCGACGGACCCGGTAAGCCGTCCGTCCTCAAGGATGACTTCACCCGGGATGAAATTCCGTATGCGAACAACGGTACGCAGACACCATGAAACCCCTGGCACCCATCGTTGCCGTGCTGATGGCATTATTCGCCCTGTCCGGTTTGGGTTATGAGGCGAATCTGAATGTAGACTGGAAGTTCTCCAAGCTGGCGTGGGGGCGCGGTCTCAGGGAGGCGTGCGCGAACAACCGGAAAGACGGCAGGAATGTCTTTGCCGAAGATTTCGACGATTCGGCGTGGGAGACGGTTTCCGTACCGCACGCGATCAACGCCCACGACTCGTACGATGGTCACGCCGTCGATGCCGGCGAAAGCGCTCTTTATCGCGGATGGATGGCGTATCGCAAGCGCGTAACGCTGCCGCAGGGAAAACGCTTCTTCCTGTCGTTTGAGTCGATTCGCCAGGCGCAGTACGTCTACCTCAACGGCCGCTTCGTGGGCTTCTACGAAGCCGGGACGGCGCCGACGGGCTACGATCTGACGCCGTTTGTCCGCCCTGGCGAGAATCTGATCTGCCTCGTAACCGAGAATACGTCAGGTCGCGGCATGCAGGCGTATGGCGCCGAGGCGCTCGACGAGCCGGGCGATTGGGCGGGTACGCCTTTCCAGTGGAACGGCAGCGACTTCAATCCCGTTCAAGGCGGGCTGACGGGCAATGTCATCCTTTATGTGAAGGAACATGAGGACTACATCACCTTGCCCTTGTGGGCGAACCTGAAGACGAAAGGTATCTATGTCTGGTTCGACGGCGCGGTGCGCGTCGAAGCCGAGGTGTGCGTCAGTGGCGTGGTGCGCGCGGCCAAGGCGAACGAGATCCGCTGGTCGATCGTGGGACTCAAGGCGGGCGAGAGGCCGAAGCTCTGGTCTCCCGATACGCCGTATCTCTATGATGTGAACGTCGAGTTGCTGTCCGCCGACGGGCGCACCGTTGCCGATCGCGTCACGGTGACAACGGGTTTCCGTACGGTGGGCTACGACAAGGACAAAGGGATTCTCATCAACGCCAAGCCCACGTGGCTCCCCGGTTATGCGCAGCGTTCGACCTCGAGCTGGGCGGCGATCGGCGTCGCCCCGGATTGGCTCAACGACTACGATATGCAACTTGTGCGCGAATCGAAGGCGAATTTCATCCGTTGGATGCACATCACGCCGAAGCCGTCGCTTGTGCGCGCGTGCGACAAGACGGGGGTCGTCAATGCGTGCCCGGCGGGCGACAAGGAAAACGAGGTCACGGGCCGCCAATGGGAGCATCGCGTCGAGGCGATGCGCAACGCCATCATCTACTTCCGCAATTCGCCGTCCATTCTCTTCTGGGAAGCGGGCAACAACAGGATTTCCGCTGCGCACATGAAGGAGATGGTCGAGCTCAAGAAGGCGCTCGATCCTACGGGCGGACGCTTCATGGGCTCGCGGACGCTCTCCGATCCCGACGCGATCGCCGAAGCGGAATATGTCGGCACGATGCTCAACCGCCATGCCGCCAAGGCCTATGCGTCGATGCGGCAGCTCAACCACTACATTCCGATCATGGAGACGGAATATGCGCGCGAGGAATCGGCCCGCCGCCTTTGGGATCGCTTCACGCCGCCCGATTTCAACTTTGTTTGCAGGCGTCTCGCCTCCGGGGCCAAGAAAGCGGGCTACAACTGCTATGATTTGACGCAGGAGGAATTCGCGTGCATGAACGCCGACGGCTATCAGGAGTTCTACGGTCACCGCGCCTCGGGCTCAGCGGGGAAGTATTATGCCGCATGCGCCGCCTTGTGCTGGACGGACTGCAATCAACATGGACGCAACAGCGACACCGAAAACTGCCGTTCGTCCGGGCGCGTCGATGCCGTGCGCATTCCGAAGGAGAGCTTCTATGTCCACCAATGCCTCTATTCGCAGACGCCGCAGATCAAGATTCTCGGTCACTGGAACTATCCGAAGAAGACCGCCGACAACTATTGGTACAATGAGAAGGTGAACGACGGCCACGAGATCGCCTATACGGGCGAACGTCGCCAGCGCGATCCGGAGCACAAGACGGTCACCGTCGTCTCCTCACTGCATGCGACGGAAATCGAGCTGTTGGCCAATGGCCAATCGGTGGGGTTGGCGAAGGGACCGAAGAAGGATAATATCTTCCTCTGGGAATTTCCGAATGTCGATGTCACCGCCTCCGGCTCTTGCGAAGCCGTGGCGCGCAACGCGCAAGGCAAGGTAATCGCGCGCGATCGGCTGGAAACGGCAGGTGCGGCGGTGAAGCTCGAAATGGCGGTGATGACAGGCCCCGAGGGATGGCTCGCGGACGGCGCGGATATCGCCGTCGTCGATCTCAAGCTCGTCGATGCAAAGGGGCGCGTCCTGCCGCTTGCGGACGACAAGGTGGCCTTTTCGCTCGCCTTCGCGCCGGCGGGCGAGGCGAACGCGCGCGGTCCCATTTTCATGGGCGGATGGAACTCGGGCACCTTCGACGCGACCTCGCCGATCGGCAAGGATTGGGTCAATCTTGAACAGGGCGTGAACCGCGTCTTCATCAAGGCCGGACGTGCGGCGGGCACGGCGACATTGACGGCGACCTGCGGTGCGTTTACCGCTGAAGCGAAGATCCCTGCCAAGGATGTCGTCGTAAGGGGCGGCATCTGCCTTGCGCCGTCGCAGGGCGCCGCGCGCAAGGCGTGCGATTATACCGTCAGAAATCCCGTCGCCCCCGTGCGCGATGTCGGCCGGACGGCGGGCGCGGTGAAATATCAAGTCTTCGTCAATGGCCGGGCGGTCGAGTTCGGCACGCGCGGCGGTGCATTCAAGCCCGATGGCGCGACGGGCGTCTGCTGCGCCTACGAGCCTCTCCTGAGGGCGGTCAAGGCGGCCGGCGCCGATATCGCGTATACGTACGATCAGAAGAAGATCCTGAACAAGAAGGTCCGCTCGTTCTCCGCCACGCC
Organism: Kiritimatiellia bacterium; assembly: GCA_051884875.1. Lineage (GTDB taxonomy): Bacteria > Verrucomicrobiota > Kiritimatiellia > RFP12 > UBA1067 > UBA1067. Next base: position 13,723 of record JBJEWD010000050.1, read on the forward strand.
CAGATGAGAATTCCCGAAAGGTTGAAGTTACCTGTCGGGCGAAATAATTTCCTGAACCTGCCCGAGAGCCCGTCTTCCCTTGCGCTTTCTCGCTCGTCGGCCCCGGTCCGCTGATGCGCGACATTCTCACGTCGAGCGCGCGGTTCTCCGCCAAGGCGCGGGATCCGAACGCGGGCGTCCCTCCCCTAAAGGGTAGGTCGGGAGGGTGTCCGTTTTGGTACAATAGGCGCAGGTAGGAGAGGTGCCGCCTATGTTCGCGCTCATTGTTTCGGTTTTGCTGTCCTCCGCGTCGTCGTCTGCGGCGTGGCAGACGATGGTCTGGCCCGAACCGCCGGCGATCGGCAACTGCGCATTCGCCGCGTGCGCGCCGGATCCGTGCACGGCGCGGAAGGGCGACCGGAACGGCAACGGCACGCTGGAGCCGACGGTGCTGACGAAGGGTGCGGCGGGGACCCACGCGGTGGCGCTCTCCCCGCGGAACGTGCTGGAGTTCGACCGTGCGCGCGCGGCGGCGAACGAGGCCGTTTCCGTACGCGGCATCGTGACCTTCGCATCCGGAATCCACACCAACCGTTTTGTCGTCGCACCGGCTGAAAACGCGAAGAGGGCCGGTCTTTTGGTCTATGCCGAGGCGGGTGCCGTGCGGCCCAATCCCGGCGACATCGTGGAGCTGGAGGGCGTGACCGTTTGGAAGCATCAGCATCCCGAACTGAAGGCCCATCGGGTGGATACGGTGCGCAATGAGACCCTGATCGCCGCGCCGGGCGCCAAGCAGGCCGATTTCCGGCGCGGCCTTCTGAATGGGCGGCGGATTTCGCTGAAGGGGACGGTGCGCGAGGTGCGTACGGAGTTGTGGGACGCACGCCCCGCGACGCGCCTGCTCCTCTATCTCGACAACTATTCGGCCGTCGTGCGCGTGCCGGGGGTCGCCGACAGCGAGTCGCTGCTGGGCGAACCCATGCGGATCGAAGGCGTGGCCTGGAACGTCTACGGCAAGGACGGGAAGTTCCTCGACTCCGAACTTGAGGTCGCGGACGTGCGTGATATGACGATGCTGCGGGTCGAGCAGGTGCCGCGCATCCTGCTGTTCATCTCCGTCTTGCTCGGCGGGGCGCTGCTGGTTGCGGCGTGCGCCTTTTTCGTGCTGTGGTTGCGCGGACGCCGCGAGCGTCGGCTGATGGCGGCGGTTGATGCCGAACGTCGACGGATGGCGGCCGACCTCCACGACACGATCGAGCAGCATCTGGCGGGCGCGAATCTGCTGGCGGCGAGCGTGCTGGCGGCGGATGGAGTGACGCCTGAGATCGCGGAGGTGATGCGGAACCTGGCGGCGGTGCTGGCGAATGCGAAGGCCGAGGTGCGCCGCGTCGTCCTGAATCTGCGCGCGGCGGGGCAGGAGGAGCGGTCACTGCGTGCGGAGCTGGAGGATATCTGCCGCGGATTCGCGAAAACGGGACTTAAGATGCGCCGGTGCTTGCGGGGGCTTCCGGAGACGCTGCCGTCCGCCGCCCGGCAGGACCTCGTCCTGATCGTGCGCGAGGCGGCGACGAATGCGGTCAAGCACGGCAAGGCCGAACATCTCGTCTTCGCGTCCGATCCGATTGCGGGCGGTTTCGTCCTGCGCGTTCTCAATGACGGCGTGCCGTTCGAGTTCGCGCGGGCGCTCGGCCCTGCAGCGGGGCACTATGGTCTGTGCGGGATGCAGGAACGTGCGATCCGGAATCGCTTCCAGATCGCCTGGGGACGGCTGGAGCGCTGGACGTATGTGGAAATCAAGGTCTTCCCCGAACGCGCCAAATGAAGGAGTCCTATGGTCAGGGTAGTCGTTGTCGATGATCACGCGGTCGTGCGCCTGGGACTTAGGTTCGTCCTGGGCAACAAACGCGACGGGCTTGAGTTCGCCGGGGAGTGGCCCGGCGGCGAAGGCGCGGCGGCGTTCGTCCAGAAGACGGATCCCGACATCGTGCTGCTGGATATCCGGATGCCTGACAAGGACGGTCTTGTGGTGCTGAAGGAGATTCTTGCCATCCGTCCGCGGCAGAAGGTGATCATGCTCACGACGAGTGACGCGGACAACGACGTCTATACCGCGCTGACGCTGGGCGCGAAGGGGTATCTGCTCAAGGATCGCGACGCGACGGAAATCGTCAATGCGATCAATCGGGTGATGCAGGGCGGCAGGTTCGTTCCGGAAGCGGTGATGGCGCTCTTTCGCAAGCGTCAGATGATGCCGGATCTGACGCCGCGCGAGTGCGAGGTCATCCGCCATCTGCGGGATGGGCTCACCAACGAGGCGATCGCCGCGCGAATGGGGGTCACGAAGGACGCGATCAAGCTGCATCTCAGGAACATCTTCAACAAACTCGACGTCAACGACCGCGTATCGGTCGTCCGGGAGGTTCTTGCACGTGGATTTCTTCGCTAAAGTTCTTATAGGCGCGCTTGGCGCATGTCTTGTTTGCCGGTCCCTCTCGGCCGGTGACGGGGAGCCGGGCGACGGCGGATCGGAGGTGTCCGGCCATCAGCAGTTCGAGCGGTCGTTTGCAAAGCGTCCGTCGTGTACGGTGATCGACACCAACACCGTGATGCGCCTCGGCTACGAACTGCCGGATCGGGTCGTACTCGGTGCGGACGGACGGAAGAAGATCTACGCGAAGGGCATCCTGGCGCAATGCGCCCTTGGCGCGCCGAAGCACTTCGAACTCAAGCCCGGCGGCGCCATGCTGCTGGGGAGCGCCGGTTTCCTCTTCGATTCCAACTATGCGTGCGCCCGGACGAATGCGGTCGTCTTCGCGGGCGGGGGAATCGCCAATTTCGAGCCGAGTTTCATAAAATCGGCCGCGCCGGTCGAACTGAGCGGCCGCGTCAGTTTGATTGCACGCCACCGGCTTCTTCTGCGTACGAGTTTCGCCGGCGATGGGACGCTGGTGAAGACGGGGCGCGAGACGCTGGGTCTGCAATACCCGTGTCCTGCGGCGACAGGGGTGCTGTCGGTTGAAGAGGGCGCGCTTGTGATGGGGCCGGCCGCGAGCTGGGGCGGAACCGTTCGCCTGGCGAAAGGCACGGTGCTCACCTGTCCTTCCCTTGCCTGCATCGGCAGACTCGAAAAGGCGCCCGGCGCACGCGTCGTCGAGACTGGCACGGCTCGGCACGGCGACTTGTCCGACGGGGTTTTCCCCCAGCCCGCGACCGCGTATGACCACGCGCGTCTTCAGCGCGAGCGGATGGGGCGCGGCGTCTTCGCTTTTCGCGCGGCGGAGAATCGCGTAAGGGTAGGCTGGAGATACAAGTCGACCGATCCAACGAACATCGCCTTCAATGTCTACCGCGATGGGGCGAAGGTGAATGGCGCGCCGATTCGCGACGTTACCTGCTACGATGACGATTTTGCCTGGACCGGCCTTAAGCCGCACGTCTACGAGGTGCGCGGACTCCGACCCGACGGCCGTGAAATCGCCTACAAGACGAGTGCCGTCTGGACGCTTCCCGCCAAGGCACCGATCGGCTACTACGATCTCGAACTCACGCCGCCGGCTTCCGGCAAGACGCCCGAGGGCGGGGAGTATGCCTATTTCCCCTGCGATACGTCCATCGGCGATATCGATGGCGACGGCGAATACGAACTGGTCGTCATCTGGTGGCCGACGCTCGCCATGGACAATTCCCATTGGGGACAGTCGGGCGAGACGTGGCTCGAAGGGGTGAAGCTCGACGGGACGAACCGCAGCCTCTGGAAGATCTGCCTCGGTCCGAATATCCGCAGCGGTTCGCACTACGTCCCGGTCATGGTCGCCGATTTCGATGGCGACGGCGCGGCGGAGATCATCTGCCGCACGGCGGACGGCACGCGCGACGGGAAGGGGCGCATTCAGAATGCGGGCGTATTCGCCAAGGGAAATCCTTTCAAAGACTGGCGCCTCGAGGATTGCCATGTCATCTTTGCACCCAATTACGTCACGGTCTTCAGCGGCAAGACGGGGGAAGCGCTGGACACCCGCCCGTATCGTCCGCCCGTCCATCCCGATCCGAAGGTCATTGCCGAAAAAGACTGGCGCGCGATCAACCGCTTCTGGGGCGCACGCGCGCCCGGCAATCAAGCCTTCCGATTCCTGGCCGCCGTCGCCTTCCTGGATGGCGTCCACCCAAGCGCCGTCATGTGCCGCGGCTACTATAGCCGCACGTATCTGGCCGCCTATGATTGGGACGGCAAGGATCTGACCGAGCGCTGGTTCTTCTCCTCCGACGACGAGGCGCATGGGGGATATGCCGGACAGGGCTTTCACAATCTGCGCGTCGGCGATGTCGACTTCGATGGACGCGATGAGATCCTCTACGGCCATATGTGTGTCGACCACGATGGCAAAGGGCTTTGGACGACCGGCTACGGACACGGCGACGCGCTCCATCTCATTCAGGCCAGTCCCGAGACGCGGGGGCTTCAGCTGTGGACCTGCCATGAGGGGGCGCCATTCGGCGTCTCGCTCATCGACGCGCAATCCGGCAGGACGCTGCTCAGGCGCAACGGTCCCCAGGATACGGGCTCGTGCAATGCGCTTGATGTCGATCCCGATGCGCCCGGCGTCGAACTGTTCAGCGGCACGCATTGCGGCATCTTCTCGGCCAAAACATACCAAGAATACATGTGTCCAAAACCACGTCCGCAGATCAATTACTACGGGATGCTCCGCTTTGGCATCTGGTGGATGGGCGACATGACGCGCAGCGCCTATGCAGGCGGCGACACGATCTATGGCTACACGACGCGCGGCCGCGTGGTCATCACCCAGTGGCAGGGGACCGGCGAGGCGACGTCAAACCACGGCACCAAGGGCGCGCCCTGCCTCATCGCCGATCTTTTTGGCGATTGGCGCGAAGAACTTCTCCTGCGGCGCAACGACAACCGGGCCATCCGCATCTACATGACCCCCGAGCCGACGCCCTATCGATTCCATACCTTCTTGGAGGATCCCGTCTACCGTACGAGCATCACCACGCAGAATTGCGGCTACAACGTCCCGCCCGGGCCGGGCTTCTACTTTGGTCCCGACCTCAAAGGCCACCGCATCTGGTTCCGGGGGACCTTCTTGGAGTGAAGCGCCGGAAAGCCGTGCCGCGCGCGTTATAGACCGAGACGGAACTTGAGAAGCGTCGGATTGCGCGGCGTGTCGGGCGCGGGAATGGGCTGTCCGAACTCGACCGGCTTTTCTTCGGCCGGCGCGAACGTCTCGTCGAGATAGACGACCGTCGGCTTCACGAACGGCAAGGGATCGTCCGTCTCGATGCGGAACGCGCCATCCTCGAGCACGATTTGCGGCGTGAAGTCCGTCAGCGACACCAGCGCCGAGGCCTGCACGTGCGCGCCGTTGACCCTGCCGATCGTCTGGTTCACCGCAGGGGACGAACCCGTTTCCGCCGCGACGCGCCCCGATACGAGTGCGGTCGAGTTGGCGATCTGCACATTCGCTCCTTCGGGCGCGTTGGCGTACGCGACGAGCGGACCTACTGCCACGCCTTCGAAATTAAGATCGGTCTCAGCCGTATTGCGCGCGACGGAATGGATCGTCCCGTCTACCTGCACGGCCGAATTGCGCAGAATGCAGTTGTTGCCGGCGGCGCAATACATGTCCGCGATGAGCCCGGCCGTGCGCGACGGACCCTGGATCTCGGCGCCTTCGCGCACGATAAGCCGCACGTTGTCGACCAGGGTCCCCCACCGCGCCTTGCCGGCGAGGACGGCCACGTAGTGGTCGGAGAGCGGCGTGGTCATCGTGTTCGCCGTGCTGTGTTCATAATCCCCGGGTTCGGCTTCCATCACGACCGACGGCTGGGTGCCGTTCACGACGGCCGTATCGTTCCAGCGCGACGCGCGTGAAACGACGCGCCCGTAGAGGTCGATCGTCAAGTTCTTGACCGTGCCGTCGAGCTGACCGATGAGCGCCGCGTCGCCGTCGTAGCAAAGCCACGTATCGCGCGGAATCGTCAGGACGTGTCCATCGCCGTCCAGCACGCCTTTCCACTGCGCAATCGGCAGCGGATCGTGCAGAAGTTCAATGTCGGACTTGAACCGCGCCCGCACGTCCGGATGATCCCGGAGCCACGACCAGTCTTCTTCCGAGTCGAGCAGATAGACCGTCTGTCCGTCTTCCGTCTCGATCTTCTCGGGTTCGGCGGGAGTGTATCTCGAAATCGGCCACATCGCTTTGGACTGGTGGCGGGCGAGGGACATCAGATCGGCATCGTCCCAGTCGACGTCGGTGTAGTAGCCCCAGCTCATCACCCCTCCGTATCCATTCGCGCGGCACCAGTTCAGTTTCGCGTGATACGAACTGGGCCCTTCGAAAGTCTCTTTCCAGACCCATTTCTCGCCCGTGAAGTTGCGCTTCATCCAGATCATGTCCGCGTCCCACCGGCGGAAGGGATCGTCCGGATACGCGCTCTTGAGCCATCCGGCCACCGTGTTCCAGCCGGGATTCCAGCCCTCGTACGCATAAATCGCCTGTCCGACGACGATGCGCCGGGCGGGCACGCCGCGACTCTCGCAGACGGCGATCGCCGTCTGCATGACCTGCGGGGAGGCGTTCAGCGTCGTGTTGCCGTAGGCCATCGAATCGATGTAGTCCGCCGCGTGCAACGCCCCGTAGACGGATTCGTCGTTCGGCATCGCGTAGCCGAGGTTCGTGCAGAGCGAAAGCACGTAGCCCTTGTCGAAGAACGCCGCGGCAAGATCGCGCAACAGCAACCCGTAATACCCCCAGTCCCGGGTGATCATGATCGCCGTGCCGCCCGAGCCGTCGCCCGGATACTCCCAGTCGATATCGAGCCCGTCGAGGTGGTTCGCCTCCAGAATCGCCATGATCTCGCTTACGAGCTGACGGCGCGAATCGGCGTTTGCGGCGGCGCAGGCGATCGGATAGGCGGTGATCCCGTTCGCCGTTATCGTGGCCGCGCCCTTGGTGAGACCCGCGCGCACCATGCATTTGCCGTGATAGCGATCGCGCAGCTCGCGAACGCGCTCGGCCGCGCCCGAGTCGTCGCGTTCGTCGTTCCACGACGTCGAGAACGAGCCGGCTTGCTCGTCGTACTTCACCTGCATGTCGTTGATGACGATGACGTCCGTCAAATTGCCGAGGCGCATCTCGGGCCGGTCCTCGAGCCGGCCCGCACTCTCGGCCGTGATGCGGTCCTGGCGCAGATAGGCGCCTATCTGGTATTTGTAGGGGAAGACGCGATGCGGCGCGCGTGCCGTTCCGTTGGTCACGGCATAGACGCTGGTTCCCAGGGAAATCGTCGTGTTCTCGACCGAGACCCAGATTTCGGCCTCGGGCGGAATTTCCGGATCGATCGTCGCCGTTACCCATAGGTAGTCCGAATCGGCGCGCGTGCCGACGCAGGGATAGATGTGGGTGGCGCATCCCGTGAACGCGACGCGCAATTCGGCATCCGCAATGCCGTTGGTCGCCAGCGTCGAGCCGATCGCCGTCGCCTGCGCCTCGTAGAACGCATAGGGTTGGTTGAAGCTCTGCCGCCAGAGCCGGAGGTCCGAAACCGCCGCGTGCGTGCAGTTCGTGAAGGAGAGTTTGAGGTTGAGATCGGAATTGGCGCCGCCGTAGCTGTTGTCGAAGCGGATGCCGATCAGCGACTCCCGCGCGAGGCCGCGCGTCAGGCGCGGATGGGCGCGCACGACCGTCGCGACCGGTCCGGCATCGACGGCATCCTCGGCCCGTGCAGTGACCGCACCTGCAAGCAACGACACCGCCAACCATCCCGAGACGGCACCTCGTCTGTCAAAAAGTCTTGCCATAAGTCCCCCTTACGGATATTTAGTAGATATAGTATAGCAAAAACAGCGGGCTTGCTCACGGAACTCCGCCTCGGCACATTCCATATATAGGAGTAGATGACCATACCTTATGGGTATTTACTGTGGCAATCCTCGTATCTTCCGGACGTGACATTTCCCCAAAAGCGGCGAGCCGCGCTTTTTGCTATAATACTAACTTTAACCGAAAGGACTGACAGAAATGCTGACTTGGATGGATAGCCTCAAGGGGCGCTCGATGATGCGCCTTGCTTCATTCACCGATGAGGAGATGCTCAACCTCATTGACCTCGCCGCGCAGCTCAAGGCGCGGCGCGCGGCGGGTGTGCGCGGGGATCTGCTCCATCGCAAGAATATCGCGCTCATCTTCGAGAAGAGCTCGACCCGTACGCGCAACTCCACGCTCATCGCGGTACGCGACGAAGGCGGCAACGGCGAGTACCTGACGCGTCCCGACATCCATTTCGGCAAGAAGGAATCGGTCAAGGACACCGCGCGCGTTCTCGGGCGCATCTACGACGGCATCCTCTTCCGCGGCTTCTCGCAGAAGGCCTGCGAGGAACTGGCGAAGTATTCGGGCGTGCCGGTGTGGAACGGCCTCACCGACGATTACCACCCGACCCAGATCTTCGCCGATCTGCTGACCGTGCGCGAGACCTTCGGCTCGCTCGAAGGCGTGACGGTCGCCTACGTCGGCGACGGCCGCAATAACGTCGCGAATTCGCTGATGATGGGCTGCGCGAAGTGTCGGGTCAATTACGTTTGCTGCTGTCCGAAGGAACTCGAACCCGATCCGGCGGTACTCGCCGAATCGCTGGAGGTTGCGCGGCGCAATGGCGTCACGATCAGGGTCTTCAACGACCCAAAGGAAGGCGTGAAGGGCGCGAACGTCCTCTATACCGACGTGTGGGTCTCGATGGGCGAGGAGGCGAAAACGGCCGAGCGTATACGCATGCTGCGCCCGTACCAGATCAATATGGATCTCATGCGTGCGACCGGCAACCTCGACGGCAGGCTCATGTTCCTGCACTGCCTGCCCGCGTTCCACGATTGCGAGACCGAGGTCACCAAGGAGTGCGGCGCCTTGGAGGTGACGGATGAGGTATTCGAGTCGAAGTATTCCAAGGTCTTTGACGAATCCGAGAACCGGATGCACACGATCAAGGCTCTGCTCGTCTCGGCGCTCTGCGACCGCGCGGCGCTGTAGCGCCCGCACGCGGACGAACGCGTGGGATCCCCTGCGGCGGATTGTTCGCCGCCTGCGTCGGAAGCGGAAGGAGGGCGTCGTCGGGCGCTCTTCCGGCGCGGACTTTCCCGGATGCCAACACCGCCGATCTCCCTAAACCTGCGTTCAGGCCGGTAAATCAGGGAAAGTGGTAGGACTGACGGGATTCGAACCCGTGACCCCAACATTAAAAGTGTCGTGCTCTACCAACTGAGCTACAATCCCACTTGAAGAAAACGGGGGGAATTATACCGAAAACGGGGCGAAAAATCAAGGGCGACTGAAATGCGGGTGCGATTTCCCGAGGCGGGACGGCGGCCTACTACCTTTCCTGCGGTTAATTTGATACAATAGTACTCGATTCTCGACTAAAGAAAGGGAAATGAATGGGTATACGAATTCTTGGTACGGGCAGCTACCTGCCGCCGCGGGTGGTGACGAACGATGAGATCGCACAGTCGCTCGACACTTCCGACGAGTGGATTTATTCGCATACAGGCATTCATTCCCGCCACATGGCCGAGGGGGACGACTGCACGTCCACGATGGCGGCCAAGGCCGCCCGAAAGGCGATGGAGGCGGCCAACGTCAAACCCGAGGAAATCGGTCTTATCGTCCTTGCGACGTCCACGCCGGACTTCAACCCCTTCCCCTCCACGGCCTGTGTCGTGCAGAGCCTCCTCGGATGCGCCAACGCGGGCGCGTTCGACCTGCAGGCGGCGTGCGCGGGCTTCGTCTACGCGCTCGAACAGGCGCGTGGCTTCGTGAACTTCTATCCGGACAAGAAGGCCCTCGTGATCGGCGCCGAATCGCTGACGCGCATTCTCGACTGGACGGATCGGGCGAGCTGCATCCTCTTCGGCGATGGCGCCGGCGCCGTTGTCCTCGGCAATGACGAGCCGCCGGGGGTGGCGTCGCTCAAGACGAAGGCGCACACGATCCTCGGTGCGGACGGGCAGGGGTCGCATTTCATCAAGCGGACGGGAGGCTGTGCGAACGCGCTGCCGATTTCGCCGGTCACCAATGTGCCGGAGAAGCCGCAGCCGTATCTTCCCGAGTTGACGCTCAAGGGCCATGACGTTTTCGTCTTCGCGGTCAAGACGCTCGCCAAAGTCGCCGGCGACCTCTGTGCGAAGCTCGGCACGAAGCCGGAGGAGATCGATCGCGTGTTCGCGCATCAGGCGAACGGGCGTATCATCGAGGCTACGGCGCGGCGAATGAAGCTGCCGCTTGATAAGTTCTGGCTCAATCTCGAGACGACGGCCAACACGAGCGCGGCGTCGATTCCGATTTCGCTCGACCAGGCCGTGCGTGCGGGCGAGCTTAGGGACGGCATGAAGATCGTGATGGTCGGCTTCGGGGCGGGGCTTACCTACGGCGGCACCTACTGCTCGTGGCCGGAACTATAGGAATACGGAACGGAATCAGATTTCAAAGCAAAGGAAAGGACACCATGAAGAAAGTAATGATCACAGGCATTGGAATGCTCACCGCCGTCGGTAACGGCAAGGCTGCCACCTGGGAGTCCGTCAAAGCCGGAAAACCGGGCGTCGGCCGCATCACGAAGTTCGATCCCTCGCGCTGCACCTGCCAGGTCGCCGCCGAAATCAAGGACTTCGAGTCCTATGCGGAGACGTCGGGCACGCTGGACAAGAAGGCGGCGCGCAAGATGGCGCTCTTCTCCCAGTACGCCGTGTCCGCGGCTGTCGAGGCGTGGCGGGATGCCGGCTTTACGGAGGAGAACAGGCCGGACATGGATCGCGTCGGCACGATCCTGGGCAACGGCATCGGCGGTCTCGATGTGACCGAGGCGAGTTTCAAGATACTCTTCGATCGTGGCCCGGACCGTCTTTCGCCGCTTGCGATTCCCGAGCTCATCGCCAACGAAGGCGCGGGCAACATCGCCATCGCCCTAGGTGCGAAAGGACCCTGTCAGGTCGTCGTCACCGCATGTGCATCGTCGACCGACGCGCTCGGCTTCGCGATGGACATGATCCGCGCCGGCCGGGCGGATGTCATGATTGCGGGCGGCTCCGAAGCGGTGGTCATGGAGTTCTGCGTCGGCGGCTTCATGAAGGAGAAGGCGCTTGCGACCCGCTTCAACGACTGCCCCGAGAAGGCCTGCCGCCCGTTCAACGTCGACCGCGATGGCTTCGTCATGGGCGAAGGCGCGGCGATTCTCATTCTCGAGTCCGAGGAGCACGCCAAGGCGCGCGGCGCGAAGGTCTATGCCGAGCTCGCGGGCTACGGCGCGACGTGCGACGCCTACCACCTTACGGCGCCCGATCCGTCCGCCGACGGCGCGGTAAAGGCGATTGAGATCGCGCTCGCGAATGCCGGGGTCACGGACAAGACGACCGTCGACTACATCAACGCCCACGGCACCTCGACGCACCTGAACGACCAGATGGAGACGGCCGCGTTCAAGCGCGTGTTCGGCGAGGCACAGGCGAAGACGATCAACATCTCCTCCACGAAACCGTTCCACGGGCACTGTCTTGGCGCGACGGGCGCGATTGAAGCGGCGCTTACCGCGCTCGCGATTGACGAGGGCTACTGCCCGGCGACGATTAACTACGAGAACCCCGATCCGGAGCTTGACCTCAACTACACGCCGAACGTCGGCGTCAAGCGCGACATCCGCGTGGCGCTGAGTTCGTCGCTCGGCTTCGGCGGTCACAACGGCATCCTCGTCTTCAAGAAGGCTTAAGACCATGGAACTCCCTCAGTTCACGACCATCTACAACACGCCCGGCATTGATCTTCTGCCGCACCGCGACCCGTTCCTGTTCGTCGATACGCTGGAAAGCGCCGATGAGACGGGGGCGCGCGCGAACTACACGTTCACAATGGAGAAGAACGCGTTTTTCAAGGGTCACTTCCCCGACTTCCCGATTGTTCCGGGCGTCGTCCTCGTCGAGACGATGGCGCAGGCGGCGGGCGCGGGGCTTGTCGCGCGCGGATTCTTCGGCGACCAGAAACCGGGGTTCCTGTTCGCCAAGGTCGATGGCGCCAAGTTCAAGCGTCCCGTCCGTCCGGGCGATACATTCACCACGATCGTCCACACCCTGAAGCTCAAGCGCATCGTCGGCGTCTTCGAGGCCAAGGGCTACGTCAACGGTGAGCTCGCGGCGGAAGGCACGCTCACGTGCATGATGGGGACGAACAAGTGAGCGGGGAGCTCCTGGGGCAGGGTATATGGGGTCGGATGACCGGTACTTGGTGCGGTTTCCTCGCACGAGGGTTCGCGGCACCCGGCACTCGGCGCCAGGCACCAGGCGCTAAGCACCATGATTCATATCGTCAAGGCAGGAGATAGGCGCATTGAGGCGTTCAATGCGCGTCCGGCGTTCCCGGAAGAGGCGGAAAACGCGGCAGCGGCGGCGCTCGCCGACATCCGGAAGCACGGCGACAAGGCCGTGGCGGCGCTGGTCGCGAAGTTCGAAGGCGCCACGCTCGTACCGTCGCAGTTCGCCGTGAAGGCCGATCTTCGGACGCTGGAGCATCGCCTCGATCCCCGGATCGTCAAAGCCGTCAGAGACGCCCACCGGCGGGTGCTGCGCTTTTCCCGCGCATCGCTTCGTCCGGCGTGGTCAATGAAGACCCCGAAGGGCGGTCGTATGGGCGAGTTCTATTCGCCAATGGATCGTGTCGGCGTCTACATCCCGGGTGGCACCGCGCCGCTCGCGTCCACCTCGGTCATGACGGTGACGCTCGCGAAGGCGGCCGGTGTGAAGGAGATCGTGGCGTGCACCCCGGCGGGCAAGACCGGCGAGGTGAATCCAGTTCTCCTCTATGCGCTCGTGCTGGCGGGTGCGACCGAAATCTACCGCGTCGGCGGCATCCAGGCGATTGGCATGATGGCCTTCGGCACGGAGACGTGCCGCAAGGTGCAGAAGATCGCCGGTCCCGGCAATGCGTTCGTGACGGCGGCGAAGCGCCAGGTCTACGGCTACGTGGCGATCGATCAGGTTGCGGGTCCGAGCGAAATCGCCGTCCTGACCGACGGTTCCGTCGACGTGCGCTGGATCGCGGCGGATCTCCTGAGCCAGGCCGAACACGGCAGCGGATTGGAGAAGTCGCTCTGTGTCTGCACGTCGCGGGAAATCGCCGAGGCCGTCCGCCGGGAGATCCTCGCCCAGACCGAGACGCTGTCGCGCAAGGCGCTCATCCGGCGCGTAATCGATCGTGACGGCATCCTCATCGTCGTGGTGCCGAACGTCACGGCGGGGCTGGCCGTCGTCAATGCCTTTGCGCCGGAGCACTTCGAGATCATGACGCGGGGGGCGCTGAAGGTCATGAAGGGCGTCCGTAGCGCGGGCGCGGTATTCGCAGGGCCGTGGACTCCGGAGTCGGCAGGCGATTTTGTCGCGGGACCGAGCCACGTGCTGCCAACGGGCGGCGCGGCGAACATGTTCAACGGGCTTACGCCGGATGATTTCCGTCGCCGTCACAGTTTTGTCGCGTTCACCGAGGCCGACCTCGCCGCGACGCGGCCGACGATCGAGGCGTTCGCCGCCGTCGAGGGGCTGGACGCGCATGGGCGCGCCGCGACCATCCGCTTCCGCTGAAGATCGAGGAGTTGTGATGTTGTCGGGATGTTGCGGTGACGAGGTGTTCGTACGGTGGCGCTGACGTTCGTACAGAGGCATGCCTACGGAATGGGGGCGGGGTTGGCCGCGCTCCTCTGGCCGTTCTTTCCTCGCCGGCGCCGGCTCTCGATTGAGAATATCCTCAAGGGCGGCGTGACGACCGACGCGAGGGAAGCACGGCGGATTGCGAAGGCGGCCTGGTGCCATCTCGCGGGTCACATCGCCGAGGCGCTGTGCGTGCCGAACGTCATCACCCGCGCGAACTGGCGCGAACATCTGGACGTCTCGGCGGCGAGTCCCGCCGCCGTCAGGCTGCTCCTGGAGACGCCCGACCAGCCGATTCTGCTCGTGAGTTCGCATCATGGCGTGTGGGAGGCGGCGACGAATCTGATCTCCTTCGCGCGCCCGATGATCGCGATTGCGCGCGTGGTGAACTCGAAGCTCGTCGCGAATTGGATGCGGAAACACCATTTCCGCGGCCAGATTACGGTCATCGACAAGAACCACGGATTCACGGCCGACGTCATGCGCCGATGGATGGAGACGTGCGCGGCGATGACAATTCTCATCGACCAGCATACGAAGAAGGGCGCCCGGCTCAAGTTCTTCGGACGTCCGGCCTATACCTTTACGAGCGCGACGCGCCTTGCCATGCGCTATGGCGTGCCGATTGTCGTCGGTTCGTTCGTCCGCGTCGGGCCCTACCGCTACAAACTCATCGGCGGCGACCCCGTCCGCTTCGCGAAGGACGCCGATCGCCATGCGGCGACGCAGCTCCTGAACGACCGGCTGGAGGCGGCGATCCGGCAATGTCCCGAACAGTATCTCTGGTCGCACAGGAGATGGCGCAGTGACTGAGTCCTGGCATGAGGAGATCCGTCCGCTGATGACGGTCCTGGAGTATCTCGGCACGTTCGCCGGCGCCATTTCGGGCGTTCGCCTCGCGAGCATGAAGCGTTTCGACTGGTTCGGAGCCTACGTCATCGGCTTCCTGACGGCGCTGGGCGGCGGAACGCTGCGCGACATCATGCTTAAGGTCCATCCGTTCTGGATGCAGGACGGCAGCTACGTTCTGACGACGTTGCTCGCGGTGGTCGCGGTGTGGCTGTTCGGCCGCCGCTTCATCAGCGGACAGATCACCTGGTTCATCTTTGATACGATTGCGATTTCGGTCTTCATGGTCCTCGGCATGGAGAAGACCATCATGGTGATCGAGGCCGAATCGCCGGGCGTGGACTGCGCCTGGTGGGTGGCGATCATCATGGGCATCATCACGGCCGTCTTCGGCGGCGTCTTGCGCGACATCAGCATCAACGTGGTGCCGCTTATCTTCCGCAAGGAGCTTTATGCGATGGCCTGTGCCGCCGGTGGGCTCATCTGGTACGGCCTCTATTGGATCGGGGTCGAAGACGCCTACGTGCGCTACATCGCCGCTGTCGTCACCATCTTCATCATCCGCGCCCTTGCCATCAAGTACCATCTTGGGGTGCCGGTCCTGACCGGGCGCGGCAAACACATCCACATGCGTCACAAAGCGGAGAAAGAAAGACAATGAGCGAGTTCAGACTGACCGATCCCTTCGGCACCGCCCCGAGGGTCGCGCCCTTCACGCAGAGCGTTTCCGGCGGCGTGGCGTGGCATAACCTGCCCGAGACGCGTCCGTATACGCTCGGCCAGCTTCTCGACCAGACGATCGTGCGCTGCGGCGAGAACGATGCCGTCGTCTACGCCGACCGTGACTTCCGTCTGACGTGGTACCAGTTCGGCGAAGAAGTCGATCGTCTGGCGCGCGGCCTCATGGCCCTCGGCGTGAAGCGCGGCGAGAAGGTGGCGCTCTGGGCGACGAACGTGCCGCACTGGGTCGTGCTGATGTTCGCGACGGCGAAGATCGGGGCGATTCTCCTGCCGCTCAACATCAACTACAAGCGCGAGGAGATCGATTTCGCGCTGAAGCAGTCCGATGCGGAGAATCTCTTCGTCATCGACGGCTACCGCGACTGCAACTATCTGGAGGTCCTCAACGGGCTCATCCCCGAGCTCAGGGATTCGCCGCGCGGTCGGCTCGCGAGCGCGCGCTATCCGCACCTCAAGCGCATCATGTATCTCGGCGGCGCCAAGCACCGCGGCATGTATTCGCTGAACGAGATCCTTTCGCTCGCGGTCGAGACGCCGTGGGCGGACTATGCGGCGCGGCAGGCCGCGTGCGACGTGCACGACGTCGTGAACATGCAGTACACCTCGGGCACCACGGGCTTCCCGAAGGGCGTGCAGCTCACCCACTGGAACATCGCGAACGACGGCTTCTGGATCGGCGCCTGCCAGAACCTCTCCTGCCGCGATCGCGTCTGCATCCCCGTGCCGCTGTTCCACTGCTTTGGCTGCGTGCTGGGCGTGATGAGCTGCGTCAACCACGGTGCGACGATGGTCTTCCTCGAGAAGTTCGACCCCGTCGGCGTGATGGCGACGATCACCAGGGAGAAATGCACGGCGACGTACGGGGTGCCGACGATGTACATCGCGATGCTCGACCATCCCGACTTCGACAAGTACGACTTCCGTTCGCTCCGCACGGGCATCATGTCCGGCAGCTCCTGCCCGACGCATCGCATGCAGCAGGCGACCGACCGCATGTACATGCGGGAGATCACGAACCCCTACGGTCTTACCGAGTCGGGTCCCGTGATGACGATGACGCGCTATTTCGAGACATCGCTCGCGCGCAAGTGCTCGACGATCGGTCAGGCGCTCCCGGGCGTCGAGGTCGCGATCATCGATCCCGAAACGGGCGATCTCGCGCCGCTCGGACAGGACGGCGAGATCTGCTGCCGCGGCTACGGCAACATGAAGGGCTACTACAAGATGCCCGAGCAGACCGCGAAGTGCATCGATGCGAACGGCTGGCTTCACTCCGGCGATATCGGCCGCATGGACGCGGACGGCTACTACTACATCACGGGGCGTCTGAAGGATCTCATCATTCGCGGCGGCGAGAACATCTCCCCGAAGGAAGTCGAGGACTTCCTCGGCACGATGCCGGGCGTCAAGGATGTCGCGGTCGTCGGCTGCCCGTCCAAGAAGTACGGCGAACAGCCGGCGGCGTTCATCATCCCCTATGAGGGCGTGACGATTACGGTCGAAGACGTGCAGGCGTTCTGCAAGGACCGCATCTCGTGGTTCAAGATCCCGAAGTACGTCCACGCGCTGGACATCTTCCCGATGACCGCCTCGCAGAAGATCCAGAAGTACAAGTTGCGCGAAATGGCGCACCAGCTCTGGCCGGACGCCTGATGCCGACCCCGACCGAGTTGAAGGCGCAGTTCGCCGCGGTGTTCGTCGAGATGGACGCGCGCCCGCGGCCGCTGAAGCTGACGCTGGCGGGCGTGGACGGCATGACGCTCGACCTCGTGGACGGCGAACCCGTCTTCAGCGATGGCGCGGAACAGGCGAAGGCCTCGTTCCGCAGGCGCTGGCTGGCCGAACACGAAGTTCCGCTCGTCCTCAGGTCGGGGATGAAACTCAGGCTTCTGCCAACCTCGGGCAACCGGGTGAAAGTGAGGGTCGGATGAATTGCCGTGGATTGAGTCTCATGAGCGGCGGCCTTGACAGCCAGCTGGCGGTCAAGGTCCTGCAGCGCGCCGGCGCCTATGTCGAGGGCGTCTGCTTCTCCACGCCGTTCTTCTCGTCGTCGGCGGCGGTCCGCGCGGCCGCTGCGCTCGGCATCGTCTTGCACGTCATCGACTTTACGGACGACGAGATTGCGCTCATCGAGAATCCGCCGCACGGTTTCGGTGGGGCGATGAATCCCTGCATCGACTGCCACGCGACGATGATTCGCCGGGCCGGCGAATTGATGGTCGGGAAGGGATTTGATTTTGTGGCGACGGGCGAGGTCGTGGGCCAGCGTCCGATGTCCCAGAATCGTCAGGCGCTCGGCGTCGTGATGACGTCTTCGGGGCTTGAAGGCCGTCTGGTGCGTCCGCTAAGCGCCAGGCTTCTGGAGCCGACCATCCCCGAACGGGAAGGGCGGCTCGACCGCGAGCGGCTGCTGGACATCCAGGGACGTTGCCGAGATCCGCAGATCAGACTGGCGGCCGAGTTCGGCCTTGTCGACTATCCGTCCCCCGCCGGCGGCTGCAAGCTGACGGAAGAGGGATTCTGCCGCAAACTGAAGGATCTGCTGGCGCACGAGGGCCTGCGGACGCGGCGTCTTGTCGAACTGCTTTCGGTCGGGCGGCATTTCCGCCTCCCGGACGGCACGGGTCTCGTCGTCGGGCGCGACAAAGACGAGAACCGGCTGCTCGCCGGCGCAACGGCCTATGGCACCTTCTTCGATTCGGGCGCGTTGCCGGGCCCGGGTGCGCTGCTCATCGGCGGCGCGAAGTCCGAAGCCGACCGCGCCCTTGCGGAAAAGATCGTCGCCGCCTACACGAAGGGCAGCGGCATTGAGGACCGCACTTTCTTCAAACCCTATCACATCTGCTAGTATGCTCGAAACGCTTGCCGCCCATCTTGATGCCATCGCCGCCATGGCGCCCGCCTGGAAGTTCCTCCTCATCTTCGTCTTCATGGCGGTGGAGTCGAGCTTCATTCCGTTCCCGAGCGAAGTCGTGATGATTCCCGCCGGTTTCCTTGCCGCGCGAGTACTGGCGAACGGAACGACCGAACTGGGTACCTCCTCGCCCGTTCTCGCCCTGACGTTCGCGATTCTGCTGGGCGTTGCGGGTTCGCTGGCGGGTGCCTATGCGAATTATTTTCTTTCCCTGAAGCTCGGCAAGCCGTTCCTGGAGCGCTACGGCAGGTATTTCTTCGTAAAGCCCGAGCCACTCAACCGCGCCTGCGAGGTGTTCAATCGGTATGGCGCGGCCACGACCTTCGTCTGCCGTCTGGTGCCCGTCATCCGTCAGCTCATCTCCATTCCGGCGGGCATTGCGCGGATGCCGCTCGGCAGCTTCACGCTCTTTACGGCGCTCGGTGCGGGCATCTGGACGATCGTGCTGGCGCTGGTCGGTTTCGCGTTCGGCCGTTCATCCGCCGAACTCAGCTATCTGGAGCTGATCACAAAGGGCAAGGCATCCGTGATGCACAACCTGCCGCTGGTGATCGGCGGTGCGGTGGTGCTGGTGTTTTCCTACTGGCTGGCCGGTCGGCTCGTCATGGGCCGGAAGAAGGTCTGATGCTGCTGGAAGTCTCCCATCTGCGCGTCGCATTCCGGTTGGAGGGCAACCGCTGTTCGGTGCCCGTCCGTGACGTGTCGTTTACGATTCCCCGGAACGGGCGCGTAGCGCTGGTGGGGGAGTCGGGCTGCGGTAAATCGTTGACGGCGCTGGCTCTGGGGGGACTGGTCGACCGGGCGGAGATTACGGGCGAGATCAGGGGATCGCCGCGCATCGCCTACGTCTTCCAGAACCCGATGCAGTCGCTCAATCCCGTGATGCGCGTCGGCCGACAGATCCGGGAGGCGTTTCCCGTCGGCACGGATCGGCAGACGGTCGTGCGGCGGATTGACGAACTGCTGACGGCGGTGGATCTGCCGACGGCGACGGCGCGGAAGTATCCGTGTGAGATGTCAGGCGGGCAGCAGCAGCGCGTGATGATTGCAATGGCGCTGGCGGCGGATCCCGATCTGCTCATCGCCGATGAACCGACGACGGCGCTCGACGTCACTACCCAGAAGGAGGTGCTCGACCTCATCGCGCGGATCGCCGATGAACGCGAGACGTCCGTGCTGCTCATCACCCACAACCTCGGGTTGGTCGCCTGGTATTCCCATTTCGTCAATGTGATGTACGCGGGCGAGATCGTGGAGGCGGGGGAGGCGAAGACCGTCCTCGCCCATCCGCGCCATCCCTACACGCAGGGCCTTCTCGCCGCCGTGCCGCGCCTTGATGCGCCGAAGGGCGCACCGTTGCAGGATATCCCTGGCACCGTACCTCCGCCAACCGACTGGCCAGTCGGCTGCGCCTTCCATCCGCGCTGCCCCAAGGCCCGCCCCGCCTGCGCCGCTCCCGGCTTTGTGTCGTGTCCTCAGATGACCGGCGCTCCGTCCGCCCCGTAGACCTTCGCAAGTGACCTCTGGTTTTGGAGGTCACTTTTGAGATAATCACGTTGTGCACAAAAAAGTTAGCCTAGGCTATTGACGGCGTCGGCGGGATATGTTAGAATAGGTTAAGTTTTTGGAGGAGCCAGGTCAATGGACAACGCACCACGCATAGACGAACGCCATCGCAAGGAGCTGCTGGGCTTTCTGCTGATCAAGACGGCGGCCGTGCGGCAGGGGGTCAAGCCCGCCGAACTGCTGCTCGTGCGCCATTGCTACGCCGGCGTCAGTCCGGAGGGGCAGCGCGTCTGCCACTACCGGAACGACATCTACGGGATTCTCGGGCTGGACTACGTCGAACTGAAGGTTGCGGCGGGCAGTTCGCTCGTGCTCTTCTACCATCCCGCCGCCCTGGCCGCGACGCTCGCCGAGCGGCGGAACCGCCGCTGGCTGGCGCGGCTGGGCTATCCGGACGCGACCGGCGCGTCGCTCCCGCAGATGCTCGGGCAGCTTGTCCGGCAGGCGGCGGCGGGCGACATTCCCCACGAGGTCGGCGTGTTCATCGGCTATCCGCTGAAGGACGTAGCGGGCTTCATGCGGCGGCTTCCGTCCACGCCCGTCCACCGTGGCGCGTGGCGCGTCTATGGCGACGCCCGGGAGTCGCTTGCGCGGATGCGGCGCTACGCCTCGGCGGAAGCGGCGGCGCGGACGGCGCTCCAGTCCGCCCGGGGCGTGGACGACTTCATCAGCAGGATTTCCCTGAAAAGGGCAGGATAAAACGAAAGGAGAACGAAGAAATGGACAAGGTACACGTCATCTACGGCAGCACCACCGGCATGACCGAGGCGGTCGCCACCAAGATCGCCGGGTTGCTGGGCGCGACGGCCATCAACGTCATCGCCGCCGACGCGGCCGCGTGCGACGCGGAGCTGCTCGTGCTCGGCTCCTCCACGTGGGGCGTGGGCGATCTGCAGGACGACTGGGCGGAGAAGCTGGACGGCATCAAGGCCAACTTCGCCGACAAGAAGGTGGCGGTGTTCGGCCTCGGCGATTCCGTCGGTTTCGCGGACTCCTACTGCGTGGCGGCGGAGACGATTGCGAATGCGGCCAAGGACGCCGGCGCGACGCTGGTGGGCGAGATCCTCAGGATCGACGACACCAACGAGGCCGACCAGACCGACGACAAGGTCGCCGCGTGGGTGGAGACGGTGAAGGCTGCGCTTTGAGGGGGGCGAAATGAAAGCGGCAGTTGTCTATTCGACGCTCACCGGCAACACGAAAAAGGTCGCCGAGGCGATCTGCGGCGGGCTGGGCGACGGCGCGGAGCTGTTCGACGTGAAAGACGCCCCGGCGTCCCTCGACGGCTACGACCTCGTGGCCGCCGGCTTCTGGGTGGATCGGGGGCATCCCGACCAGCAGGCGATGGACTTCATGAAGCGCGTCGCGGGCAAGAAGATCTTTTCCTTCTTCACGCTGGGCGCGAATCCGGCGAGCGCGCACGCCTGGAAGTGCGCCTACACGGCGGCGTCCTTCTACGGTGCGGGCTGCGAGCAGCTCGGCGTCTGGTTCTGCCAGGGCGCCATCGACCCGAAGCTCATCGAGCGGATGCGGAAGCTGCCGCCGACGCCCGGCAATCCCCACGCCGCCACGCCGGAGACGGAGGCGCGCTGGGCTGCCGCCGCCAGCCACCCCGACGCCGCCGACCTCGCGTCCGCGACCGAAGCGGCGAAGGCGGTGCGGCAGATCGTCACGGGCGAAGACCCGTATGCGGAACTCAAGGCCAAGCTGGCCGCGCAGGGGATGAAGTGAA
>JBJEWD010000051.1:0-34643 GCA_051884875.1 Kiritimatiellia bacterium
GGACGACCCCGCACGACCCCACCTTGTTTCACTCTGGGAAAACAGGTCTGACCTGTTTTCCCAGAGTGCCAGTAACAACCGGCTCACGAAATCGGGCGGAAGGTCAGCAGAGGCAGGTAAAATCCGATAGCTGACGATTTTTACCGATTTGACGCGACATTTGTTCGGTTAGGGAAAGGTTCACTGATGTTTGCCTTAAAGTGCACTGATGGCGGCCCCAAGGTGCGATGATTCGTTCATTCTCCCTGGCTGAAGGCGACAGAAACCGCCCCTTGCTCGGGAACGGCAGAGCGCGGTAGATTGGCCACAAGAAGTATATTTTAGCCGCAAAGAACGCAAAGGACGCAAAGGGTTCGAAAACGCAAAGAATGCAAAGGATGCGAGGAACGCGAAGGACGCAAAGGATGCAAAGGCTGCAATTTCACTTCCGTGATGACATTTGCATTCGCTTGCCACACCACCTCTTTGCGATCTTTGCGTTCTTTGCGGCCAAAAACACCCGGCTGAAATGGGAAGCTGCAAAGGGCACAAATCAGGGGACATGGCATGACAGAGCAAACTACGTTCTATCCATAAAAAAGAGATATGTTTTAGCCGCAAAGAACGCAAATCAGGGGTGCGGAGTCGATGGGCAAAGATTGTCTGCGGCGGAAATCGGCCGTTGTCGCTACCGCCCGCGCCCTCGTGCTTTCCATCGATCCCGATGGGACGGAGATGTTCAAAGAGCGGTAATAAGACCTCCAAGTGCTAATCGCAGATAAAGCAATATGCTGTAAAATGCGGCAGTATTTTTGTTGCATTTGCATTTCGATATGAAGCATTACGATGATACGTATGTTTTAAATATTTGACAGGGGTTTGCGTTGCTTTGACATCTACATGAAAAATATGATAGAATATTATTGTCAAACAAATTAGGAGAGATTTACAATGAGTGCTAAAAAGGAATCAAAGAGAGAGAAGTTCGTGAGGATGGCTGAAGCCCGCACGATCAAGATAATCTCAATGGTCCGTTTGCTGGGGAATTGCTCTAACAGGCTGGCCTACGAGTATTCTGACAAGGATGTCAGCAAGATTTTTAACGCTATTGAATCAGCTGTTGACGACGCAAAAAAGCGGTTCAAGAGCTCTCCGTCGGGGAATGCGCAGGTTTTCTCCCTTTCTTGAAGTCTCGCACTTGAAAATGGGAGGTTGCCATGTCGCCACAATGGTATTTCGACGAAGTAGAGCCTGGAACGATGGAGCGGAACCCTGTAAGCGAGGAGTTCTTCACCAACGGCACACGTCTTGAGGCGGTTATAAGGGAATCGTTGCAGAATTCTCTTGACGCAACGGATGGCGGGAGCGATCCTGTGGAGGTTAGAATTTACTTTTCTGGCGAAGACGACAAGCTTCCTGCAGAAAAAATCGAACCATATTTTAATGGCGGCAAGCAACGTTTTACCGATCCGAAGAATGGACTCGCATCGCCAGAAAGCGTAATGTCTGGGGATTGCCGTTTTCTCGTCATTGAAGATTTCCACACGACTGGATTAACGGGCATAACTGATAAACGGCCGCTTGAAGAGGACTTAGCCCACCGGAACGATTGGAACTACTATAATTACTTCTTTCGTGAAAATGGTTCCACGAAGGTTGGTGCTAATACCCTTGGAAGCTGGGGCGCGGGCAAATGTGTATTTCAGCGCGCCAGCCGGCTTAAGTGTTCGTTCTCGTATTCCGTTAGGAACTCTTACGAACCTCGCGCTTTCGTCGTTGGCAAGGCAACGCTTAAATTCCACACAGATTCGGAGTACGTTACATGGGCTCCCGATGGGTGGTTCGGACTGAAGCCTGATGTGCAAGAGCCGCGCAAGATGAAGAAGCATCCAATAACGGATGAGCAGTTTATCGCAAAGTTCAAGGAAGACTTTAACATTACGAGAAACGACGAGCCAGGGACTTCTATCGTCATTCCGTATATCAATCTTTCACAAGATGCAGAAAATGAGGGCGCATTATTCAACCAGCGGAATCTTGTAAGGGCTGTCTTGAGGAACTTTCTCGTGGCCATCTACGCCGGCAAGCTTAAGGTCGTTGTAAAAGTTGGCAAAACTGGTGCAGAGACAGTGATAGACAAGTCCAAAGTCGAGGCTTATGGCTCGTTTCTTCCAAAGCCTGAGGATCGAGATGCTCTTGTGACAACCCTCCATCACGAACTTATACTTACCTCTCTTGGCGCAGGCTTTCCTGAATCGCAGAAGTTCATCCTGTCTTCTCCTGGTGATGACCCGACCTGGAAGAAGACGATGTGCAGTGAAGAGCAGCTTAAATCCATGCGGAAATTGCTTCAGGAGAAGAAGCCGTGCCGCATCATAATTCCTGTTCCAGTGCGAAAGAAAGATGCGAATGGCAATGTAGCGGTTTGCGAAGGCAAGTTTACAGTGCTATTGAAGAGACATGATCTGCCGAAATCGCTTCCTCCAGTATTCTATCGTGTTGGCCTGCTTATAGATGCGGTGGCTACTGTGAACCTCAACAACTACGTAGCAGCCGTGCTGATTGAGCGAGACGCACTTGCCGACATGCTTGTGGCAGCCGAACCACCGAGCCACAGCAAGTGGAATTACGATACAGACCGGGTCGCAAAGGAATATGACAAGCCACGAAAGCACATACAGTACGTTTCCTATGCGGTAAGGGAGCTACTCAATACCCTGGCAGCATTTGACCAGGCGCGCAACTACGATCCGCTGAGTGATGTTTTTGGCATCAAAAAACATAAGGAAGAGACTGGTAATAACGACGGGAATGAGCCTGACAATGGAAATGGTGGTGACGAAGGTGGGAACGGAGACAAGACACCATCCGAGAAGCTTCGCATTGTTGCTATCTCCGAAATCAATGGCGAGACGAAAGGAATCAAGGCCAAGGCTGGCGAAGGTCTCGCTAAAGTATCAGACGATAAGTTCCCATTTGTGGCAAAGTTTGTAGTTGGCTACGATACGTTCAAGGGGCTTGACTGGTCGCCAAATGACTTTATGCTTGAGACTGGTGCTGGTGGTGTCATTCTGGCAAAGAAGGAGGGAACAGTTGATGCCAAAGGAAAAGGGAATCAGGTTCTTCTGACAATAAAGGACAAGGCGCCGTTTTGTGTAACCATCACGGGCTTCGACCCCAACCGCGACATCACTGCTGCAAAGCTGAGGTATGACTACAAGAAGGAGGAGGTCGAAAATGGCGTATCGGTTTAACTTCACGGGGCGCAAGCGTGTCCTTGAGGCGGAAGCGAAGATTCACGTCGAGAAAGACGCGAAGCCACTCAAGGTAAGGCTTGAGCAGACATTCTCGTCCCGGAATCTATACAGTGCTGATGACATAGTTATGTTGGAGGCGATCAGGCGCACGAAACTTCGGCGCTGCAACCTTGGGACTGTCGGCGGCCTTCAGCGGAATACTATCGCTGAGTTCCCGGACTTTCCTAGTGGTAAGGAGGTCTATTACAGGCTGCGAATCGTTGACCCTGCGACGCACAGGCTCAAGGGGCTTGCCAAGACCCTCAAGGATGCCGACAAGGAACAGAAGCCCACGGATCTTGAACCATTGCTGCCTGTCGCTCTTTCTCAGCCAGGAGACGGTCTAGGAAATAGATTCTGGATGGTTAAGATGAGCAATGGCGAAGACCCAGTGCTGATTATTTCCAGCAAGAAGTTTAACAGCTATGAACCGGTGAAATCTTCGGAGTTCAAGGCACTTGTACTGCCCGAAGTTCTGCGTGAAGTCCTGACATACGCTTTCATTCATTCCGCATCGTCTGGCGGTTTCCCAGAGTGGGCTGCGAAGTGGAGCATATTTGTAGGCGTAAATCTTGGTGTCGGAGGATGCCCAGATACGCCGCCAGCAGTACTTGACGAAAATTATATTCAGGAAACGTCAACGTGGATTGATGACGCCGTTCGAGCTTTTGCCGACCATTTCAACCTTTCGGCAATATCCATTAAGAATCTGACGGGAACGGAGGACGGCAATGAGTGAAATCGTTAAAGTTCGGAAGTTCAACCAGGCGGGCATTGTCACCGTCAAGGAGTTGTTGTCTAAGATCAGAAATGACAATGAACTTCATGCCGAAGATGCAAAATCGCTCCTGTTCAATTCTCTGCTGACTGAGGAGGTCGCTGGAGCGCCAGAGGTGGATTTGGAGAAGACCTTTGCAACAAAGATGGAGATGATCGAGTATTTTACCCCGATCATTACCGACGAGGTTCTTGCCAAGCGCCAAAAGGACTCGGGCTTTTGGACATGGCTGGCAATTGCCTATTACAAGCAGTTCTTGAAGAGCAAGAACAACATATTGAAAGTGTCTACGGACTGTTGCTGGATTTTCGATCCGGACGAGTACCGTTTTTCTCGGCGCCACTTTGTCGCTGGAACAATGTACCTTCACCGAGACTTCAGCCATGCGGTGACGGAGGGGTTGGATATGTTCTTCGCAGGAGAGCCATATTCGTTTGGCGGACTCCTGGACGCAATAACTTACAAGGAAGAGTTCGCACGTATCCCCGCGATGCTCCAGACTGCGGTTTGGCTCTACTACAAGCCGGATTCGTCAAGAAAGGTAAAGCCCGGTGCTGCAACGCAGGACAAGCCGGGGACGGTAAGAGAACTGGCAAGAATGGCAGACCAGTTTTCAATGACCTATGACATCTTTGATGCTAAAGACGCCGGTAAATTGTGGAATCTGCTACCCTCGCAGTTCAATAAATTCAAAGGGGATGTACAGCACTGACTAACTGAAGAATGGAAGAAAAGATAGCATATAGAATTGTCAAAGACGACATCGTCCGCAGAATTCAAGTCAAAGGACGAGGTGCCAAGACATCGAAACTGCCAATCCCCGAATGGGTTGACAGAATGCAGTCAACGGCGAACATTTACGACCTTGCATGGCTTGCGGCAAAAGAGCGACCGAGGATCAGGGCGTCTGCACAGGAGATAAGGGCGGTTGACTTGTTCTGCGGATGCGGTGGGCTTACGCTTGGCATTCGGGAGGCCGCTAGGGGGCTCGGATGCGCTTTCAGATCCGTTTTTGCTTCAGACATAAACAAAGAGGCGCTGAACATCTATGCCAAGAATTTTCAGCCGGACATTATTGACAACAACCCGATTGAGAAAAGCATCAACGGGGACCTTGGTGCGGGGTTGACTGCAGAGGAACGGGTGTTTTGTGGCAAGGTTGGGAAGATAGACATACTTGTAGCCGGCCCCCCCTGCCAGGGTCACTCGAATTTAAACAACCATACCCGAAGGGATGATCCGAGAAATCTTCTTTATCTGCGGGCCGTAAGATGTGCCGAGATACTTCAACCCGACACACTGATAATTGAGAATGTTCCGGGGGTTCTTCATGACAGGCATGGTGTTTTGCAGACGGCAGACGTGTACTTGAAGGACATTGGATATTCTGTCAGTTATGGTGTTGTGCGAATGTGGGAAATTGGCGTAGCTCAAACTCGCCAAAGGATGCTGCTCATCGCTTCACGAGTCACAAAGAATGTAGATATCACAAAGATAACAGATGATGCGGCACTCCCTGCCCGTACTATGGGGTGGGCCATTGGTGATTTGCTTAATGGGTACAATCCGGATAGTGTTTTCGACTCTGCAGCCATCCATTCACCTGTCAATCAGGCAAGGATTCACTACCTCTTTGAGCATGACTTGTACGAACTGCCGAACGATCAGCGTCCAGACTGCCATCGTCTAAAGCCACACACATATCCAGCGGTGTATGGGAGAATGCATTGGGACAGGCCGTCTCCAACGATTACAGGCGGTTTCGCGTGCTGCGGGCGCGGACGTTTCGTGCATCCGCTGGAAGAAAGAACACTCACGCCGCATGAAGCTGCACGCGTACAATATTTCCCTGACTTTTTTGACTTCGAGGGAATGACTAGAACGGGATTGGGGCGCGCTATTGGAAATGCGGTGCCTTCAAGAGCCGGTTATGTAGTGGCATTGCCATTGCTTATTGCAGCACTGGAAGAAAGTGATGTCGTAGAACAAATTGAAACCTCCGACGAAACAGAGGAGGTAAAGTCAACGATCAATGACACCATACAATCAGATGTTGAAACCCATGTAAATTGAGGCGCTATATGGCTTGCAAGAATAAAGCATTGTCGGATGCTGATAAAGCAACTAAGCATAGAACAAATGGACGCGCTTCCATTAAGTGCGATTATTATTGCCATGTGCTTGATGCGGAGGTGTCCTTGGGAGACTGGACATACCTCTACTCATAGCTGACTGGAGACGCGAGAAAGAAGATGGCTTCAAGCCAGATGCTCCAATCTATCTCGAGGCGGCGAATTGATAGGTTTCGGGAGGAGATTTATGGTGGATACTGGTGATAAGATAATGGGGCGAACCACACATCCAAAGGCTTTCATTTCATATTCATGGGCGAACAAAGCGCGTGCCATTGAAATAGCAGACTTGCTGATACAGAACGGTATCCAAGTCGTCATTGATGTGTATGATTTGCGTGAGGGCATGGATAAGTATGCTTTTATGCAAAGGATTGTTGATGACGACTCAATAGAGAAAGTTCTTGTTCTTTGCGATAAATCATACCGCGACAAAGCAAACAAGTTCAAAGGCGGCGTAGGCGACGAAGCCATGATAATCTCCCCTGAAATATACAGCAAGGTTGATCAAGAAAAGTTCATTCCTGTCGTCATCGAATACGAGGATGGGAAGCCGTGCCTTCCCACTTTCGCTAAATCTCGCATCTATGTCGATCTTGCCAACCCTGATAATGAAACCGAGGAATTTGAGCGGCTTGTCAGGAATTTGTGGGGGTATCCCGACAGACGTCGTCCACCCCTTGGAAACCGCCCTTCATGGCTGGACATTCCTTCGGTCAATACGTCTGTTTTGCACGAACAAGTGCGGGCTTTCGAGACTACAATCAGATTAACGCCCAATCCGGATTCTATCCTTCACAAGTCAGCGTTTGAGATTACGAAGATTCTTAATGAGATGTTCTCACATAAAAAAGAGCGTGAAGCCTTTAATCTTATTGATGCAATAAAGAATACGGAAGCGATACGCAATAGTTATATTGATATTGTTGAACGATTCATGCAGACTGATGATTTTTCAGGAGACAAGGTTGGTTCTCTTATTGAAGAAATCTATAACGGCATCGTTTGTCGTGATTCCGTAAAATCTGAATGCTACTATTTCTTCTTCTGGGACATCTTTATATCAACATCGGTACTTTTCATCTGTTACGAAAAATTCGAGGCCCTTCATGAACTCTTGAACAGGACATATTTTTTGAGAAACATCATCGGATCAAATAACGATCCTGAAGCATACAGTTTCTCACGGTTTCGCCATTACATGGGAGTTCTAGAGTATGATTACAAGCCCAAAATCAATGACCGTCTTGTTTCATTGGCAGCCGATATACTAATCAAACGCGAATATGGTGCTTGTATCACAAAACAAAATCTTGTCACTGCCGATACCACCTTGGCGCATCTTGCCAAACTTTACGGGAAGACTGAATATACATGGTATCCTGCGCTTGCTCCGTATTCTATGTACGCGGGGTATTGTTTAATGTGGGAGAGGCTACCATCAAAGTCATTTTGTAAAAAAATATTTCCTCTTTTTGGAGTAAAGACATTTGATGAATTTAGGTTGTCGATAAAGACAATGTCTGATGCTTGGCGTGCAGACAAAGATATTCAACAATCCAGCGCTATGTTCGGAGGCATACACCCAATACTTAGATGTGGCGATTTCGAGAAAATAGGAACAATGCCATGAATGGAGATTTGGTAAATGATCCTCAACACCATCTCTTGCGCTGGCGCATACGCTGACCTGATCATGTCGGGATTGAAGAGTTTGAAGAACAGCATCATTATGTCGACTCCGACGAAGACGTATAATTTTGGGAGAATAACAGGGGCGATTGAGTCATAAATCACATGGGCAAGACATACACAGATTTCTCGCAGCTGTCCAAGGGGATGTTCAAGAAGAGCGAACCCGTGGCGGAGGCGAAATCATTGTCGCCAAAGAAAGCGGCGGGGGGACGATGGATGCCCTTGCCTATTTCGGACTGAACGCGCCAGAAGCCCCGAGGTGCGCTCCGGGCGTCGTGGCGGACAACGGGCGTATCCAGTCGCTCGAAGCGAACGTGGCGGCTTTACGCGCCGAATCTGCGGCTTTGGGGGCGGCGAAGGCGGAAGCGGAGCGGAAAGCGGCCGAGCTTGCGCGGCAGTTGGCCGCAGAAAGGCAGATGCGGGCTTCTGCTGAGACCGAGCGCGACCGGTTGCGCGGCGAGGTTCTGCGGCTTAAGGACGAGCTGGAAGACGCCCTCATTGCGCCCATGACGGGCAACGGGGAACGTAACCGCCCCTTGCGGAGGTTTGCGACCCATGGGGAAGCAAACACGCCGAGCGAAGCGAGAGCCGAGGTAACGGGGCATGATGAACCCGTGCGAGAGGTTCGTGTTCAAGGGTTGCTCGTTCTGCCGGCGACGGCGGAGGTGTTTCCCGACGAGGTGCGGGAACACATACTTGCCGTGCTGACTGAGGGACTGGAGGCGGCGCAGAATTCTGGGCGCGACCGGCGTCGCTGCGGTGCAGAATTCGAGCCATGCGGCGGCATCCTATCTATTCGGCGCGGCGGCGCTGTTCGAGAACGAGCCGACGGTGGAGATCGGGAAAGTCGTCCTCGGCGAGCGGATGGGCGAAGCGCTTGGGCCCGACATGCACGTCGAGGTCGTCGTCAAGGACGGCGAGAACCCGGTCGCGGTGGCGGCCGAGAAGGTTGCGGCGATGTTCGAGGCGACGAGCGATTTGGGCGATTGGGACGGCGCGGCGCTCACGCCTGCGGTCACCGTCAAGGGCACGGACGCAAGCGGCACGATGTCGTTCACGGTCACGCCGGGCGACGGCACCGCCGCGCGCGCGTTCCTGCGCATCCGGCGGTAGGGTCGGCGGTCGTCGGACGGTGACGCGGATGCTGGGGCGGACGAAGGCCGGTCCCAAGCGTCCCGTCGGCGCGCCGCAAGGCAGCCCCGGAGCCGACCCTGCGCAGCCTTGCCCCAAACCCTGCGCAGTCTTTGGGGTGGATCCTGCGCAGCTTTTACCCCAGACCCTGCGCAGCCTTGCCCCAAACCCTGCACCTCCTCGCATTCATGCCGTCCTTGTCGCCGTTCCCTTTCGACTGTGCCAACGCCGCGGAATGCTTCAGGTGGCGTCCTCTGCCGTCCGCCCGCTTCGCGCCCGCAGGCCTTCCAGGTCTGCTCCGACATCTGGCGCATTTTTCCTTTGAGGGCATGCTTTCCTTTCCTTTCTTTGAAACTGCGTCACGAGATATTACAATTTCTCCTCACGATAGCTTACGGTCATTCTTGAATGTCATGCCGATATTTTGATATAATGCGTGCTTAAAAATCAGGGATTCAAAGGAGTTTGAAGGATTCAAATGGGACAGCTTGAGGAATCGTCGGAACTGACGCTCGACTTTACGAAACTCGAGAAGGTGGGTAGACAGGTCGCGGATACGCGCGCGGCGGGTGCGGCGAGCTGCGATCCGGGGGTGATTCCCGTCGCGGTGCAGAATGCAGACACGAAGGAGGTCATTCTCGTCGCCTATACGAATGAGCTGGCGATGAAGGAGTCCTTTGCGAAACGTAAGCTCATCCTCTGGTCGACGAGCCGCAACAAGCTGTGGTTCAAGGGCGAGACTTCCGGTGAGACGTTCGATCTCCTAGAGGCCTACGTCAACTGCGAGCAGAATTCGCTCCTCTACGTGGTTCGGCCCTGCCGCGGCGGCATCTGCCACACGAAGAACCGGAAGGGGGAGCCGCGCAACTGTTACTATCGCCGGATAGATCTCGACACGTTCAAGCTGACGTTTGTCGATCCGTGAGTTCGCGGGAAGGGAGGTTGAGCGTTGGAAAACCCTATGATCGATGGCAGGCGGACCGTTCGCCACCAACGCCCCAACACCTCGGTATTCTGCCTTTTCGACATCCCAACTTACCAACTTCCAACTGAAAGGACATTGAAATGATTGCACAAGGTCTCGTTCTGATGCTCGCGGGTATGGGCATCGTGTTCTTCTTCCTGATCGTACTCATCCTCGTGACGAGCGGCTCGATGAAGGTCGTCGCCCGGTTCGACTCGATCCTTCCGCAGTCGGCGCCCAAGAAGCATCCGGCAGCCAAGGCGG
This sequence comes from Kiritimatiellia bacterium, assembly GCA_051884875.1. GTDB lineage: Bacteria > Verrucomicrobiota > Kiritimatiellia > RFP12 > UBA1067 > UBA1067. Next base: position 10,240 of record JBJEWD010000051.1, read on the forward strand.
CTGGCGATGAGGATGCGAACATCGCGCTCGCCATTGCCGTTGCGCTGGCGAAATAATCAAAACGCTTTAATAACCGAATGACAGAATAAGGTAAAAGACCATGGCCAAGAAAAACGTCAAGTTCATGTGCACCGCGTTCCGTGACGGCTTCCAGTCCGTCGTGGGCGCCCGCGTTCTCTCCAAGGATTTCCTCCCCTGCGTCGAGGAAGCCTATCAGGCGGGCATCCGCTGGTTCGAGGCGGGTGGCGGCGCGCGCTTCCAGAGCTGCTACTTCTACTGCCAGGAGGATGCATTCGACGTGATGGATGCGTTTCGCAAGGCCGCGCCCGAGGCCGACCTGCAGACGTTGTCGCGCGGCGTGAACGTCGTCGGCCTTGAGAGCCAGAGCTCCGACATGATCAAGCTCCATGCGCAGATGTTCAAGAAGCACGGCATGAGCTCGATCCGCAACTTCGACGCGCTCAACGACGTCGACAACCTCAAGTGGTCCGGCCAGTGCATCCACGACGCGGGCCTCAAGCACGAAGTCGTCGTCACGATGATGGGTCTGCCGCCTGGCATCGACAATCGGGGCACGCATACGCCGGAGTTCTACCGCGACCGCCTGAAGATGATCATGGACGCGGGCATTCCCTTCGACCGCGTCTGCTTCAAGGACGCCTCCGGAACTTCGACGCCGGCGACCGTGTACAACACGATGAAGCTCGCCCGCCAGCTGCTGGGCAAGGACGTCCACATCCAGTTCCACAGCCATGAGACGGCCGGCAACGGCGTGGCGTGCTACCTCGCGGCGCTCAAGGGCGGCGCGGACGGCATCGACCTCTCGATGGCCCCGATGAGCGGCGGCACCTGCCAGCCCGACATCATCACGATGTGGCACTGCCTCGACGGCGATCCCGATTTCGGCTTCGACTTCGACATCAACAAGATCAAGAAGGCCGAAGACAGCTTCAAGGAGGCGATGAAGAAGTACTTCCTCCCGCCGGAGGCGATGAACGTGAATCCGCAGATCGTGTGGAGTCCGATGCCGGGCGGCGCGCTGACGGCGAACACGCAGATGCTCCGCGACAACGGCATGATGGACAAGTACGATGACATGATCGCGGAGATGTACGACTGCGTGCGCCTCGGCGGCTTCGGCACGTCGGTGACGCCCGTCTCGCAGTTCTACGCGCAGCAGGCCATCCAGAACGTCATGTTCGGCAAGTTCAAGAAGTTTGCGCCGGGTTATGCGAAGATGGTGCTCGGCTACTTCGGCAAGACCCCGGTCGCGCCCGATCCGGAGATCGTGAAGAAGGCCGCCGCGTTCATGGCGTCCAACGAACTGACGAAGCCCTATTCGACCCCGACCACCAAGACCGTGCTCGAGATGAACGACGCCGATCCCAAGAAGGGCGGCGCGGTCGCGAAGAAGATGCTTGAGGACGCGGGGCTGCCCGTCACCGACGAGAACATCTTCATCGCCGCGGCCTGCCAGGAGAAAGGCATCCTCTTCCTCAAGGATCCGTCCAAGGCGCCGATGGGCTGCCGTTTCGCCGAGGAGTCGAAACCCGCCGCGAAGGGCGGTGCCGTGACGGTCACGATCGGCGGCAAGGCCTACGGCGTTGAAATCAAGGGCGACGGCAAGGCGGTGGTCAACGGCAAGCCGGTCGATTTCACGGCGGAAGCGGGGCTTAAGGCGGCGCCGGCGGCGGCCGCCGCGCCGGCTGGCGGGCAGGAGGTCAAGGCCCCGGTGCCGGGTACGATTCTCCGCATCACCGCCGCCAGCGGTCAGAAAGTCGCGAAGGGCGACGAAATCCTCGTCATGGACGTGATGAAGATGGAAACGCCCGTCACCGCGCCGTGCGATGGTACGGTCACGGTCGTTGTGAACGCCACCGACAAGGTCGCCACGGGCGATCTCCTCGCGTCCATCGCCTGAGGAACAACCGAACAGAGAACAGCGAATAACGGGATTTAGGGATATGAAGAGAATGCTGCTTGCGGTCCTTCTCGCGGCTGCCGGTCTGGGTATTCAGGCCGGGGAACAGCCCGCGTGGAAGGAGACGGCCGAGAAGGCGAAGAACCTTACGGGCGAAACGGGTATCTCGGGCTTCATGAAGAAGCACGCGCCGGATTACATCACGGGTGCGTTTGACCAGAAGGATGCCGACGGCAATTATGTCGACCGTCCGGCGGCGCCGGAGCCCGGCAAGGCCTACACGGCGGCTGATCGCGCGACGTTCGCGAACTGCCATGGCTATTGGGTGATCGACGACGTGCAGGCGAAGGGCGCGTCCACCGCAAAACACGAGGTCAAGGTCGGCGAGTGGGTCGGCGGTTACTTCGAAGGCGGCACGGGCCGTTTCGTCCCGGGCCACGAGGTCAGGGTGCTCGGCGGCATGCCCTATGGCATCGGCCAGCTCATCATGATCCCGCTCTGCCTGATCATGATGTACCTTGCGATCGTCAAGGGCTTCGAGCCGCTTCTCCTGCTGCCGATCGGCTTCGGCGGGCTTCTCGCCAACTGCCCGCTCGCGGGCGTCACGGCGCCGGAGGTGCTCCACAGCGGTCTCATCTCCTTCAACGAGTCGGGCATTCCGCAGATGTTCGGCGGTATCGTCGAACCGGGCGGCTTCCTGTACTACTTCTTCCACTTCGGCATCGACACGGGCGTCTTCCCGATCATGATTTTCATGGGCGTTGGCGCGATGACCGACTTCGGCCCGTTGATCGCGAACCCGAAGATGGCGCTCCTCGGCGGCGCCGCGCAGTTCGGCATCTTCTTCGCGCTCTTCGGTGCGCTGGGACTGGCGGTTCTGTTCGGTGCCGACTTCTTCGGCGGGGTTGACCCGGTGAAGGCGGCGGCCTCGATTGGTATCATCGGCGGCGCGGACGGTCCGACGGCCATCTGGCTCACCTCGCGTCTGGCGCCGGATCTGCTCGGCGCCATCGCCGTGGCGGCGTATTCGTACATGGCGCTCGTGCCGATCATCCAGCCGCCGATCATGAACGCGCTCACCACCGAGGCCGAGCGTAAGATCCGGATGCCGGCGCTCCGCGAGGTGAAGAAGATCGAGAAGATCTGCTTCCCGTTGCTCGTGCTCCTGCTCTGCGCGGTTCTCCTGCCGTCGGCCGTGCCGCTGATCGGCGCGATGATGCTCGGCAACCTTGCGAAGGAGGCGGGCCCGTCCGTCGCGCGCATCTCCGATACGATGTCGAACGCGCTCATCAATATCGTCACGATTATGCTCGGTCTTTCGGTCGGCTCGAAGCTGGCGTGCGAGAAGTTCCTTTCCGGCACGACGCTCGGCATCCTCGCGCTCGGCCTCTGCGCGTTCTGCGTGGGCACGGCGGCGGGTGTCATCATGGCGAAGATCATGAACCTCTTCGTGAAGGAGAAGGTCAATCCGCTCATCGGCTCCGCCGGCGTTTCGGCCGTGCCGATGGCGGCGCGCGTCTCGAACAAGGTTTCGCTCCAGAACGATCCGACCAACTTCATCCTCATGCAGGCGATGGGTCCGAACGTCTCGGGCGTCATCGGTTCGGCGGTCGTCGCGGGCGTTCTCTATACGTTCTGCCGCGGCTAGCTCCGGTCCTGTGGGATGGCAGGGAAGGGCGGGGTGAACCCCGCCCTTTTCTCGTAGCGGACGGCGTATCCGCACGGCGACTCACGACATATGAAAAATATGATATAATCCTAGAACATGATTACGTTACTTATCGCACTTTTGTTCGGCGGCGGGTGTTTTGCCGCGTCCTATTGCGGGTTGGATTCCCTCGGGTGGGGAATTACGCTCGGTATCGTCGGGTTTCTCGTGGTGCAGGTCGCCTCCAGCCTGTTGATCCGCAAGAAAGTGATGAGAGAAATGGAACGCGTGCAGCTCATTCTGGCGGATGGGCAGAAGAAGCTTCAGACGAAGATGCAACGCTGGCAGATGCGTCCGCCGGGGAGCATCCAGGCGGCGCAGCGCGAGATCTTCGAAGACACCAAGGTGTTCGTCAAGGCGGCGCTCGGCGCCACGGAGGCGCTTTCCAGATACCGCCTGTGGATGCCGATGATCGATCGCCAGAAGGCGACCGCGCAACTTCAGCTCAATTGGATGATCAAGGACTTCAGGAAGGTGGACGAGCTGATGCCCAAGGCGCTGTTTCTCGATCCGACGATGATGGCGATGAAGTTGGCGCGTATGTATATGCTCAACGGCTCGCCGGAGGAGATGAAGAAGGTCTACAACAGGAGCGTACGCCGTCTGAAATACAACCAGAACGTTCTTCTGGCCGCGTGCTACTCCTGGATTCTCGTCAAGCGCGACAAGGCCGACGAAGCCTTCCGGGTCCTCACGGAAGCGTTGAAGAACAGCGATAATCCGACGCTTAAACAGAACCACGAGCATCTGATGAACAATCGGGTGGCGCACTTCGGGAATGCCGGTCTCGGCGACCAGTGGTATGCGTTGATGCTGGAGGAGCCCAAGGTGCGCATGCAGCGTCCGCGCAGCGCCTACCGGTAGGTGAAAGTCCAGATCGCGAAATTCTCGGGCGGTATTATGGTAAAGAAGGCGGTTGTGCTGGCGGCGGGCTTGGGGACGCGGTTGCGTCCCCTGACCTCGGTCACGCCCAAACCGCTGATGCCCGTCTGGGGCGAGCCGATGCTGGCGCGTATCGTCGCTTTGTTGCGCGGCTGGGGCGTGGAGGACATCGTCGTCAACTGCCACTATCTCCACGAACAGATCGAAGACTGGTGTGCGGCGAACGGCTGCCGCGCGAGCTACGAGCCTGAGATCCTCGGCACGGGTGGCGTTCTCAATCCGCTGCGCGCCTGGATCGGCGCCGATGATTTCTATCTCGTCAACGCCGACATTGTCGTGGACGGTCTCGATCGCGCGCCGTTTGCCGAGGCACCCCGGACATTACGCAACGCGGGAGTTTCCGTCATCGCGCAGTGCGTGGTTACGGAGGAGGGGCCGCGGACGATCGAACTTGAGCCGGACGACGGTCTTGTGACCTGTTGGAAGAGCCCGACGCCCGGCTGGAGCGGCACCTACACCTACGGTGGTCTGGCGCGGCTCACGGCGGCGATTCTCGACTATGTCGAACCGTCGGGCTTCTCATCCATCGTGCAGGCCTATGAGAAGGCGATGATGGACGGCAAGTTCGTTCGCGGCGTCCGCCCCGCGAACCTGCTTTGGACGGACGCGGGCACGGTGACGAGCTATATCGAACTCAATCAGGACGGCGCGGACAACGCCTTCGCCGATCTGCCGCAGGTAAAGGCGGCGCTCGCGGCCTGCGGGGCGGAGAACGGGCCGCAGACCCACGCCGACGGAAGTCCGCAGTCCGCCGATGATGCCGCCATCGAATTTCTCGGCGCGCGCGGTAGCGATCGCGTGTTCTTCCGGGCGGGCGAGCGCATCATCATCCTTTACGACGATGCCAGACGCGGCGAGAACGCGAAGTACGCGGGGCACGCGCGATGGCTCAAGGCGCATGGCATCGACGTCCCCGAAATTCTGGCCGATCTGCCGGCGATGAAGGCGATTGTCATGGCGAACGCCGGGGCGACCGATCTGAAGGGGCGGCTTGCCGAACGCGGGGTGAAGGCACTGACGGCCTACGCCCCGGTCGTCGCGCTGCTGGCGCGCTTCAACGCCCTCGGCGCGGCGGCTGCGGCGGAGCTTGAGCTTGAGCCGGCTTTTGATGCGGGGCTCTGGCGGTGGGAGCGCGATCTCTTCACGGCGCATTGCCTGGGCACGCATTTCCGGCGCGAGATGCCCACCGCCGTCCGGCGCGAGCTGGAAGACGTTGCCGCATTGCTGGAAAAGGAACCCCGGACGCTCGTCCATCGCGATTTCCAGTCCACCAACATCCTCTTCAAGACGGGGCGGATGGCCCTTATCGATTTCCAGGGGATGCGCCTCGGGCCTGCCGCCTACGATCTCGCGTCGCTCCTGTACGATCCGTATGTGACGCTCATGGACGAAGACCGCTTCGCGCTGGCGACGCTGTACGGGCAGAAGGCGGGCCGTCCCGATATCGTCAAGGTCCTGCCCGTTGCCGCCGTGCAGCGCCTTGTGCAGGCGCTGGGGGCGTACGGTCGCCTGGCGTCCGTCGGGCAGCCGCAGTTCGGCCGGTACGTGCTGCCGGCGCTGGAGAATCTGCTGGCGGCGGCGGATGACGCCGGGCTCGATGCGCTTGGCGCGTTGGCAGAGGAACTCATTGCGGCGGAAACACACGCGCATCCGCATCCCCAAGCGCCCGCCGGAGGTTGAACGCCATGCAGGCCATTCGCGCATTTATCAGCAGAGTCAGGAAGACGGGCGTCCGGCGGACGTCCCTCGTCAAGACCGTGGCCATGGGGCGCGCGCGCGAGTTCGAGGCCTGGGACGTCGGCGAGGATACCTACGTCTTCGAAGTCGGCATCAGCCAGCATCTGTCCGAACACCCGAGCGTTCTGCTGGTCGAGAAAGGCGACCTGCGGCACAAGGCCAGGGGGCGCGTCATGACCATGACGACGGGCAACCATTCCGTTGCGGCGTTCCCGCTGCTCGACGGGCGCTTCTGGAAGTTCTCCCGGCTGACGTCGCCGAAGCGCGGCGACGTGCTGATGCACAACGTGCTCTGCGCCAACGTCGTCAACGACACAATTGAAATCTCCCAGCGCGACGTCCCCTCGAAGCGCCTGTTCAAGGCGGATCGGTGGCTGCTGGAGAAGTCGGGGTTCTCGCTGTCGGATATCGTGATGGGCGAGCGCAACGACGTAACGCTCGAACACTACCGTCGCCTCGGGCAGGAATGGCGCGTGAAGCCCCTGGCCTGGACCGAGAATGAGATGCGCGTGGCGCTGGCGGCGGCGAAGAAGCGCATCTCCTCCAAACTCGTCTACTACCATTCGATGAAGGGCGTGCATTTCCTTTCGTACGCCGAGTTCCATCGTTTTGCCGCGCTGGCCCAGAACGAGCCCGAGGCGTTCGTGAAGGCGCTGAAGGAAATGGTCAGCGTCTACGAAAACAGCCCATGTTCCTTCCTCCGCATGCCGAAGCATCGCGGTCATCACGAGATCGAACTCTTCGGCGTCAGCCGCGGCGTGGCGAACGAGCGTATCGTGCCGGAGCTGGAGAAGCTCATGGAGGCGATCGAACTCGGACGCATCGGTCAACTGGGCGTCATCCAGAAGGCGCAGGAGATCGATGCGCTTTACGAGTCGCTGCTGACGAAACCCGAACTGGCGGATGAGACGAGTTCGGCGTTTACGTCGCTTCTCTACATGCACATCACGGGCGAGATCTACTCCGCGCTGGGCGAGGGCGCGACGCCGTCGTTCGACGACCGCCGCACGGCACTGCCGGGCGCGACGTTCGAGAACGGCCGACCGGTCTTCCACCCCGGGTGCGATGACCGCAGCGAGATTCTGCTGTCGAACATCCGCGGGCTCATGAGCCGGGACGAATTCGTCGAGTACGCGAACGTCTACGAGCTGCGCAGTGAAGACGAGAACGTGCCGATAGGCAAGGGGCGCACGCGTGAAATCGTCTACAAGACGAATCGTTCGCCGGTCGAGCATTCAAAGGTCGAAAAACGCCTGTCGATGGCCAAGAAGGGCTATGCGAGCTACATGCTCGCGCGCATCGAGGCCTTCAAGGCCCTGGGCGTCGCCTTGAGCGACTACAGGATTCTCCGGCGCCGCATCGGGCAGACGACGCGGAAGCGTCCGCTCGACTACTTCATCCGCGACCGCCTCGAAGGCGAGCCCATGGACTCGATTCCCGCCAACTATTTCTGCAGTTCGGACGATTCCGCCGTCGAGGAGAAGGCGGTCGTGCTGGCGCTCGCCCAGCTGATGGGCGACGCGGCGGCGCAGAATATGGCGATGAAGAAGTTCGATCCCCTTACGGGTACGCCGCTTTATGGCGTCGGCAAGGAGATCTACGAGTTCGAGTACGACGTGATGGCCGGGCGCATCGTGCCCAAGAAGGTATCGACCTGTTCCGTTCGCGGCAGCTTCGGCTGGCGCAATCTGGAGCGCACGGAGGAGAACCTCCACCAGATGGCAAGCTTCTATCTCGCCTATTATGCGCATGCGCTCAAGATCTACCAGAAGCGGCACAAGGTGACGATGGATGAGGTTGCGGAGTGTTTCATGGAGGGCTTCGAGTACCGCACCCATGCGATGGAATGGCGGCTTTCCGTTCTGCGCGACCGCTTTGAGGAATTCCATCCCTCCCTTCCCGTCGGCTACCGTTTCGACAAGAAGTGGAGTTTTGTGCTGTGGTCGCTGGAGCGGCAGGACCGCCGCCTGTCGGCCCTCCGGAGGCTTTTCTTCCAGAAAGTTGAGGTTCTGAAAAATGAAGACACTGGGGATTATTCCGAGTAGGTTCGGTTCCAGCCGTTTTCCTGGAAAGCCGCTGGCCGTTCTCGCGGGCAAGCCGCTCGTGGTTTGGGTTGTCGAGGCCGCCCGGAAGGCGAAGTGCCTGGACGAGGTGCTTGTCGCCACGGATGATGCGCGTATCGCCGAAACCGTCGTCCGCTATGGCGGCGTTGCGGTGATGACGCCGTCGTCCCTGCCGAGCGGAACCGACCGTATCGCCTGCGCGGCCCGTTTGCGCGAGGGGGCGCCGGGCGATTTCGCGGATGACGATATCCTGGTCAACATCCAGGGCGACGAGCCGCTGATCGACCCGGCGCTCATCGATGCGCTGGTGATGAAGCTCCGGCTCGATGTGAAATGGGATATGGCGACGGCCGTGACGCCGATCCGGTCCGCCGCCGACCTGGCGGCGAAATCTGTCGTCAAGGTCGTCCTCGACGCGGCGGGCGGCGCGATGTACTTCTCGCGGGCGCCGATCCCGTGCGACCGCGACCACACGCCCGATCTCGCATCCGGACTCTATATGCGCCACCTCGGCATCTACGCCTATCGCGGCGCATTCCTGAAGCGCTACATCGCGGCTGAACCCTGTGCGCTGGAGCAGACGGAGAAGCTTGAACAGCTGCGCGCGCTGTGGATGGGGGCGAAGATGGCGGTCGTGAGGACCGAAGATGAGGGCGTCGGCGTTGATACGCCCGAGGATGCTGAACGTGTTGCCCGGATTCTCGCAGATCGCGCCTCGTGAGCGCAAGGCGGTTCTTCGCCGCGCGTTCGTCAATTCGCTCCCCGTCCTGATGGGCTACGTGACGATGGGCTTCGCGGCGGGCGTGCTCTTCGCCGCAGAAGTCCCGGGGGCCTGCGCACCCGTCTGGTCGCTGTTCCTGGCGGCGCTCGTCATGTCGGGTACGATGAGTTTCGCCATCGTCCCCGCCATCTGCGCGGGTATGTCCTGCTGGGGCGTGGCCCTGCTGACGCTCGGCATCAATTTCCGCTATGCGTTCTACGGCTTCTCGCTGTTGAAGAAGTGGCGGGGGATTCCGCGCTGGCAGAAGTGGTTCCTCATCCATTCCCTGGCGGACGAGATTTATGCGCTGGACGTCGGCTGCCGGCTGAAGGATCCGATCCGGCACCGCTATTACTGCCTCTGGAATCACGCCTTCAATATGTCGTACTGGATCGTCGGTTCCGTCGCCGGCGCGATTGCGGGGACGGAGCTGCCGATTCCGTCGCAGGGCATCGAGTTCGCCATGGTGGCGCTCTTCCTGGTTATTTTCACCGATCAGATGAAAGGTTTTGCGAAGCATCATGACTAACGGGCTTCTCTATCTTGCAGGCGTCATCGGCGTGGCGTGGCTCGTCACCTTCGCGCTCAGGGCGCTGCCGTTCGTTCTCTTCGCCGGCCAGGACCGCGAGCTGCCGCCGTCCGTGGAGCGGGTCGCGGGCTTCATCTCGCCCGTCATCATCGCGGGTCTCATCGTCTATTCCTATTACGGACTCTACAAGGCCGCGTATTTCGATCTGTCAAAGGACTGGGCCTGGCCTTTCGTCGCCGGCGTGCTCACGGTCGGGCTGCAGCTGTGGAAGGGGAATCCGCTGGTGAGCATCCTCGCGGGAACGATCCTCTACATGTCGCTGATCGGGCTGACCGGCTGTGTGAGCGTGCCGGTCGAGACCATCCGTTCGACCAAGACGCATCCGCTGATCCGCATTACGTCCAGCGGCATCCTCTATCGCGGCCAACCCGTCCTGCCCGAGGAGGTCGGTCGACGTCTGGACAAGGACAAGGTGTCGAAGACCGAGGCGCTGCACGTCCTCGTCGATCCGGATTTCACCGACCAGCAGGCACTCTGGGTTTTCCGCCACAATTATCTCGATCGGGCGGGCTATACCCGCTCCGTCATGATGAATGGCGAACCGCGCGGCGTTTCCGGCACCTCGGATCTCCGTGAGAACTTCGAGAGCAAGGGCCGGGTGATTCCCTACGAGAAGCGTTTCCAGAAGAAGGGCGGCCCGTCATGGCGCTGACCCCCGACGCCGCACGGCGGCGCATGGATGAGCTCGTCGCGATCATCAACCGCAACGACCACCTCTATTACGTCGAGGCGCGCCCCGTCATCGCCGATGCGGATTACGATCGGTTGTATGAGGAGCTTCTTTCCCTGGAGAAGCGGTTCCCCGAGTTCCGCGACCCCAATTCGCCGACCCTGCGGGTCAGCGGGGCGCCGCTGGCGGGCTTCGCATCCGTTCGTCACGATCCGCCGATGAAGTCGCTCGACAAGTGCTACGCGAAGGGCGATCTCGTGCAGTTCGACTCCTTTCTGCGCAAGGAGATGCCCGCAGGCGCCGTCTGGCACTACATCGTCGAGCCGAAGATCGATGGCGTTTCGCTGTCGCTTAGGTACGAAGACCGCCGCCTTGTCCGTGCCGCGACGCGAGGCAACGGCGAGGTCGGCGACGACGTCACCCAGAACGTCCGCACGATCCGTTCCATTCCGAAGACGCTGCCCGGGGATGCTCCGGCGATGCTGGAGGTGCGCGGCGAGGTGTACATGACGCGGGATGGCTTCGCCCGGCTCAATGCGGAACTCGACGAGGCCGGTCGGCAGACCTTCATGAATCCGCGCAATGCCTGCGCCGGCAGCCTCAAGCAGCTCGATCCGAAGATCGTCGCGCGGCGGCCGCTCGATATCGTCGTCTACAATGCCGGTGGCGTCGGGTGCGACGGCTTCGCCACGCATACGGATATGATCGATGCCTTCCGCCGCTGGGGATTCCCCGTGGCGCCATGGTCGCAGCTTGCGGATACCCTTGACGAGGCCATTGCGGCGATTGACGAACTCGGACTACGGCGGCACGGTTTCCGCTTTGAAATCGACGGTGCCGTCCTGAAGGTGAACGAGCGCGCGCTTTACGCCGCGCTGGGTGCGACGGCCCATTCGCCGCGCTGGGCGCGTGCCTACAAGTATGCGCCGGAACGTGCGGAGACGGTTCTGCGCGCCATCACGGTACAGGTCGGGCGCACGGGCGTCCTGACTCCCGTCGCCGAACTGGAGCCCGTCGAACTCGCAGGCAGCGTCATCGCGCGCGCCACGCTCCACAACGCCGATTTGATCGCCGGACAGGATGTGCGCGTCGGCGATCACGTCTGGCTCGTCAAGGCGGGTGACGTCATTCCGGCGATTGACGGCGTATTGACCGAGAAGCGCGGGCCCGACAGTACGCCTTACGTCTTCCCGTCGGCGTGCCCCGTCTGCGGCGGTGAGGTTCGCCGGCTGGGCGACGAGGTCGCCATCCGCTGCGTGAATCCGGCGTGTCCCGCCCAACTGCAGCGGCGTCTCGAGCATTTCTCGTCGCGCAGCGCACTCGACATCAAGGCCCTCGGCGGTCGAATCGCCGATACGCTCGTCGAGAAAGGACTCGTCCGCGATCCGCTTGATCTCTTCGAACTGGATTACGACGCACTCCGTCAGCTCGATGTCAGCGAAGACGGCTCGGGCCGGCGTTTCGGCAAGAATGCGGACAACATGCGTGCGGCCGTCGATGCGGCGCGGCGACTGCCGCTCGATCGTTGGCTTTTCGCCATCGGCATTCCGAACGTCGGCGTCACCGTGGCGAAGGATATCGCCGCCGAACACGCGCGGTTCAGCGATCTTCCGGGGAGCGCCGTACTGCAGGGTGTCGTTGCGAATGATGCGCGCAAGGGCAAGGCGCGGCAGATCCTGCCGATCAAGGTCGAAGCCGCGAAAGCGGTGCTGGCGTTCTTCGAAAGTCCGTATGGGGCGGGATTCCTGGCTCGTATGCGGCGCCTCGGGCTCGATCCCGCCGCACCGGCGAGGGAGACCGTGCGCACGGAGGGTCCGTTGGTCGGCGCCGGCTGCGTGCTGACAGGCAGTCTCTCGCGTCCGCGCCCCGAATACGCGAAGCTGATCGAGCGCGCCGGCGGCATCGTTCAGAGTGCGGTGACGTCGAAGACGCGCTATCTCATCGCAGGCGCCAATGTTGGCGCGACCAAGACCGAGAAGGCGAAGGCTCTCGGCACCGAGGTCATCGACGAGACGCGTCTCCTGGAGCTTCTCGGCGTCGCGTCAGCCGTGCCCGCAACCCGCCGGCGAAAGACGCCCGTTCAAGAAGAGTTGTTGCTGGAATGTCAGCACCCTGCGGCGGTCGCGGCGCAGCGCGCCCTGTCCAATCCCCGATAAACCTCCCGACTGTCCAACCTCCCAACGTTCAGACTTCCCATGCGCAAACCCAATCAACTCCGTTCCATTGAAATCATCCGCGACTACACCAAGCACGCCGCCGGTAGCGTCCTCATAAAGTGGGGCGACACGTGGGTGCTCTGTACGGCGAGCGTCGAGGAGCGGGTGCCGCCGTTCCTGCGCGATACGGGCAGGGGCTGGGTGACGGCCGAATATGCGATGCTGCCGTCGTCGACGGGCGGTGGGCGAAAGGAACGCGACATCAAGAAGCTCAGGCAGGATGCGCGTTCGACGGAGATTCAGCGGCTCATCGGGCGGGCGTTGCGCGCGGCGGTGGACGGGGCGAAACTCGGCGAGCACCAGATTACGGTCGATTGCGATGTGCTGCAGGCCGACGGCGGCACGCGTTGCGCGTCCATCACCGGCGGCATGGTGGCGCTCGAACTCGCCGTCGCGAAACTCCTGCAGGAGGGCAAGATCGCCGAGAATCCGATCGTGCACCGCGTGGCCGCCGTGTCCGTCGGCGTCTGCGACGGCATCCCGACGCTCGATCTCGACTATATCCACGATTCGACGGCGGAGGTCGATCTCAACGTCATCATGACGGACGACGGCAATTTCGTCGAGCTGCAGGGTTGCGCCGAGCACAAGCCCTTTACCGATGCGCACCTCATGGACATGATCGCCCTCGCGAAGAAGGGCCTTAGGCAGATTTTCCGTTCCCTTGCCCGAGTGCGCGGTATGCGCTCATCGTCTGGCCGGTCGTGCGCTTGAAGAGCGTCTTCAGATAGGTGGACGAGGTGAAGCCGCAGAAGGGGCCGAGGGTGTCGATGGGTATTGTCGTCTTGCGAAGCAGTTCCCGCGCCTTTGCCAGTTGGGCGGCCTGAAGATCCTGCCGAACGGTCCGGCCCGTGACGGCACGGTAGTTCTTCTCCAAGAGGCGTGGCGAGATGCCGAGGCTGGCGGCGATATCGGGTATGGTGATGCCGGCCGTCGCGTGTCGACGGATGTATTCGCGGGCGGCGGCCACGCGGCGTGCCGTACCGTTGATGTCCGCCGTGGAGCGCCGCTCGACGATGCCCTTAAGCCCGAACGTGAGTCGGGACCTGCCCTTGCCGGCGCGTGATTTCGTCAGGAGGCCATAAAGGTGTTCCGCAACGGCAAAGCCGCCGGCTTCGAAATCGGGGGCCAGCGAGGAGAGGGAAGGCGTGGACTGCTCGCAGATATAGGCCTCGTCGTCCACGCCCAGAATCTGCACTTGGTCGGGGACGGCGATTTCGGCGAGCCGGCAGGCGTCCAGAACCTGCCGGGCGCGCTGATCGCAGGCGGCCCAGACGCCGCAGGGCTTGGGTAGGCGCTTGAGCCAGGTGGTCAGAGCGCGCTTCTGGGCCTGCCACCCCGGCGCGGCGGGAGCAGAAAATCTGAACAGCTTTTTCCCCGCCTCCTTGAGCACGGCGCGGAAAAACCGCCCGCGCACCTCGCTCCAGCGCGTGGCGGTCGGCGTGCCGACGTAGGCGAAGGCGTTGAGCCGCTTGCCGAGGAACAGGCGGGCGGCGGCGACGGCGAGCAGCCGTTCGTCCGTCGTAATCGTGGCGTGTGGGCATCGTACGTCGGTGCGTGGCTTCGTATTCACATAGACGATGCCGCGGCCGGCGAGGACGGAGAAATCGGCGGTCGTGTAGGCCTGGCAGCTGGCGTCGGTGATGAGTCCGTCCGGCCTCCAGTCGATGTAGTAGTCTGGCGGTTCACAGGACGAGAACTGCACTTCGAGGCGACGATGGGTCGCCGCAAAACGCAGCACGCCCCCGACCAGCTCGCGCGAGGCGGCGTGCCGCATGTCCAGCTCGACAAGAATCTTCAGCACTCCCGATTTCCCCATACCTCCATTTTAACATAAATGGACTTTAAGGTAAATGGACGGACTTTTCGTCGTACGCGCGGCAAGGACCCCGCTTCGATCCGATCGTGCGCCGTGCTGCGCCCGTAGCCCCCGAACGCGACCTTGTGCGCGCTCATGACGGCAGTAACGGAAAGAAAAAACAAACCCCGCTTCATGCGAAGCGGAGTCCGTTTTCTTTCCCGGATGGGATTTCAGCACAACTGCCGTTACACCGCGTTATTCCCCGTCGTAATCGATTGCCTCGCGGAAGTATTTGATCGGCTTGCCGCAGACGGGGCAGAACTTCGGCGCCTCCGCGCCCACGGCGATGTAGCCGCACGCGACGCACTCCCACTCCGTCTCGTCGTCGTCGGACTTGAAGAACCCCGCGTCAAGCTTCTTGACGAACGCGCGGTAGCGCTTCTCGTGGCTGACCTCGGCCTTGGCGATCAGGCGGAAAAGCGTGGCAATCTCCTTGAAGCCTTCCTTCTCGGCGATCTTCGCGAATTCGGGATACATGATCTCGTGCTCGTGATTCTCGCCCTTGGCCGCCGCCAGGAGGTTTTCCTTCGTCGTGCCGATCTTGCCCGCCGGATAGCCGGCGTCGCCGAGTGTCAGTTCGTCGCCCGAATCGAGGCATGCGAAAAGCCGCGTCGCGTGCGCTTTCTCCTGTTCGGCGGTCTCGATGAAGATATCGTGGATCTGCACATATCCCTCCGCCTCCGCGCGTTCCGCGAAGATCGTGTAGCGCATGCGCGCCTGGCTTTCGCCGGCGAAGGCCTTGAGGAGACACTTCTCGGTTTCGGTGCCGCGCACGGAGCGCCCCTTGTTGATGGGCGACTTGTCGTCGGTTGTCGCGGTGGTGGGGATGGTGTGCGCCTCGGCGGACAGCGCGAGGCCGGCTGCGGCCAGCACGCCCAGCGAGAGGGCTTCACGACGGTTGATCATAGGGTATTCTTTCCTTTCTTGTCGGTTGGAGTGATGGTTGGATTCATTCAAGATGTCATCAGCCGAGATCCTTGGCGCGCGAAGCGTAGGACGTATGGAGCATCCGTTCGGCCTTTTCGCTCAGGGGCTTGCCGTAGAATTCGCGGTAGAGCGTCTGCACTTCGGCGTTCTCGTGCGATAGGCGCAACGTCGCGCGCGCGTCGTCGGCGTAAAGCGCATCGATGCGCGCCTGGCGCATCGCCCGGCTAAGGTAGGGCGCGGACTTCGCGCGCGGCTGCCCGCCGCCGCCGATGCAGCCGCCCTCGCAGGCCATCACTTCGATGAAAGTGGCCTTGAGTTGGCCCGATTTGACGCGGGCGATGACATCGCGGACGTTTGCGAGCCCGTGGACGACCACGAGCGTGACCTCCAGCCCCGGCTTGAGGGTCACCGTCGCCTTTTTGACGAACGCGCGTTTTTTCTTCGACCCGATGCCGCGCACCGGCTTGAATTCAAAGAGATCGGCCGGCGGATTCGTGCCATTCACCATCCAGTACGCCGTGCGCACCGCCGCCTCCATCACGCCGCCGGTGTTGCCGAAGATGATGCCCGCGCCGCTGGCCTCGCCCATGAGCGAATCGTACTTCGCGGGCTTGAGCGAAGCATAGTCGACTCCCTCGGCGCGCATCCAGTCCGCCAGCTCGCGGGTGGTGATGACCGCGTCCATGTCGCGGAAGCCCGAGTCGTTCATCTCCGGACGGCGGATTTCGAATTTCTTGGCCGTGCACGGCGTGAGCGCCACGTTGAAGATCTTGGCGGGATCGAGCCCGCGCTTGGCGGCGAAATATGTCTTGATGGTCGGCCCCTGCATGCCGATGGGACTTTTCGCCGTCGAGACGTGCGGCAGCATTTCGGGGTACCAGGTCTCGCAGAATTTGACCCAGGCCGGGCAGCAGCTCGTGAACTGCGGCACGGGCCGGTCGCCCGTCGTCACGCGCCGCACCAGCTCCGCCGCCTCCTCCATAATCGTGAGATCGGCGGCAAAACAGGTGTCGAGCACATAGTCGGCTCCGAGCGCGCGCAGTGCCGCGACGACCTCGCCTTCGCAGAACGTGCCCGGCGCAGCCCCGAACTCTTCCGCAAGCGCCACGCGCACCGACGGCGAGGTGGAGACGACAATCGTCTTGCCGGCGGCCTTGGCGGCCTTCACCGCCTGCCACTCGGGACGGTTCACGAGGGCCGAGCCTTCGCAGACGGTCGTGCATTGGCCGCAATTGACGCAAACCGGCACGTTGTTCGTTTTGGCCAGATCGTAGAAGCCCGCAACGGAGATCATCCGCTTGCAGACCGAAAGGCATGCGCCGCACTGGACGCATTTCGCCACATCGAACACGACCGACGGATTATCGGCCGCCATCGGCACACGGACACTGCTCCAGGGCGACTGCTCCGCCCAGAGCCGATGCGGACATACCGCGCCAAATGCCAAAGCCGCCCCGGCCGTGCGCATCATCTCGCGCCGCCCCATCATGAATTTCGCCATTGCTGCTCCCTTTCTATCCCCTGGAGTTTCCGTCATTTAGAGTTCCGTCATTATACGCTTTTGCCGAATAGACTGTCAACGCAGGCTCGGCTCCGGATCATCGGAATTCCACCTGGGGCGCGGCGAGGGGCGTGCGGTATTCGACCGTGCCGCCGTTGTTCTCGATCGTGCCGCCCCAAGACCCGGCGAAGTAAAGCGTAACCTTCATGCCCTCGCCGACGACGAGCTTGCCCGTGCCGTTCGCGCGCAGGCGGGTGTCGGTGCCGGCGATGACCGTCGCCGCGCCCGTCGAGAAGGCGATCGTCACGCGGCCCTCAAACGCGCTGAGGTCGTAGACCACGGCCTCGACGGTCGCGCCGTCGGCCTTCTCGATGCGCAGCCGGTTGGCATAGGCCGAGCGATCGACCTCCGAACCTTCCTCGCCCTCGGGGAGCGTCTGCTGGCGCAGCGTGCCGAAAGAAACGCTCTCGGCGATCTCCAGCACCGTGTCGGCGGTGGTCAGCAGCTCGACGTCGGCGCAGGGCTGACGCGTGGCGCTATCCCACGTTCCGCCTTCGGCTACCGTATCGGCGGTCCAGCCGGTCTCCGCCCAAGTCGTCCGCCCGCCGGCGAGCGTGCGGCGATAAGGTCCGGCCAGCGCCGTCTGCTTGACCACGTTCAGACCGCTGTCGTCGCGCTCGAGGGTGTAGCCCTCGGCGACGGAGAAGTGGGCGAGGTCGGCGTGGGAGAAGGTCTTGCCGTTGTTGGCAATCACCCGCGCCGAGGTGCCGTCGGCCAGGTTCAGCGCCGCGGGGTCGATCGCGATCGTGCCTTCCTCGGGATAAGCGAAGGTGCAGTTGGCGTTATACTGGAGCGCCGAGTCCGCCACCGCCTTGAAGACCGCCCCGGCCTCGCACGTGAAGGTCGCATTCGGCGTCCCCGCCAACCCGTACGCACCCCCCTCCGCGATAGACACCGCCGTGGGCCCGCCATTGGAGCAACTGCACGCGCCGCTCGTATACCACAACTCTCCAAAACCATTACCAGCTGTGGAAGCCCCAGAGACTGTACTAACCGTGATCCAGGAGATGCCGTCTGCCGTCACATCAACACGGAAACTGGTCGGTGCGTTCAGGTACGTGTTATAACCGCCGGCCAATTTATAACTGGTCACCATCGGTTTGGATTGCGAGAACATAAACTGAAGGTAATATTGGTCGTTGGCAAACTCGGCAGCACTTCCGACTGTTACTTGCCAAACCTTTTCACCGCCAGTAGCCATCACAATTCCGGAGACAACCCCATCCCACAAATAGCCCTGGTTAGTGCTTGAGTAGCCGGGAGCGTCAGATTTTGTAGCATCCGAGAGGGTCACTTCGGTGCTGCCACTGTAGAAGCGCAATTCTGCCAGTGAGCAGGTGCTGCCGCCACCGCGCATTACACGCGGATAGAAGCGGATGCCCTTGATGGTGGAGATGGTGTTGCCGAGTGTCAGGGCGGAAGCCTCCGCCCCGGAGGCGATGTCGAGCGTGGGGGTGGTGAGATCCGCGAAGTCGGTCGTGCCGCCGCTGGCCAAGACGCCGGCCGAAGAATAGACGTCGTTGGAGAAGGCGACGGGCGTGCCGAGCAGAAGGCTCTTAACGCTGAGGCGCTCGCCAGTAAAGGTATAGGCGCTGGCGGCGTTGCCGAAGTTGACGAAGTCGCAGGCGACCTCTTCGGTGAGCTTGACCGCGACCACGTCCGCATTCTCGATGTCCGGGAAGTAGGCCTTGTCACCGGCGGAGTAGGCGACATCTTCGCCGTCGCGCAGCCAGTTGGTCTCGGTGGTGTTCCAGTTGCCGTCGACGCTGTTCCAGACGAGGAAGGCGGACTTGTCGAAGAAAGCGTTGGTGGCGGTAAACTCGCCGACAAGCGTAGTCTCAGTTTCACCATCGGTGGAGGCGACGGTTACGGTAGCGCCGCTCATAACCAGGCTCGCGCCCTGGACCGGCAGAATCTGGTAGAAGCCGCCCTCGTCCTTGGGGAGGACGAGTTTCACGTCCCCCGTGAGGGTCAGTTTGGTGACGTTCTGCAGGGGGATGGCGGAGAGCTGAAGCGTGCCGCCGTTGACGGTCACCTCGCCGGCGAGGCCGGTCGCGTCGGCCACGGTCACCTTGCCGCGATTCTCGATGACCATCTTGCTGTCGGCCGTGGACGAGACGGCGAAAGCGGCCGCGAGGTCGAGCGTGGCGCCTTCGGCGAGCGTGAACGTGGTCGTGCCGAACAGCGTTATCTTGCCGCCGGCGGCGGTCGCGACCGACGAGGAG
Source organism: Kiritimatiellia bacterium (assembly GCA_051884875.1). Taxonomy (GTDB): domain Bacteria; phylum Verrucomicrobiota; class Kiritimatiellia; order RFP12; family UBA1067; genus UBA1067. The sequence goes on from JBJEWD010000051.1 coordinate 29,420, forward strand.
CCCGCAACCGCCACTTCAAGCCCCGGCTTGGCGGAGTGGCCGAAAGCGGCCGTCTGGGTGGACTTGACGAGGATGTTGCCGTTGTCAAGCTCGACCGGACAGTAAAAGCCGTCCCACCGGCCATACGCAAGCCCCACGTTGGGGTTGGTGAAAAAGCCGACGGTGCCGTCGATAACGGTGATCTTGTCTTCTGCGACCTCCGTCACCGAATTGTCATCCGCCCGGCGCAGAAACGCGTCGCGCGTGGAGAAAAGCACCTCGGTGTTGGTCACGACGAGGGGCAAGACCGCGGCCAGTTGGCCTTCGGTCGTGCCGCGGATGACGTTGCCGGTCTGGTGCGTCGCGCCGCCGTTGAGGGTGAGAGTGGTGAAATCGGGTTGGGCGGCGCCGAGGTCGAGCGTCACGCCCGAGCCGGAAATGGCAACTTCCGTCGCGTTCGACGGCGCGGCGAAATAGCCCTTCGCGGGGGAAGCGAGCGTCAGGACATGCTCGCCCTCGTCGGCGAACGCCACGCCGCCGCCCACGCCGCCGTCGGCCGCGAAGGTGAAGTCGCCCTCGCCGGTGACGGTCAGGGTCTGCATCACCTTGACGAGCTTGTCGCCCTCGATCCGCGTTCCGCCCGGCATGGTGAGGTACGTAAAGCCGGTGTCGCTGTCGTACGCGGCCGATTCCGTCAGGGTAGCCGCGGCGACGGCCGGACGCAGCGCGACGAGCGGATCGCCGAAGAGCATCTGCTCCATCATCACGAAGCGCGCCTGCCCGCCCGCGTTGCCGCAGTAGCCCTGGCGCGTCTTGAGCCAGGCCGTGCCCAGGTCGCAGTCTTCGTTCATCAGCTTGAGCTTGATGCGGTATTGGAGGGTGGAGGAAAGGTTGTCTTCGTCGGACGCGCCCCTGCCGGCGTAGGAAAGCCCGAAGCGGGTGTTGTGGACGCTCGCGAGCGCGCCGCCCTGCGCCGAGACGATTTCCGCCTCCGCCAGCGCCACGTTGTCGCCGTCGATGTAGCCCGTCATGCACGAGTAGCCCGCCAGGATGATGCGCGAGATGCCGGTGGCGTTCAGATGGCGCTCGACCGTCACGTAGCCGCCATAGAGGTAGGTGGAAGAGCCGTGGTCGCGGTATTCGGTGTAGTCGCGGTCGCTCGCGAAAAAGCCGGTCACGCCGGCAGCCTGCGAATCGTAGTCGGCGCCCCAGCTGTTGGGGAAGAGCGGATTGCCCCCGAGCACGGGACGGCGCCGCGCGAGGATGTTCTTCAGGCTCCGCCGCGGCACGACTTCGCAGTCGACGAAGCTGCTCGAGCGCCGCGGATCGAACTGGTTGATTCCGCCGTCGAAGAACTCCTGCTCGCCGCGCAGGAAATAGCCGCTCGAGGCGGAGTAGGTGGTGTCGAGCTGGCCGCCGGCCGAGCCGTACCGGTGGGCGCCGGCGAAATCGTCCGCCTCGGCGCGGCGCATCTTCTCGGTGAAGGCCGCGATCACCGCCGCCTCGCCGAGCTTGGTCGAACGCAGGGGAATGCGCGAAACGACGATGTCGGGGTAGTAGTCGTTGGCGCTGTTGCCCAGCTCGCCGCTGTCGGCGTAGTTGCCGTTGCCGTTGCCGTCCCACGGATACTTCCCCTCCTCGACGTCCAGACAGGCGTAGAAAAGGTCGGTCAGCGGATAGTGCGAGTAGAACTCGGCGCTCTTGGCGATGATGCCCGGCATTTTCGTCGAAAGCCGCGTATCGTCCATCGAGGTTATGTTCGCGGCGTCCACCCAAGTGCCGCCCAATACCACGTACGTATTATCCGCCGGATTCGCCGCCACATTCTCGCGGATGAACTGGTGGATCGATTCGGCCGGATTGCGTGCAACGCCTGCGGTGTTGGTGGCGTCGAACGGATAGGTCGCATAGATTTCCTGCGCATTCTTAAGCACAAACTCGACGTCTGGGCGCTGACTCCTGCGCAAATCGAGATAGGCCTGCCACTCGTTCGTGTAGGCCGGCGGCGAGATGAGCAGATAGCGGTGCGAAAGCGACTGGGTGGATGCGGCCACGGGATTGAGCGAGAACGCGGCGGAGGAAGCGGTGCGCGCGGCGGCGGAGGGCTCGTCGAGCTCAAGCACGAGCCGGGCGTTCGTCAACGCCTCTATCGTGCGCCGGGAATAGCGAACCGGCGTTACCTTGACGCGCAGCAGCGTTTTGCCGAGCGTCTTGATCGTGCCGAGGCTTTCAATGGTCTGCGCCGGCCAACTGCGCGCGTAAAGCGCTTCATCGGGAGACACCGTCTCGCGCGGCTCGCCGATGGCATCGACGACTTGGATCGGCGCGAGCGTCGCGTCCTCGGCCAAGGTTTGCCATTCGCCTTCGAGCGTGATCTGTCCCACGGTTGCGCCGGCGGGAATCTCGATACTCACCATTCTCCAAGGAAGCGACGGTGCGCCGATTGGCTCGAGCGGATAATCGAGTTCCGCACCGCGAACGGCCACCCAGCCTTCGCCTTCGCGCACGAGCCGCAGCTCGCTCGCCACCTCGACCGTCATCGTCGCCGCGCCCGCGCCGCAGGACGCCAAGACGATCCCCAACAACATCAACTTGCATGGCTTCATAGTCGGCAGTCTCCCTTATTCGGCGTTCGGTGAGCAAATGATGCGGTAGAACTGGCGATTGACGCCGTCCGCCGGCTTGGGAACGACAATCCTCACGCGGCCGTCGGACCCGGCGAGGCTCAACTCGCCGCGCGCATCGAGATTCCCCGGTTCGCCGCCATGGACGACGCCGTAGTAAAGCCCGGGGCGTCCGGGCGTGTCGACCGAATCGGCGGAAAAATTCGCCACGACCGCTTTCACCGCTGCGGCAATGTCGTCCTGAAGCTCCTGCAGTTTATCCGCGTCATCCGTAAAGACGACTTGCGCTTCGTAGCCGCCTTCGGCCTTCGGCCGGGCGATTACCCGCAGATAAGCGCGGTAAGCCGCCTTCGCTTCGTCGGTAGGCAGTGCGCCGGCGACCGCTTCGCCGATGGCAATCACCATCCGCTCGACTTCCGCCGTCGCAGATATTTCGTCCTGTGCGGCCAAATCCTTCTGCATGCCCGGCAGAATCTCGACCTCGACGATGATGGCTTTGTCCAGTTGACGCTCGCCTGTGAGCGCGGCCAGGCGCGTGCCGTCCGTCACGACCACCTCCTTGACCGCCGTGATCTCATCGGTGCGCCGCGCCCCGGTAATCGTATGACCGGCGCACGTATAGGTGACGCTGTCGTGCTCATCCGCCGTTTTCGCGTAGTGGAAGACGACTTTCACTTCATAGACCGCTCCGGCCGTCGCCGCGCAGAGGTTTTGCCAGACATCGTCGGCGAACGCCTGCACGTAGAGCGCGCCCTGCGCGCCGGCTATGCGAACGGCGCCTTGCACCGCCGCGCCGGGGGCTGCATCCGTCGCGGGGAAGGCTTCGTCCGCCTCCATACGAACGGTGAAGGCGCTGTCGCAGCCGGCCACGTAATCAGGCGAGTCGATCGGCACGAACTTTTCGCCGCCTTCTCGGTCGATTTCGATGAAGTCGCGGTGGCGCGTCGCGCCGCCGGCGGTCCATGCGCCCGTCGCGCCCAGGGTGGTCGACGTCTCGTTCACCCAATTCCCCTCGGTCAGAAACATCTGCTCGCCCCCATATACCGTCACCGGCGACAGCTCGATTTCTCCGTCGGGATACGTCATGACGAGCCGGCCGCGATAGACCCTGCCGGCGGGGAAGGTGTCCGCCGGCAGCTGAAAGACGACCTGCAGATCCGTGCGCACGCCCGCTATCTGCGCCGCGATGCCGTCGAAGCCGAGATGGAATTCCAGCGTTTCCGCCGCGTAGGAGCCGGCGTCGATTTGGCTGAACTCGGCCGTTACCGTCCCCCCTGCAAAACCTTCGCCGGGGATGGCGTTGATGGCGGAGACCATTGCCGTCGGAAGATTCGCCGCGAGTCCTTCCACGGCGCAATAGGCGTTAAAGCCCGACCAACTGTCGCTTAAGCCGGTAATCTGGATGGGACTGTCCGGATCTTGAATGGCCGACATCTGATTGTCGCCTGGCGTGGTGATCGGATATTCCGTGCCGACGGTGACGACGGGGCGGCGTCCGACGGGGAAGGCGTAGGTGACGAGGCTGTTGAACGTGTAGCTTGCACCATTGGCGCTGCCGGTGATGTCGTCTATCGTCTCGACCGTTTTCGCGTCGGAAATCGCGCCGTTGATGGTCATTGTCGATTGCATCGCCTTTGACGAGTTGTTGATGATCTTCACCGATTTGACGATTACGCGCTGGCCGGTGGCGACGCCGGGCAACGGCGTCAGCAGGAGCTTGAGCGCCCCGCTTCCCTTCGTGAAGTGGGTCGCCTTCGGGAGGGCCGTGTCGTCGAGGTTCGACCAGCTTACGGTCGACGTCTCGTCGATCGGATACATCGCCGTCGCATCCGCTTCGACCTTGGCCAGGACATCCTCGGGATCGCTTGTCAAGTCGCTTGAATTTTCGGACCAGATCGACGCGCTGACGGGATTGCCGAAACCATCGCCGCCGACAAAGGCGTTGCGGATGGGGCCGGTCGAATAGGTGACCGTATCATTCGTTACCGTCAAGGTGGTCGCGCCATCGATGACCACCCCGGCATACTTCATCAGCTGACTGCCGGAGCCGCCGTCGCCGCGGCGCATCAGAAGCGAGAAGCGGTGGCGGCCGGCGGTGGCCTTGAGGGTTGACGTCTGGGAGTAGACGGTCGAGGAATTGCCGGGGGTCACGGATAGCTCGTAGTAGCCGTCGGCGTTGGTTGTCAGCTTCACGTATTTGCCGGGGTCGCCGTCGCCGGTGAAGCCGGCGATCGGCGCACCGGCAAGGCCGTCGGGCTGAAGAACGAAGCTGCCTGCGAGCGCCATCTGCCCATTGGCATAGACGATGCCGCTGCTCGCACCTTCCCGAGCGTAGCTTGAATAGGTCTGGTTGGTCGCAATGCCCAGCCACGAGTAGTTGAACGCCACTTCTGCCGTCGCCCTCGGCGACAGGCACACCGCGATCAAGGCACACCATGCGCCCGCCAGATAGTTTCTTTGCATAAATACCCCCGTTCCGGCAAGAATCCCCGGCACCACCGTGCCAGGCGCCGCCTGCCGCAGCTACATTATAGCAAAATTCCGCCACGCGTCCACGGGCCGCAGCGGACACTCTTATCCCGGAAAATCCGGGATAAATTATCCCAGATATTCACCAGAGC
>JBJEWD010000052.1:0-34482 GCA_051884875.1 Kiritimatiellia bacterium
CGTAGTATACCGAAAATCGGCCAGAAAGCCACTATATTTCGTCGCCGCTTCTATAAGGGGTTGCATTTACTTTGTCCGGTGACCCCTATGCGAGCGGATGCCGCGCCGTCGCCGCATGGCGCGTGGATTTGGTATAATTGCGGGGTATGAAAAGAGTATTCTGCGCCGTGTTTGCGGTTTGGGGGTGTCTGGCGTCGGCTCAGGCGCCGAAGAATGTCATTCTGTTCATCGGCGATGGCATGAGCGTGCCGCAGCGGATGATTGCGGAGGAGTTTTCGCGAAAGATCAGGCAGCGACCGCTCGCGATGAATTTGCTGCCGTATTCGGCGATGACGCGCTCGTGTTCCGCAGATTCGCTGGTCACCGATTCCGCCGCCGCCGCAACCGCCATTGCCTGCGGTGTGAAGACGAAGAACCACTATTCAGGCGTCGATCCCGAGGGCCGGCCGGTCTATTCCTGCGCCGTGGCGGCGCAGCAGGCGGGCAAGAAGGTCGGCATCTGTTCGAACGTGACGATCACGCATGCGACGCCGGCGGGCTTCTACGCCCATCGCCGCAATCGCGGCGACGCCTATGGGATTGCGCTCGATCTCGTCAATTCCGGCTTTGATTTCTTCGCGGGCGGCGGGCTGGAGGTCAACGACAGGAGTTCGCGCAAACATCCGGAATACGCGGCGAACGGCGATGCCTACGCCTACGCCTGGAAGAACGGCTACACGAAGATTGCGACCCGTGAGGCGTTCATGGCACTCAAGCCCGGCTGCGGCAAGATCCTCACCGCATTTACGAACGGGCCTCTTCAGAACGCACTTGATGCGACGGCGGAGAGCAACCAGCCGACGGTCGCCGAGATCACCGCCAAGGCCATTGAGGTGCTCGACAACGAGAAGGGTTTCTTCCTGATGGTCGAGGGCGGGCGCATCGACTGGGCGGGACACGCCAACGATGCGGCGACCAACCTCCGTGACGTCCTGGCGCTCGACGAGGCCGTCAAGGTGGCGCTCGATTTCCAGAAGCGGAGTCCCGATACGCTGATTCTCGTCACGGGCGACCATGAAACGGGCGGCATGTCGATGGGGTTCGCCGGCACGGGCTATGCGCTTTACGTCGATCGCCTCGCCCATCAGACGATGAGCGTCGAACGTTTCGACAAATGCGTCGCCGCGATGTTCAGGGGCGGGAAGACGCCCGCGTTTAGCGAGGTCAAGCCGCTCGTGACGGAGGCGTTCGGCCTCACGTTCAAGGACGCGGACAAAGGCAAGGACGAATCGTTGCGGCTGACGGACGCCGAAGCCCGGGAGATTGCCGACGCCTTTGCGCACGATGTCGCGTTCCATCAGCACAAGATCGGTGAAAACCCCGCCTACGACGGCGAGAAGCGTTATCTCTTCGGCAGCGCCTGCCGACTCGTCCTTTCGCACAAGTGCGGCATCGGCTGGAGTTCGGGCGCGCACACGGCAATGCCCGTGCTGACGACGGCGATCGGTCCATGCGCGGAAGAGTTCACCGGTTTCATCGAGAACACGGACATCTCGAAGAAGCTCAAGGCGTTGGTGCGGAAGTAGGGATCACGTCGTCAGAGCACCATCTTGAGACCGGGGACTTGGGGGAAGACGGCATCCAGACGGTTCATTTCCGCGCGGTCGGACAGCCTGACCGAAAGCGCGTAGGTTGCGTATTTCCCGCCGGCGGAGACATGACCGAGCGCGATGGGTTCGATCAGGTCGAAGGAGGCGAAAAGGGCGGCTGTCGTCGCGTCGTCCTTTTTGTCGGCGTATACGATGATGCGGTGATGCGCGACGACGGGGAACCCCATCTCAGGTTTCTTCGGCGGATATCCCTGAGGGACTTGCCGCGGGTGCGCGCGGGCCTGATCGAAAGCGTTGTGCATAACCCATATTCTAGCATAGTGACGGACGTCGGGGAAAGCGCGGAAAAGGCGATGAAGAGGTGAAGACCGGGTGACGTTTGTGCCGGCCGACAGGCATATCAGGTGGAAGATCGGGAATGACGCAATTGGAAAAAGGGGAAAAGATGACGACACGCGAACGATTCTCTGCGGCGCTGCTGGCGACCGGGCGCGCGGGCGCGGATAAGGTTCTGGCAGGGCTGGAGGCGCTCGGCTTCTTCATCGCGCCGGCCTCCACGCGCTTTCACGGCGCTCATCCGGGCGGACTTGCCGAGCATTCGCTCAACGTCTATACGGAGGCGATGATGCTGCGCGCGCTGCAGATCAAGCTGCGCCCGGAACTGGAGTCGCGGCTGCCCGCCGACAGCGTGGCGATCACCGCACTGCTCCACGACGTCTGCAAGGCCGAGGTCTATCGGCAGATCGAGAAGTTCCGCAAGGACGAGTCCGGCAAATGGGAGAAGTACACGTGCTACGGGGTCGACTATTCGGCGCTGCCGATCGGCCACGGCGAGAAGTCCGTAATCCGCCTCCTGCGGCTCGGGCTGGAGATGACCGAAGATGAGATGCTGGCGATCCGCTGGCACATGCAGGGCTTTGATCTCGCGGACAGTGCCGAGGCACGCGGCAACTACGGCGCGGCCTGCGCAAAATGTCCGCTTCTGGGGCTTCTCATGTCGGCCGATCTGCTTGCCGCCCACGTGTTGGAAAGCGAATGAGGGATACGGGCGGCCGTCGCGTGTGGATGAGGAGAACGGGCAGGCCGAAGTAGCGCATTCGTGCCGACTTTTTGATACAATATGCGTCATGAAACTTGATCCTACTAAGCTGAAGGACTGGCAGATCGCCGAAGCCGCCGAGGCGACGCTCAGGCCTGCCGCCGAGCTGGTTGCCGAACTGGGCCTCCGGGAGGACGAATGGACGCCTTATGGCAAGGTCCTGGCAAAGATTGACGTCACGAAGGTTCTGAAGCGCGTCGGTGCGGGGCGAAAGGGCAAGTACATCGACGTAACGGCGATTACGCCGACCGCGCTGGGCGAAGGCAAGACAACGACGACGCTGGGTCTCGTGGAGGGTTTGGGGCGGCTCGGCAAGAAGGTCATCGGCTGCGTGCGTCAGCCGTCTGGCGGGCCGACGTTCAACATCAAGGGTTCGGCCGCCGGCGGCGGTCTCGCGCAGGTCGTGCCGCTCACGGCGCTTTCGCTCGGCCTTACGGGCGACATCGACGCGATCACCAACGCGAACAACCTCGCGATGGTCGCGCTCAACGCGCGGATGCAGCACGAGCGCAATCACGACGACGCATGGCTTGCGGCGCGCGGGCTCCGGCGACTTGACATCGACGAGAACCGCATCCAGTTCCGCTGGGCGATGGATTTCTGCGCCCAGGGTCTCCGGAACATCGAAATGGGGCGCGGCGGCCGACTCGACGGCTATGCCTGCGCTTCGGGTTTCTACATTACGGTCGCATCCGAAGTGATGGCGATTCTCGCGATGAGCGCCGATCTCGCCGATCTGCGCAGGCGGCTTGCGAGGATCATCGTCGCCTACTCGACGTCGGGGAAACCCGTGACGACGGCCGATCTGGAGGTGGACGGGGCGATGTGCGCGCTGCTCGTGAACGCGATCAAGCCGACGCTGATGCAGTCGCTCGAAGGTCAGCCGATGTTCGTCCATGCGGGGCCGTTCGCGAATATCGCGATCGGGCAGAACTCGGTGGTGGCGGATCGGCTCGCGTGTGCACTCGGCGACTACGTGGTCACGGAGTCGGGCTTCGCGTCCGACATGGGGTTTGAGAAGTTCTGGAACATCAAGTGCCGCTGCTCGGGGCTTCGGCCCGATGCCGTGGTGCTCGTCGCGACGGTGCGCGCGCTCAAGGCGCATGGCGGGGCGCCGGCGGTGAAGGCGGGTCTGCCGCTCGACCCCGTCTACACGCACGAGAATCTCGAGCTGCTGGAAAAGGGCTGCGACAATCTGCTCGCGCACATCGACATCATCCGCCGTGCGGGCGTCCGTCCCGTCGTCTGCCTCAATGCGTTCCACACCGATACGCCCGCCGAGTGCGAATTCGTCCGCCGTGTCGCCGAGAAGGCGGGCGCGACGTTCGCCGTCTCGGACCACTGGCTCAGGGGCGGCGAAGGCGCGCGCGAACTCGCCGAGGCGGTGATCAAGGCCTGTGACGAGCCGAATGATTTTGCGTATCTCTGCGATCTCGACGAGCCGCTGAAGGATCGCATCGAAAAGCAGGTGAAGGAGGTTTATGGCGGAGAGGGCGTCGATTTCGCGCCGCGTGCGCAGGAAAAGCTTGCGGCGTTCCAGGACGATCCCGCGACGGCGAAGCTCCCGATCTGCCTCGCGAAGACGCAGTATTCGCTTTCCCATGATCCGACGCGGCTCGGTCGCCCGAAGGGCTGGCGGATGCCGATCGGGGATATTCTCATCTATCAGGGGGCGGGTCTTCTGGTGCCTGTCGCCGGTGAAATCAAACTCATGCCCGGAACCTCCGCGTCGCCCGCCTACCGGCGGATTGACGTCGACGTGGAGACCGGTAGGGTCAGGGGGCTATTCTGATGAAGCGTCAGATCGTACTCATCGCCAGTCTGGTGGCGGGACTTCTCGCCGCCGTCCTCACGCGCGTCTACGTGGCGCACAAGGAGGCCGAGGTCGAAGACCGGAAGAAGGCGCTCATGGCGCGGTACGGCACGATCGACGTGCTGCACTTCAAACGCGACCTGCCGGCCGGGACGATCGTCTCGCGGTCGGACTTCCTGGGCGGCCACGTGCCGGCCCTGGGGTTGCGCGGCCAGGCTATCGAAGTGGAGGATCTGATGCAGATCGTCGGACGCAAGACCCTGCTGCCGCATAAGGCCAATGAAGTCGTGTTCTGGTCGGATATCGAGGGCGGCAATCTGGCCGACAAGGGGCTGGCGGGTTCCGTCAAGTCGCAGATGCGTGCGATTTCGATCAACGTCAGCGGCTCGGCGAGCGTCTCGGGCATGGTCAAGCCGAACGATCACGTCGATGTGATCGGCACGTTCAACTTCCCGGATGACGACGGCAAAATGAAAAAGGGCGATCCCGTGACTTGCACGATTCTGCAGAACGTCCTCGTTCTCGCGACGGGGCGGAAAACGGCGAAAACCCCGGTGCGCGAGCTCGGGAGCCACGAAGGCGCGGGCTATTCGCTGGTGACGATCGAGGTCACGCCGCGCGAGGCGGAGATGCTGGCGTTCGCCGAGCAGATTCGCGGGCGGCTGGTGCTGACCCTGCGCAACGGCAACGACGTCTCGACCGAGAAGGAGCTGCCCAACGTCGATTTCACCAAGATCCGCAGCGAGATCGAGGAGCTTAACCAGAAACGCCAGCGCGAGAAGCTGGCCAACGGGAGTCGCTGACGGTATGCTCGTTCTGACCACCCTCATCGACGGTCGCCGCGAAACCCAGGAGCTCTCCGAGGGCACGTGGTTCATCGGTCGCGGCGCCATGTGCCGAATCCGGCTGGATTTCCCCGACGTCAGCGAACGCCATGCGATTCTTTCGGTGCGCGGCGGATGTGCGACCCTGGAGGACCTCCACAGCGCCAACGGCACCTACGTCAACGGCGAGGAGATCGATTCGGCGGTGGTGCTGGACGGCAGCAAGGTCGTGCAGATCGGCGGCAGCATGCTTCGCGTGAGCGAGGCGGAGGAGTCCCGGGCCGAGCCGGCCCCCGAAGTGCCGCAGCCGCCCGAACCGGCGGAAGCGGAAGAGGAGGGCGAAGAGGCGAAGGCGGCCCGGAACCCGCTGCGCGAACTGCGCCGCAGCGTGCAGGAGCAGGTCCAGCGGGAACTGCTCAAGCGCATGGACATGAAGCGTCTGACGCTCCAGGGCGTCGATCGCGAAGGGCTGGAGGACACCGCGCGGCAGAAGATCCGTTCGATCATCGACGAGGTCGTCCGCAACGGGCGGCTGCCGGAGGGCATAGACCCCGTGCGGCTCGAAGACGACGTCTTCAACGAGGCGATGCGTCTCGGACCGCTGGAGGAGCTGCTGGCGGACGACAGCGTGAGTGAAATCATGGTGAACGGGCCGCACAAGGTCTACATCGAACGCAAGGGCCGGTTGCAGCTTTCCGACTGCCAGTTTACGGACGACCAGAGCGTGCTGGCGGTGATCGAGCGCATCGTGGCGCCGCTCGGCCGCCGCATCGACGAGTCCCAGCCGTACGTGGATGCGCGTCTCTCCGACGGTTCGCGTGTGAATGCGATCATCGCGCCGCTGGCGCTGTCGGGCCCGACGATTACGATCCGCAAGTTCTCCAAGAAGGCGCTCACGCCGGCGGATTTCATCCGCTTCGGCACGTGGACGCACAATGCCGCGGAGTTCATGAAGCTCTGCGTCCTCCTGCGCAAGAACATCATCGTCGCGGGCGGCACGGGTTCGGGCAAGACGACGCTGCTGAATCTCCTGTCGGGCTATATCCCGCGCTCGGAACGCATCGTGACGGTCGAGGACGCGGCCGAACTCCGGCTGCAGCAGCCGCACGTGGTGCGGTTGGAGGCGCGCCCGCCGAACATCGAGGGCAAGGGCGCGGTGACGATCCGCGATCTCGTCAGGAACTGTCTGCGCATGCGCCCCGACCGCATTATCGTCGGCGAGTGCCGCGGCGGCGAGACGCTGGATATGCTGCAGGCGATGAATACGGGTCATGACGGCTCGCTCACCACCGTCCATGCCAATTCGCCGCGCGACGTCATCTCGCGACTGGAGACGATGGTGCTCATGAGCGGCATGGAGCTGCCGTCGCGGGCCATCCGCGAGCAGATCGCGAGCGCGGTGGACGTGATTATCCACGAATCGCGTCTCTCCGATGGTTCGCGCAAGGTCGTGGCGATCACCGAGGTGACGGGACTGGAGGGCAATCAGGTCGTCATGCAGGATCTTTTCGTCTTCCGCCAGAGCGGTGTCGGGGAAGACGGCAGGATCGTCGGCGCGTTCGCGCCGACGGGGGCGATCCCGACCTGGTACGATCAGCTTGCCGGCCGCGGCATCGTGTGCGATCCGAAGATGTTCGATCCGGCGGCGCAGGTGGACGTCGATGTCAGGCAGGTGAGAAAATGATCATCGGATGGATCAGCGCCGTACTCTTCGCCTGCTGCTTTGGCGGCATCGTCTGGTATTGTCTCGGCGGCATCAGGATCAAGTCGGGTTGGCAGAACGGCGAAGGGCCGATCGCCCGCTGGCTGGACAACCGCCGCCGCCAGCGGTTCAACGAGCAGCTGCCCGAGGCACTCGCGACGATGTCGAATGCGCTGCGCGCGGGTTTTTCGATTTCGCAGGCCTTCGATTCGGTCGTCGACCAGGGCGAGAAGCCGATGTGCGAGGAGTTCGCGATACTCCAGCAGCAGCTGCGCATCGGAATGTCCTTCGAGGACGCGCTGGAGTCGATGTCGCAGCGCGTGGGCTCCGACGATCTCACGCTGGTGACCACGGCGATTCTCATCAGCCGCAAGACGGGCGGCAACGTAACGGAGATATTCGACAAGATCTCGGAGACCATTCGAGGGCGCATGAAGATCGAGCGCAAGGTCAAGACGCTGACCGCCCAGGGACGGATGCAGGGCATCATCGTCTCGCTGATGCCGGTTTTCCTGGGCACCGTGATGCTGATTCTCAAGCCCGGCATGATGGTACCTTTCCTTTTCAGTCTGACGGGGCTTGCCTGCGTCCTTGCGGTGGCGGCGCTGATTACCGTCGGCTGGATCGTGATCAAGAAGATTATTACGATAGATGTCTAAGGAAGAGATGAAGAACAGGTTCTTTGGTTTCTGGGATTGGGCGGCGTTTGGCACGGCGACGCTGGTGACGCTGGCCATCTACGTCTGGACGCTCGGGCCGTCCGTCGGGCTTGAGGATTCGGGCGAATTGGCGACGGCCGGCGCGCATCTCGGCGTTCCGCATCCGCCGGGGTATCCGTTCTGGACGGTCTGCAGCTGGATATTCTGCAAGCTCTTCTTCTGGGTGACCTACATGGGGCATCCGACGCCGGCGTGGGCGATCAGTTTCTGTTCGTCCGTCTTCGGTGCATTTGCGGCCGGTTTCACGGCGATGCTCATCTGCCGCAGCGCCCGCGATTTCATCGGGGAGGACGGGTTTGCCCCGCGCACGCTGTCGCTGCTCTCCTTCGCCGGCGGCGTGGGCGGCGCGCTCACGTTCGCGCTCTCGCCCGTCGAGTGGTCGCAGTCGACGATCGTCGAAATCTATTCGCTGAACGCCTTCTTCCTGATGTGGGTGTTTCTCCTGAGCTACCGCTGGATGCGCCAGCCCTCGGATCTCGTCCTCTGGACGACGGCATTCGTCTTCGGCTTGGGACTCACGAACTATCAGGTGCTCTTCTTCGCCATTCTGCCGCTCGCGCTCATCATCTTCATGCGCGATGGCGCCCAGGTCTGGGAGGCGGCGCTTTTGCTGGCGGCGGCCCTGCTCGTGATCGTCTTCGTCTCGACGCATTCCTTCGTCCTGCTCGCGCTGGCGGTGGGCATCGGTCTCTACACGCTCCATACCATCATCCGCACGGGCGGCATGGTGCGGGACGTGCTCGTCTATCTCGTGCCCGTTCTGCTGACGATGCAGATTCTCCAGATCGGTGCGCTGCCGCGCGCCGATCCCACGATGTCGAGCGGTGTCCTGGCGAAGCTGCTGCCCGTGGGTGTGGAGAAGACGGCGTGGATCCAGCGGATGTGCGGCGTACCCGGCGTGGAGATCCGATCCGTTGCCGAGCACTGCCCCTATACGGGACTTGTCGCGTTCGCGGTCTTCGGGCTCATTGCCGCGCTCGTGGCGGCGATCGTCCTCCGTGAGCGGGGGCGCGTCGAGCTTGCCCGCAAGACGATGTGCTACGGGGGCGGCGGCGCGGTGACGCTTCTCGTCCTGAGCGGCACGGTGTTCACGCACACGGTCACCTGGTCAGGTGCGCTGGAAGAGCCGATTGCCCCGCTGGCCTCGCCCGTCGTCTACACCCTCATCGCGGCGGCGGTGGCGGGCAGCGTGGTCGCCGCTGCGCTTGCCGTGCTGCATGCGGAGGGGGGCGGAAGCCTGTTCGCGGGCGGGCGCGCGCACTTCATCTACGCGGCCATCGGCTTTGCGGTCGCGGCGGCGGTGATCGCCTGGGCGGGTGTCGATCAGGCGACGATCCGCGACCTCAGCTTCCATACCGTCGACGGCACGATGGCGCGCTACAAGGGGCCGGCGTATCCATGGTTCTGGTCGACTTCCGTCTTCTGCGGGCTCCTCGGGCTCTTGTTCCTCCTGACCTCCTTCACGAAGCGGGGCCTCGCGCTCGCGATTCCCGTCGCCGGGCTTCAGACGGCGGCCTTCATCCTTCTGCACAAGGGGGCGATGAATGGGCTCACCCATCCGCAGAGCTGGTGGTTTACCTGGCCGATCCTCTGGAATCTCGTCGTTCTCGCGCTCGTGTGGCTGACGCTGCCGACGGGGCGTTCCGTCGCCGGTGCGGCGTTCTTCACCCAGCTCGGCATCGGCTTCTACGTCTACATGCCCATTGCCTCCGATCTGCGCAATCCTCCGATGAACTGGGGCTATCCGCGCACATGGGAGGGCTTCAAGCACGCCGTGCAGCGCGGTCAATACGAGGCGATCGGCTTCCCGACGTTCACGAGCATGCTCGATTTCTGCAATTTCCTCGGGCGGCAGATGCTCCACTACTTCTCCGATGTGCGCGTGCAGTTCACGACGGGTATGGGGCTTCTGGCGCTCGTGCCGTTCGGTCTCGGGCATTTCGTCTCCGCGCGCGCCCGACGCACCGCATTCTGGAAGTGGATGCTGGCGGCGGCCTCGTGTTTCATCATGATGTCCTTCCTCCTTATTCTGCTGGCCGCCGTGAAGGGCGACGTGCAGGACGGCTTCATCCAGAAGGTGAAGTTCATCGCCTCCCACGCGATGATCGCACTCTGGATCGGTTACGGGCTGATCTTCCTCGTGGCGGGCGTCTGCCGGCTCTGCCGTCTGCCGCGTACGCGTCGTATGGTCGTCGGTGTCTGTGCGCCGCTCCTGGTGCTCGTCTCGGCGGCGATTCCGATTGCGCAGAACTACGGCAACGACCGCCTCGTCTTCGAGATGGGCGGGGCGGAGCAGAACGGCCATACGTTCGGCTGGCAGTTCGGCGCGTATCAGCTGGAGGGCGCGGCCGCCATCCGCGATCAGCTCGTCCAGGACGAAGAGCCGCTTCCCGATCCCGGATATCCCGCGCGGATGGATGACTACGCCATCTTCTTCGGCGGCACCGATCCGGGGCGCTTCGTGCCGACCTACATGATCTATTCCGCCCGCTACCGCCCCGACGTCTACCTCATCACCCAGAATGCGCTCGCGGACGACACCTACATGTCCGTCCAGCGCGATCTCTACGGCGATGAGATCTGGATTCCCTCGAAGGAGGACAGTGGCGAGGCGTTCAACGAGTACGTGAACAGCATGACGCCGGAGGAGCGCGCGGCGAAGGGCGTCGTGATGGAGAACGGCCGCGTCCAGGTGACCGGTGCGCTGAGCGTCATGGACATCAACGCCATCCTGACGCGCAAGATGTTCGAGCACGACCGTCTGCGGCATGCGTTCTACGTGGAGGAAAGCTACGTCATCCCCTGGATGTACGAATACCTTTCGCCGCACGGGCTCATCATGAAGATCAACCGCGACAAGACGCCGTACGATCCGAAGACGGCGGCGCGGGACCGCGATTTCTGGGACTGGTACGTGCGGCGGCTCCTGAACGACCCGATGTACCGCCGCGACTTCGCGGGGCAGAAGAGCTTCTCGAAGCTGCGTTCCGCCATCGCCGGGCTCTATGCGAAGCAAGGTCGCCGCCTGGATGCGTTGCAGGCCTACCGCGAGGCGTGTCTCCTCTACCCGGCGTCACCGGAATCGACGTTCCGCTACGCGCAGGAGGTCCTGCTGCCGCACGGGCGCCACGATGTCATCCTCGATCTGCTGGACTTCACCGACCGCATCGACCCGCACAACCAGCGCACGGGGCGTCTCCGCGAATTCGTCGGCAGCGTCTCCTCGCTCAACCAGACGGTCGGCGCGCTCGGCGAGAAGCACGCGAAGGGTACGCTCACGCGCGCGGAGTCGTTTGAGCTCGCCAAGGCGTACTACAGCCTCGGGCGCACGCAGAACGCGGCGGACGTCGTGCGCGGGCTGATCGAGGCGACGGCGGCGCCGGAGGAACTCAAGTTCATCTCCATGATTCTACTCGATTCGCCCCATCCGCAAGATGCCGAGAAGGCGCTGGTCAAGTACCTCAAGGCCGTTCCGAACGCGGATGTCGATGCCTGGGTGGCGCTGGCCGGGATCCGGGCGCGGGCGCAGCGTGCCGGCGAGGCGATGGACTGTCTCCGCGCGGCGCTTCGCATCAATCGTGATTCAGCCATTCAAAAGATACAACAGGATGCGGAGCTCGTGAAACTCGTGGGCGCCGCGCCGACAACGAAAGGTAGCTAAGATGCCAAGGACGGATATTGACTGGGCCAGTCTCGGCTTCGGTTTCTCGGATGTCAACTGCCACATCCGGTACGTGTGGAAAGACGGTGCATGGGGCGAGGGGCAGCTCGTCAAGGATCCCACGATCACGATGCACATCGGCGCGAGTTGCCTCCACTACGGGCAGGAGTGTTTCGAGGGCATGAAGGCCTTTCGCCAGAAGGACGGCCGGATTGTCATCTTCCGTCCGGACGAGAACGCCCGGCGCATGCACCGGACGGCGATCCGCACCGTGATGGCGCCGGTTCCCGAGGAGCTGTTCATCGAGGCGGCCGAGAAGGTCATCGCGGCGAACGAGGAATTCGTCCCGCCGTATGGAACGGGCGGCAGCCTCTACCTTCGGCCGCTCCTGATCGGTACGGGTCCGCAGATTGGCGTCGCTCCGGCGACGGAATACACATTCATGATCATGGTCATGCCCGTGGGTGCCTACTACAAGGGCGGGCTCAAGCCCGTGCGCGCCGTCATTTTCGACGACTGGGATCGCGCCGCACCGCACGGCATGGGCGACGTGAAGGTCGGCGGCAACTACGCGGCCTCGCTCTTCGCGCATGAGAAGGCGAAGCGCGACGGCTGGCCGGTCGAGCTCTACCTCGATGCCAAGTCGCATAGGTTCGTGGAGGAGTTCTCGACGTCGAACTTCCTCGGCATCAGGAAGGACGGCACCTACGTGACGCCCGACAGCCATTCGGTGCTGCCGTCCGTCACCAATATGTCGCTCAAGCAGGTCGCGGCGGATCTCGGCTGGAAGGTCGAGTGCCGCCCCGTTCCGTACGAGGAGATCCGCGAGTTCGCGGAAGTCGCCGCGTGCGGTACGGCCGTGGTGGTGACGCCCGTCTATGAGATCACCCGAGGGGAGGAGGTCATCAGGATCTCCGATCCGGCATCCGTCGGCCCGCACCTCCAGAAGCTCTACGATACGGTTCAGGGCATTCAGTACGGCGTCCTTCCCGATGTCCACGGCTGGTGTCATGAAGTGAAGGTCTAAGTGTCCGGCTGGATCGAGAAGCCAGTCGATGCGGCGAAGGTTGAGGCACTTGCGGCGGAGGGGCTTTCCGCGCTGCAGGCGCGCCTTCTCGCGCTGCGCGGCGTCACGCCCGCCACGCTCGGGGACTATCTCAATCCTACGCTGGAGGGCCTGGCCGCACCCGGAGAACTGCCGCAGGTTGAGGCGGCGGCGGAGCGGATACTCGACTTCGTGCGGGCGCGCAGGCGCATCGTCGTGTTCGGCGACTATGATTGCGATGGCGTCTGCGCCACGGCGATTCTCTACGCCGCCCTCGAGGCGCTCGCACCCGGGGTCTGCGGCCGTTTCCTGCCCGACCGGCTGACCGAAGGCTATGGGATGAGCGCGGCTTCCGTCGCCCGTATGCGGGCGGACGAGCCGAATGTCGCGCTGGTCGTGACGGTCGATAACGGCATCAATTCGGTCGATTGCATCGCCGCGCTCAAGGCGAGCGGCGTCGAGGTCATCGTCACGGACCACCATCTGGCGGGCGACGAGAAACCGGATTGCCTGATCGTCAATCCGAAGGTTGCCGCGCCCGCGCATCTGGAGGGGCTCTGCGGCGCGGGCGTCGCCTTCATGCTGGCGAATGCGCTCATTAGGCACGCCAAGGACCTCGGCCTTTACCGCGGCCCCAACGTCGGTGGTCCCATGCTGGTCCTGGCGGGGCTTGCGACGGTGACGGACATCATGCCGATTCTTGGACAGAACCGCATTCTGGTTGCCGAGGCGTTGCGCCGTTTCCGCAAATGGGCGCCGTTGGGGCTGCGGGAACTCTACGAACGCGCGTCGCGCACGGGGACGACGACCCTGACGTCCAGGGACTTCGGTTTTCTCATCGGGCCGCGGATCAATGCGGCGGGGCGTATCGCCAGCGGCTGCGAGGCGCTTGATCTCGTGCTCGCCAGCGATCGCGAGAGGGCGCGCGAACTGGCGCGGCGCGTCGACGTGCACAATGCCACGCGCAAGACGATCGAACAGGCGATGACGGAACGGGCGCTTGCGCAGGTCGTTCCCGGGGCGCCGGCCCAGGTCATCGACCTCGTTGACGGCCATCAGGGCGTCGCCGGTATCGTCGCATCGCGCGTATTGGAGAAGCTGGCGCCCGAGGGACAAGTCCCCGTCTGCGTCGTCGTCGGCGGGCACGGATCCGCACGTGCGCCGGCGGGATACAATGTGCGCGATGCCTTTGAGGCTTCGGCGGTGGCGCTTGATCGATTCGGCGGGCACGCTGCGGCCGGCGGATTCTCCGTCCGTGAAGGGCAGATCGATCGTTTTCGCGCGCTTTTCTGCGCGGCCTGTGCGCGCCAGGCGGCTTCCTCCGGCGCAGCGCACGCCGGGGTCGAGATGTTCGATGCGTGTGTTTCAGGTGCGGATCTTTCGTTCGACTTCGTGAGTTGGCTGAACCGGATGGAGCCATTTGGCGAAGGCAATCCCGAGCCTGTCTTCGTTTTGCGCAACGTCTATCTCGCCGATGTGCGTCCGCTGGGGGCGGAGGGCAGGCATCTGCAGATATCGTTGCGGGGGCGTGATCTTCCCCGGGCGGTCTGGTGGCATCATGGCGCGCTCGTCGAACGGCTTCGCGCGGAAGCCGCCAGTCCCCACGATCTCATGTTCACGGCGGAGATTTCGGATTACGGCGGCCCGCACGTCGAATTGCGGCTTCTTTCGCTGCATGTAGTCCCGACCGCATCCGTCCTTGCGTAGACGGTGCTTTCGTTCACGCCGCCGGCACGATTCCCCCTACGCGCCATCCAACAGGCACTAGGCACTGCGCGCCCTATTATGATACAATAGCACTCAATCCAAAACTACTGACGGTAGATTGTCAAATTGAACGGAGAACTTCGTGAAAGATATGAAGACCAAGATCCGCATTACCGACACCACGCTGCGTGACGCGCACCAGTCCCTTTGGGCGACGCGCATGCGTACGGACGATATCCTCAAAATCGCCGAGGAAATCGACAACGCGGGCTACTACTCGCTGGAGTGCTGGGGCGGCGCGACGTTCGACGTCTGCATGCGCTTCCTGCGTGAGAATCCGTGGGAGCGTCTGCGGCAAATCAAGAAGGTCTGCCGGAAGACGCCGCTGCAGATGCTTTTCCGCGGGCAGAACATTCTCGGCTACAAGCACTACCCGGATGATATCGTCGATCGTTTCACGGCGCTCGCGTGCGAGAACGGCATGGACATTTTCCGCGTGTTCGACGCTTTGAACGATCCGCGCAACCTCGAGCAGGCGATTTCGTGCGTCAAGAAGTACGGCGGCCATGCGCAGGGCACGATCTCCTTCACCACTTCGCCCGTCCACACGGTCGAGAGTTTCGTGAAGCTCGCCAAGCGTCAGGAGGCGATGGGCATCGATTCACTGTGCATCAAGGACATGGCGGGCATCATGACCCCGGGTCAGGCGCGTGAACTCGTCGGTGCGCTCAAGAAGGTGCTCCCCGAGATGCCGATTCAGATTCACTCGCACATGACGGGCGGTCTCGCCGTCGCGATGTACCAGGCGGCCGTCGAGGCCGGCGCGGGCTGCGTCGACTGCGCGATTTCGACGCTGTCGTCGTTCTCGTCCCAGCCGCCGACCGAGACGATCAAGGCCGTGCTCGAGTCCGTCGGGTTCGATACGGGGCTGGATACCGCGCGCCTGACGAAGATCAACGCCTATTTCAAGGATCTTAAGGCGAAGCGCCAGCCGACGTCCGCCGCGAAGGTCGAGGCGGTCGACGCGGGCGTCCTGGTGCATGCGATTCCTGGCGGCATGATTTCCAACCTGCGCAGCCAGCTCGAACAGCAGGGGGCGCTCGACCGGCTGGATGAAGTGCTTGCCGAGCTGCCGAAGACCCGCGCCGACATGGGCTATCCGCCGCTCGTGACCCCGACCTCCCAGATCGTCGGCGTGCAGAGCGTGCTGAACGTCCTTTCGGGCAAGCGCTTCTCGATGATCACGGATGAGACGAAGCGCTATGCGGCGGGCTACTATGGCGAGACTCCGGCGCCGATCGCGCCGAAGCTCCGCAAGCTTCTCTGCGGCGGGCTGAAGCCGATCACGTGCCGTCCGGCGGATCTCCTGAAGCCCGGTCTCGCGGCGGCGGCGGATGCGATTCCCGTCGGTCTCATGCAGGCCGAGGAGGACATCCTCTCCTATGCGCTCTTCCCGGAGGTCGCGCTCGGCTACTTCAGATGGCGCGCGGCGGATCCGGCCACGCGCGAGCCGATTCCGGCGGACGTCGAGGAGGCGAAGGTCGCGACGGCGGCTCCGGTGGCGGCGGGCAAGGCCGTCCAACAGCCCGACGCCTCTGCGGCTCAACCTCCGGCGGGAACGCCGGTCGTCGCACCGCTGAACGGCACGTTCTATCGCAGCGATGCGCCCGGCAAGCCCGAGATGGCGGTCGAGGGCGCGGCGGTCAAGGCGGGCGATGCGGTATGCGTCGTCGAAGCGATGAAGCTCTTCAACCCGATCAAGGCCGCGGCTGCCGGCAAGATTTCGTTCCTGGTAGCGCACGGCACGCCCGTGACGAAGGGGCGGGTTCTCGCCGTCATCGTGTAGGGTTCGCAGACCCGCAAGGGACTTGCGACGGGCCGCGGGCACGGCGGAGAGGGGCATCCGAAAGGGTGCCCCTGCCTGTTTTTCCGGGCGGAGGATGCCCGTTTGCGACCTATTTTCTCTCCGCATTAAATATCCCTAGCCGAATTGTTGCATCTGTGCTATAATACAGTCAACATCAACGGGAGCGTTACCTGCTATGGCCAAAGAGAAACCGAATGTAAAGAATCCGAGAATCCTGATTGTCACGCCGGAGATCACGTATCTGCCGGAGGGCATGGGCAACCTGGCGAACAAGATGTCTGCGAAGGCGGGCGGCATGGCCGACGTCTCCGCGTCGCTTACCCAGGCCTTGTACGAGCTGGGCGCCGACATCCACGTCGCGCTGCCGCACTATCGCCGCATGTTCCACATCGAGACGGCGCAGCTCGTCAGCGATGAACTGCGCAAGTACAAGAGCCATCTCTCCGACGAGCGCATCCATCTCGCCGAAGACCGCTGCTTCTACTACCGCGACACGGTCTATGACCGCGGCGACGGCAACCTCAAGCTCGCGCTTGCGTTTCAGCGCGAGGTGATCAACAACATCATTCCGCGCGTGGAGCCTGACCTCATCCACTGCAACGACTGGATGACGGGGCTTATTCCCGCGGCGGCGCGCCGCATGGGCATCCCGTGCCTCTTTACGGTCCACAACATCCACACCCAGAAGCTCACCCTCGCCCAGGTCGAGGATGCGGGCATTGACGCGGCGGAGTTCTGGAGCAACCTCTACTACAGCTATCCGCCGTACAGCTACGAGGAGTCGCGCAACAACAATCCGATCGACCTCCAGGCGTCGGGCTGCTTTGCCGCGCACTTCATCAACACCGTGTCGCCGACGTTCCTTTCCGAAATCGTGAACGGCTGGCATGCGTTCGTGCCGGATTCGATTCGCAACGAGATGCGCGGCAAGTACAACGCGGGCTGCGCGGCGGGTATTCTCAACGCCCCCGATGCGGCCGACAATCCGGTGACGGATGACAAGATCCCGTTCAAGTACGGTCCCGACAACCACTGGGAGATGAAGCGGCAGAACAAGCTCGCGCTCCAGCACGCCCTCGGCCTGGAGGAGAATGCGGATGCGCCGCTGTTCTTCTGGCCGAGCCGTCTCGATCCGGTGCAGAAGGGTCCGCAGCTTCTGACCGACATCACGTACCGCTTTCTGGAGCGCTACCATGAGCAGGGCGCGCAGCTTGCGGTCATCGCGAACGGCCCCTATCAGCAGCCGTTCTGGGACATCCAGTCCTTTCACGGCATTTCCGACCGCCTCGCGGTGCGCAACTTCGACGGCCGCCTTTCGCAGCTCGGCTTCGCGGCGTCGGACTTCACTCTCATGCCTTCGCTGTTCGAGCCGTGCGGACTGCCGCAGATGCAGGCTCCGATCTACGGGTCGCTCGCGATTGCGCACAACACGGGCGGTCTCCACGATACGGTCGATCCGCTCGACTGGAACGCCTCGACGGGCAACGGCTTCCGTTTCGACACCTACGATGCGGGCGGTCTCATGTGGGCGATGGAGCGGGCGATGGAGTTCTATCTCCAGCCGCGCGAGGTGCGCGAACGCGAAATCAAGCGCATCATGGTCGAGTCGCTCAACCGCTTCAACCACACGGAATGCGCAAAGGAGTACATCAAGCTGTACGAGAAGATGCTCAATCGTCCGCTGGTGAAGCGCCAGACGGTCGAAGGCTAACCATTCGAAAGGGAGGATTGCCGCATGGCACGTCTACTGGACGACGACTATCTCAAACCGTTTGAAAAGGCGATTCGCGGGCGCGCCGAGCATGCGCGCCGCCGCGCGAAAGAGCTCACGGGCGGCAAGACGTCCCTTGCCGCGTGGGCGGCGGCGCATCATTTCTACGGGCTCCACCGCACGGAGAAGGGGTGGAGTTTCCGCGAGTGGGCGCCGAACGCCACGTCGATGTGGCTCGTGGGCGATTTCTCGGCCTGGAAGATCGATCCGCGTTTCGAGTGCTTCCGCATCCCCGGATCCGACACCTGGGGGTGCGATGTGGCGCCCGACCTCATCCGCCACGGCGACAACTACCGGCTGGAGATACGCTGGGAAGGGGGACATGGCGAACGCATCCCCGCCTATGCGCGGTACGTCCGCCAGGATCCGCAGAGCAAGCTCTTCTGCGCGCAGGTCTACGAGCCGAAGGAGCCGTACGTCTGGCGGCACGCGGCGCCGAAGCGGCCCGCCGTGCCGTTCATCTACGAGGCGCACGTGGGCATGGGTTCGGAGGACGAGAAGGTCGCCTCCTACACGGCGTTCCGCGACGACGTCCTCCCGCGCATCAAGCGGGCCGGCTACAATACGGTGCAGTTAATGGCGATCATGGAGCATCCGTACTACGGCAGCTTCGGCTACCACGTGAGCTCCTTTTTCGCGGCCTCGTCGCGCTTCGGCACGCCGAACGAGCTGAAGTCGCTCATCGACACGGCGCACGGGATGGGTCTGCGGGTAATCATGGATCTCGTCCATTCGCACGCGGTCAAGAACGAACGCGACGGGCTCTCCCGCTTCGACGGCACCGACTACCAGTACTTCCACGCGGGGGCGAAGGGCTGGCACGCGGCGTGGGACAGCCGCTGCTTCGACTACGGCAAGACGAACGTGCTGCACTTCCTTCTCTCGAACTGCCGTTTCTGGCTGGAGGAGTACCGCTTCGATGGCTATCGCTTCGACGGCGTCACCTCGATGCTGTTCTGGGACCACGGTCTGGGCGATGCGTTCACGAACTACGGCATGTACTTCAACGGTTCGATGGATGACGACGCATGGTGCTATCTCAACCTCGCCAACCGCGTCATCCACGAGACGAATCCCGAGGCGATTACCATCGCCGAGGACGTTTCGGGAATGCCGGGCTGTGCGGCGCCGGTGAAGGACTGCGGCATGGGCTTCGACTACCGCATGGCGATGGGCGAGCCCGATTTCTGGTTCCGGCTGGCGGAGACGTGCCGCGACGACGACTGGCCGATGGGCGGACTCTTCTGGGAGCTGACGAACAAGCGTGCGGAGGAGCGGGTCGTCAGTTATGTCGAATCCCACGACCAGGCGCTCGTTGGCGGCAAGACGTTCTTCTTCACACTCGCCGATGCCGCGATCTACTGGGGCATGGGCAAGGATCAGCACGGGCTCGAGGTCGAGCGGGCGATCGCCCTCCATAAGATGGCGCGCCTCGCCACCTGTGCGCTCAACGGCGGCGCGTATCTCAACTTCATGGGCAACGAGTTCGGTCATCCCGAATGGATCGATTTCCCGCGGGAGGGCAACGGCTGGAGCTATCACCATGCGCGGCGCCAGTGGTCGCTCCGCGATGATCCCGACCTGCGCTTCAAGGCGCTTGGCGATTTCGACGAGACGATGCTCGCGGAGCTGGCGAAGGGTCTCCGGGCGGGCGGACGCGGCAAGTTCCTCCGGCCGATCAAACTCCTCGCGAACGAGCCTGACAAGGTGCTGGCGTTCATCCGCGGCGAGCTGATGTTCGTCTTCAACTTCAATCCGACGAAATCGTTTACGGACTACGGCGTGACCGTGCCGCCGGCGACGCAATGGATGCATCTCTTCGATTCCGACGAGGTGCGTTTCGGCGGGCAGGGGCGCATCGCCGCCGGACAGCGCTACGAGCCGGCGCTCGTTGCGGCGGGGGCGGAACTCGTCCAGCAGCTCAAGCTGTATCTCCCCGCCCGCACGGTGACGGTGCTGAAGCGCGTCAAGCGCGCGTAGGGGTGCTCTTGTCAATCGCGTCAAATCTTTGGTAAAATAAACAAATCGTCAACAACAAGCAAAGAGGTGGGTTATCGCACAGTTCACTCGTGTAAACTACAAGATTCGCGTGCCGTCCGTTCGCGTTCTTGATGCTATGGGAAACATGCTCGGCGTCATGGCGACGCGCGATGCGCAGCGGTTGGCGGAGGATCGCGGCCTCGATCTCGTCGAGATCACGCCGAATGCCGTTCCGCCGGTCTGCAAGATCATGGACTACGGGAAGTTCAAGTACGAGGAGTCCATCAAGGCCAAGCAGGCCCGCAAGGCCCAGAAGGTGCAGAAGGTGAAGGAGGTGAAGTTCCATCCCGGCACCGATACGAATGACTTCAACTACAAGCTCAACCAGATTCGCGGATTCATCAAGGAAGGCTGCAAGGTCAAGCTGACCCTTCAGTATCGCGGTCGCGAGAACGCCCACCGCGAACTGGGGGAGGACGTCATCAACCGCGTCCTCGAGGAGCTGCGCGAGGAATGCTTCGTCGAACAGGCGCCGAAAACGCTCGGTCGCGTCCTTGGTGCGCTCATTGGCCCGCCCCGCAAGAATGGTCCGAAACCGTCCCCCCGTCCGGACAATGCGCCGGCGCCGGGCGGCATCCGGATTTCGGTAAGTTAAAATGAGCAGATTCCGTTTCAGGGGGCGCCGTCGCCGCGCGCATGCATCCCGACAGGCCGTCCCGTTGCGCAACCTCGTCCCCAACATGGTGACGTCGTTGGCGGCGTGCGCCGGCATCACCTCCATTTCGCTGTCCAGCGACGGGCGTTTCTCCGAAGCGCTCGTCGCCCTGCTGGTCGCCTGCGTCTGCGATGGCATGGACGGTCGCATTGCGCGGCTTCTGAAGGCCAGTTCGAAGCTGGGGGCCGAACTCGATTCGCTTGCCGACTTCGTCAATTTCGGCGTGGCGCCGGCGATGTTCATGTACTTCTGGCTGACGGGCAAGACCTTCGGGGCCGAGACGGCGGCGATCACCCATCCGGCGATGGTTCGGGCGGTTCTCGGTTGCGCGCTCTTCTACGCGATGTGCAACTGCTTTCGTCTGGCGCGTTTCAATACGATGCTCGAGCAGGATCCGGTTCCGTACTGGAAGAATTTCTTCACGGGCGTGCCGGCGCCGGGCGGCTGCTGGATGGTGCTGACCCCGTACCTGCTCATCGAAAAGGCGCCGTTCCTCCATCTGCAGGACGTTCCGGGCGCGGCGGAGGTGATCCGCAGTCCCGTTTTCGGCATGGTGATGCTCCTTTTCGTGGGAGCGCTCATGGCTTCGCGCCTGCCGACGATTTCGCTCAAGGCGGTGCATGTTAGCAAGCGGGCACGGCTGCCGGTCATGGCCTTCGCGATGCTGCTGATCGCGTGTCTTTTCTGGGATCTCTGGCTGACGCTGGGCATCCTTGGCGCGCTCTACCTCCTGACTGTTCCGCTGACGGGGCTCGTCTTTCTGAAGGTGCGTGCAAAATACATGCGGGGCTTGACTTCTGCGGTTGAGAAAGTATAAAATACCCGCCGACGATTTAACACCATTAAAAGGAAAGACAGGAGACTATGAAGCATATGTTCAAGGTCGGAATTGCGTCCCTCGCCCTCGCGGCGATGGTGCCCGCATACGCAGAGGAAAACGAGACGGTGGGCGAAGGCGCCATTGGATGGACGCCCATTGCGGTCGGCCTTGCGACGCCGGTCCAGCTGCCCTGGGGACTCAACCGCTGGGATGTCTTCGGCCTCGATCTGAACGTCTTCTATTCCGATGCGCCGAAGGTGTACGGCCTCGACGTCGGCGGTTTTGCGACGGCGGTGCGTGAAGACAACATCGGTCTGACGGTCAGTGCGCTCTTCAACCTCGCGTGCAAGGATGTCTACGGTTTTCGAGCGACGCTCGGCCTCAACATGTGTGCGCGGACGGTCTACGGCGTGGATGCCGGCCTCATCGGTCTGCGCAACACGATCAACGGTCTCGACGTCCACTTCCTCGGTTCGGCTCAGCACAATATCTGCGGTCTGCAGATCAGCGGTCTGGCCAATGTCACGGCGGTCGAGAGCTACGGTGCCACGATGGCGGGTATCGCCAACCTCGCGAAGACGGCCTACGGCCTTCAGTTCGCGGGCCTTTTCAACATGACCGACGAGCTCCACGGCTGTCAGGTCGCGCTCGTCAACTATGCGGACTTCTGCCCGAACGGCTTCCAGATCGGTCTCGTGAACATCATCATGTCCAACCAGATCAAGGTTCTGCCGCTGGTGAACGGTCACTTCTGATTCCGAGATGGCACAGAAGAACACTTCTTTTCTCAAGAAGGCGACGGGAGCCCAAAAGGCTCCCGTGCGTGTTGAAAAGCGGCATGGCCTCGGGCGCGGTCTCGATTCGCTGATCCCGTCCAAGACCGTGACGGACGCCGCCCTCGCGTCGCCGGCCGTCGCCGTCAAAGCGCCCGCGTCGGCGTCCGAACCTGGCGCGCCGCTCGAGCTGCCAATCCTCGATATCGCGCGCAGTCCCTACCAGCCGCGCAAGGACTTCAAGGACGACGAGCTGACGGAACTTGCCGAGTCGCTGAAGAACAACGGCCTCGTACAGCCGCCGACCGTGCGCCGGAACGGCGCGGGGAAGTACGAACTCATCGCGGGCGAACGCCGGCTGCGGGCGGCGCTTCTGGCGGGCTGGAAGAAAATCCGCGTCACGCTTATCGAGGCGGACGATCTGACGGCTGCGGCGATGACGACGACGGAGAACCTCCAGCGCGAGGATCTCAACCCGATCGAAGAGGCCGAAAGCTACAAGACGCTGCAGGATCGCTTCAACCTCACGCAGGCGGATGTCGCCGAGCGCGTCGGCAAAGGGCGGGCGACGGTCGCGAATGCCGTCCGTCTTCTCGAGCTCCCCGATGAAGTCAAAGCGCTCGTCCAGACGAAGCTTCTTTCCGTGGGGCATGCGAAGGTGCTCCTTTCCGTCGACGAGGAGAAGGAGCGCATTCTGCTCGCGCGCGAGTGCGTGAACGAGCAGCTGTCCGTACGCGCCCTCGAAAAGAAGATCGCGCGTCTGCGCGAACCGGTTGCCGAGAAGCCGCGCGGCACGCCTGATATGCCCGAAGGCTACGTCAAGTCGCTGGCCGACCGGCTCAAACGCCACCTTGGTTGCGCAGTGCGGCTGACGAGTGGGGTTACCCACGCCAACGGCCGCCACACGAAGGGCGTCCTCGAGATCGACTTCTTCGACAATGACGAGCTCGACCGCGTGCTTCGGATGATTGGCGTCGAGGTCGAGTGATGATGGTGTCCGGGGCGATTCTGGCGGCGGCGCTGGCCTTTACGCCGGCGGATGCGAAGTTGGCGGAGCGGACGGCGCGCGATTTCGTGGCCAAGTGTACGCCGCGCGATGCGGGGACGGTGCGCGGACGCATGGCGGCGAACTTCATTCTGGACAGCGCCAGCGCCGTCGGTGGCGATGTCTATCTCGACCGTTTTGTGGACAAGACGCCGAAGGGCGAGCGGACGTTCACCAACCTCAGGGCCGAGTTCTGCACGAACGCCGAGGCGGAGTGGGTCGTCGTCCTCTCGCACTACGACACCAAACCGGGGGTGAAGTGCCCGGGTGCTAACGACGGGGCGAGCACGGTGGGACTTCTCGTGGGGCTTGCCAACGTGCTGGCGGACTGGCGTACGCCGCGCGGCAACGTGATGCTGCTGTGGACGGATGGCGAGGAATGCATGGAATCGTACGGCGCGAACGACGGCTTCTGGGGTTCGCGGCGGGCCGCCGCGCAGCTCAAGGCCTCGGGGCGCAAGGTTCGGGCCGTCATCTGTCTCGATATGCTCGGCGACAAGGATCTCGCCATCACGCTCCCGCGAAATACCTCGCCCGCGCTGCGGAAGATCGCGCATTTTGCGGCGAAGCAGGCCGGCCTTGAGGATCTGGTATCAGATGTCGAGGATATGGTCAAGGACGATCACGTCGCCTTCATGGACGAAGGGTTCAAGGCGATTACGCTCATTGATTTCGACTACGGCAGCGCGCCCGGCCTCAACGACTACTGGCACACCGAACAGGATACCGTTGACAAGATTTCCGACGCGTCCCTGCTCAAATCCGGCCAGCTCGTCTGCGCGATGCTCAACATCCTGCTTTAGGCGGGCGGTGTGCCGATTTCCACGAAGTAGAGCCAGGGCGCCTCGGTTTTTGATATAATATCAACCCCATAAGGAAAGGTGTTGCATGGCATTTGAAAATAAGGTTGGCGCGCGCATCAGAACGTACCGCGAGAAGCTGGAGCTGACTCCGGTGGCGCTGGCGGCGCGTTGCGGGATTTCCGAGGCCGCCGTCGTCTCGATGGAGAAGGGCGAAACACTGCCGTCGCTCGGCGTGCTGACGAAGCTCGCACGGGCGCTGGGGCAGCGTCTCGGGACGTTCATGGACGATCAGTTCAAGCCCGATCCCGTCATCACGCGCGCGGCCGATCTCGCCGCCGGTGCGATTGGCGGCAAGGCGGCGGAGGAGGGCCGCAGCTACCGGTACCGGTCCCTCGCGCTCGGAAAGCCCGACCGTAGCATGGATCCGTTCCTCATCGAACTGCCGCCGCTGGCCGAGGAGAAGACGTCTTCCCACGAGGGCGAGGAGCTGCTGATCTGCGCGAAGGGTGAAGTCGAGCTCGCCTATGGCGACGAGAAGCATATCCTCAAGCCGGGCGACTCGGCCTACTACAACAGCGTGGTGAGCCATGCTGTCCGCGCCTGCGGTGCCGAGCCGGCGACGATCTACGGCATCGTCTACATGCCGATGTAATTTGATTTCGATACCAAGGAGATAGCATCATGAGCTGGTTTGAACCCAAGACCGAGAAGCCGAAGATCCCTCCGGCCAAGGCGCTCTGGGCCATTTGCCCCAAGTGCAAGAGCCATATGCCCAAGGCGGTGTGGAAGGCCAACAACAACATCTGCCCGAAGTGCGACTACCACGGTCGCCTGACGGCGCGCGAGCGCATCGCGCAGGTGGCGGACGCGGGGACGTTCAATGAAGTCTTCCGCGAGGTGTCGTATTCCGACCATCTCCGGTTCAAGGACGCATCGGGCGACTACAAGGCCAAGGTCGAGGCGACGATCGCCAAACTCGGCGAGACCGAGTCCATTGTCGTCGGTACCTGCGACATCGCGGGCCATAAGGCGATGCTGGGCGTCATGGACTTCGCGTTCATGGGCGCGAGCCTCGGCACCGGCACGGGCGAGCGCATCGCCCGCGCGTGCGAGCAGGCCATCGCCGAGCGCCGTCCGCTCGTCCTCTTCTGCGCGTCCGGCGGTGCGCGTATGCACGAGGGCATCCTCTCGCTCATGCAGATGACGAAGACCTCCGCCGCCATCGGCCGGCTGAAGGCTGCAGGGCTGCCCTACATCAGCGTCTGCACCGATCCGACGACGGGTGGCGTCAGCGCGTCGTTCGCGATGCTGGGTGATATCAACATCACCGAGCCCAAGGCCCTCATCGGCTTCGCGGGACGCCGCGTGATCGAGAACACGATCCATCAGAAGCTGCCCGACGATTTCCAGACCTCCGAGTTCCTGGAGAAGCACGGCTTCATCGACCGGATTGTCGCGCGCAAGGACATGAAGGCGTTTCTCGCCAAGATGCTTAATTTCTGGGGGTTCTGATTATGGCTACCGAAAAGACTGTCAAGAAGGACGCGGCGAAGGCCGCCAAGAAGGATGCGGCCCTTACCGCGTGGGACAAGGTCAAGATCGCACGTGACGCCAAGCGTCCGCACGTGCGCGATTTCATTCGCTTCATCTGCTCCGATTTCGAAGAGCTGCACGGCGACCGCCTCGTGAACGACGATGCGGGCATGGTTGCGGGGTTCGGTATGATCGGCGCCGAGAGGGTGCTCATCCTCGGGCACAACAAGGGCGCGACGGTCGAGGAGAACATGGCCTCGAACTTCGGCATGGTGAACCCCGATGGCTACCGCAAGGCGATGCGCCTCGGCAAGCTCGCCGAGCGCTTCCACAACCCGATCGTGACATTCGTCGATACGCCCGGAGCCTATCCGGGGCGCGAGGCGGAGGAGCGCGGGCAGGCCGAGGCGATTGCGAAGTCCCTCGAACTCTTCTCCGGGCTCAGGACGCCGATCGTCGTCGTTATCACCGGCGAAGGCGGCTCGGGCGGTGCGCTCGCAATTGCCGTCGGCGATACGGTTCTCATGATGGAGAACGCGGTCTATTCCGTCATCTCCCCCGAGGGCTGCGCGGGTATTCTGTGGCGCGATGGTACGAAGGCCCCCGAGGCCGCCGCTGCGCTTAAGATCACGGCGCCGGATCTTCTGAAACTCGGCGCGATCGACGCCATCGTACCGGAGCCGGCGGGTGGCGCGCAGAAGAACCAGAAAGCGGCCTGCGCAAACGTCAAGAAGGCGATTCTGGCGGCGCTGAAGGAGCTGAAGTCGCTCTCGCCCGACGATCTCGTCAATCGGCGCTATGCGAAGATCCGGTCCTACGGCAATTTCTACTGAGATACAGGTCATGGCAGAAGAGAACAAGTCATCGCTCGATCCTCTGGCCGCTTTGTGCAAGCGCCGCGGCTTTATCTATCATTCCTCTGAAATCTACGGCGGCATACCCGGTTTCTGGGATTACGGCCCCCTTGGGTGCGAACTCAAGCAGAACGTGAAGCAGGCGTGGTGGCAGTTCACGGTCCGAGGCCGCGAAGATGTCGTTGGCCTGGATGCGACGATCATCATGCATCCGAAGATCTGGAAGGCCTCGGGCCATCTGGATACGTTCGCCGATCCGATGACGATGTGCAAGGATTGCAAGAAGCTCATGCGCGCCGATCAGGTCAAGGACATCTATGCAGACCAGAAGAAGAAGCCCCAGCCCAAGGCGGCCGGCAGCGACTTCTTCTGCCCCTACTGCGGTGGCGCGCTCACCGAGCCGAAGCCGTTCAATCTGATGTTCAAGACGGTGGTCGGTCCGATCGACGATCCGTCCAACGTCGCGTACCTTCGGCCCGAGACCGCCCAGGCGATCTTCGCACAGTTCCTGAATGTCACCGCGACCTCGCGCATGGCCGTTCCGTACGGCATCGCGCAGATGGGCAAGAGCTTCCGCAACGAAGTGACGCCGCGCAACTACACGTTCCGTTCGCGCGAATTCGAGCAGATGGAGCTTGAGTTCTTCATCCGTCCGGACGAGGCGATCGAACTGCAGTACGGCAAGGTCGTGACGCTCGCGGACAACCCCGATCTCAACGGTCCCGTTCAGGACGACTGGGGATGGGAGGTCTGGCACAAGTACTGGGTCGAGCAACGCAAGAAATTCCTGGCCGCCGTCGGCCTCCCGCCTGCGACGTTCGTCGAATACTGGCAGAAGCCGGACGAACTCGCCCACTACGCCCGGGCGTGCGTGGATATCGAGTACGATTTCCCGTTCGGCCGTCAGGAGCTCGAAGGCATCGCTGCGCGCAGCGACTTCGACCTCATGCAGCACCAGATGCACTCCAAGGTGCCGCAGACCGTCTTCGACGATCCGCTCAAGCAGGCGTGCAAGAGGCTGTCCGACGAGGCGAGGGCCGCCTTCATCGCGAAGACCCGGGTCGCGTGGCTCGAACGCCGCGAGAAGGCGCTCTCCGCCAAGGCGGGCAAGGAGATCGTCCTCGACGACGCGGAGAAGGCCGCGCTCGCGGCCCGCGCCGAGGCGTTCTGCCGCAATCTTTTCGACGGCAAGTACGTGCCGCACGTGATCGAACCGTCGGCGGGCGTCGATCGCCTCATGCTGGCCCTGCTCTGCGAGGCGTATGAGGAGCAGAAACTGACGGACGAGAAGGGCAAGGAGGATGTCCGTACGGTGCTGCACTTCACGCCGAAGGTGGCTCCGATTAAGGTCGCGATCTTCCCGCTCATCAAGAAGGATCCCGATCAGGATCGCATCGCGCGCGAAATTTTCACGAAGCTCCAGAAGAAGGTCAACTGCATGTGGGACGTCACCGGTGCCATCGGCCGCCGCTATCGCCGTCAGGACGAGGCGGGAACGCCGTGGTGCATCACGGTCGATGCGCAGACCGTTCAGGACGGCTCCTTTACGGTCCGCGATCGCGATTCGATGGAGCAGACGCGCATGAACTACGGCGAGTTCCTCGCCATGATGTACGAAGCTCTCGAGTTCTAGGCCGTTTCCGAAGCCCGCCGCCCGTCCCATGGCAAAGAACAAGACAACACTGGCGCTCGTTTCCTTGGGCTGTGCGAAGAATGCCGTCGATCTGCAGGTCATGGCGGGCAACCTGCTGAAGCAAGGCTGCGTGATGTCTCCCGATCCCGACCGGGCCGACGTCGTGATCGTCAACACCTGCGCCTTCATCGCATCCGCCCGCGAAGAGGCCGAGGCCGAGATCATGCGTGCGCTCCAGCTCAAGGCGAATGGCAACTTCGGCAAGGTCGTCGTCACGGGCTGTTATCCGCAGCGCTACCCGAAGGCGCGCGCGCGCTTCCCCGGCGTCGACGTCTGGCAGGGCGTGCCCGAGGAATGGATTGCGCCGAAGATGCCGGAGCTGCGGTTCACCGGCAGGGCCTTTGCCTACCTCAAGATAGCCGAGGGGTGTGCGCACCGGTGTTCGTACTGTGCGATTCCGAACATCCGCGGCAAATACCGCTCGCGTCCGATGGCGGCGATTCTCCGTGAGGCGAAGGCGCTTCTCAAAAGCGGTTGCCGCGAACTCGACATCGTCGCGCAGGATCCGATGCTCTACGGCTGCGACCTGAAGGATGCGCGCGTCACGCTGACGGATCTCCTGTGGGCGCTCGACCGGCTTCCGGGTGCGTTCTGGGTGCGCGTTCTCTATTCGTATCCGAGTGAGATTACCGACGCGTTTCTCGATTGGCTCAACCACGGCCGGCATGCGGTCAAATACGTTGACGTGCCGCTGCAGCACACCGTGCCCGAGGTGCTCGCGAACATGAACCGCACGCGTGCCATCCGGCCGTCGCTCGTGGCGGCGGAGGCGCTGCGCCGCGCCGTGCCGGGCATTACGCTCCGGACGACGATCATGACGGGTTTCCCGGGCGAGACGCCCGCGCGCTTCAGGACTCTGCTCGCTGACCTGAGGCGTATGCAGTTCGACCATCTCGGTGCCTTCGCCTATTCGCCCGAGGAGGGCACGAAGGGCGCGAAGCTGCCGGGGCGTCCCCCGCGAAAGACCGCCGAAGCGCGTGCGCGCGCGGTGATGGACGGTGCGGCGCGGCTGTGGAAGGTGAAGTCCGCACGTCTGCTCGGCCAGACGTTTGACGCGCTCGTCGTGGCGCCGGGCGTCGCGCGCATGGCGTCGCAGGCACCCGATGTGGATGGCGTCACCTACCTCCTCGATTCGCCGAAGGCCCGCCGCGCGGCGGTTGGCGACTTCATCCGCGTGAAGCTCATGAAGGTCTGCGGCTTCGATTTCGAGGCCGATGTCGCATGACGCGTCCGATTCCATACGTGAACGACGAAGTCTGCAACCGCGACTTCAAGTACTACATCTTCGATTGGGATGACAACATCCTGCACATGCCCACGAAGATTCGGATGGAGCATCTGAACGCGAAGGGCACGTGGGTGCCCGTCGAACTCTCGACGTCGACGTTCGCGCTCGTTCGGGCCGACACCGCGCACTACCGGCCGCCGGCCGAAGGCGGCTGGGCGGCGGCCTTCCGTAATTTTGCGGATCCCGAGAAGGACGGCGAACCTAACCATTTCATCGAGGACACGTTGGCGGCGCTGGCGCGGGTGTCGGCGGGCGAGAAGCCGTCGCCGAGCTACAACACCTTCAAGAAGACGCTCGTCGAAGGGCGGATCTTCGCCATCGTGACGGCGCGCGGACACGCCCCCGCGACGATTGAGTCGGCCGTGCGGCTCTTCATCGACAACGCGCTGTCGCCGCTCGAACGCGAGACCATGATGTCCAATCTGCGCGGCTACCGCCGCTGGCTCGACAAGGTGGAGGGTTTCGGCACGGATGCGGAGGAGCTGGACTACTATCTCAGCATGTGCCGCTATTCGGCCGTCACCTACGGCGGGTTCAGGGCGCGCATGGTGGAGGATCCGATCTACCGGGAGAAACTGGCCGTCGCCACGACCGCCGCGAAGCCCGAACTCGCCAAGGAGTTCGCCATCCGCGATTTCGTGGAGCACGTCTTCCATATGCTCCAGCGGACGGGTGGCCTCGACCGCAGCGTCGCTATCGGCTTTTCGGACGATGACAAGGGGAACG
This sequence comes from Kiritimatiellia bacterium, assembly GCA_051884875.1. GTDB lineage: Bacteria > Verrucomicrobiota > Kiritimatiellia > RFP12 > UBA1067 > UBA1067. The sequence continues at coordinate 30,028 of JBJEWD010000052.1, forward strand.
TGAAGAGCGTGTCGAACTACATCCGCGCTGAACTCTCCCGGCGGTTTGATGGCATCAAGTTCGTCGTCTACGACACCTCCGACCACACGCTTTCCAAGGGCCGTAAGGTCTGCGTCTCCGGTCAGATGAATCTCCCCGGCTTCTAGCTCGGACAAAACGCGGGTTTGCAACCCGCGTCGGTTTTTCGTACGGGATTTTGCTATAATAAGGGTTCCGCAATACGAAAGGAGTAGTCTCTGATGTCTGCGCTTGATAAGATTGTCGCCCACCCCGACCGGTATTCCTGCCAAGTCGAGACCTTGGGCGAGTGCCGCATCGCCTCGCCGGTTCACCACCATGAGTTCATCCAGGACGGCGAGCGTATTCTGATTACCGAGAACGAGAACTATCTGAAGGAACTGGCGGAGAAGCTCGGGCATACGCCGACGTTTGAGCGGGCGGGACCGCTGGAGAAGATTTTCCACGATCCGAGCTGGACGCGCGTGGGCATCGTCACGGCGGGCGGCCTCTGTCCCGGCCTCAACAACGTCATCAAGGGGATCGTCGAGATCCTCACGTTCGATTACGGCGTCAAGTCGATCTTCGGCATCCGCTATGGCTATGCGGGCCTCAATCCCGATTTCGGCTACGAACCGATCATGCTCGATCCGGACAGCGTCGATACGATCCACGAGCTCGGCGGCACGATTCTCGGCTCCAGCCGCGGGCAGCAGCCGACGGAAATCATCGTCGACACGCTCGTCCGGATGAACATCAACATCCTCTTCTGCATCGGTGGCGATGGGTCGCTCCGCTGCGCGCGCGACATCAGCGATGAATGCAAGGCGCGTGGACTCAAGATTTCCGTCATCGGCATTCCGAAGACGATCGACAACGACCTGCATTTCATCGGGCGTTCCTTCGGCTTCGAAACGGCGGTCGCCGCCGCCGGCAACGTCATCCGCAATGCGCACGTCGAGGCGAAGGGTACGGCGGGCGGCGTCGGCCTGGTGAAGTTGATGGGACGCGATTCCGGCTTCATCGCCGCCTACGCATCCATCGCGAACCCCGTCGTCAACTTCTGCCTTATTCCGGAGATGGCCTTCTCGCTGGAGGGGCCGAGCGGCATTCTGACGGCGCTCGAGAACCGCTTCCGCGCGGGAAAGACGCATGCGGTCGTGGTCGTCGCCGAAGGCGCGGGGCAGGATCTCATCCTCGGCGAGCCCGAGCGTCGCGATGCCTCCGGCAACGTCCTCAAGAAGGACATCGGCGAATTCCTGAAACGCAAGATCTCCGAGTTCATGAAGGCGCGGGGCATCAAGAGTTCGGTCAAGTACTTCGACCCGAGCTACACGATTCGCTCCGTGCCGGCGCAGGGTACGGACGCCATCCGCTGCTATATGCTCGCGCGCAACGCCGTGCATGCGGCGATGGGCGGGCGCACCAACTGCGTCGTCGGCAACCTTGGCGAAAGCTACTGCCTCGTGCCGATTCGGCTTGCGACCATCGAACGCCAGATGATCTCGCTCAAGAGCGACCTGTGGCGCAGCGTGATGGATGCGACCTGCCAGGAGTATTACTTCAATTCGTCCGAGAAGAAGCCGCACGTGCCGGTCTACATGGCGCCCTGACGGGCGTCGCGTGGCCGATGCGTCAGAAATGCCCCAGCCGCCAATCCGCGCCGTAGGACGCCTCCATGTGGTTGCTGGAAATAAGCCAATTATGATATACTACTCCAGAATGAACGAAAGTATGACAGCTTCTGAGAAGGCATCCGTTCTGATCGAGGCCCTACCCTACGTGATTGACTTCAAGGGGTCGGTTGTGCTCGTGAAACTCGGCGGTTCCGTGATGGAGGTCGTCGAGAATCTGGATTCGCTGATGAACGACATCGCCTTCATGCGCGCCGTCGGCATCAAGGTCGTCATCGTGCACGGCGGCGGCAAGGCCATTTCCAGGGCGATTCAGGATTCAGGCCACGAACCCAGGTTCGTTGAGGGGCAGCGCGTGACCGACGAGGCGACGATGGAAATCGTCCGCCGGACGCTCAACAACGTCGTCAACACCGATCTCGTCGGCCGTCTGCGGGCGAAAGGCGTCAATGCGCGCCCGGTTCACGGCAACTGGATGTTCACGGCGACGAAGATCACGACGCCCGACCGCGGCTATGTTGGCGAAGTGGCCCACGTCGATACGCGCATCGTGAACGAAATGCTCGATGCGGGCATCATCCCCGTGGTGACGCCGCTGGCGACGGGGCAGGAGGACCATCATCTTTACAACGTCAATGCCGATTTCGCGGCGGCGGCTCTGGCGAAGGCTCTCAAGGTGCGCAAGTTCGCGCTGGTGTCGGACGTACCAGGCCTTCTGAAGGATCCGGACGATCCGCATACGCTCCTGTCGACCCTTCATCTCAAGTCGGTGGAGACGCTCAAGAGAGACGGCGTCATTTCGGGGGGGATGCTCCCGAAGATCGAGAGCTGCGAAGATGCGATTCGCGCCGGCGTGCGGAAGATCCACCTGGTCGACGGGCGCATGGCGCACTCCCTGCTTTTGGAAATATTCACGCATGATGGCGTGGGAACGGAGATAACGGAATGAGCAACAGGAATCAGGAAGTGCTGGACCTCTACAAGCAGGTCGTCATGCCCACTTACACCCCTTCGGTCGTCCTTGCCAGCGGCAAGGGCGTGACCGTGCGCGACGTCGACGGTCGTACCTACTACGATTTCACCGCAGGCATCGGCGTCCACAACGTCGGCTACAGCCGCACGCAGGTCGTCGAGGCGATTCAGGCGCAGGCCGCGCGGCTTACGCACTGCTCGAATCTCTTCGCCAACGAGCCGGCGACGGTTCTCGCCCGCAAGCTGGTCTCGCTCTCCGGGCTGGGCGGCAAGGCGTTCTTCTGCAATTCGGGCGCCGAGGCGAACGAGGCGGCGATCAAGCTCGCGCGCAAGTGGGGCCATCAGAACGGCGGGCGCTATGAGATCGTGACGATGCGGCAGGGCTTCCACGGCCGTACGCTCGCGACGGTCGCGGCGACGGCCCAGGCCTGGTGCCAGGAGGGCTACGATCCGCTCCCCGTCGGTTTCGCGTACGCCGACTTCAACGACCTCGAGTCCGTCAAGGCGGCAGTCAATGAGAAGACGGTCGCCATCATGCTGGAGGCGGTTCAGGGTGAGGGCGGCGTAATGCCCGCCACGCCCGAGTTCATGGAGGGCGTCCGCGCGCTCTGCGACGAAAAGAATCTCCTCATGATCTGCGACGAAGTGCAGTGCGGTATGGGGCGCACGGGCCACTGGTTCGGCTGGCAGGGCTATGGCGTGCAGCCCGATCTCTTCACGCTGGCGAAATCGCTGGCGGACGGCATTCCGATGGGGGCACTTGTCTCTAACGCCAGGTGCGCCGACGTCTTCACGGTGGGGTCGCACGCCTCGACGTTCGGCGGCAACCCGGTTGCCGCGGCGGCGGCGCTCGCGGTCATCGATATTATCGAGAAGGAAGATCTGCTCGCCAAGGCGACGGAGATCGGCGGGCTCTTCAGGGAAGCGCTCCAGGGCTTCGTCGACAAGTACGACAAGCTGCTTGAGGTCCGCGGCGCGGGGCTGCTCGTTGGGCTCGTGGTTGACGGAGACCCCCGTGAAGTCGTCGAGGCACTCAAGGCACAGGGGCTTCTGGCGCTGACGGCCGGCGGCAACGTCGTACGTTTCCTGCCGCCGCTCGTCCTCAAGGAAGAGGATCTGGAGGATGCGGTCGACATGATCGGAGACGCGCTCGATTGCACGTTTGGGGATTAGCGCCGGGCGCCCGGCGCCCAGGGGATGGAAAGATGGAAACGAACGAATACCGTGAACAACGTCTGGCGTCGATGCGGGCGCTGAGGGAAATGGGCTATGAGCCCTATGGTTTCAAGTACGACCACGAGGATCTGGCGAAGGTCCGGGCGACGTTCGAGGAGAACAGGCCGGTTCGCGTGGCGGGACGTCTGCTGACGATCCGGCGCATGGGCAAGATGAATTTCTGCACCATGAATGACGGCACGGACCGGTTTCAGCTCATCTTCAAGCGGGACGAGCTTTCCGAAACCGCATTCGCGGCGTTCAAGCTGCTCAATCTCGGCGACATCATCGGCGCGGAGGGTGTCCTCTTCACGACGCAGAAGGGCGAGAAGTCCCTCGTCGTCAGGGAGTGGACGATGCTTGCGAAGGCGCTCGAACAGCCGCCGGAGAAGTTCCACGGCCTCGCCGACCAGGAAGAGCGCTACCGCCGCCGCTACATCGACCTGATGACGAACGACGAGTCGCGTCAGCGCTTCTTCACCCGCAGCCGCCTTCTGATGGAGATCCGCAAGTACCTGTGGGACAGGGGCTTCGTCGAAGTTGAGACGCCGATTCTCCAGAACCAGGCCGGCGGCGCGGCCGCGAAGCCGTTCTTCTCGCACTTCAACGCGCTCGACCAGGACTGCGTGATGCGCAT
>JBJEWD010000053.1:0-32177 GCA_051884875.1 Kiritimatiellia bacterium
AAGTGGAACCTCCCATAGTAGCACCGGCTTTGAGTGCCGACTGTGCGTAGCCCACAATATCTGAAAAGCATAAACCCCCGAAAATAGGGCTTTTCGCGACGATGGTCGTGCAGTAAAAGGCAGAAGGCCGCCCTCTTTCGAGGACGGCCTTCTTTCGTGCTGTAACGCTACAGGAGCGTCTTACGCGCGTTTGCGGCGGAGAGCCAATCCGGCAACACCGAGAAGCATCAGCAGTCCTGATGTCGGCTCGGGAACGGCGGCCCCGACCCAATTGGCCTGGGAATTCGCCGTCTGATCTCCGAAGGCAAGTGCCTTGGCACCCGTTGCGGAGGTGAATGTAACGGACTTGGTCGCACCCTCGCTGACCAGAAGATAATTGTCATCGGAATCAACGAGAACTGCAAACGCCGTCAAACTGCCCGACGAAAAGTCCGTCAGCCCCGTCGCTCCGCCAACTATTCCTGCTGTGGTGTTCGCGGCCTTTGCCGACATGAGGTCATCAAGACCAGCGAAGTCGCCCGAATCAAGAACCGCCTGCACCGCAGCCATCGTGGTGACGGTAATGCCAGCGGAAACATCCGTGGTGTTTTCCGTCACGAAGAGGTACGCGGTTACCGAACCGATGCCGACCTTCGCCGACGGATCCGATGCGGAATATATGTTTGTAATCGTCCAGTTGATGGACGCAGCTTGCGTGGCAGCCGCAAGCGCAACTGAAACGCACATTAGTATGATTTTCTTCATTTCTTTTCCTTTTTATTTATCCGGCACGTCACACCATGCAACGCACTTGAAATCAAAGATCGATGCTCGGGATTGTAATCGTGGCGACATCGGCCGTGTCCACGAGTATCCCCGCGCCAGGCGCGATTACTATATCAGCCAAATCCGAGAAGTCTTCCGCCAGCCAGCCGTCGGCGGCGAAGCCGGACTGCTCAGCTGAAGCGTAGAAGTAGGTTGCAATCGTGGAACCGCCTTCATCGAGAACCTGAATGCTGTCCGCCCAGTCGGTTCCGCCAACAATTGTAATGTCCTGAATGTTCAAATCAGCAGGAGTATTGTTGCCAATGAAGTTAAACCCTGCAACCGTCTCGATTACGGTATCCGCAGAAGATACCTTGCCGGCGAAAGTGATTACGCAGGCATCGACCGTGTCGATGAGAATGCTCTGTCCTTTTGCAAAAGAGACATCAGCCAAATCTGAGAAGTCTTCCGCCAGCCAGCCGTCGGCGGCGAAGCCGGACTGCACAGCCGAAGCGTAGAAGTAGGTTGCAATCGTGGAGCCACCTTCATCGAGAATCTGAATGCTGTCCGCCCAGTCGGTGGCATTGGAGATTTTGATATCCTGAATGTTAACGGCTCCGCCCGCAACCGCATCAAAGGTCGGGATTACGAAGTTGAACCCCGGCACCGTAACCTTCTGTGCGTAGCCCACAATATCTGAAAGGCGTAAAACCCCCGAAAATAGGGTTTTTCGCGCCAACAGTCGTGCAGTAAAAGTGCAGTAATGTGCAGTGATGTTGGGATCGGGAATTGGGGGCCGGGGATGGGGAGGGTCAGATCCCCGATAGGATCCTTGTCCGTGCAGCGTCGTATTCCGCCTCGGTCACCAGGCCTTTCTTCCGCAGTTTCTCCAGTTGGCGCAGCCGCTGCTCGACGGTTTGGGAGTTGGGGATTGGCACAGGTCCCGATTCCCGACTGCGATTCCCCGTCCCCCCATTCCCTGCGCACAGCGCGTCCAGCGACGGAATCGCCGTCACGGCGGCACGGAGCGCAGCTTCGTTTTCATGGTAGTAGTGGCGCGTCATCGTGGTGGACGTATGGCCGACAATCGACTGGACGACCGGCAGCGGCACCCCCGCATTGGCCGCAAACGACACGAACGAATGCCGCAGGGAATGGAACGAAGCCGTCACCACCTTCCGTCTCCGTCCCTCCATGCGATAGTTCATCGAGATGTTCGCCGCCTTGAAAATCTGCCGCAGTCCCTCGTCGATGCGCCAGTTGCGGTGGAGATAGAGGTCGGCGATGCCAGGGTTGGCGTAGCAGGCGACATCCTTCGACACCTCGTCATTCGACTGCTCCCTGCGTTCGAGCGCCAACCGGAACTCCGCATGGAGCTGGGGATGGATGGGAATGGTGACCGGTATGCCATGCATGTGCTTTTTTGTCTTCTCCGGGACGATCTGAATGACGGAGCGCTCCAGATTGATCTCCCCCCATTCGAGACAGCAGCAGTCGCCGAGGCGAAGCCCGGTATAGATGCCAGTCACGAACAGCATCCGCCACTCGGAGCCGCGCTTTGCCGCCGCCGCGTAGAGCCGCCCCAGCTCGTTCGCGGTCAGCTCTCGGCGGCTGATGCTGTCGTCCGTCCGGAGCCGCACATCTGCCCAGGGATCGGAAACGACGTCTGCCTTTTCCGCGAGGGTGCGGAATATCTCCCGCAGGGCGCAGACGTGTCCATTGTAGGTGCTGGCGGAATGGTGGCAGCGGAACTCGGCGAGATACTCGGCGATTGACTGCGGCGTCACTTGCGCGAGGTCGGCGATCTCGAGATGGTTCTGCTCCATCCATCTGGCGAACACCATCCACATCGCCCGCTTCGACTTGAGCGTCGAATTGGCGAGGTCGCGGCGGTTGGGGGACATCTCGTAGTGATGCCATGCCTCCGCGAGCGGCAATCGCCGCGATCCGAGTCCGAGCGGCGCGAGCATCCTGTCAAGGAACGCCGCCGCCTTGTCCCGGTCTTTTGTCCTTGCCGAGCGGCTGAGCCGCTTTCCGTCGACTCCGACGCGGACCGTCCAGCGTCCGGATTTTTCCTGTTGCAAACTTCCTGTCCCCTTCTCCCTTGCCATTCCATATTCTCCTTTCGTTTTGACGGGAAAATGGACAGCCGGGAGAGTAGTTGTCTCGCGCAAAGACGCAGAGGTGCAGAGAGTATGTGAATAATTTGGAGAGTTGGAATGAAGGATGCCACAATAGCCGAACTGTACGGATCCTCCACGGCATCATGCGCGACAGTCGGGTTCTGGATTTCTGGTCGATGCTGATGGTCACCGCAGTCATCCGCCTAGTCGCCATCGACAACCGACGGATCGAGAGCCGCTAGTCCATGTCACAAAACCGATTTTCTCGTAAGATTCTCGCAATAAAAATCGTGCAATCGAAGCATTCTATCCCCTTCTACCGCGACTAATCCAACCTCTAGCAACGCTTCAGACCCTTGAAATCATTGATATATCGGCCAAAATGCAAGCACGAAATTGGCGGAGAGGGGGGGATTCGAACCCCCGGTGGAGTTGCCCCCACACCGCCTTTCCAAGGCGGCACTTTCAACCACTCGGACACCTCTCCGTATATGCTTCCGCTTCGTCCGTTTCCCTCGCCGGACATGCCAGACCGAAGTCCCCGCAGGAACAAAGGCTGGTGCCAGGAGCGGGACTCGAACCCGCACATACTCACGTATAGCAGATTTTGAGTCTGCCGCGGCTGCCATTACGCCACCCTGGCTTGCTCAGTCTTGGAGCGGGCGAAGGGAATCGAACCCTCGTGGCCAGCTTGGAAGGCTGGAACTCTGCCATTGAGCTACGCCCGCCTCGGACTTCGGCAAACGAACGGGGAGGATTATATCATTTTTCCGAGCGGCGTTCAATGGGCAATTTTGATATAATGAACGTCACAATGAAGGTCAATCGGAAGATATTGCCCAACGGCCGAATCGGTCTCGCCGTCAGCGGCGGAAGCGATTCCGTTGCTCTCGCCTTCCTGATGACTAGGGGTGGCAAGAAGAAAAACGCCGCCCGGCGTTTCGTCATCCTCCACGTCGATCACGGGCTCCGCAAGGAGTCCAAAGCCGAATATCGTTTCGTGCGCAATCTCGCGAAGCGCCTCGGAATCCCCTTCAAGGGTCACCATGCGAAGGTCGTACAAGAGAAAGGCGAGTCGCTGGAAATGGCCGCACGGCGCGTACGACTCGCATTCTTCGCCCGACAGATGCGGCTCTGCCATCTTGATGCCATCGCCACGGGACACCACATGGATGATGTTGCGGAGACCTTTCTCATGCGCATCCGCCGTGCCTCGGGTCCCGAAGGACTCGCGGGGATCAAAGAGCGGAGCACGGTCGGCGCGATTCGGTTCGTCCGCCCCCTTCTCGGCTGCCGCGATGCGGAACTCAAGGCCTACCTCCGCAAATACGGCGAGGAATGGCGGGAGGACGCCTCCAACGACGACGTCTCCATCGCGCGCAACCGGGTGCGCCATGAGGTCATTCCCTTCTTGGAACGCACGCTCGACCCGAAGCTCGTCGTGCATATCGCGAAAATCACGCGATTGCTTCAGCAATCCGTGCCGTAAGCGCCACGGCCGTGCGGTGGTCATTGGGGCCTTCAGGGGCGATTCTTCCGCGGTTCGCGAGCGTAATGCGAATGATCCGATCGCCCACGTCCCACCAGGGCTGTCCCTTCGCCAGCACCACGGGATCGTAGGCGATGTGATAGGCTTCGATCTCCGCCCGCGCCGCCAGCGCCAGACGCGCCGCGCCGCGGCGCAGCAGGGTTCCGCTGCGCGTTCCCTGCGGGAAGACGACGACATGAATGCCGCGCGCGAGATAGTCCTTCGCCTCCGACAGCATCTCCTCGCCGCTCTTGTCATTCGCGATGAAAAGCTTGCGCACAACCGCCGAGAGAAACGGATTGCGCTTCGCGGCGGCTTTGGCAATGCAGACCGCATCGGGAAGATGCGCCAGCAAAACACAGATGTCGATGAGCGAGACATGGTTCATGACGATGACGCGACCAGAGGGGATGGGGGTGCCTGGTGCATGGCGCATGGCACATGGCGCTTGGTGCGGGAAGATGACGTTTACCGTATAGAGGCCGGTGAGGCGGGCGAGACAAACGAATAGGCGGTAGAAAATTCTGACGCCCCGGCGCCCCCAGCTCTTCGGTACGAATGGAAGCGGCAGCAGGACGGCAAAGGGAAGCGCGAAAAATCCGTAGAAGACGAAGAACGCGCCCGAAAGCGCGGCGCGGGGAAATCGCATCCAGGGCCTGGTCATTATTTGTGGGACAGCGCCAGACGGATGAGCGTCTCCGCATCCTGCGCCTCAGGATTCTGGGCGATGACCGCGCTCACCATCTTATTCGCGGTCTCCTCGTTGAAGCCAAGGGCCGACAGCGCCAGGATGGCGTCGCGCAGAACGGGCGCCGCGGCATCCCGCCCGCCTGGCGCGCGCTGCGTCGCAGACAGGGCTTCGATGGCGTTGACCTTGTCCTTAAGCTCCAGACAGATCTTCTCCGCCGTCTTCTTGCCGAGTCCTCTGATGGTCGCCAGCCGTTTGGCATTCCCGCCGGCGATCGCAAGACAAAGTTCGCCGACGGATCCGCCCGACAGGACGGAGAGCGCGACTTTCGGCCCCACGCCCGGAACATCCGTCAGCTTCACGAAAAGTTCCTTTTCCGCCGATGTCGCGAAACCAAAGAGGATCTCGTCGTCTTCGCGCACGCAGTGGAATGTGAGGAGCCTTGCCTCGGCACCCGTCCGCGGCAGACGGTCGTAGGTCGACAACGGGATGAAGATCTCATAGCCCACGCCCGCCGCCTCCAGGACGACACGCGCGGGGGTCTTCTCGACCAATTCACCTCGGATGGAGCAAATCATGGCGTTCAGGCGAAGAGCTTGGCAAGCTTTTCGAGTTGCGCGACTTTCTCCTGCGCCTCGGCCAGCTTGCGCCGCTCTTCCTCGACGACCGCCTGCGGCGCGTGGGCGACGAAATTCGCGTTGCCGAGCTTCGCTTCCTTGCCCTTGACGAAGCCCTCGAGCTTCGCGAGTTCGCCCGCGATGCGCTTCGCCTCGGCCGCCTTGTCGACCAGGCCCTCCAGCGAAAGATACACCGTTCCGAAGCGGGTCAGCTTCGAAGGCATCGGCAGATCGGCGCCGGCCGGGACGAATTCGACCGTCTGCGCGCGCATGGCCTTCTTGAGCGATTCCGCCTCGCGCGCGGCGCGCTCGTCGCCGGTCGCGACCGTCACCTTGACGAACGCGCCCGGCGCGACCTTGTATTCGTGGCGCAGCGCCCTGAGCGCCGTGATCGCCTCGCGTTTGGCGTTGACGAAATCGTAGACCTCCTCGGAAAGCCCCCACGCCGCCTTTTCCGCCGCGCCGTAGCCTTGGGGATAGGCCGCGCGCATGATCGACTCGTTCTCGCCGAGGAAGCCCAGCTGGTGGGCGACCTCTTCGGTCACGAAGGGCATGTAGGGATGCAGCAGCCGCAGCGCCTTGTCGAGAACGTCTTTCAGCACCGCGAAGGCGACCGGCTTGTTCTTGGCGTCTTTGGCGTATTCGACGTAGCCGCCGCAAAGCTGATCCCACACGAAATCGTAGACCGCCAGCGCCCCGTCCTGGATGCGGTAGCCGCCGAGGATCTCGTTCAGCCGCCGGCAAGCCTTGTCCGCCGCCATCAGGATGTGCTTTTCGTCCGGCGAAAGCTCCGCCGCCGAAAGCGCGCCGAGTTCCGGCAATTCGCCCAGCGTCTTCGCGTTCATGTCGAAGAACTTCGCCGCGTTCCAGATTTTCGTGGCGAAGTTGCGCCCGATTTCGAATTTCTCCTTGTTCACCTTGGTGTCGCAGTCGAGCGAGGTGATCAGCGCAATCGAAAACCGCAGCGCGTCGGCCGAATACATGTCGATCAGTTCGAGCGGATCGAGCGAATTGCCCTTCGACTTCGACATCTTCGAGCCGTCGGCCGCGCGTACGATGCCGTGGATGACGATGTTCCTGAACGGCGGCTTGCCCATGAAATGGATGCCCGCCATCATCATGCGCGCCACCCAGAAGAAGATGATGTCCTGCGCCGTCACCAGATCGGCCGTGGGATAGTAGTAGTCGAGGTCCGCCGTCTTCTCGGGCCAGCCCAAGGTCGAAAACGGCCACAGCCACGACGAAAACCAGGTGTCGAGCACGTCTTCGTCCTGCACGAGATCGTCGAGCCGCAGCTCGTCGCGGCCCAGCTTTTCGCGGGCCTGGCGCAAGGCGCCCTCGGGGGTTTCGGCGACGAACACCGCCGCGTTCTCGTCCTTCTCCGTGCCCTTGAGATACCACGCCGGGATGCGGTGGCCCCACCAGAGCTGGCGCGAAATGCACCAGTCCTGGATATTCTCCATCCAGTTGAAATAGATTTTCGACCAGCGCTCGGGCACGAACCTCACCTCGCCCGACTTGACCGCGGCGATCGCCGGCGCGGCGAGCGGCTTCATCTTGACGAACCACTGCTTGGAAAGGCGCGACTCGACGATCTCGTGGCAGCGGTAGCAGTGCCCCACCTGGTTGTCGTAGTCTTCGACGTGGTCGAGATAGCCCTGCGCCTCGAGATCCGCGACCAGCGCCTTGCGGCACTCGAAGCGGTCCATTCCGCAATACTTCGCGCCGGCGAGCTCGTTCATGCGCCCGTCGCCGTTCATGATGTTGATTTCGGCCAGGTTGTGCCGCTTGCCGACGAGGAAGTCGTTGGGATCGTGCGCGGGCGTGATCTTCACGATGCCCGTGCCGAATTCCTTCTCGACGTAAAGGTCGGAGATGACGGGGATCTCGCGCCCCGTCAAGGGCAGAATCACCTTCTTGCCGACGATGGCGGCGAAACGCTCGTCGGAGGGATTCACCGCCACGGCCGTATCGCCCGGCAGCGTCTCGGGACGCGTCGTGGCCACCACGATATAGTCGGTGTTGAGCACACCCTTCGTCCCGGCCGCCGACCCCGCCACGGGGTAGCGCACGTACCACAGGTGCCCGTGGTTGGCCTCGTGCTCGACCTCGTCGTTCGCGAGCGCCGTGCCGCAGCGCGGGCACCAGTTGACGATATAGTTGCCCTTGTAGATCAGCCCCTCGTCGAACAGCTGCTTGAACACCTTCAGCACGGCGCGGTTGCAGCCCTCGTCGAAGGTGAAGCGTTCGCGGCGCCAATCCGTCGAATTGCCGAGCATCCGCTGCTGGTGCACGATCGTGCCGCCATACTCCCGCTTCCACTCCCACACGCGCTCGAGAAACTTCTCGCGGCCGAGATCCTGCCGACGCTTGCCCTCTTTCTTCAACGCCTTCTCGACGACGTTCTGCGTGGCGATGCCGGCGTGATCCGTGCCCGGCAGCCACAGCGTATTTTCACCGCGCATGCGGTGCCAGCGCACGAGAATATCCTGGATCGTCTGGTTGAGCGCATGGCCCATGTGCAAAATGCCCGTCACGTTCGGCGGCGGAATCACCACGGAATAAGGCGTGCCGTCCCCCGGCTCGTCGTGGAAGCACCCGTTGTTCTCCCAGAAAGCGTACCATTTGGCCTCCGCGGCCTTTGCGTCATAGTGGCTGTCCATATTCTTTCAATCTTCGATGTTTCGACGTATTGGGGGCATATTATACCATTTTCGCGGCCAACGCGGCAGTGCCGCGCCATTTATCGTCCGCGTGACAATCGGAACCCGTTCAGCCTGCGGCCATCATTCTGCCGATGCGTTCGGCGGCAACTTTTAGCTTCTCAAGCGATGTTGCGTAGCTCATGCGGACGAAGCCCTCGGCGCAGGCGCCAAAGGCGGGTCCCGGCACGCACGCGACGCCGAAATCCTTCAGGAGCCTCATGCAGAACTCCTCGCTGGAAAGCCCCGTGGCGCGGATGTCGGGGAAAAGATAGAACGCGCCCTTGGGCAACAGCGTCCTAAGGCCCATTCCATTCAGCGCCGGCACGAGGAAATCACGCCGTTTCTTGTATTCGCGGCGCATACGGGCGACATCCCTGTCGCCGAAGTCCATCGCCTCAACGCCCGCCGCCTGCGCCAGCGTCGGAGCGGACATGATGCCATACTGGTGAATCTTCATCATCGCGTCGACGATGTCGACCGGTCCGCACGCATAACCGAGGCGATAGCCCGTCATCGCCCAGCTCTTCGAGAAACCATTGAGGAGAACGACGCGGTCGCGGTATTCGGGGAAGGCGGTGAAGGACGGCAGCTTCGGCTGATCCGTCGGCGCAAGGCTGTCGTCAATCCCATAATTCAGTTCGGAATAGACCTCGTCCGCCAGAAGAATGAGGTCGTGTCTCTCGCAGAACGCCAGAATCTCCCGCATTTCGCCGGGCTCAAGCGTCGCCCCCGTCGGGTTGCACGGAAAATTGAGAAGCAGTGCCTTCGTCTTTGGCGTCACCTTCTTCTCCAGCGCGGCGACCGTCAGCCGGAACGCATCCTCAACCCGCGTCTCTACGGGCACGGGCACGGCATGCGCAAGCTTGATGACCGCCGAGTAGCTGACGAAGCAGGGCTCGTGATAGAGGACCTCGTCACCCGGTGCACAGAGCGCACGAATGGCGAGATCGATCGCTTCGGAAACACCGACCACCACCAGCACTTCCCGGGCCCAGTCGTAGGTGACCGCGAAACGGCGGTCGAGATAGCGGCAAATCGCCTGACGGAGCGCGGGCGTGCCCAGATTCGAGGTGTAGTGGGTGCCGCCGTCTTCCAGACACGTCACCGCCGCGCGCGAAATATGCCAGGGCGTGCTGAAATCCGGCTCGCCCACGCCCAACGAGATAACGTCCTCCGACTGCGCGACAAGGTCGAAGAACTTGCGGATGCCGCTCTTCGGCAGCTCCGCGACATGCCGCGCAACCCTGGACTTTCCTACACTCACGCCCAACGCTTGATTCGCCTGTATTCTTCGCCCTATCCCAGGATTTCGTCCGCCAGTCTCGTCATCTGCGCGACGTCGGCCTCGGTCATGGCGCCCTTGAGCGTGACGACCGTGTCGCAGACCGTGACATCCTTCATCGTCGCAAGCAGCTCCTGCATGCCCTTCGCCGCGCACGGGCACCACGTGCCGTTCTCGATAAGACCGACCCTGCGGTTCTGGTACTGGCGACGCATCAAGTGGCGGATGTACTCCTCCATCTTCGGGAAGATGCCCGTGTTGTACGTCGTCGTCGCCAGGACGAGGCGGCCGTAGCGGAAACCGTCCTCGATCGTCTCGTACATATCGTCGCGGACGAGATCGGCCATCGCCACCTTCGGGCAACCCTTCGCCTTCAGTATCTCGGCGAACTTCTCGACGGCGGCCCGGGTGTGCCCGTAGACGGAGGTGTAGGCGAGGCACACGCCTTCGGACTCAATGCCGTAGGACGACCAGGTGAGGTACTGCCGGACGACGTGGGCGATCTCCTCGGGCGTCGAAAGGACGGGGCCGTGAAGCGGGCAGATCGTTCTGATCTCAAGCCCCGCCGCCTTCTTCAGAAGCGCCTGGACCTGCGGACCGAACTTGCCGACGATGCCGAAGTAGTAGCGGCGCGCCTCGCAGTCCCAGCCTTCGGGATCGACGACGTCATTGGCGCCGAACTTGCCGAAGCCATCGGCGGAGAAGAGGATCTTGTCGGTCGTATCGTAGGAGACGATCACCTCGGGCCAGTGGACCATCGGTGCCCCGACGAATGCGAGCGTATGCCGACCCAAGGCGAGCGTATCGCCTTCCTTGACGACGACGCGGCGGTCGGCGTAGTCGGTGCCGAAGAAGTTCTTCATCATCTCGAACGCGGCGGGCGAGGAGACGATCTTCGCCGCCGGATAGGCCGCCGCGAACTTCGCGATATTGGCGGAATGATCGGGCTCCATGTGATGGACGACGAGATAGTCGACCGGCGCCTCGCCGATCGCCTTCTTCAGATTGGCGAGCCACGGATCGCCGAAATTCCGATCGACCGTATCCATGACGGCGATCTTCTCGTCCCTGATCACATAGGAATTATAGGCCATCCCGAGCGGAACCTCGAATTGCCCCTCGAAGAAATCCACCTCATGGTCGTTAACGCCGATGTATACGATATCATCCGCAATCTTCATAGTCTTCTCCAGCTTCTCAGAATTCAGTTATTGTTTCGGTTCACTTCCCAGCCGCGCCAGCCGCTTCTGCACCGCCGCCGTGACGAACGGCGCGGTATCCCCGCCGTAGCGCGCAATCTCGCGCACGGTTGAAGCGGTCACGTAGGCAAGATTCTCGCTCGGCATCATGAACAGCGTCTCGATCTCCGGCGCCATGCGCCGATTGGTGAGTGCCATCTGGAACTCGTACTCGAAGTCGCTGTAGACGCGCACACCGCGGATGACGACGCTGACTCCCTCGCGGCGGCAGAACTCGACGAGCAGCGTATCAAGCGCCTTGACCTCGACGTTCGTGACGCCCGCACGCGCAACGTCCTCGCGGATCATCGCCATGCGGTCCTCCGCCGAGAAGATGGCACCGCTCTTCGTGCTCGTCGCCGCGACCGCGACAATGAGCCGATCGTAAAGCTTCGCCGAGCGCACGATCAGATCGAAGTGCCCCTTCGTCATCGGATCAAATGTCCCCGGATAGACCGCTATTTTATCTGCCATGGTCGAAGTATTATATCAAAAATCGGGGCGATAACGCACACCGCGCCCCCAGACGGTCTCCAGACGGTCGGCGGAGGGGCCGAGCTTTCCCCGCAACGCGCACAGCGCCGTGCTGACGGCGCCCTCGGTGCAGTCCGTGGACGCGCCCCAGAAGCGCGTCAGCAGAAAATCCTTGGAGAAGATCTCGCCGGGATGATCCGCAAAATGACGCAAGAGCGCCAGTTCGCGCTCGGTCAGATCGACGGCCGGCGCACGCGCCATCGTCATCTGCAGCCGCAGGGGATCGACGGTCCATTCCCCGAAGCTGAAGACCGGGGACTCCACGACGGGCACCGCGCGACGCAGAACGCCCGCCAGGCGTGCCAGCAGGACGGCGGCGGAAACGGTCTTCGGAATGTAGTCGTCCGCCCCCAGTCCCCGTCCCGCGAGTTCGTCTGCCTCCGCATCCTTCGCGGTCAGGAAAAGGGCGGGGACGGCCGGATCGAGCGCCCGAATCTCCCGACAGGTCGAAAAGCCGTCCTGAATCGGCATCATCACGTCCAAGAGCACGAGATCGGGGCGCTTCATGCGGAAAAGCCGAAGCGCCGCCGCGCCATCCGCAGCCGTCCTCACCGCGTAGCCCGCCGCCGACAGCATCCCGGCCAACGCCTGCCGAAAGATGCGATCGTCCTCTGCCAGTAGAATCTCCACCCCCGCATTATAGCAAAAGTTACTCCGCCGTTTCCGGAAGACAGGAGGACTGCCGTCAGACCAGCCTGATGTGACGCCACCTGCCGCGGCACCAGCGGATGGTCGAGCCGATGCAGATGACGACGACGTAGACGATCATCGTCGCCCAGAGCGCCGGCATCGTGTTGCGGTAGTGGCGCACCACGAAAACGAGCGGCAGCCACAGGAAGAACGCGCAGACGAGCGCCCAGCCCATGACGAACTTCGTGTCGCCCGCCCCCTTCAGCGCGCCGCCGAGGATGACGTCCGTCGCGTCGAAGAGCAGCCAGGCCGCCATCAGCAGGAGAAGCGTCATGCCCAACTCGTGGAATTCTGCCGCGCGTTCGCCCACCGTCGCGGCGAAGAGATCAAGAATCGGCCCGGCAAGCAGCAGCGCCGCCGCCACGGACAGCGCGGCAAAACCCACGCCCAACAGGAGCGTCCGCCGCGCGGCGTGCACCGCCGCGTCCGGATCGCCGCGTCCGATCGCCTGCGCCACCAGCGTCGAAGCGCCGAGCGCAAACCCCTCCATCGGCGCAAAGAGCAGATAGTTCACCGTGAAGCACGCGTTTGAGACGGCGAGTTCGAGTTCGCCCACGCCCTCCGACACGAAGACGAAGATGGCGAACGAGAGCATGTTGAGCACCGTATAGAATCCGGACGGCACACCGAAGCGCAGGATTCTCCACAGGATGCCGAACCGCACGCCCTTCGCGGACGCCTGGCGGCAGACCGCGCGCTCGGCGGCGAGCATCAGCGCGCTCATCTGCACGCTCATCGCCACGACCGTCGCATACGCCGCCCCGGCAATGCCGAGGGACGGGAAATGGAAATGCAGCGGGGCGGCAAGGAACGGAAGACTCAGCGTCCCCTCGATGCCGAAGATCAAAAGCGGATCAAGCGCGACATTAAGGACGTTGCCCGCGAGATTCGTCCAGAAGACGATGCGGGTGTGTCCGCGCCCCGTGAAATACGAGGCGGCCGCCATCTGCCCGTAGATGGCGAACGAACCCGCCATCAGAATCCGGTAATAGGCGCGCTCATCCGCCAGCAGTGCGGCATTCGACGTCGAACAGCCGAGGATCCAGTCCCCGAGGCCGACGAGCGGCAGGGAGAGAAGTCCCGCGCCCGCCGCCAGAATCAGCGCGGCACGGTAGGTCTCGCGGCACTTCACACCCGACCCTTCGCCCTGGAACTGCCCGACGAAGACGGACGAATAGCCGACGACGCTCTGGAAGAACCCGGCGAAGATCCACATGAGGATGCCCGCCGGCAGCACCGCCTCCAGCGCCCCCTGCGAATAGCGCGAAAGATACGCGCGGTCGGCGAACTGCATCACGGCATTGTTGATCATGCCGAGCGCCAACGGCCATACGAGCTTCAGAATGTCGATATAGGGCTTCAGGTTCAAGGTCGGCATATTATAGCATGACTGTCCGGCGGCCTGTCAAAGCCTGCGGCGGTCTTTGCCGCGAAGGCCCGCCCCGATTGGACTTGGCAGGCACCGCACGCCTTTCGGCTCACGCCGCCTTCCATTTCCGACAGCCGAAACAAAGAGGGCGGCCCGCCGGGGTCGCCCTCCTCGTTTCGGCTGTTGCCGGGCACTTACATCATGCCGCCCATGTCCGGGGCGCCACCGTGACCGCCGCAGCCGCAGTTTTCCTTCTTCTCGGGAAGATCGGTGATCATGCAGTCGGTCGTCAGGAGGAGACCCGCGATGGACGCCGCGTTCTGCAGCGCGCTGCGCGTGACCTTCGCCGGATCGACGACGCCGGCCTTGATCATATCGACGTACTCGCCCGTGCGGACGTTGTAGCCGTTCGTGGTCGTGGCCTTCTTGACGTTGGCGATGACAAGCGCCGCTTCCTGACCCGCGTTATCGACGAGCTTGCGCAACGGCGCCTCGATCGCACGGCCGATGATGGCCGCGCCGACCGACTCGTCACCCTCGAGCTGGAGCCCTTCGAGCGCCTTCTGGGCGCGGATGAAGGCCACGCCGCCGCCGGCGACGATGCCCTCTTCGACGGCCGCACGGGTGGCGTGCAGCGCATCGTCGACGCGATCCTTCTTCTCCTTCATCGCGGCTTCCGTCGCGGCACCGACCTTGATGAGGGCGACGCCGCCGGCAAGCTTGGCGAGACGCTCCTGCAGCTTCTCGCGGTCGTAGTCGGACGTGGTCTCCTCGATCTGCTTCTTGATCTGGTCGACGCGGGCCTTGATGTCCGCCGACTTGCCGAGACCCTCGACGATCGTGGTGTTGTCCTTGTCGACGACGACCTTCTTCGCGCGGCCGAGATCCGTGAGCTGGACGCTCTCCAGCTTGATGCCGATGTCCTCGGAGATGAGGCGGCCGCCCGTCAGGATGGCAATGTCCTCAAGGATGGCCTTGCGGCGGTCGCCGAAACCCGGCGCCTTGACGGCGCAGACCTGGAAGGTGCCGCGCAGCTTGTTCACGACCAGCGTCGCAAGCGCCTCGCCCTCGACGTCCTCGGCAATGATCATCAGCGGACGGCCCGTCTTGGCGACGCTCTGGAGGAGCGGCAGCATGTCCTGGAGGTTGGTGATCTTCTTCTCGAAAATGAGGAGGAAGGGGTTCTCGAGCTCGCACTCCATGTCCTCGGGCGAGGTGACGAAATACGGGGAGAGGTAGCCCTTGTCGAACTGCATGCCTTCGACGACATCGAGCGTGGTCTCAAGGGTCTTCGCCTCCTCGACCGTGATCGTGCCGTCCTTGCCGACCTTGTCCATCGCCTCGGAGATGATTGCGCCGATCTCGGTGTCGCCGTTGGCGGAAATCGTCGCGACCTGCTTGATCTCATCGGCGGACTTCACCTTCTTGGACTGCTTGGCGATCGAATCAACGACGGCGGCCGTGGCCTTGTCGATGCCGCTCTTGAGTGCCATCGCATTCGCGCCGGCGGTGAGGTTCTTGAGACCTTCGCGATAGATCGCCTCGGCGAGCAGGGTTGCGGTCGTCGTGCCGTCGCCCGCGACGTCATTCGTCTTGGAGGCGACTTCCTTGACCATCTGGGCTCCCATGTTCTCGAAGGGATCCGGCAGTTCGATCTCCTTGGCGACCGTGACGCCGTCCTTGGTGATCTGCGGCGAACCGAACTTCTTGTCGAGGATCACGTTGCGGCCAGACGGGCCGAGCGTGGAGGTGACCGCGGCGGAGAGCTTCTCGACGCCGGCGAGGATCTTCTGACGCGCATCCGCGTCGAACTTAATCTGCTTAGCCATGTTAAACCATTCCTTTCTGCTTTTTACTTTTCGAGAACACCGAGGAGGTCCTCTTCACGGACGAGCTGCAGTTTCTTGCCGTCAAGCTTGACTTCGGTGCCGCCGTACTTCGGAAGAAGGACGGTATCACCGGCCTTGACGTCGAATGCCACCTCCTTGCCTTCCTTGTCGGTCTTCTTGCCGACGGCGACCACCTTGCCCTGCATCGGCTTCTCCTTGGCCGAATCGGGGATGATGATGCCACCGACGGTCTGTTCCTTCTCTTCGATCGGCTCAACGAGCACACGATCACCCAGGGGACGAATCTTCATTTCTTTTTGTTCCTTTCTGTTAAAACCTGTCGAATCGCCGGATGGCCGTCGCCGGATGGCGGTAACGGCCGACCGGTCCACCCTACTTCATCTCGAAGTCGGCGTCGACGACGTCGTCTCCGCCTTTCTTCTTCGGCTCATCCGCCGGCGGCGGCGTGCCCGCGCCCGGGTTCGCGCCTGCGGCGCCGGCCGAATTCTGCTGCGCAGAGGCGTACATCTCCTGCGCAACCGGCTCCATCGCCTTCATGAGCGCCTCCTGCTTCGCCTTGATGTCGGCGATCGGGGCCGGCGGGTTCTGCTTGGCGAGGAGATCCTTCAGCTCCTTGAGCGCGGCCTCGACCGGCGCCTTCTTCTCGGCGGCGATCTTCTCGCCCGCGTCCTTGAGCGTTTTCTCGACCTGGAAGGCGAGCCCGTCGGCCTTGTTGCGCTCCTCGACCTCGGCATGGCGCTTCTCGTCCTCCGCCGCATGGGCTTCGGCGTCCTTGCGCATCTTCTCGATCTCCTCCTTGGAGAGACCGCCCGCCGCCGTAATCGTGATCTTCTGCTCCTTCTGGGTGCCGAGATCCTTCGCCGAGACGTTGAGGATGCCGTTCGCATCGATGTCGAACGTGACCTCAATCTGCGGAACGCCGCGCGGCGCCGGCGGGATGCCGTCAAGGTTGAAGTTGCCGAGCGACTTGTTGTCGCGCGCCATCTTGCGGTCGCCCTGGAAGATCGCAATCGTCACCGCCGGCTGGTTGTCCGCCGCCGTGGAGAAGACCTGGCTCTTCTTGGTCGGGATCGTCGTGTTGCGCTCGATGAGCGGGGTCAGCACGCCGCCGAGCGTCTCGATGCCGAGCGTAAGCGGGGTGACGTCCAGAAGCAGCACGTCCTTGACCTCGCCCTTGAGGATGCCGCCCTGGATAGCCGCACCCATGGCGACGACCTCATCCGGATTGACGCCCTTGTGGGGTTCCTTGCCGAAAAGGCTCTTCGCCTTCTCCTGAAGGAGCGGCATACGGGTCTGACCGCCGACGAGAACGACTTCATCGACCGACGTGAGCTCGGCATCGGCCATGCACTTGCGGCAGGGCTCGGCCGTGCGGTTGACGAGATCCATCGTCAGCGTTTCGAGCTTCGAGCGCGTCAGCGTCGCCGTGAGGTGCAGCGGACCCGACTGGTTCATCGTGATGAACGGCAGGTTGATGTCGTAGGTCGTCGCGGACGACAGCGCGCACTTGGCCTTCTCGGCCTCCTCTTTCAGACGCTGCTTCGCCATCGTGTCCGCAAGCAGATCGACGCCGTTCTGCGCCTTGAAGTCCTCGGCGAGCCAATTCATGACCGCCTGGTCGAGGTCGTCGCCGCCGAGGTGCGTATCACCGTTCGTGGCCTTCACCTCGAAGACGCCGTCACCGATGTCGAGGACGGAGATGTCGAACGTGCCGCCGCCGAAGTCGTAGACCGCGATCTTCTCGTTCTTCTTCTTGTCGAGACCATAGGCGAGCGATGCCGCCGTCGGCTCGTTGACGATGCGCTTGACGTCGAGGCCGGCGATGCGCCCGGCATCCTTCGTCGCCTGACGCTGCTGGTCGTTGAAGTACGCCGGCACCGTAATGACCGCCTCGGTGATCTTCTCGCCGAGAAACGCCTCCGCATCCTCCTTCAGTTTGCGGAGCACCATCGCCGAAATCTCCTGCGCCGTGTAGACCTTGCCGTCCACCTCGACCGCCGCATCGCCGTTCGGCGCGGCCACGACCTTGTACGGCACCATCTTGATCTCATCGGTCATCTCGCTGAAGCGGCGGCCGATGAAGCGCTTGATGGAATAGATCGTCGACTGCGGATTCGTCACGGCCTGACGCTTGGCGGCCTGACCGACAAGAATCTCACCCGTCTTCGTGAAAGCGACGATCGAAGGCGTCGTGCGCGCCCCCTCCTTGTTAGGAATCACCGTCGCCTCTCCACCTTCCATGACGGCCATGCAGCTGTTCGTGGTTCCCAGATCAATGCCAAGTACTTTTGCCATATTATCTTCTTTCCTATCCGCCACCTTACTGGGGTGACGCAGAGTGTATAGCAAACCCCGTGCCAAGCCCCCAAAACCCGCTTTCCACCCCTCTTCATCCCGTCATGTCACGCCCGCACGTGACATTATGTCTCACTGTGTCATGTCCCACCACGGACGGGAAATACGCGGAAGCCGCCACATCGGCGAACCGCCTCGCGACATCTCAACGCCGCAAGGCGCGGGCGACGTCGGGGACGGCGGAGAGGAGGCGGCGGGTGTAGGCGCTCTTCGGCGCGGTGAAGACCTGCCCGGCGGGGCCTTCATCTACGAAGAGGCCCTTCTCCATCACGCAAATGCGGTCGCAGACGTTCTTGACGACCGCCAGGTCATGGGCGATCAGCAAAATGGAAAGGCCAAGCTGCCGGCGCAGATCGCGCAGCAGATTCAGAATCCGCGCCTGCACCGACACATCCAGCGCCGAAACGGGTTCGTCGGCGATGAGGACGTCCGGACGACACGCCAAGGCGCGCGCCACCGACACGCGCTGGCACTGCCCGCCCGACATCTCGCGCGGGTATTGGTCAAGGACGGCAGAGGAGAGTCCGACGAGATCCAGCAGCCGGGCGACGGAACGGTCCGGATCGCCGCATGCGGGCTTCCGGTTGCCGGCAATCCGGATGACTTCCTCCAGGGTCTGGCGGACGGTCATTCGCGGATTGAGCGAGCCTACCGCATCCTGGAAGATCATCTGGAGGGAACACGGGCCTTCGGGGAACGAGAGGACGCCGGCAGAGGGCTTCTGCAACCCGATGAGCGTCTTCGCAATCGTCGACTTGCCCGATCCCGATTCGCCGACAATGCCCAGGATCTCCCCTTTCCCCAGGGCAAAGCTCACGCCCTTTACGGCCTCATAATCACCGTACCGGACATGCAGATCGCTAATCTCCACGATCATCCGTCGACCGCCAATTGTCATCAGGCCTCTACTTGAACAGCTGCTCCGCCGCCGCCGACATCGCCTTCATCCGCGCCGCGACGGCGGCGCGCGCCGCCTGGCAGCGGCGGTCGTAGACCGACCGGTCAATGCCGCCCGTCGTTCCTTCGTGGGTCTTGCCTCTGACGACCTCGTCGGGATCGAGCACCGAGACGTGGTTCGGGCGGCCGTCGTAGAGCGCCGCGAACTGGTCGCGCACCTCATGGTAGGCATCCCGCCACGGCATACCTTCGGCCACCAGCTTGAGCGCGGCATCCGTCGCATAGACGCCCGGGGTGAACGCCCGGCGGCAATTGTCCGCATTGACCGTCACCCCGGCGACCACCTTGCGCAGAATGCGCAGCGTCGTGCGGGTGGTGTCGAGACCCTTCATGTAAAGCCCCTTGCAGTCCTGCAGATCGCGGTTGTAGCCGCCCGGCATCGCATGCATCATCGACAGCGCCGCCGTCTGGAGGCCGAGCACCTGCGCCGCCTTGGAACGCATCAGCTCGAGGACGTCGGGGTTGAATTTCTGCGGCATGATCGACGAACCCGTGCAGTAGGCGCGCGGCAGCCTGAAATAGGCGAACTCGGGCATCGAGAAGAGGATGAGGTCTTCCGCGAGGCGCGAGAGAACCGCCATCAGCTGCGCCAGCGCGGAGAGGAGCGCCGCCTCGCATTCGCCGCGCGCCATCGAAGCGCCGAAGCAATTGTGGATCGGGCGGCTGAACGCCAGCAGTTCGCTCGTACGCCGGCGGTCGAGCGGCAGCGGCACGCCGTAGCCCGCCGCCGATCCAAGCGGACTGAGATCCGCGAGCCGGTACGCCGCCTCCAGATTCTCCAGCTGGTCGAGGATCATCTCGGCGTGCCCCGTCGCCCACATCTCGACGGAACTCGGCATCGCCGGCTGAAGGTGGGTGCGGCCGACGAGCGGAACGGGGCCCGCCTTCGCGCCGAAATCCACCAGCCCTTCGACGAGCGTGACGACCTCCTCCTCCGTACGGAGGATTTCGTCCTTCATGTGCAGGCGCACGTCGACCGCGACCTGGTCGTTGCGGCTGCGACCGGTGTGGATCTTCTTGCCGAGATCGCCGAGGCGCTCCGTCAGGAGGCGCTCGACGGCCATGTGCACGTCCTGATCGTCGACGCGGATTTCGAACCGTCCCGCTGACGCGCGCTTTGCTATCCTGCCGAGTTCGCGGCGGACGCGCGCCGCCTCCGCCTTCGTGACGACGGGACGCTTCAGCTTCATTTCCGACAGCATCGTCACGTGCGCCGCCGTGCCCAGACAGTCCCAGACCGCCAGCCGGAGGTCGAGAATCGGATCGTCCCCGACCGTATAGGAAAGGATGTCGGGATCGACGGTAGCGTCGGTGATGGTCTTCCTGGTCTTCTTCATTGGATCTTCCCTTCCGCCCGGAGACGGGCTTCTTCCATGGCAACGTTGAGTTTGACGTCCGCCTCATCCAGCAGCGCCGTAAGTTCGGCTTCCGTCTTCCTGTAGGCGGCGAGTTCACGCAGAAAATCCGCATAGGCCGTTGCGGCTGCGGCCAGCTTTTCGCCACGCCCGCCGCCATAGGCCACGATCTGGGGCGACTTGGCGTAGGCGAGGAAACGGATGCGGACGTCCTTCGGTGCGAGGGAAATCGCCTCGCGGAACGAACAGCCGGAATAGACGCCGCAGAATGGCGCGGAATAGACTTCGGGGTAGATGAAGAGTCGGCTGGCGAAATGCAGCACGTCCTCCGGGCGCGCAATACCGGGGACGAGAACCGAGCGGGCCAGTTGCAGGAGCTGCTCGTCATCGCCCGCCACCCGCTCGCCGGCCCGCCATCTCGCGAGCTGCGCGTAGTCATCGTCCGCCTTGAGCGATGGATCCGCCTTCAGGAGCGCCCGCTCGACCGCCGCGTCATCCAGCGCCTCGCCCTTCACCGCCAGATAGAACGCCCGCGCCGATTCACGCCGCAGCCGCGGGAGATCCGCAAATCCGGGCGCCGGCAGATAGAGGCGCGTGAAGGAGGTGCCGTCCGCCCGCTTCTTCGTCCGCACGACGATCTCGGCGACGTTCGTCCGCACATCGCCGAGGTAGATGACGAGACCGGGATTCTCGAACTTCATCTCCTGCGTCTTCTCCGCCCGGTAGAGCATGCGGCAGAGATCGGCCACGTAGCCCGCGATCGGCGATTGGAACTCGTGGCGCATGTCCGCCGGACAATCGGCGACGACCTGGACGAGTCCGTTCACCTTCGTGACGGGCGCCGCCCGGAAGCGCTCGATGATCTCGGCGCGCGTCAGGGCGAGGACGAGGGCTGTCGCGAGCAGAGACATCAGCGGATCTTGATGAAGATGACCATGAGGAGCGGCATCAGGAACGACTGCATCAGCGCAAAGCGCATCAGCACCTGCGCGTTGGACCAGCGGAGGTTCTTCTTGCAGTGGTCGTGCAGCGGAAAGCGGACGCGCCGGATGACGCTGTCGTCGCCGATCTGGAAGCCAAGCCGTTTCGCAAGGCGCAGGAGAACAAGCTTGCCGAGGCCGCCACCGCCGTTCACGAGCACCACGGGCGCCATGGCGAAGACGAGGAACGGGTTGCCGGTGACAAGCACGCCCACGCCGACGAGCAGCCCGAGGAAGCGGCTGCCGGCATCGCCCATCAGCACCTTGGACGGCTCGGCATTCCACCAGAGATAACCTGCGACCGAACCGCCGACCGTCATCAGCATCACCGACCAGCGCGCCGCCATGCGGGCATGGGTGCCGCCGAACTCCGTCCCGTTCACGAACGGCTCGAAAATGCGGAAGTACTGCGCGAGCGGCAGATTGCCGATGACACCGTAGAGGAAGCCCGCGAGAACGACGATCGTGACGAGCGTCAGCGTGCCGGCGAGACCATCCACCCCGTCCGAACAGTTCGTGGCATTCATGATGAACCAGAGCATGAAGCCAGCCGCGGGGACGTAGAGCCACCCGGGCACGCCGACCATGCCCTTCACGAAGGGCAGCCACACCTGCAGCGCCGACCAGTCACCCGTACCCTCGGCATAGCCCCAGAAGATGCAGACGGCCGCGCCCACCGAGACGAGAACATCGAGAAGCCCTTTCCTGAGTTCGCCCCAGGGATGGTCGCTGCGGTCGTCCAGATAGCCGAAGAGCATCGCGAGATAGAGACACGCGATAACCCCGAGGTCGGGGAGCCGCAGCGGCATCACCAGCAGAATGACGGGGAGCGCCAGCAGCGTCACGTAGAAGCCGCCACCCGTGGGCTTGCCCTTGGACACCATGCCTTCCTTCCCCAGGATGGCCTTGCCATGGTCGTGCGGCAGCCGGTCGAAACCGCGCGGCAGCAGGAAAAGGACCAGAAGCGCGGCAAACAGCGTACCGCAGGTCAGGAGGAACGCATGGGATTGGAACAGGCGGAACGGTCCCCAGAAGTCGGTCAGGTATCGGGCGAGATGGTAGAGCATGGGTAAAATGAAGAATTGGGAATGAAGAGTTGAAGTTCTGAGAACGGAGAATCGGAAGTCTGGTTAAACGGGAATCGCGGAATAGAACACCTTATGGAGGAAGAGCCCGCGCGCGGGAGCGGTCTCGACGCGGGCGGTGCGGGGCGCGGCCGCCGCGAGGAGTTCCCGCACGGCCTCGGGCTTTTCGCGCCCTTTGCCGACGGCGAGCAGGAATCCGACCATCGAGCGCACCTGCTTGTAGAGGAATCCGTCGCCGCGGACGATGAAGCGGTAGCGGGGCCCCGTCTTCTTCACGGTGAAGCTGAAGATCGTGCGCACCGTCGTCTCCAGCGTGCGGTCGGGATTCGCCGCGAACGAGACGAAGTCGTGCCGCCCGACGAAATACGCGGCCGCCTGCCGCATGGCCGCGAGATCGAGCGGCCGGTGGCAGAACGTCCAGTACGGCGCCAGATGCGGCGGCAGGATGTCCGCCTGATAGAGCTGATAGCGGTACTCCTTGCCCCTCGCCGAAAGCCGCGCGTCGAAATCCTCCTTCGCGTAGGACGAACGGAGGACGCGAATCGCGTCCGGCAGCCGCGCGTTGAGTGCACGGACGACGTTCTTCGGCGGAATCGGCTTGGTGAGGTGGAAGTGGCCGACGAAACCTTCGGCGTGCACGCCCGCATCCGTGCGCGAACAGCCGTAGATGCGCACGGGACCGCGTTCGATGCAGGCAAGCGCCTCCTCGACGACCTGCTGGATGCCCAGCGCATTGTCCTGGAACTGCCAGCCCGAATACGCCGTGCCGTCATAGGCCATCGTAACTCTGTACTTCCGCCTCAATCGCTCAACCTCTCCTGAACAGCTTCTTCATTTCGCCGATCTTCGACTTGTCGGCCACGAGCACGGCGTCGGGCGTGGTGATGACGACGAGATTCCTTACGCCGAGAAGCGAGATGCGCGCCGACCGCGCCACGCAGATGTTGCCCTCGGATTCGACGACCGTGCAGGGTCCCTCGCGTACGTTGCCCGCGCGGTCGTGGGGGAAGTAGGTGTCGAAGGCCGCAAAACTGCCGACGTCATCCCAGCCGAAGTCGCCCGGCACGACATCGACGCCGGCGAACTTCTCCATGATCGCATAGTCGAAGGAGATGCGCGGCAGACGCGCGTAGATCCGCATAAGCTTCGCGGGGCTCGGCACGCCGGCGGAGCATTCGCCCAGAACGCCCAGTTCGGGCGCATGGGCGAGGAAGGCCTGGCGGAAGGTGGCCGCCTTCGCGATGAACATGCCGGCGTTCCAGAGATACCCCTTGCGCAGGTAGGTTCGCGCCTTCGCCGCGTCCGGCTTCTCCACAAAGCGTTTGCTCACCGGGTCGACGTAGCCGAAACCCGTCGAGGGGAAGGTCGGGCGAATGCCCAGCGTGACGATCTTCGCGCCCTTCCGCGCCCGCGCGATCGCCTTCCGGACCGCCTGGCGGAACTTCGCCGGCTTCATCACCATCTGGTCGGAAGGGAAGACGCCGACCGTCCCCTCGCCCGCGATCCCGACCCCGAGCGCCACGGCCGCCCCCGTGTCGCGGCGCAGCGGTTCGCCCACGATGTTCACCGCCGGGACCTCCGGCAGCTCCCGCCGCGTCGCCGCCACGAGATCCTTCGAGGTGACGACGTAGACGTCCTCGACGCGCACGAGCCCCAGGAGCCGCGTCACGCTCTGGCGAAGGAGGCTTTCGCTGCCGAAGACCCGCAGGAACTGCTTGGGCTTCTCCGCCGTCGACAGCGGCCAGAAACGCTCGCCCGATCCTCCCGCGAGGATGACGGCCTTGAAATCAGTAGAGCTTCTTGCCATACACGAGAATCTTATGCAGGTGGAAAAGATGTTCTCCCGACGTCGGATCGTTCTCACGCCCGACCTTGATGTACTTGGCCTTGATCGGCGAGGGAAGCGCGCACTTCCACTCGTCCTGTACGCTATCACTCGCGAAGACCTGCTTCCATTCGCTGCCGTCGTCGCTCAACCAGATGCGGAGCGGCACCTGACGGCTGCGGTTCTGACCGCCGCCCGAATTGACGACGGTGACGCCCATGATGTCGCTCGATCCCGGCAGCACGACCATGCCCCAGGGGGCGTTGCCCTTGCCGGTGTGGAAGGCGTTGTCGCCCGCGTAGTCGCTCGACGTCAGCGCATGGCGGTACATTTCGGGATTATCCCAGTTGGAGGTCTCGGAGATCTTCAGCAGCCCGTCCGACGAGAGGAGCGTGCCGCCGTACTGCTCCTTGGGCCAGCCCTTGCCGGTGGCCTTGGGCGCCAGGCCGGGGTTGAGTTTGTCCATGAGCGTATAGACCTGCCGCCACATCGCGATGTCCTCGCTTTCGGACGCCTTGCGGATCATGCTCCTGTAGTCGAGCTTCTCGCCGGTCTTGAGCGCGCTCTTGCCGACGACCGTGAGAAACCGCTTCGCACTGTCGCCGTCCTTCATCAGGCGACCCGCGCCCCAGCCGATCGTCTGACGGTAGAAGGTCGGCGTCTTGGCCTGTCCGTCGAGGGACGCCGCGAAAAGCGCCCACAGCGCGGGCTCGTCGTTCGGGAAGTGCTTGTCGAGCGGTCCCAGGGCAATCTCATCCCAATAGGGATTCTCGAACGTCGGCTCGGTCGATTCGCGGATCGCGCCGAGCGCCTGCTTCGCCGCCGCGAGCCGGGCGTCGCGCCCCTTGATATGGCCGAGATAGGCGTTGTAGAGCGCCCAGCCCTGACTCGGGAAGCCGTTGAACGTCGCGCAGACGGCGTCCCCGAACGCCTTCCACTCCTCTAACGAAGCATTCTTCTTCTCCAGGGCGACCACCCAGTCCACGCCCGCATGGTAATTGCCCGGACAGAGCTTCATGGCGCCCGCGAAATCGCCTTTCCAGCGCAACCGCTCGGCGGCCATGCGCTTGGGGTTGCGGTAGTAGCGGTTCTGCTCCTCCAGCGCGGCGAAACCGCCGCCGCCCAACGTGTTGTGCGGCGAGGTGTGCGCCGTCACCGCGTAGGCGATGCCCCAGCGGTCGACGGAATAGTCCCAGAGGACGTACGCGCAGTGCCCGGGCTGCCCTGCCGTGAACGAACGGATGCCGTGCGAGGCCGCGCCGTGCGCGCCGAACTTCGAGAGTGCGCCACACACGCCGCCGACGCGGTAGCGCAGCTCCTGCGTGTTCCAGCGGTGCGCCCACGGACGGTAGTAGTCGGAGCCATGCACGCTCGCGCCGAAGCAGTTCCACAGGCGATAGTCGCACGACCAGCAGAGCCCGTAGTACGCGCCCGCCGGCATATTGGCGAAATCGTGGATCCACCGCAGGTTCTCGACCGGGAGCTCCGCATTCTGTCCGAAGCCCAGCACTTCGCGCCACTGGCGCACATCGTGCTCCCAGGCGTCGTCGTGCAGCGTGCCCTCCCGGGCCCATTCGCGGTAGCACTCCATCACGAGGACAAGCTTTTCAGGCGTCCAGTCGCAGCCGTGGTTGAGCGCCAGCGCCGTCGCGATGTTGCGGCCGATTTTCGTTTTGATGAAATCGTCCTTGTCGTTCCAGACGAGCAGATCCAGCGCCTCCAGCGCCTTCGCCGCAATCTCCGGCTCCTCCTTGAGTCCCTTCCACGGCCGGATGGACCACATGCCGGATCCCGCGAACTGCTCCAGCCAGTCGACATCGGTGAAGAACGTCTTCAGAAACGCCGCGCCGCCCTCCTTCTTCGCGATCGCGGCGACCGTCTCCTTGCCGACCGCCCGCGCGATGTGCCCCGCCGGCGCCGCCGCGTCCTTCGGTCCGCCGAGCGCCGGCACGCTGCCGTTGGCCGCCTCCTTGCGGGCGCGGAGCACGCGCCGGTGGATGTCGATCTTGCCGGACGAGTCGCCCGACGGCCCCGCCGAACCGCGCACGATCATCGCGGTGATGCGCCCGCGATGCTCGCGCCTGATATCGACCTCGAACGTCGTCGTGCGGCCTTCGACCTGGGGCTTGCCCACGAGCGCCACCTGTTCCTTGCCGGCCATGAGCTGCACCGACTCGATGCGCGGCGCATCGGACGAGCCGTCGTCCCGGATGAACTGGATCGTGTAGTGCCCCGCCTTCGAAAAACTGTGGCCGATGCCGAACTTGACCGGCTGCGCGAGCTTGGGACCTTTGAAATCGCCCTTGCGCCAGCCCCAGTAGGCCGAGAGCGGCGGCTCGCCGAGCCAGTTCAGCCAACCCACCGCCGCCGTGCCCCAGAACGTCTCCTCGCCCGCGTCGGCGATGCGCTTGAGGAGCGCGATCATCTCCCGGCGCTTGGACTGGTCCTCGCGGTAGAGCGCAAAGCGCGCCATCAGGAGCGACTGCTTCTGGTCCAGCGTCAGATGCCGGACGGGCAGGACCTTCTGCTCGTTCTGCAGGTACGCCTCGCCCTCGGAGAACTGGCCGCGCTCGCGGAAGTTGTTCGCCTTGATGACGATGCCGAGGCCGTCCGCCTTCCAACCGCCGTCCTCGTAGGACTTGCCGAATTGGTCGGTGCACTCCACCTTGACGCCCAGCTCGAAATGGCGGATCCAGCCCGTCTCGTCCTTCGGGTCGAGCGACTTCAGCTTCTGGTAGATTTCGGGATAATAGCCCGCCGAGATGATGCGCCAGGGGCCGCCGACGTATTTCTCCATCTTGCAGAGGAAGGCGCCGCAGTCCTCGGCCGTCTGGAAGCCCGCCGCCTCAGCCTCCTCGCGGATGGCGTTGACCTGGCCGACCTTGCGGAGGATCTGCGCCACCGTCGCCTCGGCCGGCACGTTATCGATCACGCAGAAGCACTGCCCGCGTTCGGACACGACCTGGATCGCCGGCAACTTGCGCGTCATCGCGCGGTCGTTGAAGTTCTTCACGTCCTTGGCGTTCACGAACTCGACGACGTAGCGTCCCTTGGAGGCGCTTCGGAATTCGCCGCTCGACAGCGTGGACTTCACCGTGCGGCCGGCGCGGCTCCAGTCGTCGCCGTAGATCAGGCGGAGCTTTATGGCGGCTTCGGCCGGCTGGGATGAAAACAAGCTTGCGCACACGGACAGCACGGCGAAGAGAATCTTATGGCGCGTCATGCATGAAGTCCTTTCTCATGATTTGAAGTCCAGCAGATGGCCGATCAGACGACGGACGCCACGGTAGTAGAATCCGACGTCGAAGAGGTTGCGCCGGAAGAGATGCCACAGGGCGGTGGGCTGAAGAAAGCCGCGGTAGACGCGGCGAATGGCGCATTTGAGGTCTTCCTCCGAAGCGCGCGGCGTCCGGATGATCGCCCGCCGCTGGTCGTATTCGTCCCAGTCGAGGGTCGTGAGCCCATCCGTCGCCTGAAGTTCCCGGAAGAGCGGCGTCCCGGGATAGGGGATCGTCAGCGTGCACTGCAGCGTCGCCGCATGACCGTTCGCGAGGAGCCGGCGGGCGAGGCTCACGGTGGCGGCGATCTCCTCCGGCCCTTCCCCGGCATGACCGAACATGAACGTCAGATGCACGTCAAGACCGGCTTCCGAAGCCCAGGCCGCACCCTGTTCGACGTCTTCGACGCGAATCGCCTTGTTGAGGCGGTCGAGCGTCTCCTGGTTCGCCGACTCCACGCCGAAGAGGACGAGCCGGAAACCCGCCCGGCGCATCAGCCGGTAGTCCGCGCGCGTCAGCCGCCCGAAACGCATGTTGCAGTCGATGCGCACACGCCGGGGAAGCCCGCGGCGGATGAGCTCGTTGCAGAACGTCGTGAGCCATTCGCCGACCGGGAGCGACCCCGAATCGTCCATGATCTCGCGGACGCCGTACTTCGTCACCAGCATCTCGATTTCATCGACCACATCAACCGCCCTGCGCGTGCGGTAGGTCGGATAGAGCGTCGTCCAGCTGCAGAACGTACACCGGGCGTGCCAGCAGTCGCGCCCGGCCATGACGTAGGTGCCGGGCGTCTTCTTGAAATTGCCGTTGCGGCAGGCGTAGAGCCGCCAGTTGACGAGATCGCGGTCGATCCACGGCGCCGCGTTGAGGTCATGGTCGAGCCGGAAGGCCCCCGTGTTCCTCACCGCGCCGTCCGCCCGATACCAGATGCCGGGTTCGAACTTCGCCGCGTCGCCGTCGGCGGCAACGAGATTCCTGAGGAGAAAATCCCAGTCGCCGCCGGTGAGGATGTAGTCGACGGGGCAGGCCGCCATCGACTCTTCGGGAAGCGCCGTCACATGATCGCCGACGAGGACGTACCTGCACGCATCCGCGCCTTCGCCCTTCTTTTCCCCGATCCATTTCCAGTGGCGCGTGACGA
This sequence comes from Kiritimatiellia bacterium, assembly GCA_051884875.1. Classification (GTDB taxonomy): domain Bacteria; phylum Verrucomicrobiota; class Kiritimatiellia; order RFP12; family UBA1067; genus UBA1067. The sequence goes on from JBJEWD010000053.1 coordinate 28,348, forward strand.
CGGGGGTCTTGGTCTCAAGGACGACGTAATCCGGCCGGAATTCCGCCAGGCGGCGGTCGAACTCCTCCAACGGAAGCTCGGCGGCGATGCCGTCGAGGAAGAGAACCTCGTGACCCGCTTCCTTCAGCATCGTTGCCGCCGTCGCCGGCACAACCGGAAAGATGTAGGTCGGGCGGGAGAACCACTGGAACTGACGGTTCTGCGTGAGCAGCGCGACGCCCTTTCCGCTTGGGAGCGGTGGATATGCGATGGCGACTCTCATTCACGCATTCCCCATTTTTCCCGGCATCCCCTACCATTTGTATCCGAGGCCGATGACATAGCGCGTGTCGCTCGACTTACGGCCGACGCTCGGACGGGAATTGTAGTCCCATTCGACCTTCGCGAGGAGGTCGAAGTTCATGATGATCTTCGTCGTGAAGCCGAGATCGGCCTTCGCGAGATGGTTCTCCCAGTCGTTCACCTGCGGGAGGTACTCGAAGTTGTGGAAGACCTCGCCGCCCGTCGCCCACTTCGGAAGGTAGGCGAGGTGATGCGCATAGCGCACGGACGCATACGAATCATCCGCATCCGGATCCTTGTCGGCAAAGGACGATTTCACCCACGCCGCACCGGCTTCCTGGCTGAAGCTCCAGCGGCCCGTCGCGTCGAACGCACGCTTGTCAAGCCACTGGTAGCCGCCGCCGAGGCCCAGGCGCAGACGATAGTCAAGCCCCGCGATGTCATCCTTCTCCCAACGCGCATTCGTGTAGGAGTAGACGGTCGGCCGCCAGAAGTGGTCGTGCTGGCCCTCGAGCTCCCAGCGATCGGTTGATTTCTCCTTCGTCCGCTTGCTCGCGCCGCTCTCGGAATAGTGGTAGCCGAAGTTGGCCTTCACGCGGTCCTTCTCCCAACGGCGGTTCGCCTCGGCGATGAGGCTGCCCGTAGTGTCGTAGGTGTTGCCGTGCGCGGACTGATAGGCGAAATTGACGGATCCGTGCCAGGTCTCGGCCTTGGGATCGATCGCCTTGACGTCCGCCATGTCGAGCCTGTCGGCGCCGACGACGTACGCGCCGTCCCGGATGCTGACGGGTTTCGTGACCGTCGTCAGATCCTTGTACTGAATGACGTGCGGTCGCTCGGATTCCAGCGCGGCGATGTTCGCCACGGCGATCTCGACCTCGCCGAGATCGTCGGACTTGAACTTGAGCCTGTCCCCCGCGATTTCGCCGGCGGTGCCCGTGAGGAACGACCCGGACTTGAGCGTGACCTTGTCGGCAAGCACCGTCGCGGTACACGTCGCGCAGAGGACGGCGATCAGGAATCGCGTATTCATTCGTCTTTCCCGTTCTTGTGTCGTCTGTGATTGGGATCTCTGGTAAAGGGGATGTAGCGCTGCACGAAATTCACCTCTTCGACGGCATTGGTCGCGAGCGGATCGTTCGCCTGAACCTCCAGCGGGCGCAGATCCAGCGCCTCGACGCCCTCCATGTTCTTCTGCGGCTTGTCCCCGGGTTCGAGCTTGACACCCTCCACGTACTGGCGGCCCAGGACGGCGTTCTTCGGCAACCCCGCCGCGCTGTCCATCCGATTCGGGTCGATGCGCCCGACCGTCACGAAGACGATGATCTCCTTCTGCTCCTTGATGCGGATTTTCGAGCCGAAGAGACGCGGGCCGATCCACCAGATCTTGCGCAGAAACGGGATGCCGCTGTCCTGCTGCGTCTCCACGGTGCGCGAGAGCCCGCCGATGACCGCCGTCGTACCGCTCGCCATGTTGAACTCCGTCACGAGTCGCTGCACGTCAATGACGGGGTAGCGCGCGGAAATCGTCTCCGCCGAGGCATCAGAGGATGTGCCGGATTCGACCCAGCCCGTCTGCGCGGAGATGGTCGGCACGATCTGGACGTTGATAAGCCCGTTCGTCGACAGGCGCGGCGTCACATCGAGCGAAATGCCCCAGCTGAAGAACGCTTCCTGCGCGAACATCATCTTGTCCTCGCCGGGAATCTGCGCCATCTGCATGTCGAGGTCGAGCGAGTTGCTGTCGCCGTTGACCGTGCGTTTGGCGGAGATCTTGACGTTCGGATACTTCGTCGTCATGTCGACCGTCGCCTTCTTGCCGGACGAGACGATGATCTTGGGATTCGAGAACGTCCGCGCATCTTCCGACGACTCGAGCGCGCGCAGGAGGATGTAGAGTTCGCTCATGCCGAGCGTGCCGTTGATGTGCGAGAGATTCGCCGTCTTCAGCGTGTGGCCGTCATCGGCCGTACTGAGCGTGTAGCTGCCGTCGCTATTGTAGGTCGAGACGCCCTTCACCCGCCGTTCGTTGAAACCCGCGTCCAGCGACAGCGACCCTTTCATGCCGTCCAGCATCTGCCAGTCAATGCCGAGCTTGTGCGCCGCATTATTCGACAGCTCGACGAAACGCGCCTCAATGTAGACCTGCGGCACGTCGATGTCGATCTCCCGCACCACCTTCTCGCAGGCGTCGAGAATCATCGTCGGCGCCGTCACCATGACGCTGTTGGACTCGGGGAAGGCCTGCGCGATCTTCAACACCTTCCACGTCACGCCGAAATCCCCGCTCCACGTCGCATTGAACCGCTCGGCGACCTCCTCCGCATTCGCATGCGCAAGGCGGAAGATCCGCGTCGAGAGCCGCCGCGTCGCCAGCTTCGCCTCGGTCCTCATCTCCAGCTCGGCCGCCGCCTTCGCCGCCGCCACGAGACGCGCCTCCTCGACCGCCTTCGCCGCCGCCGCCGCTTCGGCCACGGCCTGCGCATCAAGCACCGGCTCCGTTACAACCGGATCCTCCGGCGCGTCGCCATTCGTCGCATCAGGCTCGGCCATCACGGGATCGACCGCCTCGGCCGTGCGGACGACGGGCTTTTCTTCCGCGCCAGCCAGGGAGGAACCGATAAAAAGCGCCGCGACAAACGTAAATTTCACAAGAGAACCCATAGTTACCCCATTATATCAAAATCAGCCCCTGAATGTAATGGGGTAAACGGCTTTTGATGGATCACCCGGCCAATGGGGCGGAAGAACCGCCCCGAGGGATACCTCCCGTGTTCTATCGCGGTGCAAATTGTGGTATAATTCGATTCATGAAACGTAAGATTCTGGCGGCGGTGACGGGATTGATGGTATGCGCAGGATGCGGTCCGTTCTGGGTCAATCCCTTCATCACGGTGACGGAAAGCAAACTCAACTGGGTGGAGATCCATTATTATCGGTTGGATCGCAATCCCGTCTACCGTACGGCGGTCTATCTCAATGGTGCGGGCTACGTGGAGCTCAGGAAAGGCACCAGCGATCAGGTTTCGAACGATTTCGCCAAACGTTACGACCATGCGGATTGGGGCAAGATCAAGCGTCAGCGCGTGCATGTCGACCCCGCGCACATCAACGACATCTTCCAGAATCTCGTGAATCACGGGCTCTTGGACAACGAGAAGAACTTCAAAGGCGCGAAGAAGGTGCGCAAGGACCGGGTGATGGGCGTCAAGGCGAACATCAACAACTATTCGTACAGCGAGCAGGACAATATCTTCGAGGTCGATCCCGATCTCGCCGAGCAGTTGCTGGACGTCATCCACGAATTTGACAATCCTACGCTGTAGCGCCTCGGGGCGCACGGTTCCCCTGGAGTTCGCCCGTTTTTTGAGTGCGAAAGTGCGCTACACCCCTGCAGATAATTGTTCGAAAGAGCATGGCCGTGCATGGATTCGGGGGGAGGGGGAAGCCACACAGTACACCCTTATCCCGGATTTTTGCAAAGGGGATGGAAGCGGCCATGGACGAGGTCGCCGTGGGAGTGTCGTTGGAGCTGGGAGTCAGGCCGG
>JBJEWD010000054.1:0-31352 GCA_051884875.1 Kiritimatiellia bacterium
TGATCATGTTCTTGACGTAGTCGGCGTGGCCGGGGCAGTCGACGTGCGCATAGTGGCGGTTCGCGGTCGCGTACTCGACGTGCGAAGAGGCAATCGTAAGAATCTTGGTGGCATCACGACGACCGGCGGATTCGGAGGCCTTGGCGACCTGGTCGTACTTGATTTCGTCGCAGAGACCCTTGAGGGACTGGACGTGCGTGATGGCGGCCGTCAGCGTGGTCTTACCGTGGTCGACGTGGCCGATGGTGCCGACGTTCACGTGCGGCTTGCCGCCGCGATCGAATGTTTCCTTAGCCATTTCTATTTGACTCCTGTGAGTTGTTTTGTCTTCTTTTCCCGCCCCGACTGGAGCCACCTAGCGGAATCGAACCGCCGACCTCTTCCTTACCAAGGAAGTGCTCTACCTACTGAGCTAAAGTGGCCTATCCAGGGGCGAAAACTTTGCTAGTATACCAAAAATGCGCCATCTGGCGCAAGAGGGTATTTTGAATATGTTTTGAAGTGGTGGCGAGAAAGGGGATCGAACCCTTGACCTTAGGCTTATGAGTCCTGCGCTCTACCAACTGAGCTATCTCGCCATGTGCCCCAACGAGGACGGGGGCATATGGTATCAAATACCACACGTCCCCGTCAATAGCCAATTTCGGCTTTTTTGAATCGCCGCTGATGCGGCCACTCCCGCGTCAGCGCTGGTTCAGCGCCGCGACGCCGGGCAGGACCTTGCCTTCGAGGAACTCGAGGGACGCGCCGCCGCCCGTGGAGACGTGGCTCATCTCGGCCGCCTTGCCCGACTTCTTGACCGCCGAGACGGAATCGCCGCCGCCGATGATCGAAATGCCGCCGTTGGCCTTCACGGTCGCGACCGCATCGCACACGCCGTAGGTGCCCTTGGCGAGCGGCGCGAATTCGAAGCAGCCCATCGGACCGTTCCAGACGACCGTCTTGGCGGATTTCACGGCATCGCCGAAGAGCGCGATGGTCTTCGGCCCGATGTCGAGACCCATCCAGCCGTCTTCGATGTCGCCCTCGACCGTCTTGAGCTGAATGTCGCTCGCATCCTTCTCGGCCGGGAACTTGTCGGCGATGACATTGTCGATCGGGAGAAGGATCTTGATGCCCTTCGCCGCCGCCGCCTCAAGCATCTCCTTGCAGTACGCGACCTGCTCGTCTTCGCAGAGCGAATTGCCGATCTTCATCCCCTGCGCCTTCTTGAAGGTGTAGGCCATGCCGCCGCCGATGACGAGGGTGTCGACCTTGTTCAGGAGCGCCTTCACGACCGCGAGCTTGTCGGAGACCTTCGCGCCGCCGAGGATGGCGACGAACGGACGGACCGGATTCTCGACCGCGTCGCCGAGGAACTTGATCTCCTTCTCCAGGAGGAAGCCCGACACGGCCGGTTTGATGTAGTCGGCGATGACCGCCGTCGAGGCGTGGGCGCGGTGCGCCGTGCCGAACGCATCGTTGCAGTAGATGTCGCCGTAGGAGGCGAGCTTCTTGGCCATTTCCGCGCGCGCGGCCTTGAGTTCGGCCTTCTTCGCCGCGAACTCCTCGTCGGTAAGGTGGATGCCCTTCTTCTCGTCATCCTTCTTCACCTTGCCGTCTTCGGCCTTGTAGAAGCGGGTATTCTCCAGAAGCGCGACTTCACCGGGCTTGAGGGCCGCGACGACCGCATCCGCCGCCATGCAGTCGGGGACGAACTTGACGTCCCGGCCGAGCTTGGCGCTGAGGGCCTCGGCAACGGGCTTGAGCGTGAACGCCGCATTCGCGGGATCCGCCGGCTGGCCGAGCTTGACGCCCTTCGGACGGCCGAGGTGGCTCATGAGCACAAGGCTGCCGCCCTGCTCGAGAACGTACCGGATGGACGGAAGTGCCGCCACGATACGGGTGTCGTCCGTGATCTTGCCCGAGCCGTCCTTGGCCATCGGAACGTTGAAGTCAACACGCATAACGACGCGCTTACCCTTGAGGTCGACGTCGCGGAGAGTCATGGTTGCCATTTGGTTATTCCTTTCAGTTGATAAATGATCGGTTCGCTATCTTCGCCTAAAGCTACAAGGACACCAGAAGGTCTTCTTCCGATGTCCCTGAGAATCACATTCCCGCCTTGCCTGAGATGTTACTTGGCGGCTGCCGCCATCTTGTTGATCTTGAGCTGCGCGCGGGATTTCTTGCGGTCAGCCGTGTTCTTGGTGATGATGCCCTTCTTCACGGCCTTGTCGAGACCGGAGACAAATTCCTTGAACTTCTTCTCGGCGGTTTCCTTGTCGGACGCATCCGCAGCCTTGAAGAGCTTCTTGTGCGCATCGTGGAGCTTGGCCTTGACGACGGAGTTGCGCTTGTTCGCCTTGGCGTTCTGACGGTCACGTTTCCTGGCGGCGCGGCCGCCCTTGATGTTAGCCATTTTAATATGTCCTTTTTTGGGAATGTTCAAGGATAGTGTATCAAAATCGTGACTATCCGCGCAAGAGGGTAAATTTTGCGACCTAGTAGGGGATCGTGAAGGCGAGCTTCGAGCCAAGGCCGATTCTCGACCAGACGGTCATCGTGCCGCCGAGCTCGTTCGTGCGCCGCTCCATCGACGCCATGCCATAATGCCCCGCATCGGTGTTGGGGGCGACGGCAAAACCCCTGCCGTCATCCACCACGGTCATCGTCAGCTCCTTTTCAGCGAACGCCAGGCGCACGCGCACGTTGCGCGCTTCGCCATGCCTGAGCGCATTGCCCACGGCCTCCTGCATGATCAAAAGCAGCGTCCCTGCGCTTCTGCGGGCGACGGGGCGCTCCTCCCCCCCGCTGGTGATCTGCACGCGGCCCTCCCAATGCGCCATGCGCCGCGCCGTGAAGGTGAAGAGCGCGAGCAGCGACTCGGGTCCCTCCGATTCCTCGTTCATCGCCCACAAGGTCGACCGCAGCCCCGCCTGCGTGTGCTGAAGCGCATCCTTGACCTTCTCCAGCTGCAGACGACAGTTCGCCGCCGCGTCGTCCTTCGGCAGATAGTTTATCGCCGCCTTGAGCCGAAACATCGCGCCCGCAAGATACTGCTGGAAACCATCGTGGAGATCGGCGGCGAGGCGCAGGCGTTCGCGGCGCGCGGCATCGGCCTCGATGCGCTCCGTTTCGCGCGCGCGAATCGATTCGCCGAGTTCGGCCGTGCGCTTCGCGACCATCCGCCGCAGCGTGATCGCCCAGACGGAGACGACGAGGAAGAGCGCGGCGAATCCGCCGATGAGCAGCATAAGGCGCCGGACGGTCCAGAACGGTGCGCGGCGGATCACCTCGACGGCATCGCCCGAGAGCGGCAGCAGCTCGACGTTTTCGATGCGCATCGCCACCCCTTCGTCGTAGTTTTCGATCGACGTCCACACGAGCACGCCCGTCACCCGCACGGTCGCGCCCAGGACGAGAGTCTGCGGCAGGGCGTCCTCGACCGCCCACGGGATCTCAATCTGAAGGTTGTTCTCGCCTTCGCCGACCAGGAGCTGGGTCGTCGACTGACGGCGGTTGATATCGCGCAGCAGACCTTCGGTGACGAGCCGCGCACCGTACCAGTCGCCATTGCCGTGCGGCATGATGTTGGCGAAAATGCTCTCGATCCCGATCGCCTTCGGCGGCGGGAGGGGCGGGAGCGGGGAAGACGGGGTTGCGGGGAGGGGGGAAAGGCGGGTCGTGCGGAGGCGGCGCTTGGACGAGGGCTCGGGTTCGCCTTGGACGAGGGCGGCGTCGCCGACATGCAAGGCGGGGTCTTCGACACGCCGCTCGATGCGCCAATTCGTCCCCGACTCGTCCTGCATGAAGTAGAAGGGCAGGCCTTCGCGTTCAAAGGTAATCGTGCCGCGAAGGGTGATGGACGCGAGCAGAAGCGGGAGAAAGGAGATCGGCGACATGGCGGAAATCCACCTGGGGGAACGCCCCTCACGCCCTCAGGATTCCCAGTTCGTAGGCCCTTCCCACGGCGCTTGTCGCATTCGGGCAATCGAGTTTGTTCATGATGCCCTTGAGATGGGTTTTCACGGATTCGCCGCCGATGCCAAGCGCGGCGGCGATCTGGTCGCGCTGATTGCCCTGGGCGACGAGTCTGAGAACGTCCATCTCGCGCGCGGTCAGCAGCGACGGCGCCGCCTGGAATTCCTCGCACACGAAGACATCGTCCTTCTCGGCGATCTCCCGGATCGCCTTCGCAAGGCGATCCTGGTCCACATCCTTCGGCAGATAGCCCTTCGCCCCGTCTCGCTTCGCGCGGTATTCCTCCTCCTTCAGCGGCATACCCGCCAGGAGCAGCACCTTTACGCCGGGCACGAGCTGCCGCAGATGCCCGAGCATCGCGAAACCGTCCATCTTCGGCATGCGGATATCGCTCAGGACGATCGCGGGGCGCTTCTCCTGCGCCAGCTGCAGCGCCTCTTCCCCATTGCGCGCAAGGGCGACGACGGAGAAGCCCTTCTCGCTCATCAGCATCGCCTCCAGGCCCTCGCGAACCATCGGGTGGTCGTCAACTATCATCAAGGAAATCATAAGCCGTTCGCCCTCTTCCTCTTATTTCAGTTCTTCGTAGCGCTCGCCGTTGAACGAAACGTCCTTGCCGCGGCAAAGCCAATCGGTCAGCTCCCAGACTTTCTCCGCATCAAGACCCCGCTCCGGCTGATAGAGCTTCTCGGCGTGTCCGTCGGCGAAGACGACGTGCGCCACCCAGCGCCGACCGTCGCGGTGGTCGAAGCCGATGAGCTCCTTGTCGCGATCCTTGTAGTGGAGCGTGCAGTCGAAATCGGTGCCGGCCGAGGTGCTGAACTGCGGGTCGGGATCGGTGAGGTTCTTCGCCCACGGGATCTCGGCGAACAGCAGCGTGCGGTCGGCGCGCGCAAGGCTGCCGAACCGGACGCCGTAGTAATTCTGCGCCTTTGAGCCCGAACCGTAGGTATCGTCATAGCCGAAGCGCGCATTCATGGCGTAGCTCCACGCCGGCTTGAGTTCCGCCGACATGGCCCGCTGATGGCTCGGGCAGACGTAGACATCGGCATTCTTGGAGATGTACTTCCAGAGCGTGCCGTTGGTGAGGCAGTAGAGCCGCGCATCCTTATCCTGGTCGTAGCAGGAGATGAACCAGCTCGAGCTGGAGATGTGGGACGTCGGCTTGCTCCTGTAAGCCGCCCGCGAATACCAGCTGATCCACCCCGGCACTTCGTCATAGCATTCCTTCGCGTTCTGGATGCCCTGGCTTTCATCGATGCCGTAGCGTTCGACCGAACCCGCCAGCGGGTAGTAGCCCGCATCCATCGCGCGCGCCGTTACGCCGTTGGCGAGGTTGCGCATACCGGTGAGGCACTTGGTGGCCCGGGCCGATTCCGTCCCCCGTCCGAAGGTGACCAGAAGGACGCTCGTCAGGAGGCCGATGATGCCGATGACGACGAGGAGTTCGACTAACGTGAAGGCTTTTTTCATAATGACTGAATAGTTAAACGACTGAATAACCGATGGATTGACATTCACTGCTCACCCTCCGTCCCTTACTCGAACTGGCGGTAGAAGAGGATGCGGGTGCGATGGGGGTAGTTGTCGTCCCGCACTTTCGTCGGGTCGCGCCAGACGAGCGCCACGGCCCGTGCGCCAAGCTGCGGCGGGATCTGCCCCGCCGTGCCGCTGCCCATCATGACGGGCTCGGCGCGAACGAAGATGAGGAAGAGCTGCTGCTTCGCGGCGAAGCAATCCTTCCAGAAGCCGTAGAGGAACTTGCGGTCGACGTCCCAGAGGACATCCGAAACGCCATCCAGATTCACCCCGCAGAAGCGATCCTCCCGGGCGCTCGTCCAGTCCCCGAGATCCGCAAAGGCGTCGGCGACCGACGAACGCGATCCGTCGCGCATGGCATCGCTGAAACGCCCGGCGATTTCCTCAAGGTTGCGCCATGCAAGTTTCGTGTCAGACGAATAGGCGTTGAAGGCATACCTGCTGTTGAATTCCGAGGCGGCCATGTCGTAGTAGCTCTCGCCGCCCTCGACATCGTTCGTCGACGCGCGCTTCCAGTCGATCGGGGTATTCGCGAAGACGGACATGAGGATGTTGGTCGAATTGGAGTAGGGGGTGACCTTGAAGCCATTGCCGGCGCTCGTCCACGGCAGTTCCTCGAAAAGGTCCCGATCCTCTATCGGATCGTAGGCATACCACATGAGCGATTGGTTGGGAACGGCGTCCAGCGAATCCCTCATCCTGTCGTAATCCAACCCGCCCAGCGCCACCATGTTGCCGATCGTCTGATCGTCGCCATACGTATCCACGGTACCGAACTGCGGCAGCATCGCCATTTCGTAGATGCTCTGCATATACCCCGCATCCGAGGTCGCCATGAAGATGTCCTGCCTGCGGTCCGTGCGGCCCGTGCCGTTGTTCTTCACCCAGAATTCCGCGCTCAGCGTATCCGACACCCCGAACCAGTGCTCCGGCGCATAGTTGAAGCGCGGATCGCCGACGATGGCGCTCTTGGGCGAGATCTCGAGCGTCTTTTCGCCCGACTCGGCCATCTCGTCGAGGGCCTTGACGGACAGGCGGAACTGAACGTCCGTATCGAACCGCAGGAGCGGATAGGCCTTGCCCAGGCGCCCCGAAAGGCCCTGATAGATCAGCGCGGCATCCGACACGTTGTTCATGGTCTTGTCGTCCAGCAGACAGGCGGGCACCATATCCACGACCTTCTTGCCGCCGTCATCGGCCGTGATGCGAAGCCAAAGGGCCAGGTTGAGCGTAACGTCCTTGCCGCCATCATGACCGCTCTTCACGAGCGCGGCGACCTGCGCATCATCCTTGAAATCGTTATCGACCGTACCGTCCGTCGTGAGCGGCTTGAGGCCGCAGTGCGCCTCGATGGTCACCCCGTCCCGCCCGGGATTCTCGACGACGTCCTTAAACTTCGGCTGCCAGCTCTTGCCCCCGACGCCACCCGTGTTCGCCGCCTGAAGCGTCTGCTGCCACCGGTAGGTGACGCGCAACAGCTCGTTGCCGTTTTCACGTAACGAGCGGCCGGCGGACATGGCCTCGCCGTTGACGCGGATATCCAGTTTCTCCACGGCGTCTTCCTCCCGTTCGGGAACGTCCGTCAGGCTCTTGACGGACAGCGTCTGATCTGCCAGCTTGATGTTGATGAGCCCTTTCTCGGGCACCACGCCTGAATTTTCAAGATCCGCACTCGTCAAATGCAGGACGTCGCTCGCCGATGTGCGCAGCTTCATCGGCTCGGAGGAAAGGAACAGCGAGCAGCGGCCGCCCAGCTTGAACGTGGGCGCGGACTCCTCCGGATGGGCGAACGGATAGGTGACGAGCGCGGAAACCGCACCGAAGCCCGACGCGAACTTCGTGGCATTGACCCGGTAGACCACCGTGCATTCGAGTTCACGCGTCGTCTCGTCTCCGGTGAGCACCTTCTCCTCCCCCTGCTCGCGGTCGATCGCCAGCACGGCGTTCTGGATGTTCGGCGCCACGCCGCAGATCATCGGCGTACGCTCCGTCGTCGGAATCGCCAGCGAGACCGGGACATGATCCGTATCCAGATAGTCGCAGAGGTTGGCCATGTCCAGCAGGCTGAAGTGGTCGAGCCACTTGCGTTTCACCGCACTATTCATGCCCTGCGCCATGAGAGTTTCGGAAAGCGACTTGGTGCGGCGCGCGAGCAATTCCATCGGGAAGGGCTGGTACTGGCCGTCGTTGAGGTCGTAGCGCTCGAGGTCCCCTTCATCCCCCTCTTCCGTTGTGTCCGCCGTTTGCGGGAACCATCCGTCGGCCACGAAGGTCAGGCGCCCGTTGATCCGCGCCTGTTCGCCCTTGCCGTAGAAAGCCGAGCCGTTGTTGCCGGTGATGAAATCGGCGAAGGGGCTCCTGAGTTCGCCGACACCGCCCTGCTGGTGCAGCGCCAGATTGAAGTCGGCGAGCGAGACGAGCGGCATCTTCGAACCCGTGTAGCTGAACGACAGCGTATCCTCGTCCAGCGTGCGGAAGTTCTCCATGAACCTGTCCCAGCCGGCGGCGCCCGAACCGGCCGACGTATGCTCCTCGCCCGTCTCGAAAAGATAGGCGAGCGACACGCGCCGGTTCGGCGCGGACGAACGCGGGATGTCCGCCATCAGACGGTTGACGTCGAAGTAGTCCGAGACGTCGAGCGCGCAGAAGGTGTAGCGGCCGGCATCGTAGTCGAGCGAATGCCAGTGCGCGGTCGGGGAACGGCGCGAGTAGAAACGCGCCTCGTTGACGAGCGGCGGCGGGATGTACGCGAGCGCCTCCAGACAGAGCGGCGAGACCGTATTGGCGTCGATCGGCGAAGTGGCCGTGAGGTTGAGGTTCGTCCCGATGAGCACGCGGTGGGTCCAGACGTTGCGGATCGTCGATTGCATGTAGGGGTAGCGCCGGCAGGTCCGATCGCCGACGCCCGGATGCGGATTGTTGTTGACCGCAATATCGACGGCATCGATCGCGCGCGCCATGGCGGCCTTCGCCAGAAGGCGCGTGGAACTCGACCGGCGCAGATAGCTCGACGGCAGGCGCGCATAGCGCATGTACGCCGAGAAGGCGATGGCGGAGACGAGCAGGAAGGCCGTCATGCCCAGCACGACGAGGATGGCGCTGCCGGCCCTGGAGGAAGGTTTCTTCACTGGCGTTCCTCCTCGGAGAGACGATAGTAGTTGGGGAAATAGTAGCCGGTCTGCATCGTGCCGGAGGCGCTGCCGATCTTGATCGACGCGCCCGCCGAACGAATCGTGATCTTGTAGGGCGTGCCCCATGGATCGGTCAGCTTGCCGCCCTTGCGGTAGACGGCGTCGAGCATTGAGCCGATCTTGCCGCCGAAACGGGATTCGCCGCCCCGGCCGGTGATGAAGCCGAGGGAACCGCTGTCCGCATCGCGGTTCTCCATCGTCGGCAGGCCTTCGTCCTTGCTGACGTTCTCGTAGGCGAGAATGGCCTGCGTGATGGTCTTCACCTCGCTCAGCGCCTTTTCGCGCCGCGCGCGTTCCCGCGCGGCGGCCGTAGAGGTGACGATCGCCCCCATGATGATGCCGATCATCGCGATCACCACCATCAGCTCCATAAGCGTAAAGCCTTTTCTAATCGAACTCATCGGGGAAACTCCAGATATCATCCCAGGTGTCGAATTCGCGGTCGGGTCCCGCGCTCTTCACGTTGACCGTATACGTCTTGATGCCGCCGCCCGAATCGCCGCTGCCGACGGCGATGATCTTGAACGCGCTGAGCTTCGAACTGTCGTTGAAACCGCTGCCGCGCGCCCTGAGATAGCCCGCGTTGTTCTCGGCCTTGTTCTCCGCATCGACGTCCCACGCCCGCGCGCGCAGCTGGCCCTTGTCGTCCCACAGCCCGATGAGGCGGTGCACCTCGTTGTTCCAGATGTAGGCGTTGTCGGCCTCTTCGCGCACCTCGGCGATGTTGTCGCGCACGCCGTCGAGATCGGCGACGCCGGCGACGCCCGTGCGCCACGAGATCGATGACTGGTTGAAGAGCATCGTCAGCACCGTGAGCAGCATGCCGAGCAGCATGCTCGCCACCAGGAGTTCGATAATGGTAAAGCCCCGTTTCATGTCACGCCCTCTCACTAGTCCACCACGCCCTGGAAGCGGACCTCGGTGTAGTACATCGGCATCGCCAGGAGTTCACTCGCGTTGCGCGCCGCGCGGAACGCGATCTTCACCACGGCGGAGTCCTCCTCATGCGTGACGACAAGCCCCGCCTTGAGCCCGCCCGCCGCCGAATCCGGCCATGCGGTCGACACGTCGAAGGAGCCCTGCGCCGCGCCCTTCATCTTGCCCATCACCGAGGAGAACGCCGCCTTGGCCTTGGCGTCGGGATTGTTCTCCACCAGTCCCGTGGACGAGCTGAAGTAATCGCCCCAGCCGGAATTCCCGGGCACGCTCCACGCGCCGCGGAAGGCGCTCCACTGGAGATTGGTCGCGCTGCACGCCATGATCAGCGGGCTCATCACGGCGTCGGCGTAGGCGGCGGACGCGACGTCCTCGCGGCTCTGGCGGTTCTCACGGTAGCCGAGCGCGAAGAGGCTGACGACGGAAAGGACGCCGCCTGCCATGATCAGAATGGCGAGGTTGACCTCCATCAGCGTAAAGGCTTTTCTCATCATGGTCGGTTCCCTTTAGTTCAGGCTTCTGGTCGGGCTGTCGGTCGTGCCGATCTGCTGGGCCTCCACGGCGCCGCTCGCGTTCGGCTTCAGCCGCGAAATCGAGATGGTGCTCTTGCCGTCGGTCCCCTGCATCGCGCCGTTGCCGGAATTGGCGCTCACCTTGAAGCGGATCACGTCCTCGCCCGCGATGGGATTCGCCAGCGAGCGCGAATAGTTCGAGCCGAAGATATAGCCGTTCGGCAGGTCGATCGACGCGAACTCGAAGCCGTAGGCGTCGCCCGTCTTCCAGCTGACGCCGTTCTTGTCGATGAGCGTGTAGGCGTACATCTCGAACTCGCCGCTCGCCCCGCTCTGGAGCATCAGCTCCTGCAAAGTCACTTTCTTCGTCGTCTGGCTGACGACCGAACGCATGGGCTGCGAGCCTTCGTCGCCGTTCAGACGGTAGAGGTAGATGCCGCTGCCCGCGCGCGTGGAGCCGGAATCGGAAGATTCGTCATCCTCGTCCTCGTTCACCACCAGACGGTTGTAGCTCAGGTCGCCGTATTCGTCGCAGAGGCTGTCGCCCACGACATTGGAGAGCCGCCCCGAACGGCGGACGGCGAGCGCATGGCCGTGGACGACCATGATCTCGTCATCGCTCTCCTCCGAGCGCGTTTCGTTCCAGAAGTAGACGCTGACGGGGGTGCGGTCGATCTGCGCGCGCTGGTAGGCGCTGCGGATGAACTGGTTGATGTTCTGCATCGCGCCGCGATCCTCCATGCCGCTCTGCATCGCGCGGTAGCCGCCGACCGACAGCGTGCCGAGCATCGCCATGATGGCGATGACGACAAGGAGTTCCACGAGGGTAAACGCACGTCTCATCACTGCTTCCCCACCTTCATTTCATCGACTGGAATCGCGTAGGTTATCTTGAACCGGCGGAAATACCCGCGCTCCCGCTCCGGATAGCCGAAGTACATCTCGGACGTCGACATCTTCTTGCGGCTGTGCTGCGTGCCGTGGATCGCGTCCGTAAAATCAAGACCGAAGCCGCGGCGGCCCGGTTCGCCCGAATCGCGCGAGACGTAGAGCCCCGAGATGTCCATCAGCGGATTGCCCTTCTTCGTCTCGTCGATGAGCGCCTTGATCATATTGCGCACCTCGGTGCCGTCGAGGATGTACTTGTTGGGATCGGTCTGGCTGTTCGCGCCCTCTTCGTTCGACTTCGACCCGAGCGACCCGTTCGCGATGCGGTCGCCGACCGAACCCGGCCAGCGGTCCTTCTGCGCATAGTAGGTCGCCAGCCCCTGCTGGACGCAGGCGCAGAGGACGTTCGCCTTGTGCTCGCGCGCCTGTTTGACGGCGCTCGCCGCCGCCGTCGTCACGATCCCGAGCAGGATGCCGAGGATCACGACGACGACCAGCAGTTCGATGATGGTAAAGCCGCGCTTTTTCATTTCACCTCTTCCGTCTGGCCCTTGTGCCAGCTGTAGACGTCATCCCGGCGGAGACCTTCGGAGTACGCCTCGATCTTGCCGTCCTTGCCGCAGCACCAGACGATGCACGTCGCGCGCACGTTGATGGACTCGCCGCCCACCGTCGCGCCCTCGATGATGCCGTCCCCGTCCACATCGAGCGCATAGCGCAGGACATGGTCGTCGATCGTGCCGCCCGCGCCCGAGACGCGATCGGACCGCGCGGCGCTCGTGCCCCGGCTCTTCAGCGTCTTCAGCGCCCACGGGGAGACGATGCCGAACTTGTCGTAGCCCGTCAGCTTGCCGTCCGCGTAGGAAAGCGTCATGTAGCCGCCCGTCGCCAGCGGATAGGCGGCGTTCTCGTCAAGCTTGCCCTCCTTCGCGCCGCCATTCGAGAGGAGCGCCTTCGGCCAGCGGCCCTTGTCGTTGAAAAGCGCGGTCATCGCCGTCGCCGTGTTGGAGACGAGCTCCTGGCAGCGGGACTTCTCCCCCGCGCCGATGGCGGGACCGAAGGCGACGAGCCCCACCGACAGGAGAATGCCGATGATGGCGACGACGACCAGCATCTCTATGAGCGTAAAACCTTTTCTCCGCATATCCGTTTCCTCCTTTTTAATGACGCAGGTTCTCGATGTCATCCACCGTCCACAGCGCCACGCACTCCTGCGCCTTCGTGCCCAGGTCCTTGCGCGAGATCCACGGCGGGAAGGTGCGTCCGTTCGGGCCGCTGCTCCAGATCCGGTAGGTCTGGTACGGCGCGGGCGAATAGTAGTAGATCTCGTTCAGCCAGCCGTCGCGCACCGTGATGCCGTCGAGGACGTACTGGTTCGCCGTCGAGTCGGAATCCGCATCCGCCGGCGAGAAGATCTCGATGTCGTAGTTGTCGACGTTCAGTTCGGAACCCTCGCCCCACGTGTCGCTCTTGAGGTCGATGCCGAAGAGCGAATACCCGTGGTTGCAGTGGCACATGCGCTCGAGGTTGGGCATCCAGCGCGCGCACACCGCCTGCGAGGGGATGTTGGCGACCTTGGCGAACTCGCTGCGGTTGAGCGACGTGGCGTTCCGCCGGAGTTCGTCGTAGCCGCCGAGTTCCTCGTAGCTCTTGCCCGTAAACGGATCGCTCGGCATCGTGTTGTTGCCGGTCCACTGCGCATAATCGGTGAAGAACACGTCGTCGCCGTTCATCATCACGAGATAGCGCGGCAGCAGGAAGCTCATGAGGCCGAACTTGAAGAGCTGGATGCTGTTCCAGTCCGTATCGCCCTTGTGCTTCGCATGGCGGTTGACGTTGCGCGACGTGCCGTCGTCGAAGCCCGCGGTCAGCCGACGGCGACGGCTTTCGTCCTCGAAATACGCCGCGTACTGGTCTTCACCCGACTCCGCGCGGCGTTTCATCTCCCCGGAGGTGACGTCCACGAGGCGCGAATAGCCCGACGGGAACGGATAGCGGCAGTCGATCGGCTGCGAACGGCAGGCCGCCTTGACCTGCGACCAGGCGTTGTATTCGTTCTGCTCGCCGATCTTCGACCAGTTCCAGATCGATTCGTTCCGCTCGTCGCTCTGCAACCCGTGCGTGCCGACGCGGCGGTAGATGTCGCGCGTGCCGTGGAGCTTCACGGGAGGATAGCTGCCGAAGGCGGCGTGATAGCCGGAAAGGCAGTTCTCCAGTCGCTGCAGCCGCACCACCGTGCGCGTACGCCGCTCGTTGTCCGCGCCAAGGTTGCTCAGGCGGAAGACGATCGACATCAGGATCACCAGGATGGTGACCACGACCATGATCTCGATCAGCGTAAAGCCGCGTTCCCTTTTCATGAGGCGCCCTTCCTTCCCCTTAGCCCATGCCGCCGGAGCCACTCGACACGGAGGTGATGATCTGGATCATCGGCATGAACATGGCGATGACAATCGTGCCGACGACGACGGCGAGGAAGATGATGAGGGCCGGCTCGATCGCGGCGGTCATGCCCGCGACGGCGTTGTCGACCTCATCCTCATAGGTGTCGGCAACGCGCGTAAGCATATCGGCCAGGGCGCCGGTCTCTTCGCCGACCTCCACCATCGAAACGACCATCGGCGGGAACACCGGGCACTGGCTCAGCGGCGCCGTCATCGACTCGCCGTCCTTCACGGAATCGTGGACGTTCTGGAGCGCCTTCGTGACGACGCGGTTGCCCGTCGTATCCCGGACGATCGTCAGCGCCTGCAGGATCGGCACGCCGGAGGCAAGCAGCGTACCGAGCGTGCGCGTCACGCGCGAGACGGCGGTACGCTGCACGAGCGTACCCGTGATCGGCATCTTCAGCGCGAGCTGGTCGTAGAAATACGCGCCCGCGTTCGTCTTGCCGACGATCTTCTTGATCACCATCAGCGCGCCGACGATGACGAGAATCATCAGCCAGCTGTCCTGCACGTACTGCGATATGCTCATGACGAGCTCCGTGACCGGCGGCAGACTCTTGCCCGGCAGCATTTCGGCAAACACCTGCTTGAACTGCGGCACGACCTTCACCATGAGGAAGCCCGTGATGCCCACGGCCGCAAGCAGGACGACCACCGGGTAGATCATCGCGCTCTTCACCTTGTTCTTGATCTTCTCCGATTTCTCGGCAAATTCCGCCAGACGCCCGAGAACGACTTCCAGAACGCCGCCCGCCTCGCCGGCCTTCACCATGTTGACGTAGAGGTTGTCGAAGATCTTCGGAAACGCGGTGAGCGCCTCGGAGAACGTTCCGCCGGCGGAGATGTTGTCGCTGATCCCGTCCAGCGCCTCCTTCATCTGCGAATCCCTCATCTGGCGCTTCAGCACCTCGATGCCGCGCATGAGCGGAAGGCCCGCATTCACCAGCGTCGCCAGCTGCCGCGTGAACTGCGTCAGAACCTTCGTCTTGATCTTGCCCTGGAGGAACTTGGGCATCCTGAGGTTGATGTTGATGTCTTTCCTGAGACCGCTCTTCTTCTTGGCCGGCGCCGGTGCACCCTTGCGCCCGCGCGACGGCCGGGTCTCCGGCTGGGGGGCGCGCGCCGCCGACTTCACTTCGCCGAGGGCCGTCGGGAAGAGCCCCTGCGCACGAACTGCGTCAATGGCGGAATTGCGGTCGCCCGCTTCTATCTGACCACGGGTCTCGTTGCCCGCGGCGTCCTTAGCAATGTACTGAAATGTCGCCATAAAGTCCTTTTGCGAGTGTTGGTTGGAATTATACCATAGAAATGCAAAAAACGGCAACACTTAAAGAATTAATCCGGGATATCCGCAGAGCTGCGGTCTCTTCACGCGATGCACGCGAACGGCTGTTCCCGGTTCGCAGACGATATGGACGGCGTACCGAAAAGCCCGGCCGATACCGCGCGAACGCCCGCCGGAAGCACGGCATGTGGGCCGACGAAGGAAATATCGTCCAGGCTCGTCAGGCGGGCGAAGATCGAGAACCGGATTCGTCGATGAGGATGGCAGGGGCAACCCTAATTGTCAAATTATGCACGGGATTTGTTATAATGAGGGCGTTATGGAAGGAACGGTGATAAAGGAATTTCTGAATCCCGCGCGGAAACTGGTCGATGAGGTGGTTGATTGGCTGTGCCGCGATAAACACATGCGCCAGACGGAAGGGGCGCATTCGCTCGCGCATCTTCTGGTCGTCGTGCCCACGGCCCAGTCGGGGCGCAACCTTCGGCTGGCCCTGGCGAAGAAGGCGGCGGCGAATCGGTGGGGGGGAATCATCCCGCCGACGGTCGTCCAGCCCATGCAGCTCGTGCAACCTGCGGATCCGGCGGAGCGGGAGGCCACGTCCGCCGAAGCCGCCGCGGCATTTCAACAGTACGTCAAGGCGCACCGCGCGCAGATGCTGACGCTCGATTGCCTCATCCGGGCGGAGGAGTTCGACGATCTGACGGCGCGTTTTGCGCTCTTCGATCAGCTACAGGACATCTGGCGCGCGCTGGCCGGACGCGGTTATCTCATGCAGGACGTCCTGGCGTGCCAGTGTCCGCACCTGGAGGCGGACTGGGCGGACGAACGGCGGCGCTGGCAGCAGCTCGCCGACCTGGAGCAAGGATATTTCGATTTCCTCCACACGCACGGTCTCATGCATCCGGTCGAAGCGGTGCATCGCGCCAAAAGCCGTGCGGCGATCGTTGCGGCGGAGATTTCGGAGATCGTGCTTCCCGCCCTCGCCGATCCGTTGCGCGTCGTGGAGGATGTCCTCCGGCAACAGCTCGCGGCGGGCAAACGCATCACCGTGCTCGTCCATGCGAACGCGGCCGAGGCCGATCGTTTCGATGCCTGGGGTCTTCCGAAAGTCCCGGCCTGGACGGGCGGCGCCCGTCCGGTCCTGAATGGGCTGGCGGACGAGGACATCATCTGTGCGCCCAATGCATCGCAGCTGGCGAAGATCGTGGCAGCGGATTTCCCGCAGGATCCCGCGACTTCGCTGCCGACGCTGGCCCTCTGCGACGAAACGCTGTTCCAAAGCGTGGCGTCGGGCTTTCTCAACCGCGGCTACATCGTCCATAATCCCGAGCGGCATGCGCTTGTCCGTTCGTCATTGGGCCGACTGATTCGCCACCTGATGGCGCTCTATGTCCCTGACGAGATTCCGTGGCGGGAATTCGTCGCGATCCTGCGGAGTGCAGACGTCCAGCGGGCGCTGGGATTGACGGCGGCCCGGCGCAGCGCGATGCTCGCGGGCGCGGATGCCGTCCAAAACACCTATATCCCCAACACCGTGCCGGCGAACCTGGCGTTTCCCGTCCAACCGGACATCCACCCGCAGATGCGGAAAGACATGGAGGTCTTCCTGACGTACGGGCGCGCGGTCGAGGCGAAACTCGCCGACTGTCGCCGCGATGCGTCCTTGGGCCGGTATCTGCGGCGCGCCCTTGAATGGATATTCGCGGCGCACGCACTGGGTCAGGGCGCGGACGACCGCGAATTCATGGCGGCGGCGACCGCCGCGCGGGATTTTCTGCAGGCACTGGAAGGAGATCTGCTCGCCAGCCTGCCGATGACGACAAGCGAGCTCCTCGCGCTCGCGCGCCGCGAGCTGGAGGCGGCAAACTACTCGCTGGAGGAGGAGTCGGCGGACGTCCTGAAGACGGAGGGATGGCTCGAACTCGCCTGGAGTCCGGCCGATCGCGTGGCGCTCGTCGGCTTTCACGACGGGAAGGTGCCCGATTCGGTCATCGGACATCCGTTTCTGCCGGACGCACTGCGGGCCGAACTCGGACTGGTAACGAACGAGGATCGGCTGGCGCGCGACACCTGGATTCTGAAGGAACTCCTGGCGGCGCGTCCGGCGCACGCCGTGCGCGCCTACATCGCGCGGGCGAGCGACGCCGGCGACATCTGCCGTCCGAGTCGGCTCCTGTACCTCTGTGCGGACGGGGATCTCGCCCGTCGCGTCGACTATCTCTTCGGCGAACTGGCGGAGGAGCGCCAGGACAAGGTCCGCCGCGTGGAATGGGCCTTGCGGCTGCCGGACGAGGTTGCCGCCCCCGCGCATTATTCGCCCAGCCGGATCGACACGTACGTCAAGTGTCCGTTCACATATCTGCTCAAGTACGGTCTGGGCATGAGGCCGTACAGGGAGAAGCGCGAACTGGAGGCCAACGATTTCGGCACGCTGGTCCATGCCGCGCTGGAGGCGTATGCGCGGCGTCAGATCGCCCGAGGGGACGATCAGCTGACGGACGCCCGGGAAATCCGCCGCGTACTCGTCGAGGAGATCATGCCCGAGCTGACGGCCCGGTACGGGAAGATGACGTTGAATCTGACGCTGCAACTCAAGGCGGTCGAAGGGCGCCTTGCGCTCTTCGCGGCCGTACAGGCGGAATGGGCGCAAGCCGGCTGGCGCATCCGCCAGACCGAGCACCCCGTCGATGCGGACATCACGGATCTGGGCTTTCGCATCCGCGGCACCATCGACCGCGTGGACGAGAACATCCGGGCGGATGCGGAAGTCCGCCGGTGCCTCATCGACTACAAGACGTGGGACGAAAAGCAGCTGACCCACCGGGTCTTTACGTCCGGAAAACCGACGGAGAAATCCAGGCGCCAGCTGGACTTTGCGCACCGCCTGGGCTTCCCCGCCATCACGGTGAAAGGCGAGGAGCGCCAGCGCATGCTGTCCGTTCAGCTGCCGCTCTACGGGCGGGGATTGGCCGCCGCGGAGGGCCTTTCCTTTGCGGAAATGTGCTTCGCCTATCTGATCCTGGGGCCGAACGCGCGGGAGACGGGATTCTGCAAGCCGTTGACGAACACGCAGGTCGAGGGGGCGCTCGCGACGGCGAAGCGGGCGGTGGAGCTGATCGAAAAGAACGTCTTCTGGCCACCGGGCCCGTCGGACGAATGGAAATGGGATTTCGCCGGACTGTTCGTCGCCGATCCCCAGCGGGATCTGGCGGATACGGCGTGGGTCCGGACGCAACTGGCGCGATTGGAGGCGCTGCATGTTTGAGAGCAACAGCATCATTCGGGCGTCGGCGGGCACGGGAAAGACCTTCGCCCTGGCGACGCGGTTCATTCGCCTCATGCTCCTCGACAGGGTCGAACCGAAGACGATTGTCGCGCTGACGTTCTCCCGTGCGGCCGCGCAGGAGATCTACACCAAGATTCTCGTGCGGCTCTGCCGAGCGGCCCGCGACGAGGAAGGCGCTGCGCGGGAGTGGGAGAATCTTCTGGCGGATTTCAAGACGGGTCAAATCCCCGGCGGCATGGCGAAATACGCCGCGCTCGCCGCACGGCCGCCCGCGCATACGGCGGAGGAATTCGGACGGCTCCTGCGCAAGCTCGTGGACACGCTGCATCTGGGAGCGATCGCGACCCTGGACAGTTTCATCCTGCGGATCGTTCGCAACTTCCCCAAGGAGATGGGCTTCCAGAATGCGGTGTCGGTGCTCGATCCGATCGACGAAGCGGCAGCCGTCGATGATGCCGTGCGCCGTGCGCTCGAACGCACCGACGGCGCGGCCGGGGACATCGCCGAGGCGTTCGCCCAGGCCAAGGGCGGCGACTGCGTCCGCACGTGTCTGAATGCTTTGGACAACATCCTCGTCAAACAGGGTTGGCGGAATTTCGTCCTGGCGAATCCGGCGTGTGCGCAGTGGACGGTGGCGTCCATGTGTGCGGCGCTGGGGATTCCGTTGACGAGCACGTGCCCCGATCTCTCGGGAATTCCGATCAATGAGATCCACCGGAAGAACGCCGTCGCGCCCGAGCAGAAGTTCATCGATCAACTCCGCGCGTACGACGGTTCCGAAGCGCCTTTCTTCGCGGGCGACGACGGCGTCATGGGGAAGATGGCCCGCTTCTTCCGGGAGAACCCGACGGCGGAGAAATTCACCTATGCCTATTACCGAAAGGAGTACGTGCTCCGCTGCGGTGCCGCCGGGGCGCAGGCGCTCCATCTGGCTATCGACCACGCGATGAATCTCTACCTGCGTCGTCAGCTGGAGATCGTGCGGGCGAAGATCGCGCTCGTGCGGGCGGTGGAGACGGAGTATGGACGGATGACGCGGCGGATGGGCAAGCTGACGTTCGGCGACTTCACGAAGTATTCGGCGGAAGAGGAGTTCTCCGCGCGCGGCATCGCCATTAGGAACGTCGAGTTTCGGTTCGATTCGAAATTCGATCACTGGGCACTGGACGAATTCCAGGATACGAGTGAACTGCAATGGCGGTGCCTCAGGGAACTGGTGCAGAATGCGGCGGAGGCGGGCGCGATCGGCGAGAACCGCTCGGCCATGGTCGTCGGCGACATGAAGCAGTCGATCTACACCTGGCGCGGCGCGAGCGCCCAGCCGTTCGACGATATCGCCGGATGGGTGGCGTTCGACGACTGTCACCGCGACTTCAGGGACTCCCACCGCTACGGACCGAACATCGCCGCGTTCGTCAACCGCGTCTTCGGCGCGGACAACATCCGTCTCGGGGGGATCATCCCCGACGCCTGCCGCGCGGCCGTGGAAAAGTGGAACGGAATCTGGCTCGACCACGTCTCGCACGAAGCGGCGGATTACGTGAAGGTCGTCGCCGCACCGCCGGCGGAGGAGGACGAGGAAGACGACGGGATCCTACCGGCGCTGTACGGCGAACTTGCCGAACTCTGGGCGCAGCATCAGGCGGCGGCAAGCCCCGAGACGGTCGGGGTACTCGTGCGCAACAACGACCACGGGCTGAAGGTCGCGGAATATCTGCGCGCCAAGGGGCTGCCCGTCGTCTGGGAGGGCGTAAATCCCATCGGCAACGTGCCCGTCGTACAGGCCGTCCTGGCGTTGCTCAAGCTTGCGGACCATCCCGGAGACACCGCCGCGTGGGCGACCGTCAACGACCTCATCGACATCCGCAGCGTTCTATTCCCGGCGGTCGCGGACGCGGCCAATCTCTCGGCGGCTGTCGCGCGGGATCTTTCGCAACAGGGGCTCGCGCGGACGCTGAAGGATTACTGCGGCCGGCTGCGCACATGCGGAAAGCTGGCCGAAAAAGGTCTCACCGGCGAACGGCTCTGCCAGCTGGTCGAGCTGGGCGTGGCCTTTGAAGCCCGCGCGGAGAACGACGGCGGCATGGACGGCTTTCTCTCCTTTGTCGAACAGTCGAGCCGGCGCGAGCTGGCGACCTCGGCGGAGGTAATCCGCATCCTGACGATCCACCGGTCGAAAGGACTGGGAATCGACCACGTGTTCGTGCCGCTCTTCGAGGGTTCGCGCGCGACCTCCGCCATCGACGCCCCGAAGCTCTCCGCGCCGCTGTTCGACGGCGGGGAGTGGGTGCTCTCGCATCTGCCCCGGGGCTGCGAACAGTTCAACGAGCAGACGCGGCAGGCGTACGAACACATGCGCGGCGAACGTTTCGCCGAATCGCTGCGCACCTATTACGTGGCGCTGACCCGGTCGAAGAAGTCGCTCTACGTCATCCTCCCCGAGGATCCGCACGCGCCCGATTACAGCAAGGGCCTCCTGATGCGCGACCTCATCGTCCACGCCATGGACAAGCCGCTTCCGTACACGTCCGGAACGCTTTCCGTGGGGAAGTCCGCACCGTCACCGCAACAGACCCACGCGGGCTGGCCGGTTCAGGGTTCGCGCGACGCCGTTGCACGCGCGACGCCGTCGTTGGGCGGTCCTCATGCGGCCCTTCGCCAATCCGCGCGCACGCTGTTCGCCGCAGACTACGGTGCCGCCGCGCGGCACGGCCTCGACGTCCATGCGCGCTACGAGGCGATCGAGTGGGCGGACGAAGCGACGGCCCGCGATCTGCCCGAGGCCTTTCGCGCGGCGTTCCTTCGTCCCTCGGCGGAAGCTGTCGTGTGGCGTGAACGGAAGTACGAGCTCTTCGCCGACGGACGCTGGGAGACGGGACGCTTTGACCGCGTTGTCTTTACCGGCACCCGGGGCGCGCGCCGGGCGACGATCTACGATTTCAAGACAAACGCCCTCCGTCCGGACGAAACGCCCGAGGCCTTCGCCGCGCGTCTGCGCACGGCCTACACCGACCAGATGCAATCCTACCGCCGCGCGCTATCCCGCCTCACCGGCCTACCCGAAGGGAAAATAACCCTGACCATGCTCCTGGAATCCACCGCCGCCGCCATCGACGTCGGATAGGCGCAACGCGCCGGAACCTGGAGTCCAGCCAATCAGGGGCGGTAGAAGAAAAGGACGGCGTTCGTGACCTTGATCATCAGCGTCTCCGCGTCATAGTAGCCGCTGGGCACGGTGTTGCGGTCAGTGCCCAGCGGGAACGTGACATGCCATTTGCCTGCGGCGTTGACGCCGTCGATGAGCGCCACGTCGAGCGGATAGCGGCGGTCGGTCACCTCGGGCATGAAATCGTTCTCGCGGATGAGCCAGACGGGCTGCGACAGATCCAGCCATTTGCGAATCGCGTCCGCCGACTTCTTCAGGTCGTCCGCCGTCCTGACCTCGACGAACGCCTTCTTGACATCCTTGATCTTCAGCGCTTTCGCGCACCGCCGCGTCCACTCCGGCAGCTTGCCGAATGTCCGCGCACGGAGGCCGGCGGCATCCGCCAGGCTTTTCATGGCGCTGAAATACGCTTCGAACGGCTCCATGCGGAAACCCGGACGCCCCTCGTTCGGGTGCGTATGCACTTTGCGCATTTCGATGCCCTTGCCGCCTTTCGCCACACCGCCCGGCTGGCTGCCGTAATAGACGCCCGTCGACATGAGCGAGAGGATCGTGCTCGCGGAATTGCACCATTGGCCGTCCGGATCGATCGTGAAGTACCAGCGGGTCAGGTAGAAGTTGTTGAGAATCCTGTCCGTCAGAAGCGGCGGAATCTCCTCTGCCGACGCGGGGGTTTTCACCTCGATCTCCCGTTTCGAGTAGGTCACCCCGTTCGCATTCCTGACGTAGGCGCGCACATAATAGGTCGTGCCGGGCTGCAGGTCCAGTATGCGGGCGTCCCAGCGATCGCGGTGATAGAGCGGATAGCGGTTCTTCTGGATGACCGGATTCTTCTTCGTATCCCAGGTGAAGCCGTACTCGTCCATCAGCGGCTCACCACGGTACATCACCTCGCACGACGGACGCATCGAGGTCGGCAGGATCTCGTCCACCCCCACAAGCCGGATGCGCGGCAGCAGGGCGTCCTTGAGGTCCTTCGGCGTCAGCGGCGGATTCGTGAACGTCAGCTGGAACGAACATCTGCCGTCCTGCTCGCGGATGTCGGTGATCTCGATTCCACCGGGAATGAGCGGCGGGATCCGGGCGATGGGGTCGGACTTCATCGTAAACGTATCGCCCGTGCGGAAATAGGCATCGGCCCCATTGCCCGTCGCCTTGAAGAACGGATCGCCCCGGCGATACGTATAGCAGAGATCGGGCGGCCCCATCATCGGCGAAGTGAAGGTGACGTTGATGACATGGATCAGCAGCCCCTGTTCGCCCGGATGTCCCACCGGCTTCGTTTCGCCGTAAACGTACTCAAGATAGAACATATAGTTCGGATGCGACGACGGGATGAAGCAGCCGAGCACGGGCTGGGCGGCCCGGGATGCGTCGCCGCGCGTACCCTCGCGCACCACGCGCGACGAACGCGGGTCGAGCGTGTAGACGCCATTCGTCCTGCAGGTCGGATACGTCCCGGGCGGCACGAAGGCGTGGTAGATCGCGCGGTCGTACGCCAGCCCCGTCGGCCCGTATCCCCACGGCAGACTCGGCTCCCCCTCGATGCCATCGTGCTTCTCGGGCGCGTGGTAGTAGTCGGGCGAACCGAGCACGTGCCCCAGTTCGTGGACCATCGCCCGGCCATCGCTCGGCCATGTCGTCTGCGGCAGGGAATTCGGCCACAACGGCTCGGCCCAGGCAATCTGCGGATTGTAGGACTCGATCTCATCCTTCTCCCAGTCGTTCGCGGGTTTCGGATAGGCCTCGCGCAACAACTGCACCACCTTCGTGCGATCGAGTTCGTGACAGTACACGTAGCAGGTGATCGCACCTTTTCGGAACCCGCGCGCGTTCTTCTGGGCGAAGGCCAGCGCATCCTGACGGAGCTGGCGCGCGCGCGCGCCGCCCTCGCCGTCCGACTTCCAGCCGATTTTGTTGTTCCAGCGGTCCCAGCGGCAGTAGTGGCCGAAGGGCTTGGGCGCGACGTAGATCGCCGGATAGGCGGCGAGAACGGGATACGTCATACCCTGCGAATAGTCGTCGTAGTATTCCTTGATCGTGTACGCGCCGCCTTGGATGTGGTCGAGGTCATGGTGCACCGTCTTCGGCTCGGGCTGGGTGCAGTCGGGGAAAGTGATGGTGACGAGATCGACCTGAAAGGCCCCCGTAAAGACCGGCGTCGTACGCTTCGGCCCCCACGTCGCCGTGGTAATCTTGCCATCGATGCCGCCGCTGCGGAATTCGCGCGGCATTTCGGCCGCCGCACCGCCCTTGGCCGCCGGCCGACGGGCGGATGGTTTCCTGTCGGCGGCGCGGACGATACCCGCGAAAACGAGGGTGACGCCGAGGACGGCAAGCGTACGGGCGGCCTTCATGTCACTTTACGCCGATCTTCTTGATCCGTTTCAGGATGTCCGCCTTGCCTTCGGCGGAAATCGGACGATTCGGCACGCGCACATCGCCGAGGTCAACGCCCCACATCCGGCACATCACCTTGCCGCCCGCAACGCCGCCGTACTGCACGAGGATATCCACGATATCGCAGACGCGCTTCATGTTCTTCTCCACCGTCTTGAGATCGCCCTTCCTGACCGCATCCCAGATCCTGTAGTAGATGCCCGCCGCGTAGTTGTAGGTCGAGCCGATCGCCGACTGCGCGCCAAGCGCAACCGCACCCGCGAACCACTCGTCGATGCCCCATGTAATATCGTACTTGCCGCCGCACGCCCTGAGACAGCGCTGGTACATGTAGAGGTCGGGATAGTTGAACTTGATGCCCGCGAGATTCCCGATCCTGCCGTCCGCCTTCTCCAGGAAGGTCTGCATATCGAAGTTCACGCCCGACATACCCGTGTGGTAGTAATAGAACGGAAGCTTCGTCGAAGTCTTGAGCGCCTCCTGAAGATAGGCGATGAGCGCCTCGATACTGCCGGGCTTGAAGAAGTTCGGCGGCACGATCGAGGTGGCGTCCATCCCGCACGCCACGGCATGGGCGCCGAGTTCCTGCACGTCCGGGAGCGCCAGCGCGCCGATGTGCGCGATGAGGAAGAGCCGGCCCTTCGCGGCCTTGACCCAGGCATCGAACACGGCCTTGCGTTCGGCGAGCGAGCAGCAGATGCCCTCGCCCGTGGTACCCGAGACGTAGACGCCCGTGACCTTCTGCCTGACCAGCATCGCGGCCTGCTTCGGAATGACGTCGAGGTCGACCGATCCCTCCGCATTGAAACCCGTGTGTGCGGCGGCGATGAGCCCCTGCAATTTCCTGATCTTCATTGGATTTCCCCCCTTTGCATATTTCCCGTCCCCGTGACGGGACGCCCCTATTTTATCATACCGCCGCGCCCGGTGCTATGCGCCAGGTTCCGGCAGTTTCGCGAACGCGGCCGCGAGCTCGTCGTCCGTCGGCACGTAATCGCCCATGCGGTGGTCGTTGAACGCCTGATAGGCGGTCATGTCGAAATAGCCCGTACCCGTCAGCCCGAAGAGGATCGTCTTCGCTTCACCCGATTCGCGGCATCTGATCGCCTCGTCGATCGTCGTCCGGATCGCGTGGCTCGACTCGGGCGCGGGCAGGATGCCCTCGGTGCGCGCGAAATACTGCGCCGCCGAGAAGACGTCCGTCTGCCTCACCGACGTCGCCTCCATGAGGCCCTGGTCGTAGAGTTCGGAAAGGATCGAGCTCATGCCGTGGTAGCGGAGACCGCCCGCATGCGAGGCGGACGGGATGAAGTCCGCGCCCAGCGTGTACATCTTCGCGAGCGGACAGATCCGCCCCGTGTCGCAGTAGTCGTAGGCGTACCGCCCGCGGGTGAGCGACGGGCAGCTCGCCGGCTCCACTGCGATGAAACGGTAGTCGGCTTCGCCCCGAAGCTTCTCGCCCATGAACGGCGAGATGAGACCGCCGAGATTCGATCCGCCGCCCGCGCAGCCGATGATGATGTCGGGCTTCACGCCCAGTTTGCGGAACGCCGTCTGCGCCTCCAGACCGATGATGGACTGGTGCAGCAGCACCTGGTTGAGCACCGAACCCAGGACGTAGCGGTAGCCCGGCGTCGTGACCGCCGCCTCGACCGCCTCGGAAATCGCGCAGCCGAGGGAACCCGTCGTGCCCGGATGCTCCTGATTGATCTTCTGCCCGATCTGGGTCGTCATCGACGGCGAGGGCGTCACGTTCGCACCGTAGGTGCGCATCACCTCGCGGCGGAACGGCTTCTGCTCGTAGGAGCACTTCACCATGTAGACGCGGCAGTCGAGGCCAAAGAACGCACACGCCATCGAAAGCGCCGTTCCCCACTGGCCCGCGCCCGTCTCGGTCGTCACGCCCTTGAGCCCCTGCGCCTTGGCGTAATACGCCTGCGCGACGGCGGAGTTGAGTTTGTGCGAACCCGAGGTGTTGTTGCCCTCGAACTTGTAGTAGATCTTCGCCGGGGTGTTGAGCGCCTTCTCCAGGAAGTAGGCGCGGATCAGCGGCGAGGGACGGAACATGCGGTAGAAATCCCGGATTTCCTTGGGAATTGCAATGAAGGGCGTCGTATCGTCAAGTTCCTGCTGCACGAGTTCACGGCAAAACACGGCCGCCAGATCCGTCGCCGTGCAGGCCTTGCCCGTCGCCGGATTGAGAAGCGGCGCCGGTTTCCGCTTCATGTCGGCGCGCACGTTGTACCAGGCGGTGGGGACTTCGTTTTCGGCAAGATACGTTTTGTAGGGGATTTCCATGAGTGCTCCTGATAGACGACCATCCAACTGCTTCCGTTCAGAAATGCCGAACCGCCGGCGCAAAGCCCCGGGCCTCCTCCGGCGTCATCTGCGCGAACGCCATGACGATGAGCCGATCGCCCACCTTGCCCTTGTGCGCCGCCGCGCCGTTCAAACAGCAGACATGGCTGCCGCGCTTGCCCGCGATGGCGTACGTTTCGAAGCGATTGCCGTTCTCCACGTTGGCGCAGAGGATCTTTTCGAACGGAAGAATACCCACCGCCTCCATGTCGTCCGGATCGAGCGAAAGCGAACCCTCATAGTCCAGGCACGCCTCGGTGACCTTGATGCGATGAAGCTTCGCCTTGAGAATCTGCAGCATCATTTCAAACGTTCCCTGATCAGCGCGGCGGAGACCACGACTTGCTTCCTGCCGTCGCCGGACGCTTCGTACATGACGTCCATCATCAGACGTTCCATCTCCGCGCGCAGCCCGCGGGCGCCCGTTTTGCGCGCGAGCGCCATGCGCGCGAGTTCCCTCAGACCGTCCGGCTCGAAAACCAGTTCGACCCCGTCCATCGCCAGCAGTTTCTGATATTGCTTCACCAACGCGTTCTTCGGCTCGGCGAGGATCCTGACGAGATCGTCCTCCGTCAGCTCCTCCAGCGACGTGATGATCGGCAGCCGCCCCGTGAACTCGGGGATAAGCCCGAACTTGACGAGATCCTCAGGGCGGACATCGCACCCGGCGTCGGATGCCGAGCCGGCCGCATCCGCCGCCGAGTCAAAACCAATCGTCCGCGCACCCCGGCGGGCGGCGACGATCTTGTCGAGCCCGACGAACGCGCCGCCGCAGATGAAGAGGATGTTCGAGGTATCGACTTCAATGTACTCCTGATCGGGGTGCTTGCGCCCGCCCTTCGGCGGAATGCGGCAGACCGTCCCTTCGACGATCTTCAGCAGCGCCTGCTGCACGCCTTCGCCCGAAACATCGCGCGTGATCGACACGTTGTCCGTCTTCGAGGCGATCTTGTCGATCTCATCGACGTAGATGATGCCGCGCTTCGCGAGTTCGACGTTGCCGTCGGCGTTCTGCAGCAGATAGCGCACGAGGTTCTCGACATCTTCGCCGACGTAACCCGCCTGCGTCAGCACCGTCGCATCGCCGATGGCGAACGGCACGCCCAGCATTTTCGCCAGCGTCCGCGCGAGCAGCGTCTTGCCCGTGCCGGTCGGCCCCAGGAGAAGAATGTTCGACTTCTCGATCTCGACGTCGGCGAACGGATCGGCGGACTTCCCCTTCTTCCCCTTGCCCTTCGCCTGAAGGGCCTCCAGACGGCGGTAGTGGTTGTGGACGGCGACGGAGAGGACCTTCTTGGTCGAATCGTGACCGATGACGTACTGGTCGAGGAACGCCTTGATCTCCTTCGGACTCGGCGTCGGCGGCAACGGCACCGCATCCGCCTCCTTCTTCTCGTGCCGCGCCACCATTTCATGCGCCCGCTTCACGCAGTCGACGCAGATATTCGCGTCGGAACCGGGGATCATCGCGACTTCCTTCGAGCTGCGTCCGCAGAACGAGCAGATCAAATCCTTCATCTCCGTCGCTCCAGTCCCCTTACTTCGCCTCGGCCTTCGGCTCGATGACCGTATCGATGAGCCCCCACGCCTTCGCCTCTTCGGCGGACATGAAGTAATCGCGCTCGGTGTCATTCACCACGTCGGACATCTTCTTGCCCGAATGCTTCGCAAGAATGCCGTTCAGAACCTCCTTGAGACGGAGGATTTCCTTCGCCGTGATCTCGATGTCCGTCGCCTTGCCTTCCGCCCCGCCGGACGGCTGGTGGATCATGATGCGCGCATTCGGCAACGCATGCCGGAGGCCTTTGCGACCCGCCGTCAGCAGCACCGCGCCCATCGACGCCGCCTGTCCGATGCAATACGTCGCAATCGGGCACGAAATGAACTGCATCGTGTCGTAGATCGCGAGGCCCGCCGTCACGGAACCGCCCGGCGAGTTGATGTAGACGCTGATCTGCTTCTTCGGATCCTGCGACTGCAGGAAGAGGAGCTGCGCGACGATGGCATTGGCCATGTCATCGCGGACCTCCCCCGAAATGAAGACGATGCGGTCGATGAGAAGCCGCGAGTAGATATCGTAGGAACGCTCGCCCTTCCCGGTCTGCTCGACGACGTACGGAATCATGTAGGAATTCGTTTCGCTCATTTTGCTGCTTCCTCTAAACCCCTTGGCCATCCACCTTCGCTGGCGGCTTTCCGGCCGCTTCCCTACTTCGCGTTCGCGAGGATGAACTCAAGCACCTTCTTGCCGAGCGCGCCATCCGCATCCTTGCCGGCCTCGATCTTCTCCTCCTTGGCGATCGCCTCGATGATGTACCACAGGCGAACCTGGCGCGTGGCGGCCTCTTCGGCGTCCTTCAGAATCTTGTCGCGGTTGGCCTCGAAATACTCCTGCGTGAGACCCGCATACTGCGCGCGCTCGGCGAGCTGCTGGAGGTAGCCGTCCATCGCGCGGCGAACCTGCGAACCCGGAACATCGAAGTCGGCCTTCTTCAGCAGCGCCTCGACCGCCTCGTTCTCGCGCCGCGCGGCATCCTGCTGCGCGGCCTGCTTCTCCAGCTGCTCGCGCACCGTCGCCGTCAGCTTCTCCAGCGACTCGGACTTTGCCTTCTCAATGAACTCGGCATCGGTCGGCAGCACGCGGCGGCGGAACGACTTGAGCGTCACCGTGTAGACGGCCTTCTCGCCCTTGAGCCCTTCCGGCGCGGCTTCCTTGTCGAACGTGGCCTTGACGCCCTCCTTCGTCTCACCCGCCTTCATGCCCTTGACGGCATCAAGGATCTCGGGGAGGAAGCGGCCCTCTTCGACCTGGGTCCAGAAACCCGTGCCGCTCGCGACCACCTTCGCCTCCGGCGCCCGTTCGAGAATCGGCTTGCCGCCAATCGTGCCCGAATAGTCGATCTGGACGAAATCGCCCTCCGCGACCGTCTCGCCCTCCTTCGCATCCTCGTACTTCGCATACGCCGCGCGCAGACGGGCGATCTGATCCGCGACGGCCTGGTCCTCGACCTTGGTCGCCGCCGCGTTGATCTTCACGCCTTTGTAGGCCGGGAGCTTGAAGGTCGGCTTGACCTCGACGATCGCCGTGAAGCCGCCGCCTTCGGCGCCGTGCTTCACGTCCTTGATGTCGGCAATGCCGACTTCCTCAAGCTTCTCGGCCTTGACGGCTTCGGCGATGTTCTTCTGGAACATCATGCGCTCGATTTCCTGTTTGAGCCCCTGGGCGAACTCCTTGCGGACAAGATCCAACGGCACCTTGCCCTTGCGGAAACCCGGCAACTGCGCCTCCCGCACGAAAGCCTTCTCGACATCCTTGACGATTGCCTTCATCTCCTCGGCGTCAAGCACGACAGTAAGCGCAACCTGGCACTTCTCCAGTTTCTTGGTCTCGGTCTTCATTAGACGGTTTTCTCCTTGATTTTGAAATCGTAGAGGGATATTTTACCACAAATCACGGCAAAATGGGGAGCGCAATCGGCAGGCATGGAAAACAAAACACCCCCATCCGGCCGTTCGTTTTGGCGGAGAGAGGGGGATTCGAACCCCCGGTACGGAAATTAAACCGTACGACGATTTAGCAAACCGTTGCCTTCAGCCACTCGGCCATCTCTCCAACTTTCCAAATCGTGGCGGGAAGTATATCAAATGCGCTGCGCGCCGTCAACGAAGACCGCCGACGGTTTCCAGCTCTTCGGGTTGATCACGACGAGATCCGCGGTGAAGCCCTTCGCGACCTTGCCGAGTTCGGCGCCGTAGCCGAGTTCCAACGCCTGATTCCAGGAGGTCGTGCGGACGAGATCCTTGAGCGGGATGCCGGTGACGTCATGGACGTTCTTGAGGCCCATGCCCATCCACAGCGTCGAACCCGCGAGGTTGCCGCCTTTCACGAGCCGCGCCTCGCCCTTCTCGAGCTTGACCTCAAGCCCGCCCATGGTGAACGCATAGCCGTCCTTGCAGTGCGAGCAGCGCAGCGAGTCGGTGATGATCTGGATGTGCGCGAGGGCGCGACGCGTGAAAACGAGGCGCAGCATGTCGGGGCAGAGATGGATTTTGTCGCAGATGACCTCGGTATTGAGGTCGTCGATGAGGAAACCCGCGCCGACCATGCCGATCTCGCGGTGGTGGAGCGGCGTCATCTGATTGCAGAAATGCGTCATGTGGCGGAGGCCGTTCCTGTAGGCCGGCATGAGGTCGGCGAGTTTTGCGCCCGTGTGACCGCAACTCGGGACGATGCCCATCTTGATCATGTCCTTCGCGAACTTCGCGCCGCCTTCGGTCTCGACCGCGTAGGAGATTTGCTTGACGGGGTAGATCCTGGCGATCTCCTTCACCTCCCTGACGGACGGCTTGCGCACGAACGCCGGGTTCTGCGCACCGCAGCACTTCACGTTGATGAACGGACCTTCGAGATGGATACCGGGAATTTTCGCATAGGGCATGCCCGCATCGGCATAGGCGCGCGCGTTCTGCGCCGCGACCTTGAGCTCTTCCGTCGAGACGGTGAGCGTCGTCGGGAGAAAGGTCGTCACGCCCTCCTCCAGCTTGCCCTTCGCAAGCTCGAAGATCGCCTGGGGATCGGCATCGCAGAAATCGTAGGTGTTCGCGCCATGCGTATGCACGTCAATGAAGCCCGGCATTACATACTGCCCCTTCACGTCCACGAGCGTATCGCCGACCTTTGCCTTGACCTCCTTCGTGCCGACGGACTTGATCGTCTTGCCTTCGATTACGATCGTGGCACCCACGAGATCGAGATCCGGCGAAATGACATGAGCATTCTTGATGATGGTCTTCTGCATGGGTTGCCTTCCTTGATTGGTTTGTCAGTGTCTGGAATTATACCACAAACATTGCGGCTTCGGCGAGCAAGGAAAAATAAAAAGTGATCGGTGCGGGGCCTCCGCGATTCATAAACCCCGATGGTTCATGCTCTCGCGGCCTTCGGCTGTCTCGCTCCGCTCGGCTGTCCCGCTCCGCAGCTTCGCACAGATCAACCGCTTACCTTCGTGATTGGCTCGAAGAGCCGACCCTATTTTCCTGCGGCGAAGCCGCAGCCTGAAACATCTTCGTCTCCGGCTGTCGGAGGTGAATGCCGGACGCGAAGCCCTAAGTATTCGGCGGAGCGGTAGCGGGAGCCGTACGGATCGGTGTTAAATTATCAGTCGGGGAACGGGGCTGTCCTCCCTATTTATAATAAACACCGATGGTTCGTGCTCTCGCTACCGCTCCGCTGCTTCGCGATGGTCAACCATTTACCTTCGTGATAAGCTCGGAGGGCAACCCTCCCTTTCCTGCGGCGAAGCCGCAGCCTGAAACATCCTCATCTCCGGCTGTCGGAGGTGAATGCCGGACGCGAAGCCCTAAGTATTCGGCGGAGC
>JBJEWD010000055.1:0-29690 GCA_051884875.1 Kiritimatiellia bacterium
GGGGCGTGAATTGAAACCACGTGGAACAATGGAGTTGCGTATGAGGAAGGTCGCCCCTCGCACGAGGGGCGTGAATTGAAACGCCGGAGCATTGCCCTGCCGATTATGCCCTGCGGTCGCCCCTCGCACGAGGGGCGTGAATTGAAACCACGTGGAACATTAATTAGTGAAAGAGGATTCGTCGCCCCTCGCACGAGGGGCGTGAATTGAAACCGCGCCCGGAGTCGTTGACGATTTCGCGCATTGTCGCCCCTCGCACGAGGGGCGTGAATTGAAACCTAGATCCTGCGGAGCTGGATGAGGCGGTGGTGTCGCCCCTCGCACGAGGGGCGTGAATTGAAACGAGGTCTCGGTCGTCGGTTATGGTGCTAAACAGTCGCCCCTCGCACGAGGGGCGTGAATTGAAACCCATGGTACTAGTTATAGCGGTATGCCTATATGTCGCCCCTCGCACGAGGGGCGTGAATTGAAACGTTCCATAACGTACTCCTACTCCAAGTTACGCGTCGCCCCTCGCACGAGGGGTATAGCGGTATGCCTATATATACCAGTCGCCCCTCGCACGAGGGGCGTGAATTGAAACTACTAGTTATAGCGGTATGCCTATATATACCAGTCGCCCCTCGCACGAGGGGCGTGAATTGAAACTATGCTACTAGTTATAGCGGTATGCCTATATGTCGCCCCTCGCACGAGGGGCGTGAATTGAAACACACAGCGATAGATATTCCTCCGGCGAGGGTGTCGCCCCTCGCACGAGGGGCGTGAATTGAAACTCGTTACGTTGAGAGTTTGTTAGGTCATTTCCGTCGCCCCTCGCACGAGGGGCGTGAATTGAAACCCTGTGGCAAGTGTATTGCCTGCCGGGTCAACGTCGCCCCTCGCACGAGGGGCGTGAATTGAAACGCATACCTCTTATCCTATGTTTAGCGTTGGGCGTCGCCCCTCGCACGAGGGGCGTGAATTGAAACAGCACCGTGCAAGGGGTCGACGCAATATTTTGTCGCCCCTCGCACGAGGGGCGTGAATTGAAACTTGCCCACTAAAAAGGAGGATGATCGAATGCGTCGCCCCTCGCACGAGGGGCGTGAATTGAAACGACATTAAGGCTTTGCGGCCTCTCCCGGTCTACGTCGCCCCTCGCACGAGGGGCGTGAATTGAAACCTGCGCCTTGGGTACCACAGTATTAAAAGCATGTCGCCCCTCGCACGAGGGGCGTGAATTGAAACTCAACGCTGGGAGTGGCACCCGTCGGCACGCTGTCGCCCCTCGCACGAGGGGCGTGAATTGAAACAGGTGAATGCCTTGCCTCTGCGTGCCTATAAGTCGCCCCTCGCACGAGGGGCGTGAATTGAAACCTATGACTCCTGTTGGTGATGTCCAGGTCAATGGTCGCCCCTCGCACGAGGGGCGTGAATTGAAACCCACCGCCGCCGGAATCTAGGAAATGATAGGGTCGCCCCTCGCACGAGGGGCGTGAATTGAAACTCGCGGTATCGAGCGCTACGCCGTTCCGCAGGTGTCGCCCCTCGCACGAGGGGCGTGAATTGAAACACACAAAATTGCTGTATCATATCATTACAATCAGTCGCCCCTCGCACGAGGGGCGTGAATTGAAACTATGTGCAGGACCTGAAGAATAAACGAGACGAAGTCGCCCCTCGCACGAGGGGCGTGAATTGAAACCTCATATCATACAATCCTTTCTTATAGATATCGTCGCCCCTCGCACGAGGGGCGTGAATTGAAACCTGCTTTGATTGCCTCGGTGATGCCCGATATGGTCGCCCC
This sequence comes from Kiritimatiellia bacterium, assembly GCA_051884875.1. Lineage (GTDB taxonomy): Bacteria > Verrucomicrobiota > Kiritimatiellia > RFP12 > UBA1067 > UBA1067. The sequence goes on from JBJEWD010000055.1 coordinate 1,793, forward strand.
TCGCACGAGGGGCGTGAATTGAAACGCATGGAAGTGCGGTTGTAGGTTACACTGCCTTGGTCGCCCCTCGCACGAGGGGCGTGAATTGAAACGTGCCTGAAACAGGTTTGCGCGGACGCAGGCGGTCGCCCCTCGCACGAGGGGCGTGAATTGAAACATGAAGCCGCGTATCTACTCAAAGGTTGAGGGGTCGCCCCTCGCACGAGGGGCGTGAATTGAAACCTGAGCATAAACAAGTGGATATAGACTGGATAAGTCGCCCCTCGCACGAGGGGCGTGAATTGAAACTCTTTGGATCGGATTCCGAGTCCGAACTGTCCGTCGCCCCTCGCACGAGGGGCGTGAATTGAAACTTCAAGAAGCCGAAGGTGCGAGACGCAGAACAGTCGCCCCTCGCACGAGGGGCGTGAATTGAAACATAAGTCAAGCTCGCCTTGGCTGTAAGTTTCATGTCGCCCCTCGCACGAGGGGCGTGAATTGAAACGTGATCTCGTCGGCAAGGACGGTGTTCGTCGCCGTCGCCCCTCGCACGAGGGGCGTGAATTGAAACACTAAATTGAACGTCCGAAGCAGAGGAGCAATGTCGCCCCTCGCACGAGGGGCGTGAATTGAAACTGAACGAAGGGGAGTGAACTCGTAAAATAATGTCGCCCCTCGCACGAGGGGCGTGAATTGAAACAAGGCGTCGCGTGGCTTCTCCGTCTCGGTCGTGTCGCCCCTCGCACGAGGGGCGTGAATTGAAACTGTCGTAGTCGTTGACGAGTGTGCGGAATTTTGTCGCCCCTCGCACGAGGGGCGTGAATTGAAACATCCGCGAGGTCTACGACCGCACGCACTGCGGGTCGCCCCTCGCACGAGGGGCGTGAATTGAAACATCACCCTTACCTACTCCCCGGAGCATTGCCCGGTCGCCCCTCGCACGAGGGGCGTGAATTGAAACGCCTCACTCACGACAATACGGCAACCAGCAAGGGTCGCCCCTCGCACGAGGGGCGTGAATTGAAACCGTCTTTGCTTGACCACTTCTAGGTTTTGCATGTCGCCCCTCGCACGAGGGGCGTGAATTGAAACTTTCCATAACTATTACTCCAAGTTGCGCTTGGTCGCCCCTCGCACGAGGGGCGTGAATTGAAACTGCCACGGATAGCACGTCCCCGCAGGGTAATGTCGCCCCTCGCACGAGGGGCGTGAATTGAAACTCGCGGCTAAATCGCCTACGGCGATAATGCGCGTCGCCCCTCGCACGAGGGGCGTGAATTGAAACGCTCACCTCGGTGAACAACCCGTCTACGAGCGGTCGCCCCTCGCACGAGGGGCGTGAATTGAAACAAGCCGTTTGCGAATCTCGGCAAGGGTGATCGGTCGCCCCTCGCACGAGGGGCGTGAATTGAAACTGCTATAAGTTTGCTATAGCAAACAAAATAGCGTCGCCCCTCGCACGAGGGGCGTGAATTGAAACGCGTCACGCAGTCGGAAACTTTCGGCATCGAGTCGCCCCTCGCACGAGGGGCGTGAATTGAAACGCTTGTGATGGGTGGTTCGAACGAGTCGAACGTCGCCCCTCGCACGAGGGGCGTGAATTGAAACCACGGTCCATCGCATCGCCCATCGGCCCCGCCGGTCGCCCCTCGCACGAGGGGCGTGAATTGAAACAACGCTGATCGATAGCGTGCCCTGATCGGCATCGGTCGCCCCTCGCACGAGGGGCGTGAATTGAAACCCCTTTGGTTATGAAATCGTCGAAAACGAGCACGTCGCCCCTCGCACGAGGGGCGTGAATTGAAACTGACGATTCGAGCAAGGCGACTAGCAGTGCGACGTCGCCCCTCGCACGAGGGGCGTGAATTGAAACAGAGCCTTTGCGATAAGTCCGCCTTGGCCGATAGTCGCCCCTCGCACGAGGGGCGTGAATTGAAACAAAAACTCGGGAGAATCGGATTCTACCAAGCCAACTACCAACACATCAAAAACAACATCGACGATAATCACGCCGAGATGCTGAAGAACGGCAACATTCCAACCACGCTGGCATACGGAAAATACCACCCTGACTTCTACATGGGCAAGCACGGATGGGCAGTTGTGAACGGCAACAAGTGCGTTTTCTTGAGCGATGACGGAGATGGTGTCAAAATCGACTCGGCATATGTGTCGGAATCAAAAGCAAGGGCCTTCCTCGGAAGGAAGGCCCTTGAGAATGAAGAACAGGATGTTGCGCCATGACTTGCTGACTCACGAACCGGGGATTGAACTTTCACGGATTAGCCGAAGCACCTGCAACGCTACTTCCCGGCGACGCAACTACCTGCGGGTATCCTCAGTTTCGTACTTTCCCCGCTGTAGCCTGTTCAACTGACGCGAATTATACCACGACCGACTTCTGGAAGGCAATAGGCCAAAAGTCGAGAAAGGTCAGAAGCAGGCTCTTCAACCCCTCAAGATCGTCAAGCCAGCCATGAGCCGACCCCCCCCCCCCCTTAAAACTCGCTACAATCCGTTTAAAATCTCGCGCAAGGCTGCGCTCGGCCAATTTGCCGGGTTTGCGCCGAAACGCCCACAGGGCCGTTTCCGCGCGTCTGACGAAAGGGCTCTGAAACCATGAAAATCAGGCTTTACAATATCTCGCACGACTTCTCCGCCCCGGATGCGAAGGACAAGCCGATCTTTCTCCCCTTCGGCAAGTGGGCGTATGATGCGACGATATCGCAGACGTTCACCCGGGAAGCCGCCGAGGGTATCGCAAACGTCGCCCCTCGCACGGGTTATTTGTAAAGAGGATGGGCCAGCAAAAACTCCTTAAGCCGCCTGGGCCACACGTGAATCGTGGGCATACGCAGTCTCTCCGTTCAGTGATTCCCCGTGGATTGTGTTGATCCAGTCCCCGAGCCGTCGGACCCGCCGTCTCGTGGGCCTGTTGAAGTCCGTTCCCTTCGGATGCCATCTCCTGACGAGGCGGTTGCAGTTCCCGACGGCGTCTTTCCCGTATGAGGCATAGGCCCGCGTGTAGTGTGTCTCGGCCCTGAAACCCCGTCCAGCCGCTTCCGGCCCAGGAGCTCGCAGCCGTCGTACGTCGTCATGCCCTGGACCGTCGGCAGGTCTTTGCGGGCCTTCATGCGCCCGATCGTCCTGACGGCCTCGTCCCGGTTGACGTGGTTGCCCGGGAACGCCTTGAGGATGGCCGTCCTGGCGTCGTAGGACGACCTGCGCAGGTCCGGCACAAAGCGCCTGAAGGGTATCGTCATGCCGATCGTGGGTTCCGTCTTCGCCCCCCCCTGTTCGACTTCCCCTCGTTCCTCAAGGCAAGCGCCCTGTTGACGTTGTCTTCCGCATGGATCTATCCGTTGCCGCTGCGGATCGTCCCGCAGGCTGCGCTCTGGTCGTATTCTTGGCGCCATGTCTCGTAGGGGACGCCGTGGACCGCCGCGAACCTTCCCGGCGAGATTCTGGCGTAGCGGTGGTCTTCCTTCTTCCTGTCTGTTGAGCCCCGGGGCCTTCCTTTCTTACTGGCTGACCTACGAGATATTACAATTTCCCATTTGCCGCTTGACGCCGTGCTAAATAGATGCTACAATTATTTGTATCTTAAAGTGAACGAACGCGAAGTATGGATGCTTGCGGATTGACGATAGACGGATTTCCCGCATACTGCCGGGAGCGGGGGCTGAAGTGTACGGCGCAGCGGATGGCCGTTTTCGCGGCCATTGGCGGCAAGCGGGCCCATCCCGCCGTCGATGAAGTATGGCGGAAGGTCAGGAAGCGCCTGCCGACGGTGACGAGGGAATCGGTATATCGCATCCTCAACGGGTTTTCCGCAATCGGGCTGGTTTCACGGATGGATTCGCTCAACGCGGCACGCTACGACACGATGGTCGGTCCGCACGCGCATTTCATCTGCGAGATCTGCGGCAGGGTTGACGACTATCCGCTTCCCGGGGGGCTGCCGGTTCCCGAGGGGGTCCGCGGCGAACAGCGCCATCTCGAGCTCAGGATCAGTGGAATTTGCGAAAAATGTCTCAAAAAACAGAAAGGAAAACAAAATGGAACTTAAAGGCTCCAAAACCGAGAAGAACCTGATGGCCGCCTTTGCCGGCGAATCGCAGGCGCGCAACAAATACGATTATTTCGCATCCAAGGCGAAGAAGGACGGCTACGAGCAGATTGCGGCCATCTTCCAGGAGACTGCGCTCAACGAAAAAGAGCACGCCAAAATGTGGTTCAAGCTCTTCGAAGGCATCAAGTCGACCCCGGAGAATCTGCTTACAGCCGCCGCCGGCGAGCACGAGGAGTGGACCGAGATGTACAAGCGCATGGCCGAAGAGGCCGAAGCCGAGGGCTTCGCCGACATCGCCTTCAAGTTCCGCCGGGTCGCGGAGGTCGAAGCGGCGCACGAAGCGCGCTACCGTAAGCTGGCGAAGAACATCGAGTCGGGCGAGGTGTGGGTGCGCATCGGCAAGAACAAGTGGCAGTGCCGCAACTGCGGGGCGATCATCGAAAGCGACCGCGCCCCCGAGACGTGCCCGGTGTGCGACCATCCAAAAGCCTACTTCCAGCTCGCGCAGGACAACTTCTGATGGCAAAGCCGGTTGGTGCGCCGTGTGGTGCGGGCCGGTCTTGCACGATAAACGCAACCAGAGAAAGGAACACGGAAATGAAATCGATCACCAAATTCGACATTCAGTATGCCCATCGCTTCTATGGTTTCCAGGGCGAGGCACGGTATCTGCACGGTCACACCGGCGGGCTCACGATCGAGGTCGAGGATACGATAAATCCCGGCGTCAATATGGTTTTCCCCTGCAATGAAATCCAGAAGACGGCCTGGGACGTCATCAAGAACTTCGATCATGCGCTGGTGCTCCGCGAGGACGACCCGCTCTTGCCGGCCATTCTTGGCGTCTACGAAAAAGAGGGCATCAAGAACGGGACGAAGACGAACACCATGAAAGGCGTCGCCTTTGAAAACAAGCTGTGCAAGGCGTATCCCGACGCGCGGCTCGTCGTCACCAAGGAGACGATGACCGTCGAAGGGATGATCAAGATGGTCTACGAGCTGCTCAAGGACAAGCTCAACATCGTCAAGATCACCTTCACGAGCGGGGTCAATGCGGCCTCGTGCGAGTTCAAGCCCGGCAAGTCGAAGGACCGCTGCCCGCTTTGCGGCATCACCCTCGTGAACGGCGTCTGCCCGAAGTGCGGCTACAAGAAGCCCGCGAAAAAAGCGAAGAAGTAAGGTGGAAGCCGAATGAGCACGATTCTTCTGCTCGTTCTGCTTTCAGTGGGCGGTTCGACCGTCCTTGGGGTATTCGGCGGACTGCTGGTCCGGCGAATACCCCATCGTTTCAACGACGTCGTGCTGGGCTTTGCGGCGGGCGTCATGCTGGCGGCGGCGGTGCTGGGGCTGTTGTCTCCGGCGTTTGCCGTACCGGGGGCGGCGAATGTCGCGCTAGCGGTTGCGGGCGCGGCGACGGGAGCGTCGTTCATCAGCATACTTGATCGGATCGTTCCACATCTCCATCGGGTGGCGGGGCTCGACACTGAGGAACACCGCAACAACCGCTCGATCGGCAAGACGCTCCTTTTCGTTTCGGCGATAGCGCTTCACAAGATTCCGGAGGGTCTCGCTACGGGCGTGAGTTTCGGTACAGGCGTGACCGGCGATGTGCTGACGGTAGCCGGTGCGATTTCCATTCAGAACATCCCGGAGGCGGTCGTCGTCGTCGTCCCGCTTTTTGCAATCGGTGTCACGTCCCGCCGGGTCATCGGCCTTTCGCTGGCGATTGCCGCGGTCAGCATCGTCTCGGTGCTTTTGGGCGCTTGGCTGGTGTTCGTCTTTGCGTCCGTTCTGCCGTTTATGCTGGCGGCGGCGGGCGGTGCGATGCTATACGTGATTTCGGACGAGATGATTCCCGAGACACATGCGCACGGATTCGAGAAAGGCGCGACGTTTGCGCTGCTGACCGGATTCCTGCTTGTGCTGATTCTCCAGCGTCTCGTCGCGGACGTATGAATGGGAGCGGCGACTTTTCAGTTTGAAGGAGGAAAGGCGATGACGACCTACAGATTGGTGATGCCCGGGGATCTGAACCACTACGGTTTTCTTTTCGGCGGCAAGATGCTGATGTGGATTGACGAGGTCGCCTGGATCGCCGTCTCGAATGACTATCCGGGCTGTCGTTTCGTGACGGTCGGCATGAGCGAGGTGACGTTCCGGAAGAGCGTCCATCCCCGAGCCGTGCTGCGGTTCGCGTCCGAACGCAAGCGCATCGGCACGACCTCCGTCACCTATCATGTCGACGTCTACCGGCGCGACATCGAGGCGACGGGAGAGGAACACGTCTTTCACACGGACATCACATTCGTGCGCGTTGACGAAGCGGGGACGAAGATTCCCGTCAACGCGGTGAAACAAGGAGGCGTGGGATGAAATATGTCATCATCGGCGGTGTGGCGGCGGGGGCAAGCGCGGCGGCCCGGCTGCGGCGTTTGGACGAGCACGCGCAGATTACGCTTCTGGAGCGCGGAACGACGATTTCGTATGCGAATTGCGGGCTGCCGTATCATGTCGGAGGAGTGATCAGGGACCGTGCGCGGCTTTCGGTGATGTCGTCCGCGAAATTCGCCGCGTGGTTCAATGTCGCCGTTCGGACGAATTGTGAGGCGGTGGCCATCGACCGGGCGAACAAAGTGGTCGAGATCAGATCTGGTGCGGACGAGACTTCGCGTCTCCCGTACGATCGTCTTCTGCTCGCCACCGGTGCGACGCCCGTCGGTGATGTCTACACGGACAATACGCATCCGCATGTCGCACACCTTTGGACGCTTCCCGATATGGATCGCGTCATGGCCAAGCTTGCGGGCGCGAAGAAGGCCGTCATCGTCGGCGCGGGCTTCATCGGACTTGAAGTCGCCGAGAATCTGCGCCTGCGGGGACTCGACGTGACGGTCGTGCAGCGGGGCGGGCATGTGCTGCCGACGATGGACGCGGAAATGGCGCAACCTCTGGTAGCGGAGTTGCGCGGCATGGGCATCGGCTTCCGGTTCGGACGGACGGTCTCCGAATTCGTGGAAAGGCCCGGGGGCGTTGAGGCGGTTCTGGACGATGGCGAGCGGCTGGCGGCGAATCTCGCGATCGTCGCGACCGGCGTAAAGCCCCGTTCCGAGCTGGCCAAGGCGGCCGGACTCAAGCTGGGACCCCGCGGACACATCATCGTGGATGACCATCTGCGCACGAGCGACCCTGACATCTATGCGGCGGGCGACGTCATCGAGGTGGTCGATCCCGTCTTCGGCGAACAGACGGCGATTGCCCTTGCAGGCCCTGCCAATAAGCAAGGACGCATCGCGGCCGACAACATGGCGGGCGGCGCGTCTGTCTATCGCGGAACATTCGGGACGAGCGTCGTCAAGGTGGGCGAGCTGACGGCGGCGGGGGTCGGCTGGACCGAGGCGCGGCTCCGGGCGGTGAAACGTCCCTATCGCAAGATCTACATCCATCCGTCTTCGGGTGCAGGCTACTATCCAGGGGCCGTCCGGCTCAATATGAAGTTGCTTTTCGGGGATGATGGAACGATCTTCGGAGCACAGATCGTGGGCGCGAAAGGTGTCGATAAGCGCATCGACACGATTGCAGCGGCCATGCGTTCGGGGCTCAAAGCGGCGCAGCTCGGCGAGCTGGAACTCGCATACGCGCCACCATACGGCTCGGCGAAGGACCCCGTGAACTTCCTCGGTTTCGTCGCCGAGAACGTCCTGACGGGCAAGAGCGACGTCGTCGCGCCCGATACTTTGCCGGAGGGCGCGCAGATTCTCGATGTGCGCGAACCGGCGGAGAACGAGAGGGGCGCGATTCCCGGTGCGATCAACATCCGGCTTGGTGAGTTGCGCACGCGGCTTGGCGAGCTGGATAGGGCGCGAACGTACGTGACGTGTTGCGCCGTCGGCTTGCGCGGTTATCTCGCCGAACGGATCCTCAAGCAAAACGGCTTCACGGTGTGCAACCTTTCCGGCGGTTGGGCGACCTGGCGGTTGTTTCATCCGGAGGCGATCTCATGCGTCGGCGCGCGGCAAGCGGTCGCCAGGTCCCAGGTCTGAGCCAGGGCGGCGGAGGGCGCGGGGTTCGCGCCGCCGCCGAAAAGCCTGGCGTTGGACGCATGGATAGCACCCCATGTGTGATATAATACCCATTATGGAAATTTCGCAGATTATTCACGATATGGCGGTGAAGGCCCGGGCGGCGGCGGAGGAATTGCGCAAGCTCACGACGGCCGAGAAGAACGCGATGCTGCTGAAGATCGCGGATGCGCTGGAGACCGCCCGGCCGGCGATTGCCGCGGCCAATGCCGAGGATGTGGCGGCGGCGCAGGCGAATGGACTTTCGCCCGCGATGGTGGATCGCCTGACGCTCACCGATTCGCGCTTCAAGTCGATGGTCGAGGGCGTGCGCGGCGTGGCGCAGCTGCCGGATCCCGTCGGCGAGACGATCTGGACGCGCGAGCGTCCGAGCGGCATCACCATCCGCAAGACGCGCGAGCCGTTCGGCGTCGTTGCGGTCGTGTTCGAGTCGCGCCCCAACGTCTTCGTCGATACGGCGGCGCTTTGCATCAAGACCGGCAACGCGATCATCCTGCGCGGTGGCAAGGAGGCGTTTCGTTCGAACTGCGCACTGGCGCGCGCGGTGGCGACGGCGTTGGGCGATTCGGCCGGCGCGTCCGCGCTGGGCGCCGCCGTGCAGTTGGTCGAGGTTCCGGATCATGCGGCGGTGGCGGAGATGGTGCGCGCCGTCGGCCTCATCGATGTCGCGATTCCGCGCGGCGGCGAGCGGCTCATCCGGGCGATGTGCGAAGCGGCGCTCATCCCGGTGCTGAAGCACTACAAGGGCGTCTGCCACATCTATGTCGACGAGGCGGCGAATCTGCCGATGGCACTGGCGATCGTGGACAACGCGAAGGTGCAGCGTCCGAGCGCGTGCAATGCCACGGAGTGCCTGCTGGTGCACGAGAAGCTGGCGCCGATGTTCCTGCCGATGGTCGAGGCGTGGGCGCAGGACCGCGGGGTCAGGCTGCACACGACCGAACAGGACTGGGGCAGCGAGTTCCTCGCCCTGGAGATGAACGTGGGCGTGGTCGCCGATTACCGCGCGGCGATTGCGCACATCAACCGCTACGGTTCGCATCACAGCGACTGCATCGTGACGGCGAACGCCGCACGTGCGGCGGAGTTTTTGCGCGATGTCGATTCCGCCTGCGTCTACCATAACGTGTCCACGCGCTTCACGGACGGCGCCGAGTTCGGTATGGGCGCGGAAATCGGCATCTCGACCGACAAACTGCACGCGCGCGGGCCGATGGGGCTGGAAGAACTGACGACCTACAAATACACGATCACCGGCGACGGCGTCGTCCGCGCCTAAGCTGGAGGGAAGCCGAGTATGGTGGATTTTGAAAGGGAATTCGGGCGGTCCGCGTATGTCGGCGCGGCGCTCCGGGGACTCGTCCCGGGCGGCATCGTCAGCATCTTCTTCGTGGATCTGTTCCGCCATCTTCTGCGGTGGACGGGGCATTGGCGTCAGGAATACGCGCATGAAACGCCGGGTAGAGGTTGAGATCGATTTGCAGGCACTCGTGCGCAACTACCGCAGGATCGCGGCGCACGTGAAGCCGATGCAGGTGCTCTGCGTCCTGAAGGCGAACGCCTACGGACTCGGCGTCGCGGCCTACGCCGCCGCACTCTACGGGGCGGGCTGCCGCGCGTTCGGCGTCGCGGAGCCGTTCGAGGCGCTGGAGCTCCTGAAGGTGCTGCACGCATCTGCCGCGCCCGAGGGGGTGCCGCCCGGTTTCGAGGTACAGCTGCTCTCCTCGGTGCTTCCCGATGAGATTCCCGAGATGGTGGCGGCGGGGGTCATCCTGCCGATCACCGATCTTGCCGAGGCAAAGCTCGTTTCGGCGGCGGCGGTGCGGGCGAAGAAAACGGCGAAGGTTCATTTCAAGATCGACAGCGGCATGGGGCGGCTCGGCATTCTCGCGGCGGACGCGCTTGACGTGATGCGCGCGGTGCGGAAGCTTCCGAACCTCGACTGCGAGGGCATCTTCTCGCACTGTCCGATGGCCTACGCGCCGAAGGATCCGTTCACGAAGATGCAGATCCGACGCTTCACGGCGCTCGTCCGCGCGGCGCAGAAGGAGGGTTTCGGCTTCAGGAAGGTCCACATGGCCGCGTCGGATGCGATCAACAACTTCCCGGCGACGGCCAAGCCGCCGTTCACGATGGTCCGTACGGGCATCAATCTGCACGGCAGCTTCGATCCGAACGGCCGCAAGGCGCTCCAGGTCGAGCCGGTGCTGACGCTGAAGACGCGCGTCGCGCAGGTGCGGCTCCTGCCCGCCGGGACGACCCTCGGCTACGGGCGCACCTGGTGCCTCAACGCGCCGACGCGGGTGGCGACCATCTCCGCCGGTTATGCGGACGGCTTGCCCCTCGCGCTCACCAATCGCGGCTTCGTCTTCATTGGCGGCAAACGCTGCCGGATCATCGGGCGCATCTCGATGGACTACACGACCGTCGACGTCTCCGGCGTGCCGGGCGTGAAGGCCGGCGACGAGGTGATCTGCTTCGGGCGGTGCGGCCGCGACGCCATCACGCCCGACGACTGGGCCGCGCTCAAGGGGACCCATGCCTATGACATCATCTGTTCCCTCGGCACCCGCGTCCGGCGCGTGGTCCGCAGATAGGCCGCACGAACCAACTTCAGGAGGGCAGACATGAAAACGGCTCTATTCGTTCTTGTTGCGGTGGCCTGCGCGGCGGCGGGCGCGGCGCCGATGCTCAAGACGCAGGCCGAGCTCGTCGCCGACGGCGAGCTCAAGGCGAAGGTGCTTGCCGGTTCGCAGGGGATTCCCGCGCCGACGCCGCAGGCGAAGCAGTACGAGGTGAAGAGCGGCAGCACGGGGGAGACGCGGCAGGTGAAGCTCTATGCCGTCGCGGACATCTGGCGGCTCCGGGCCTTTGCGGGCGAGTGGAAGGACAAGAAGGGAAATGTGATGCGTCTTGCGCGCGTCACGTCGCTCATCCCCGCCGTGATTCCGTCCGGACTTCCTGCGGGCATGCCGGCGGGCGAAGCCGACAGGGAGGCCATCGACAAGGCGCTTGATGCGGCTGAGAAGACGTTCACGGGCAGTGAGGAGGAACTGGCGGCGTGGAAGGCGGCGTGGGGCGGCTTCGCGGTCGGCAGGTTCATCGCGCTCAAGGGGCGGCGCTACTACGTGGAGTTCGCGTTCGCGGAGACCGTCAAGCCCGCCGACCGGGAGAAGCTCCTGAAGGCCTTTGAGAAGTCCGTCTCGACGATGACCGCCGGCGCGGGTGGCGCCATCGCGTCGATGAAGTGGTGGGAGGTCGAGAGCCCGCAGTACAGGTTCATGACCGATCTCGACAAGGCCAAGGGCGGCAAGTTCGTGAAAGACGCGATGAAGCTGATGGACGCGATGCGCAAGAGCTACGAGTTCTACGTGCCCCCGCAGAAGACGCTCGACAAGTGCACGGTGCGCGTCTTCAGGACGCTGGCGGGCCATCGCGACTACCGGAAGTCCACGGGCGACGACGACCAGATGAGCTGCGGCCTCTGGGATCCGAACCGCGAGGAACTGCTCATCGCCGCCGAGGACCGGGATTTCGCGCAGAACACGATGCGCCATGAGGCGTTTCATCAGTATCTCCACTACGCGACGGGCAACGGCAACCATGCGCTGTGGTTCAACGAGGGCCATGCGTGCTTCTTCGAGAACGTCCGCTACAATCCGGCGAAAAACACCGTGAAGGTCGTGGACGAGGGCAATCGCGCGATGTGGGTGTCGAAGAATCCCGAACGCTATGCGCGGCAGATCATGCCAATCCTGAAGATGTCCCACGCGGAGTTCTATTCGGGCGACGCCAACACGCATTACTGCACGGCCTGGGCGCTCATCTACTTTCTGGAGAAGGGCGTCTACACGTCGGACGAGTTCGCGGCGTACCGGACGATCCTTCCGAAATATCTTGAGCTGACGGCGAACGGCGTCGACGCGCGGACGGCCACCGCGCAGGCATGGGCCGCCGTGGCGACGCGCGATGTCGCCGCCGACTTCCTGAAGTTCTGGAAGGAAAAGCGCAAAGCCGCAGTCAATGCACGGTAAACAACAAGGAGGAGAAGTCGATGAAGACGGCGTATTGGCAGAAGTGGAACAGGATCTACAAGGACGAATTGCTCACGAACGTGATGCCGTTCTGGATGAAGTACGGTTGGGATAGGAAGAACGGCGGCGTGTACACGTGCCTCGATCGCGACGGCGCGCTCATGGACACGACGAAGTCCGTCTGGTTCCAAGGGCGCTTCGGCTGGGTGACGGCGTATGCCTACAACCACCTGAAGAAGGATGCGAAGTGGCTGGCCGCGTCGAAGAGCTGCTGCGAGTTCCTGGAGGCGCACTGCTTCGACAAGGACGGGCGCGCGTTCTTCGAGGTGACGGCCGAGGGCCTCGGGCTGCGCAAGCGCCGCTATGTCTTCTCCGAATGCTTCGCGGCGATCGCCTACGCCGAATATGCGCGCGCGTCCGGCGAAATGGAATGGGCGAAGAAGGCGGTCGCGCTCTTCAAGCGCATCCGCACGTTCACGGCGAATCCGAAGAAGTGGATGCCGCCGAAGTACGAGCCGACGCTGGCGGCGCAGGGCCATTCCCTCACGATGATCCTCATCAACGTCGCGAACGTCCTTATGCAGGTGAGCGACGACCCCGTGCTCGATCGGCAGATCACCGAATCGATCGAGATGCTGGTGAAGTATTTCATCCACCCCGAATTCAAGGCGCTGCTGGAGATGGTGGGGCCGAGCGGCGAGTTCATCGATACGCTTGCGGGCCGCGTCATCAATCCCGGCCACTGCATCGAGACGAGCTGGTTCCTCCTCGACGTCGCGGCGGCGCGGCAGGACAAGGCGCTGGAGGAGATTGCGCTCAAGATTCTCGACTGGTCGTGGGATTGGGGCTGGGACGGGAAGTACGGCGGCATCATCAGCTTCAGGGACTGCCGCAACCTGCCGCCGCAGTGCTACGAGCAGGACATGAAGTTCTGGTGGCCGCAGTGCGAAACCATCATCGCCTCGGCCTACGCCTACAAGGTGACGGGCGACAGGAAATACCAGAGGATGCACAAACTGGCGGGCGATTGGGCCTGGAAGCACATGAAGGACAGGGAGTTCCCCGAGTGGTACGGCTACCTGCACCGCGACGGCACGGTGGCGCAGCCCGCGAAGGGCAACATCTTCAAGGGACCGTTCCACATCCCCCGCATGCTGGTGAAGACCTGGGAGCTCACGAAGGACATGTGAGGCGGAAAATCCGCCGCGGATGTTCCTTTCCCGCATGGGACATGGCAGAAGAATTCGCATGGAATGACCGATATGCCGGGGATGCGGCCTGGACCGAGTGGTTTGACATCTGCTCGGTCGCGGGCTGTCGCCCCGAATATGCCGTTGCGCTGCGTGCCGAGGTCGCGTCCGCCATGTATGCACAGCTGGCGCGCTGCGGCTTCTCGCGGGATGATGTGGGCACCGACGACCCCGTTGCCTTCTTCGACAGCTATTTCACGCTCAGAGGGCCGCGTGTCGTTGCGAAGCCGCTGAAGTCCTACTTCCGCTACCGCATCGAGGCCGAAGGCATCCGACTCGTGAATTTCGTCTGTGGCACGCTTTTCGGATCGGGTTCGGGGCGCGTCCGTGATATCGTCATCGACTGGATCGCGACCTGCAAGGGCTGGAAGGCGCACAAGCTCTCGGGGACGGATGGGCGGCGGCACCTCGCGTGGGAAAGCGCGGGGGATGGGACATCGGCGGCGAAAGAACCCGCCGCGACGATCGATCCGGCGGCGTTTCTCGATGAAGAGCCGATCCGCCGGCAGGTCGGCGAGGTGCTGGAGCGCCTGGCGGCGAAGATCAAAGTGGAAAAATCGCGGGTTGCGCTCCTTTTATATGTGACGGCGCTGGATATATCCATTACCGAACCTGCGGTTCTGGCGGGATTGGGAACGGGGAAATCCCGTGCCTATGTCGTTCGGGACAAAGTCATGAAGGCGCTGGAGAAGGAATTGAAGCGAATGGAAGGGGCGGACGATCCGCTCTTCGGCCGTCTGCTGCTCGATGCGTGCGAACGGGGGCTCACCCCGGAGATGCGCGCGCAGCTGGGAGGTGCGGCATGAACGCCGAATTCCTGAACGCATGGCGGATCTACCGTCACGGCGCCCGGCGGCCCGCCTTCGCCGGGGAAGCGCCGCGCGGCGATGCCGCGTTTGATGGCGAGGTGAAGGTGGGTGAGATTCGCGTCTTCGCCGATGGAAACCACCCGCTGACGGCGTTGATCGTGGAGGACTGCGGTCTTGCGGGGCGGCGCATCGTGCCCGTCTCCCCGTTTGCCGCACCCGCTTCGGTGCGCGAGCTTGCGATCGGCGCGCGCGTTTTCCAGCTCTGGAATACGACTCGGGCGTCGCGGCGTTTCACCGATCGCAGCTGGCGGGTGGATGTGCTGTCCGCCGGCGATCTTGCCCGCGTGCGATCCGCCATTGCGGCGGCGTGGCCTGGACGACTGACGGCAGGGGACGGTCCCCAGGCGCGGTATGAGCGCGAATTCCTCATTTCAGCGGGCAATTTCATCCCCTGGGCCGCGCCGCCGAGCGCCGCCCTGGTGGAACGTTGGCGCTTCCACGGGTGGGGGGTGGCCGCCGCAATGGCCGTGTGTCTGGGGGCGTTCTACCTGATGTTCGGGCACGGCGGCGGACGGCTCACCGCCGTGTGGAACGAAGTCGTCTTCCGCGTGGCGGAGGAGGATGACGTCGAGATAATTGAGCTTATCGAGCCGATGCCCGCAGAGGTGGCGTTCGCTGACGTCGTGCGCGACCAGATCCAGCGCGAGAACGCGCCGCAGAACGCCATTCCGCCGCTGCCGCACCCCCGTCCGATTGCCGCTGTCGTGAAGACCGGTCGGCTGCCCGTCCACGACGGCGGTCGCGCGCCGGGGGCGGTGCCGGCCGGCCGGGTGCCGCAGCAGGGCTTTGCGCGTCCGCAGGAACTCTCCGTGCTGCTGGCGAGCGGTCCGTCGGCAGGTAGTGCGCCAGGAAGCGCGCCGACGGCCTACTCAGTCCCGGGCGCCCCGTCGATTGCGTCGGCGGGCACGGTGGACTGTACGGTGACGGAGTGTCCGTGGAACATGAGCCATCGCCTGCTGAATATCCGCGCGGCGACGGCGCAGGGGCTCACGATCGAAGTCGGCTTCGACCTGAAGTCGGTCGGCGGCTATCGTCTGCTGTCGAACGTGGGGACGTATTCGATCAACGCCTTCTACGAAATCGTGCCGAACGGGCTTTCGGGGCTGCCGCCCGACGCGGTTTCGGTGACGACGCGCTGGTATGAGGCGGCGGGCGAGCGGATGCGTATGGAGAAGGTGCGTCCGGGGCGCGCCTCCGATCTCCTCGACCTGCCGTTCATTCCCCGCCAACCCGCCGACGTCACGGGCGCCATCTCGCCCGACGACGTTCCCGTGAAAGTCGATTTCTGATTCCGGATTGGGCGAAGGGATTGCCTTCCCGGGTCAAAAGCTTTCATGAAGTCCTGACGGCGGGCGCGGAGCGTAAACGGACGATCGATCGTATTGTGCCAAGCGTCCCGATTGGTCAGGTGGGCGCAGAAATGATAGACTATTGGCCAATCCATGAAAATCAAAGACATTGTTGCTTCTGGCAAGCCCAGCATTTCGTTCGAGGTGTTCCCGCCGAAACGCGATATGCCGCTTGAACCGGTCAGGGATGCCGTACGTGAACTTGCTGCGGCGAAGCCGGCCTTCATTTCGGTCACCTATGGTGCGGCAGGCGGCACCTCGTGCGCTAACACGGCGGCCATTGCCGCGTTCGTCGGGAAGGAATGCCGCGTGACGGCGCTGGCGCACCTCACATGTGTGGCGGCTTCGCGTGAAAGCCTTGCGGCGGAGGTCGCCGCCCTCTCCGCAGCCGGCATCGAGAACGTGCTGGCGCTGCGCGGGGACGTTCCGCCGGGTTTGACGTTCCCCGGGGACGGAGATTTCCGCCACGCCTGCGATCTCGTCCGTTTTCTGCGCACAACCCATCCCGAACTCTGCCTCGGCGGAGCGTGCTATCCAGAAGGGCATCCCGAGAGCATGCATCTGAAGGACGATATCGCGCACGTGAAGGAGAAGGTCGATGCGGGACTCGACTTCCTGACGACCCAGATGTTCTTCGACAACAACATCCTCTACGCGTATCTGGCGAAGATCCGTTCCGCCGGCATCCGGGTGCCGGTGGTCGCCGGGATCATGCCGGTGACGAACGCCCGGCAGATCTCCCGCATCTGCAAGCTCTCGGGCACGCTGTTGCCGCCGCGGTTCCGGGCGATCGTCGATCGCTTTGGCGACAATCCCGACGCCATGCTCGAAGCGGGCGTCGCCCATGCGACCGAACAGATCGTCGATCTTTTCGCCAATGGCGTCGACAACGTCCACGTCTACACGATGAACAAGCCGGCGGTCGCCAACCGTATCATGGCGAACCTTCGTTCCATACTCGGTTGAAGCGCACGGAAGAGAAGGGACGCGTGAATATGCGGCAACGTATGGTGTCGGGTTTGGCGCTTCTGTCCATGGTGGAGGCGGTGGCGGGCGCGGTCGTCCTGCCGCCGTCGGCGTTCGAGAGGGACGCGGACGGCGCCTACGTCTGCGACCTGGCGAAGCTCGGTGTCGATTGCGGCGACACGACCTATCGCACGCGGGGATGGGCGGCTGGCGCGCCCGATTATCCCGCGCTTTTCTTCGGCAACGAACCGGGTGTTCTCGCGCGCGAGCCGAATACGGGGTGGTTCACGTTTACGGCGGCGGATGTGGTGGCGGACGGCAGCGGGGATCCCGGCGCGTTTCGCTGCCATGAGAATCTGCCGGCGGGCGGCTATTCGCTCAACGGCTATTGGACCGAAGACTGGGCGAATGAAACGCTGCGGGTCGAAGCCTTCACGAACGGCGTGATGCAGCTCGCGGACAGGCACGATTTCGGCATCGGCAGAAAATCGTGGGGGGCGAAGGTCCGTCGCTATCATGCCGTCAATCACCGCGCGTTTCTGGATGCGCCCGGCGAGTGGTATCTCGACCCTGCGGCGCGAAAGCTCTACGTGATGCCGCCGACGGGAGACATCGCCGCCACACCGGTTTATCTTGCCGTCGACCCCGGGCCCGTGCTTGGGCTCCATCACCGGCGGGAACTGACCCTCGCCAACCGCACGATTGCCTTCGGGCGCGGCACGGGACTCGAATTGCGGGATTGCCACCATGTCACGATCTCCAACTGCGTCATCGAATGCGTGGCCGGCAATGGCATCGACATCGGCGGCGATTGCACGGACATCACCGTCGTCGACTGCACGATCCGGAACGTGGGGCGCTGCGGCGTGGCGCTCGCGGGCGGCGACCGCGGACGGCTGGCGCCCGGGCGCAATGCCGTCCGCAACTGCGAGATCGTCCGCTTTGCCCGCCTGCAGCGCGTGTACGCGCCCGGCGTTTCGCTGCACGGCTGCGGCAACGAGATTCGCGGCTGCCGTATTCACGACGCGCCGCATAGCGCGATTCTCTATGGCGGCAACGAGCACGTGATCGCGGACAACGAAATCTACGACGTCATCCAGGAGACGGGTGATGCGGGGGCGATCTACACGGGACGCGACTGGACGAGCATGGGCAACCGCGTGACGGGGAACTACATCCACGATCTCGGGGCGACCGTCGTCGGCGAGAACGCGCGCGACGTCTTCACGATGGGCGTCTACCTCGACGACTGCGATGGCGGCGACACGGTCGCCTCGAATCGCTTTGAAAACGCCGGGTGTGCAATCATGATCGGCGGCGGACGCGAAAATACGGTGCTCGCCAACCGCATCGTGAACTGCCGCAAGGGCATCCACCTCGACGACCGCGGCGTGACCTGGACGAACCGCTGGAACAGCCCGGACGATCCGAGCTGGAATCTGCTCGCCAAAGCCGAGCGTCTCAAGTATCGGGACGATCCGTGGAAGAGCCGCTACCCGCGGCTTGCGCGGATCATGGACGACGAACCGCGCCTGCCGCTCTATACGACGTTCACGAGCAATGTGTTCCTCGCCTGCGAACGTCCCTACGACTTCGACACGGCGGCGTCCGTCGAATACCGGCTGAAGACGTTCTTCGCCGAGAAGACGGGGCTGATCTACAATTGTCCGCCCGCGCGGTGTGAACCTGCGGCATCCTTTACGGACGGCTTCATGCCGTGGACGGCGGCGCGCGGATACGGGCGCGGCATGGAGGATTCCGCCATTCTGAACGGCCTCGCGCTGTCGATGTTCGTCGATAAATACGATCGTGACTGGGCGGCGAAGATCGCCGACGGGCTCCTCCGGCTCGAGACCGTACACGGCGTGAAGGGCTTTGTCGCGCGCGGCATCTGCCTGGAGGACGGACGGTCGGTCTGCACGCTTTCCTCGCGCGACCAGATCACGCACTTCATCCACGGGCTGTTCCGCTATTACGAAAGCGGACTCGCCGATGACGCGAGGAAGGCGCGAATCCGTACCGCGCTGGCGGAGGTCGCCGACCGGATGTGCGCGAACGTGACGGCGGCGAACGACTGGAATGCGCTGATGGCGGACGGGAAGAAGGATCCGAAGGGACTGCTCAAGATGTGGAACGTGCAGGCGCACGAAGCCGCGCGGCTGCCCGCGATCTACGCCGCCGCCTGGAAGGCGACGGGCGACGGGAAGTATGCGGATGCCTACGCACGGTATGCCGATGCGGCGCTGGCGCAGTCCGCCGCCGTGACGGAGATCCCCGCCGAGCAGCGCCAGTGGTCCATGCCGGGCTACGCATTCGTGCAGATGAATGCCGCGCTGGAGACGATGGCGCTCTGTGATCCCGCGCGGCGGGAACGCTGCTGGGCGGTGATGAAGGACGTGGCGCGGTTGGCGGCGGACCGCTTTCTCGCCGAGCGGGGTGCGGACGGCCCGTGGCTTTCGGCGGCGGGCGATCTCGCCTATGCCGTGATGATGGTCGCGCGCCTCGAACCGCTCGAAGGCGTGCTGGGGGCGACGCGCGCCCGCGCCTTCCGCGAACTCTACGAAGATTGCCGCCATGGCTTGAACGGCCAGCCTCCGCTCTATGCGCCGGGGACGCATCCCGACCGTCTCGTCTCCCTTCTGGGGGCCTGGTACCGCGATCCGCACCGCCGCTAGTCTCATTCGCCGGCCTTACCCATTTGAGTATTGGGTCGGAGACGACGATTTTGATAGAATCGCGGCAGTTGGATCCCTTAAGGAGATGAACATGAAGTTCGGAAAAATTGCCATTGCATCCTTCGCTGCGGTCTTCGCGGCTTCAGTCCGGGCCGATACGGGCGCCGCCTTCAGTATCGACTGGCGCGGCCTCCCCAACGTCGAGGGGGTGCTGCGGGATAATTCGAAGGCGAACTACGGTTTCGTGAACTTCGTCGCCTTTGGCCCGGGGTGGCAGTACACGGCGCAGGATTATGCGGCGAAGAACCACAAAAAGGAGACCATTGCCGATGCGACGTACGGCAAGGGCCTGCTCTTCACGGGCAAGATCTGGGCCGGCAAGAGCGAGCTCGACATCCGCGAGGAATTCTACGACGTCTCGAAGGACGGGCTTGCCAGGGCGCACGTGCGCTGGACCATCGCCAATCCGAAGGGGGCCTCGATGGGCCTCGAGCGCGCCTATCTCCGCTTTCCGCTTTCCCGTGCGGTCTTCGCGGGCGGTAAGGTCGGCGGTACGATGCTGCCGCTGGAATACGGTGAAGAGTGGATTGGCGTGGGCGACAAGAAGGACATCGTCATCGTCTCCAAGGACGGCGGCACGAAGCTCCTCGCCTCCGTCCTGCGCGGCAATGCCGTCATCCAGGACGCCCGCAAGGACAAGCAGGATCGCTTTGAGCTCCGCATCGAGTTCCCCGATGCCAAGAACGCCAAGAGCGCAACCGTCGAGTTCGAGGTGGCGGGTGCGTTCGCCGATTCGCTCAAGAGGCCCAACGGGAAGGTCAATCTCGGTCTGCCGCCGCCGCCGGTCAAGCTTGCGGCGGGAGACGACTGGTGCGTCTTCCCCTATACGAACGACATCGAGCCGGGTTCGATCCTCGATTTCTCGAAGGTCTCCACGCGCGATTGTCCGGCCGGCAAGTACGGCTTTCCGATCGTGACCAAGGGCGGCCACATCGCCTTCGAGAAGGCGCCCGAGCGGGCCGTACGCTTCGTGGGCGGCAATCTCTGCTTCGATGCGAATTTCCTCTCCAAGGAGGAGTGCCGTCAGGTGGTGAATGATTTCGTGCTTCGGGGGTGGAATACGATTCGCTTCCATCACATCGACGTTACCATCACCAAGGACGAGTGGAACAACCTTTGGAACCGCACGACGTATCCCGAGATCTCCCCCGCGCGTCTCGATCAGCTCGATTACCTTCTCGCCGAGTGCAAGAAGGCCGGCATCTACGTCACCTTCGATCTCTATGCGATGGGCGGGCTCGGCAGCTGCGAGGGCTTCGACAAGCCACTCAACAGCAATACGATTAAGGCGATCGTTCCCATCCACAAGCCGGCCGAGGATCAGTGGTTCCGCCGCGCGATGGAGATCTTCGACCACGTCAATCCCTATACGGGCGTGAAGTGGAAGGACGAACCGACGGTTCTATTCGTCACGCTGATGAATGAAGACTCCATTGCTTCGGTCTGGTGGGGCGCGGCGGATGTCTACGTGAGGAAATACAACGAATGGGCCGCGACGAAGGGCTATCCGCAGTACGCGAAGAAGGACATCAACAAGAAGAAGGAGTTCGCGGAGTTCCTCTATGAAGTCAAGTCCAAGGCGAATCGGCGCATGGGCAAGCGTCTGCGGGATGCCGGCGTGAAGACGCTCATATCCGGCGGCAATTGGTGGGATAACATGGCGCAGACCTACGAGCGCGAGGCGCTTGATATCGTCGACAACCACGGCTACGGCGACCATCCCCAGCCGAGTTACCAGAAGCTGCCGTTCCATGTGAACCAGTCGTCGGACATCAAGTCGGGCAACCCCACCTACAACGAGCCGATGATGAAGGCGCCTACGCGCGTTCTCGGCAAGCCGTTTGCGGTCACGGAGTACAATTTCTGTCCGCCGAATCGCTACCGGGCCGATGGCGGCCTGATGATGGGTGCGTACGCCTCGTTGCAGGACTGGGATGCGATCTATCGCTTTGCCTGGAGCCATGCGCGCTCGGCGCTTTTCGGCCAGCATCATGTCAGCGGCTTTGATATCGTGCGCGATCCCGTCGGTCAGCTCACCGAACGTCAGATCGTACTCCTCTACGGACGCGGTGACGTCTCCCCGGCGAAGGAGACCTACGGTTATGGCGTCACGCGCGCGGAAGCGATGGGGCGCGGTCTCGGCGACATGTGGGCGAACGGCCTTTTCCCGCATTCCTTCACCCAGCTCGGCTACACCTCGAAGATCGGATCGTACACGACCGACGATGGCCAGGCGCCGGCGCTCGCCTGCACAAAGACCTTTACGTTCGCCAATCGGGGCGAGCTGCCGAAGTTTAATCCCAACAAGACGGTCTCGGACACCGAGGAGGTCGCCATCAGCACCAAAGTCGGCGATCTGGCGGTGAATACGCCCAAGACCGCCGCCGTCTGTTCGATCGACCGCCGCGATCTCAGGGCGGGTCCGCTGGCGGTGACCGGTGCGACGACGTTCTGCAACGTGTCCGCCTCGGCGATGGATGGCGCAAAACTCGTCCAGTCGAAGAAGGTCTTGATCCTCCACATCACGGATGTCCTCAACAGCGACATGGTATTCACCAACGCGAAGATGACCGATACGAAGGCGTGGGGCAAGCTGCCGTATCTTGCCCGGCGCGGCGAGGCGAAGATTTCGCTCAAGAATGCGAATGCGGGCCTTAAGGTCTATGCGCTCGCCTCCAACGGCACTCGTCTGCGCGAGGTCAAATCGTCCTATGTCGACGGTGCCTATGTCTTCACGGCACGGGTCGCCCCGGGCGAGGGCGCACAGGCGCCGACGATGATCTACGAACTCGGCCGGTAAGCGACTGTCCGCAGGCTCTTCGGTGCGTGGGTTTGCAGGTGCCGAGTACACAGCTTCCCACGCAATCGTTCGCGGCGCAGATGCCGGCGTTTTGGCGGGCGCGCACCGTAGGTGTCAATGTGCTCGAATGGGCGGAGGCTTTCCATGACGCATAACGTGGCCTAGTATATCGTGGAGGTGTTCGCAATTGGATAATCTAATTTTTCGTAATCGGATAACGTAGGGGCCGGAGAATCTGCTATACTATGCGCATAATTTATTTCCCCCCTATGGCGCGCGGTTTTATCGCGCGCCTTTTTGTTTGGCGAATTGCAGATGAAGTGACGCGGCAAAAGCCTAAGCCGCCTTGGCCAGGCGTGAATGGTAGCCCTGTGCGGATTCTCATTCGCCCTATGATGCGGTTGGCGTTCCTGATCGCGCCCTTCCCGTAGGAGGCGCAGGCCCTCGTGCAGCAGACGACCCCGAACATGCGCATACTCGACCCCCGAACATGCGCACCCTTTGGGGTGGATCCTGCGCACCCTTTACCCCAAACCCTGCGCACCCTTTGCCAAAACCCTGCGCACCGATCAGGGAACGGCAGAGCGCGGCAGATTGGCCACAAAAAGAAGTATGTTTTAGCCGCAAAGGACGCAAAGGACGCAAAGGATGCGAAGGATTCGAAGGACGCAAAGAAAGGAGGGTTGACTCTCCGAGCCGATCACGCAGGTAAGCGGTTGATCTGTGCGAAGCTGCGGAGCGGGACAGCCGAGCGGAGCGAGACAGCCGAAGGCCGCGAGAGCACGAACCATCGGTGTTTATTATAAATAGGGAGGACAGCCCCGTTCCCCGCCTGATAATTTAACACCGATCCGTACGGCTCTCGCTACCGCTCCGCCGAATACTTGTGGCTTCGCGTCCGGCATTCGCCTGCCACGGTCGGTGATGCGGATGTTTTAGACTGCGGCTTCGCCGCAGGAAAGGGAGGGTTGGCTCCCCGAGCCGATCACGAAGGTAAGTGGTTGACCAGTGCGAAGCTGCGGAGCGGTAGCGAGAGCACGAACCATCGGGGTTTATGAATCGCGGAGGCCCCGCACGACCCAGGTGAAAATCCAGCCTATGACACGGCGGAGAAAAATGGTATAATACGCGGCGAAAGCGTTGAATTGCGCCCGGATGGCGGTAGAACCGCCGGGAACGGCGCAGGATAACGTGGCGATATACTGGTCGCGCGGCAACGGCGGCCGGCTTCTCCACGGGGCGACCCGGAGCGAGAGGTGCGCGGGGTGGGCAACCTAACCCGTGCAACGTACGCAGTCTTGCGTATTTGGCTTTGTTGGAAAACGACCAATCTTCAGGCAAAGAGTCGAATATGCGGGATGCGTCGCGCGGTATTGGCGTGGCGTGTCCGCTTTTCCTTATTTTGTCTGGGCGTCCTGGCCGTGTCTCCACCAGAACATGATGTATGCCACTTCTCTTTGCGCCGAGGGTGGCGGGTGCGGACAATCGGCGCATGAAAGGGAAAGAAAGTATGAGGCAATCGACAGACCGGAGTCGGCTGATGGGCGTGGGGCAAACGGCAAACTGCCGGATTGCAGCTCTTTCTGGGAGGATACCCATGAAGCGCATCGTTCTTTCCGCAGCCGTATTTCTTGCCGCTATCGCAGCCTATGCCGAGACGACGACCATCGGCGATTATACCTGGTCGTATACCGTCAGCGACGGAAAGGCGACGATAACCGGCGTTTCGCCGAGGACCGGCGATCTTGAAATTCCATCTTCCGTTGCTTCGTATCCGGTAACGAGCATCAGGTCTTTTGCGTTCTACTTCTACAGCGGGCTGACGAGCGTAACGATACCGGACAGCGTGACGAGCATCGGGAACAGGGTGTTCAGTGGCTGCAGCGGTTTGACGAACATTGTGGTCGGTGTGGACAATCCAAATTACTCTTCGGCCAATGGGCTGCTTTTGAGCAAGGACGGCCAGACGCTTATCCAGGGCATCAATGGCGAGGTGACGATCCCGGACAGCGTGACGAGCATCGGGTCTTGGGCGTTCTACGGGTGCATGAGTCTGACGAGCGTGATGATCCCTGACGGCGTGACGAGCATCGGGTCGTATGCGTTCGAAGACTGCGGTGGGCTGACGCGCGTAACGATCCCGGATAGCGTGACGAGCATTGGGACAGGGGTGTTCAGTGGCTGCAGCGGTTTGACGAACATTGTGGTCGGCGTGGACAATCCGGCCTATGCGTCGGTTAATGGGCTGCTTTTGTCCAAGGACGGCAAGACGCTTGTCCAGGGCATCAATGGCGAGGTGACGATCCCGGATAGTGTGACGAGCATCGGGGATTCTGCGTTCTCCGGCTGCAGCGGTCTGACGAGCGTGACGATCCCGGACGGCGTGACGAGCATCGGGTATTATGCGTTCCGAGGCTGCAGCGGTCTGACGAGTGTGACGATTCCGGATAGCGTGACGAGCATTGGGTCGTATGCGTTCTCCGGCTGCAGCGGTCTGACGAGTGTGACGATTCCGGATAGCGTGACGAGCATAGGAAATCAGGCGTTTTCCAGCTGCAGCGGTCTGACTAATTTTGTGGTCGGCGTGGACAATCCGGCCTATGCTTCGGTTAATGGGCTGCTTTTGTCCAAGGACGGCAAGACGCTTGTCCAGGGCATCAATGGCGAGGTGACGATTCCGGACGGCGTGACGAGCATTGGGTCGTATGCGTTCGATGGCTGCAGCGGGCTGACGAGCGTGACGATCCCGGAGGGCGTGACGAGCATCGGGTCGTGTGCGTTCGACGGCTGCAGCGGCCTGACGAACGTGACGATCCCGGAGGGCGTGACGAGCATCGGGGAGGGGGCATTTTGCGCTTGCTACGGCCTGACGAGCGTGATGATTGGCGACGGCGTGACCAGCATCGGGGCGTATGCGTTCTCAGACTGCTACGGCTTGACGAGCGTGACAATCCCGGACAGCGTGACCAGCATCGGGGATTATGCGTTTGGTTGGTGTGAAGGTCTGACGAGCGTGACGATTGGCGACGGCGTGACCCGCATCGGGGAGGGGGCGTTCTCCTGCTGCAGCGGATTGATGAGCGTGACGATCCCGGACAGCGTGACGAGTATAGGTGAGGGGGCGTTCTGCGATTGCGAAGGACTGGAGAGGGTTCGCGTTCCTATTGCGCTCAAGGGAACCATTGACGAGGAGAATGTCTTTTCAGGATGCAGCGGCGACCTGGAGATTGTGTATTATGACAACCACATCTGGCGGTATACGACCGATGGAACGGAGGCGACCATCACCGGGGTGGAGCCGGCCGAAGGCAATCTCGTGATCCCCGCGGAGCTGGTGGACGGGTATCGGGTGGTCGGCATCGGGGAGGGGGCGTTCTACGGTTGCAGCGCTCTGACGGGCGTGACGATCCCCGAATCGGTAAGCCATATCGGGGCGCAGGCATTTTATGGTTGCGATGACCTGGCCAGTGTGCGCGTTCCCAAGGCGTTGAAAGGGACTTTTGAAGAGGCGGATGTATTCCCAGCCCACACCAAGGTTATCTACGGCTACGGACCTGAGAACGATGATTTCTCCGATGCGCTCGAGCTGTCCGGGGCGTCCGGTCAGGTTAGCCAGCTCACGACGGGCGGGACATTGGAGGAAAATGAGCCTTTGCTGAATTACATTGCCAGTATATCCGCTTCGGTCTGGTGGAAGTGGACGGCGCCGTCAAACGGCGTGGCAACCATAACTACCGAAGGGTCGGATTTCGACACCGTTCTCGGCGTCTATCTCGGGGATGACCTGTCCGGTCTCACCGTGGTTGCGGAGAACGATTATATCGGAGTTGAATTCTATGTTGCCGCAGGCAGGACCTATTTGATTACCGTCGCAGGCTACGACGGGGATGAGGGCAATGCCATTTTAAATTGGTCGATACGGGAGACCACATCTTCCTGTGAATATACGGTTGATGGAACGGAGGCGACCATCACCGGGGTGGAGCCGGTCGGAGGCGACCTCGTGATTCCTGCGGAGATTGACGGATATCGCGTGACGGGCATCGGGGCGTATGCGTTCTCAGACTGCTACGGCTTGACGAGCGTGACGATTCCGGACAGCGTGACGAGCATCGGGGCGTATGCGTTCTACTGCTGCTACGGCCTGACGAGCGTGACGATCCCGGACAGCGTGACGAGCATCGGGGATTATGCGTTTGGTTGGTGTGAAGGTCTGACGAGCGTGACGATTGGCGACGGCGTGACCCGCATCGGGGAGGGGGCGTTCTCCTGCTGCAGCGGCTTGACGAGCGTGACAATCCCGGACAGCGTGACCAGCATCGGGGATTATGCGTTTGGTTGGTGTGAAGGTCTGACGAGCGTGACGATTGGCGACGGCGTGACCCGCATCGGGGAGGGGGCGTTCTCCTGCTGCAGCGGATTGATGAGCGTGACGATCCCGGACAGCGTGACGAGTATAGGTGAGGGGGCGTTCTGCGATTGCGAAGGACTGGAGAGGGTTCGCGTTCCTATTGCGCTCAAGGGAACCATTGACGAGGAGAATGTCTTTTCAGGATGCAGCGGCGACCTGGAGATTGTGTATTATGACAACCACATCTGGCGGTATACGACCGATGGAACGGAGGCGACCATCACCGGGGTGGAGCCGGCCGAAGGCGATCTATTGATTCCTGCAGAGATTGACGGGTATCAGGTGACGGGCGTCGGGGAATGTGCGTTCGAAGACTGCGAAGATCTGACGGGCGTGACGATCCCGGACGGGGTGGCGAGCATTGGGGATTATGCGTTCCTCGGCTGCAGCGGTCTGACGAGTGTGACAATTCCGGACAGCGTGATAAGCATTGGCGACGCTGCGTTCTCCGCCAGTGGGTTGACCAATATTGTTGTCGGCGCGGGCAATCCCGCCTATGCTTCGGTCAATGGGCTGCTCTTGTCAAAGGACGGCAAGACGCTCATTCAAGGTATCAATGGCGACGTGACGATTCCGGGCGGCGTGACGATCATCGGGCCGGATGCGTTCTGGGGGTATGACGGATTAACAAGCGTAACGATTCCAGATGGAGTGATAAGCATCGGGGTTTCTGCGTTCGAAGACTGCGGTGGGCTGACGAGCGTGACGATACCTGACAGCGTGATAAGTATTGGGCATTATGCGTTCATAGACTGTAGTGGGTTGACGAGCATCGTGGTCGGCGCGGGCAATCCAGTTTACTCTTCGGCCAATGGGCTGCTTTTGAGCAAGGACGGAAAAACGCTCATTCAAGGCATCAATGGAGACGTGACGATTCCGAATGGCGTGACCTGCATCGGGGATGATGCGTTCAACCTCTGTAGCGGGTTGACGAGCGTGACGATTCCGGACAGTGTGACGAGCATCGGGTCTTCTGCGTTCGAATACTGCTACGGTCTGACGCGCGTGACGATTCCCGACAGCGTGACGAGCATCGGGGAGGGGGCATTTTGCGCTTGCTACGGCCTGACGAGCGTGACGATTCCGGACAGCGTGACGAGCATCGGGGACTGGGCGTTCGCCTGGTGCGACGGGCTCGAAAAGATCTATGTGCCGAATTCGCTCCAAGGAACATTTAATGAGTCAAACGTCTTTCACGGATGCAGCAGTGATTTTGAGATTGTGTATTACCGGTCAATTCCTGCAGTCGCCGACGATGCCGACGAGGCGACGGTCGAAGCGGCGGTGGAGGCGGTCGGTTTTGCCGATTCAGCGGTCAAGGAGGTCATCGGCGGCAGCGCGGCGGAATACAATG
>JBJEWD010000056.1:0-102662 GCA_051884875.1 Kiritimatiellia bacterium
GTTCTCCAGCCGCCGGAAGGTCCTCACGCGGGCGCCCTCTATCCTGAAGCACTGCCTGACGTCCTGGAAGAGCACCTCGACGCCCCATCGGCAGAAGTAGGCGTTGGCCGCGAGGACCGCCGCTTCGCGCAGCCTGCCCGCGGAGGCGTCCGGACCGGCGAAGTTCAGCGCGTAGAGGTACGGCGTCGTCCCGTTGAACGCGCTCGACGCCACGAGGACGGGCAGATGCGCGTCTCCGGCCGGGAAGAACCCCGCGCGCCAGCGCACCGTGGCCTCGACGCGTCGCGTGGGGGAGCGCAGCACCGCGCGGACGCAGGGCGCGCGCGCCATGTCCTCGTCGATGCTCCGCCCGGTGCCGAAGACGTCGCGCGACAGCTCCTTCACGCGCACGACGCCGCGGTGCCCGGAGCGGATGGCGTGGGCGACGAAGCCCTCGCCGTCGAACCCCCTGTCATGGACGGGGATGCCGTCGTCCCCGACCTCGCCGACGATGGCGTCGAACAGCTCCGTCTCCGCGCCGGGCAGGCCCTTGCGCCCCTTCAGCAGGGCGAGCCGGAGCGGGGCCGCCCTCCGGCGCGCGACGACCGCCGCGCACAGGAGCGAATGCCCCATCGCGACCGTGCCGCGCGAGGCGTCGTAGCCCATCTCCATGCCCTCCATGCCCGCGCCGCCGAACTCCTTGGAGATGTCGCCCGAGTCCACCGCGATGACGGTGTCCCTGCCGACGAGTCCCGCCCCCTCTCTCCAGAGATGGTCCCGCACCGGAGAGGCGAAGTCGTACCGCGCAAGCCATCCCGACACCTTCTCCTGCCGTCCCTTCCTCGACGTCGCGTCCCCCTCCAGGGTGTCGGCGATGTCCGTCACAAGCGCGCTTCCGGTGCGCACGACGGCGGAGAAGACGGCGCGCGCGGCCTCCCCCGCCACCTTGCCGAGACGGGGGAAGGCCTTCTCGAGGAGCGCGTTGGACGTGCGTTCCACGGCGTTTTTTGCTATATTGTTCGCCACGGGGAGACTCCTTTCTGGTTGGTTGCACCGCACATTATAGCGGAAACCGGAAAAGTCTCCCCGCCTTTTCCGCCCTCCTGAAGATTTATTTTCCCCTGTCTTTATTGGCTCTGGTGAATATCTGGGATAATTTATCCCGGATATTCCGGGTGGCAGCTGAAGCCCTCTTTACAAACCGGGATGAAAACTGCTATACTGCAAAAAAACACAAGAAAGCGCCGAGCGGTGGCCGTGTTTGACACCAGACGTTGCACCGGTTGCTGGACGGCGGATCTTATAAGGTACAGACGACTATGAAAAATCATCTCTGCGGGAAATTGTTGTTATTGGGTGCGGCGGCATGGGTGTCCGCCATCGCGTGCGCGGGCGAGAGCGCCCTGCGCTACTCGATCATGGTGAATAAGTTCGAGAACAAGGCGAACTGGCGCGGCCAGTGGGAGCTGGGCGATGCGTGGGGTGCGATTCTGACCGACCAGCTCGTGCAGTCGGGGCGCTTCATCGTTCTCGGCGAGGCGGATATGCGCGGCGCGGCGATGCAGGAACAGGATCTTGCGGCGACCGGACGCATGGCGGGCGGGGCGAAGGCTCCGAAGATGGGGCGGATGACGCCGGCCCAACTGTTGGTAAAGGGAGCCATCACGCATGTCCAGGAGACGAAGAGCAGCATGGGCGGCATCGGCTTCAAGGGGATTCGGATCGGCACCGGGGGAGACTCGACGGAAATCAACATCACAATCTACGTCTGCGATTCGACGACGGGGCAGGTCAAGGGGTCGAAGTCCGTTGTCGGCAAGAGCGGCGGTCGCGGGCTGACCTTCGGCTATCATGGCAGCGCGCTCGGCGGTCTTACGGGGGATCTCGGCGGCTTCATGAAAGACAACATGGGCAAGGCCTGCATGGACGCCTGTGCGCAGGCGCTCGAGTACATCATCGGCCAGCTTGATTCGATCCCCTGGTCGGGGTCCGTCGCTCTGGCGAAACCCGACAAGCTGATCATCAACCGCGGCACGCGCGACGGCGTCGCCGTCGGCATGGCGTTTGACATCGGCAAGGTCGAAGAGATCGTCGATGACGATACGGGCGAGGTCATTGACAGCTCCATGACGAAGCTCGGTCGCGTGACCGTCACGGAGGTCAAGGAAAAGGCCGCCTACACGACGCCGCTTGAAGGCGCGGAGAAGGGCATGGGGGTTCATCCCGCCAAGTAGGGATGCGCTTCCTGATGCCCGGCTGGCGGCAGGCAGACGAGGAGAAAATGGCGGTGACTGAGACGACGACAGAATCGTGGACTTCGCGGTTGGGCGGCGCGTGCCCCGGTGTGGAGACGACTGTGAAGGTCGATCCCGAAATGGAGGGACGGCTCGTGCACATGGATCTTCTACCGACCCGTACCGGGCGCCGTCCTGCTCGCAGCGGCAGGTGCGGTTGTCTATATCACCTGGAAGAAGCAAAAGGGAAAAGCCCCCGTGCCGGCTGAGATCGTCGGCTGAGGTTCCCGTAAACACGCGCATCATCAACCTTCAGGAAAGGACCGACCGAAAATGAACAAGCTCATGATTGCCGCGGCCATTGCCGCTTCGTCCCTGGTCGCGGACGCGGCCGATATCTATGTGTCGCTCGAGACGGGCAAGAACAAGAACGATGGTTCGAAGGAAGCGCCGCTCAAGAATCTCTGGAAGGCGCTGGAGACGGCCGACACGGGAGATGTGATCCACCTTGCGGAGGGCAACTATCCGGGAAAGATGAAGAGTGGCTGGTTCATGCTCACGAAACCCGTCTCGATCATCGGCGGCTATTCGAAGGACTTCGCGGCGCGCGACCCGCTCAAATACCGCACGCTCTTCCAGCCGGCGAACGAGAACAATGACAAGAAGGGCAGCGGGCGCGGTCTTATCCACATGGAGTTCGAGAAGTCGCCCGCCAAGGCGCCCAAGGGCTTCAAGATGACGCTGGACGGACTCATCTTCGACGAAGGCTTCTCATCCAGCTACCACGCCGAGAAGGGCAAGCCCGAGGGCCTCGATACCGGCATGTGGCTGCAGGGTCCTGCGAAGAACCCGGCGGACAAGTGCGTGAGCGCCGACCGCTATCTGGTTTACTCCGCTTCGGCGGGGCGCGCCGAGGGCGATCTCGAGATCAGGAACTGCGCTTTCATCAACGGGTCGAACATGGGCCTCAACCTCAACTGGTACAAGGGCGAGATCACGGTTAAGAACTGCATCTTCGTCAACAACCGCATCATCGGCGCGAACGTGAACTGTTCGAACCCCAAGCCCGCCGTGAAGTGGGAATTCAAGAACAACACCGTCCTCTTCACGTGGACGACCAAGAACGATCTCCTCGGCATGGGCTACGGCGTGCGCGCCAACACCAAGGTCGAGAGCGAGTTTGAGGACAACATCATCGGTCTCAACGTGATGAGCGGTCTAGACAACACGATGGGCAATCCGAAGGACAAGAAGGTGGAGATTGACGGCAACGTCTTCTTCCTCAACCGCGAAAGCGACGTCCAGATGACGATTTCGCCCTCGATTGCGAAGGTGCGCGTGGACGGTTTTGAGGATCTGGAGGGGACGGATGGCATCGAGTCCATTGAAGACAACGTCGACCTCGCCGATCCCAAGGCGTTCGAGGGCCGCATCGACGCGAAGTACCTCGATGCCTTCCTCTCGATGAAATGCTCCGAAGCGACGAAACTCGACGAGGGCAAGTGCAACGCGCTCCGTTCGGTGCTGGGGCTGCCGCTCCAGAGCACGATCAAGACCCAGTGCGATATGTATGCCAACCGCTCTCCGTGGGAGACCGCGCTCAAACTCTTCGGCGCCCTGCCCGGCAAGGGCGCGCAGGAAATCAAGTAAGGCGAAAAGTCCGTCCCTAAGACACGGGATCCCGGCGTTTTGCGCCGGGATCCCGTGTCTTAGGGCAGCGTCTCGGAGGGTCGCTTAGATCAGACCCCTGTAGAGCTTCTCAATGTCCTTGACCGTGAGATCGCGCGGATTGCCCGGACGGCAGGCGTCGGCATAGGCCGACTCGGCGAGGAATCTGATGTCCTCTTTCTTCAGGACGCCTTTCAGATCCGTCGGGATGCCGACGTCTTTCGACAGCTTCTCGACGGCGGCGATCGCCGCCTGGCGCGCCTCGGACAGCGACATCTTCTCGACGTTCTCCACGCCCATCGCCTGCGCGATCTTGCGATATTTGTCGCCGGTCTTGGACGCGTTGAATCGCATCGCGGTCGGCAGCAGGATTGCACACGCCTTGCCGTGCGGCATATCGTAGAGCGCGCTAAGGCCATGGGCCATCGCGTGGTCGATGCCGAGACCGACGTTGGAGAAGCCCATGCCGGCGATGTACTGGCCGAGTGCCATGCCCGCACGGCCGGCAGGCTTGTTGGCGACGGCATCGCGCAGCGAATGTGAGATGAGCCGAATCGCCTCAAGGTGCATCATGTCGGTCATCGGGCAGGCGGCCTTCGTGATGAGACCTTCGATCGCGTGCGTCAGCGCATCCATGCCCGTGAAGGCGGTAAGGCCCTTCGGCATCGACGCCATCATCTCCGGATCGACGAACGCGACGACCGGGATGTCGTGCGGATCGACGCAGACGAATTTGCGCTTCTTCTCGACGTCGGTGATGACGTAATTGATCGTCACTTCGGCCGCCGTGCCGGCGGTTGTCGGGACGGCAAGGATCGGCTTCGACGGCTTGGTCGTCGGTGAAAGCCCCTCAAGCGAACGGACGTCGGCGAATTTCGGATTCGCCAGGATGATGCCGACGGCCTTGGCGGTATCCATGGAACTGCCGCCGCCAATGGCGATAAGGGAATCGGCCTTCGCCTTTTTCGCAGCCTT
Source organism: Kiritimatiellia bacterium (assembly GCA_051884875.1). Taxonomy (GTDB): domain Bacteria; phylum Verrucomicrobiota; class Kiritimatiellia; order RFP12; family UBA1067; genus UBA1067. The sequence continues at coordinate 4,857 of JBJEWD010000056.1, forward strand.
CACACCCGCCTTGACGTTCTCAATGGTCGGATTCGGCTTTATTTCGGAGAAGACCGCGTAGGGGACCTTTGCCTTGTCCAGGAGGTCAGTAACCTTTTTCGTGACGCCGAACTTGATGAGATCCGGATCCGAAAAGACAATCGGCTTCTTGAGCCCGCGGTTCTTGAGTTCGGCGGTAATCGCCGCGATGGCGCCGGCGCCGTGATACGACGTTTCGTTCAGGATGATGCGGTTGACCATATTTGAATTTCCCCTTAGGTTTTCATGACGGTTGAGGAGATTATAGCACAAAAAGAGACCTGATAGCAAAGCCAATGACCCGTGCGTAGGCGGGTCGCCGGATTACCGCCTGCGCACGGTTGCTCATCCCATCCCGTTTTGGTATAATTCCCACCATGAAAACTTGTATCTCCGGCCGCGCGGGCGGCTATAACTGCGTGGTCTGCATCAAGCAGGTCCCCGATACCCAGAAGGTTACCGGCGATGCCATGAAGGCCGACGGCACCATCAACCGTGCGGCGCTTCCCGCCATTTTCAACCCCGAAGACCGCAACGCCCTTGAGGCGGCGCTCGGCATCAAGGAGGCCTACGGCGGCACCGTGACGGTGATCACCATGGGTCTCCCCGCCGCGTGTGCGATTCTGCGCGAAGCCCTCATGTGCGGGGCGGACAAGGCATATCTCGTGACTGACCGCAAGGCGGCGGGTTCCGATACGCTCGCGACGAGTTACATCCTTTCCCAGGCGGTGAAGAGATTCAACCCCGACCTCGTCTTCTGCGGGCGCCAGGCCATCGACGGCGACACGGCGCAGACGGGGCCGCAGATTGCCGAAAAGCTCGACTTCGCCGCCATCACCTATCTCGAGAAGATCGAGATGGACGGCGACTACGCGATCGCCACGCGCGACATCGGCACGGGCGTCGAGACCGACCGCGTCAAACTGCCGGCGCTCTTTACGGTGACGGACAAGTTCGGCGAGCTGCGTCCCTTCGATGTCAGGCGCGCCATGAAGTACAAAAAGGCCAAGGCCCCGGTCGAGAACGGCGGCGTCGCTCCAGAAGGCGATCTCGCGATCGGCCAGCTTTCCTGCGCTGACATCGGCTGCGAGGACGACCGCTGCGGTTTTGCGGGTTCTCCGACGAACGTCAACAAAATCGTTTCGGTCGTGCTGGCGGGCGGCGACTACAAGGAGATCGCGCCCGACGACGCGGGCATCGCCGCGCTCGTGGCCGAGCTTGCCGCCGACCACGCCATCGGGTGAGGAGTAGGGATCGAGGAATACGGAAGAAGTGAGGAACCGTTCATATGGAATTTGATCGCAGCAAGGGCGAAGTCTGGGTCTTCGCCGAACAGGAAGAAGGAAAGCTGAGCGACGTCCCGCGGGAGCTGCTTGGCAAGGGGCGCGAACTCGCCGACCGACTGGGTGTGAAGCTCGGCGCGGTGCTGATGGGCGCGCATGTGGAGGGTCTCGCCAAGCCGCTTTTCGAGGCGGGCGCCGACCGCGTCCATCTCATTGACGACGCGGCGCTCGCGGTCTTCCGCGGCAAGGCCTACCGTCATGCGTTCGTCGAACTCATCAAGGAGTGCCATCCGCAGATCGTGATTTTCGGCGCGACCCACATGGGCCGCGACCTCGGCCCCGCCGTCGCCTCGCAGCTCCGCTGCGGTCTGACGGCCGACTGCACCGATCTCCAGATCGCCGATTTCACCGACAAGAAGACTGGCGAGGAGTTCAAGGACATCCTCCAGCAGATCCGTCCGGCCTTTGGCGGCAACATCATCGCGACGATCGTGAACCCGCGCAACTGGCCGCAGATGGCGACGGTGCGCGAGGGCGTCATGAAGCCGCTTGAACCTCAGATCGGCCGTACGGGCGAAATCGTCCGCCACGACGCCCATCTCGCGGACGTTGACATTCCGGTCGAGGTCGTGGAGATCGTCCGTCGGCATTCGCGCATCAACCTCAAGGGCGCGCGCATCATCGTCGCGGGCGGCGCGGGCGTGGGTTCGCAGGGGAATTTCGAACTTCTGCATCAGCTCGCCGACGCGCTCGGCGGTGCCGTCGGCGCGAGCCGTGCGGCGGTCGATCTCGGCTATTGCGAGCACGAGCGCCAGATCGGGCAGACCGGTGTTACGGTGCGCCCGGCACTCTTCATCAGCTGCGGCATCTCCGGTGCGGTGCAGCATCTCGCGGGCATGCAGGATTCGGCGAAGATCATCGCCATCAACACCGACAAGGACGCGCCGATCTTCAAGGTCGCGCACTACGGCATCGTGGGCGACCTGAACGTCGTTATCCCCAAGATGATCAAGGCCATCAAGGCGAGCAACAAGTAACGGGGACCCGCTAACAAAAGGTAAAAGTCATGTCCAACTTCTATTCTGACAATCCGGATATCGCGAAGACCCTCGATGCGCTCGACCTTACCGAAGTCGCCACGCTTCTCGAGCAGGACTTCCGCTTCGCCAGGGAATACGATTACGCCCCGACCTCGGCCGAGGACGCGATCGACAACTACAAGCGTGCGCTCAGCGTCTGCGGCGACATCATCGGCAACCGCATCGCCCCGACGGCGGAGGAGACCGACAAGGTCGGCAACGTCCTCAACGCCGATGGTACGGTCACTTATGCGCCCGGCATCAAACTCGCGATCGACCTCCTCGGGCGTTCGGGACTCTCCGGCTGCACGATCCCGTACTACCTCGGTGGTCTCAACATGCCGTGCACGATCCTCACGGCGTGCAATGACATCGTGTCGCGCGCCGATGCGGCGCTTATGAACATCTTCGGCCTCCAGGGCATCGCCGAGACGATCAATTCGTTTGCGAGCGAAGAGATCAAGAAGGAATACGTTCCGAAGCTCTGCAACGGCACCTATACGGGCGCGATGGTCCTTACCGAACCGGATGCGGGTTCCGACCTTCAGAGCGTCAAGACGATGGCGTATCAGGACGAGAACGGCAACTGGTTCGTGAACGGCGTCAAGCGCTTCATCACGAACGGCTGCGGCGACGTCCTGCTCGTTCTCGCGCGTACCGAACCCGGCACCACGAACGGCGCGGGCCTCAGCTGCCTGCTGGTCGAGAAGTGCCCGCAGGTCAAGATTCGCCGTCTGGAGCATAAGCTCGGCATCAACGGCTCCCCGACCTGCGAAATGGTCTTCAACAACGCACCGGCGAAGCTGATCGGCCAGCGCAAACGCGGTCTCATTACCTACGTGATGGCCCTTATGAACGGCGCGCGCGTCGGTATTTCCGCCCAGGGCACGGGTATCGGCGAGGCCAGTTACCGCGCCGCCCGCGACTACGCGGCGGCCCGCAGGCAGTTCGGCGTGACGATCGACACCTTCCCGGCGTTGCGCGAGCTCATGAGCGATATGTCGGTCGATCTCCAGGCCGCGCGTATTCTCGCGTACTACTCGTCGAAGTCGGTCGACCTCGAGAACGGTCTGACACGGAAGTTCGAGGGCCTCAAGGGCACGCCCGAGGCGATGGCCGTCCGCAGCCGCATGAAGAAGTATGCCGGCTTCAACAAGATGCTCACCCCGATGGCGAAGTACTACGCCTCCGAAATGTCGATGCGCACCTCGAACGGGGCGGTCGCCGTGCTCGGCGGGTCAGGCTACATGAAGGACTATCCGGTCGAGCGCTACCTCCGCGATGCGCGCATCACGACGATCTACGAGGGCACCTCGCAGCTTCAGGTGGTTGCCGCCATCGCCGGCGTTACGGCGGGTCTCTACAATGATGTCCTCGCCGACATCTATGAGGGCATCGACACCTCCGCGTTCGCGTCCGAAAAGGAGACGCTGGCAAAGCTCGTGGCGGAGCTCGACTCGGCGGTCGAGTACGTGAAGAACCATCCGGAAGGCAAGACCTACCACGATCTCCATGCGCGTCAGCTTGTCGACGGCGCGATTACTGCGATCATCGGAGCCCTCTTCGTCCGCTTTGCGGCGAAGTTCGGGGAGAAGAAGCCGGTCCTCGCCTACTGGCTCGCGACGAAGATTCCGACGGCCTATGCCGAACTCGCCAAGGCGAAGAGCGGCTATATGGCGTCCGTCACCGATTTCGAGGCCCTCGCCCCGGCGGTGAAGCTTGCGGACTGATCGCGTCGAACCGTACGCCATCCGAACGCCCGATGGAGCTTCGACCCCATCGGGCGTTTTGTCTTAGGGAGCCGCCGATGACGAATGTGCGCCTGACATCGCTCGACCTGTTGCGCGGGGCGGATATTTTCCTCCTGACGGTCGTCTGTACGCTCGTCCACGCCATCCATCGCGTCTGGCCGTGGCCTGCGGGGTTCATCGATCAGTTCCGCCATCCGGCATGGACGGGCTTCTCCCTGCACGACCTCATCATGCCGCTTTTCATCTTCATGAGCGGCGCCGCTCTGCCGCTGGCGCTGCCGAAGCGGTTGGATGAGAACGGAAGGGCGGGCGGACGCTACTGGCGTCATGTTCTTGGGCGCGTGGCGCTACTGTGGTTGCTCGGCATGGTGGTGCAAGGCGAACTGCTGAGTTTCGACCTCCGCCGCATTTCCTTCTTCAACAACACATTGCAGGCGATCGCCTGCGGCTACCTGATTACGGCGCTCGCGATGCTCATCCGCAACGTCTGGCTTCGTCGCGTGGTTCCGTTCGTCCTGGCGTTCGCCTACACGCTCTTTCTGCATGGTTGCGGGGATATGACGCCGACGGGTAATGCGGCGGTCGTCTGGGAGACCCGATTGCTGCTCATCTTCTACCCCGACGCCACATGGCATCCCGTACGTCAGATCGTCGAATGGGGGTATTCCTGGTGGATGACGATCCCGATGTTCGGCTTCATGGCACTGGCGGGCGCGGAGACGACGGAGATCATCCGTAGAAAGATTCCGGCGGAGCGAAAGTTCCTGTGCCTGTCGGTCCTTGGCGGCGGGCTGCTGACCTTGGGTGGACTTATCGCGCTCTTCGATCCCGTCGTCAAACGCATCTTTACGGCGAGCTTCACCTTCCTCGCGACCGGGGCGAGCGTACTGCTCTACACGCTTTTCTTTCTCCTGTTCGACGTCTGCGGCATCCGTCGCGGCACGGGACTGCTCGCGCTCTTCGGCCGTCATTCGCTCATGGCGTACCTGCTGATCGAGTCTACCTTCCGCAGCGTTCTCTGGACGGCATCCGCGGTGTTCCTGGGCGGCCCCTGCCGTACGATGGACGACGGTGTGCTGCGCTTTCTGGATTCGCGTCCCGCGAAGGAGCTGGCGATGCACATCGGCCTGTCGGTTCTGCTCTGTCTCGTCCTCTGGTTTTGGGACCGCTTATTTTGCCCGCCATTCGCACGGCGAAATATGCTATAATTCCCCCCTCAAGGACAACGGGAATATATGAGAACGGCGGCGATTGGACGCAATACGCGGGAGACGAAGATCAACCTCACGCTGAACCTCGACGGTTCGGGCGAAGGCACGATTGATACGGGCATCGGCTTTTTCGACCACATGCTCGAACTGCTGAAGAAACATGCGCTTATCGACCTCACGGTCAAGGCCGAAGGCGATCTTGACGTAGATTATCATCACACGGTCGAAGATACGGGCCTTGTGCTCGGCCAGGCGCTCAACCAGGCGCTTGGCGATCGCCGGGGCATCGTCCGCTACGGCTTCGCCGCGATTCCGATGGATGAGGCCCTGTGCGAGACGGCGCTTGATCTCGGCGGCCGTCCGTTCCTGGTGATGCAGTGTCCGATGAAGCATCTGATGGTGCGCGACTTCGAAGTGAAGCTCGTCGAGGAGTTCTTCCGCGCCGTCAGCGTCGAGTCCCGCAGCAACATCCACCTCCGCCAGATCTACGGTGACGAGGCCCATCACGTCTGCGAGGGTCTCTTCAAGAGTTTCGCCCGCGCGCTGCGCCAGGCGAAGGCCATCGATCCAGACGAGAAGGGCATCCCCTCCTCGAAGGGGGTCATCTGAGAACGGACGGAGTGACAGCGTGCAAGGAAGCGTGGCTTAAGGCATGATAATTCTACCTGCGATTGATCTGAAGGGTGGCAAGTGCGTGCGTCTGCGACAGGGGCGTGCCGAGGATATGACGGTGTATGGTGACGACCCGGCACGGCAGGCGCGTGACTGGGCCGATCAGGGAGGACGTGAGCTGCACGTCGTCGATCTCGACGGTGCCTTCGCCGGCGCACCGAGACATGCGGAGGTCATCCGTCATATCATCGCGGCCTTTCGCGGTCCCGTGGAGGTCGGGGGCGGCATTCGCGGAATCGATACGCTCCGTGCGGTCATCGAGGCGGGGGCGGCGCGCGCGATCATCGGCTCCGCCGCGCTGGACGATCCCGAATTCCTGACGACCGCCTATGAGGAGTTCGGCGACAAGGTCGCGGTGGGGATCGACGCGCGCGATGGTTTTGTCCAGACGAAGGGCTGGATGGAGACGACGCGGGTGAAGGCGACGGATCTCGCCTCTGCCGTGGCGAAGATCGGCATCAAGACGATCATCTACACCGATACGGCGACGGACGGCATGCTGGGCGGGCCGAACCTCAGTCAGATGGCCGCCATCTGTGACGCGGCGCCGACCTGTCAGATTACGGCGTCGGGCGGCGTCAGTTCGCCGTACGACGTGGCGAACCTCAAGGCGCTGGAACGCCCGAATCTGCGCGCCGCCATCGTAGGCAAGGCGCTTTACGACGGGCGCACCACGCTGCGCGCCATGAACATCGCCGCCCTATGACATCGCCCTCGCTTGTAATGCTCCGGAACCGTCTGCGGGTTGTCCTCGTGCCGTGTGAGGCCGAGAGCGTCGCTTTCGGCCTCTTCATTGCCTCGGGATCGCGCCACGAAACGTCCGAGACCGCCGGCATCTCGCATTTCATCGAACACATGCTCTTCAAGGGAACGCCGACGCATTCGGCCTTGGACATCACCCGGGCGATTGAAGGGCGCGGCGGCAACTTCAATGCCTATACGGGCGAAGAGGGCACCGTCTTCTACGCTCATCTTCCCTGCGAATATCTGGCCGAGGCCGTGGACATTCTCTCCGACATGTACCTCCATGCGACCATCGCGCCCGAGGAGTTTGCGCGCGAGCGCAAGGTCATCCTTGAGGAGATCAAGATGTATGCCGACGATCCCGAGAGCGTCGTGGCCGAGAATCTCCAGCGGGCGCTTTTCCCCGACCATCCGCTCGGCGCGCCGGTCGCGGGTTCGGCGGCGTCGCTCATGGCGCTCAGGCCGGAGGATCTCCGCGCCTACATCGATTCCCACTACACGACCGACCGCACGGTCGCCGTCGTCGTGGGGCGCTTCGATCCCAAGGCCGCCCTCAGGCTCGTGGAGACGAAATTCGCCCATGCCCCCCGTGCCCGGCGGCCGGTCTCCTGCCCTACGCGCGCCCTGCTTCCCCCGTGTGCCGAAGTCACGGCCACCAAAGACGTGCAGCAGACGCAGCTGGCGATCGGCTACCGCATGTTCGGCGTGACGGATCCTCGCAAATACGCGGCATCGGTGCTTGATGCGATCCTCGGGCGCGGAATGTCGAGCCGGCTCTTCCAGGAGGTGCGCGAAAAACGAGGTCTCAGTTATGACATCTCTTCGCGCGCGCAGCTCTTCTCCGATGCGGGCATGCTGACGATTGCGGCGGGGCTTGACGGCGCCCAGGCGGAACGTACGCTGCAGACGATCGACCGTGAGATCGCGCGCCTTCGCACCCGTCGGGTGTCGGCGGCCGAACTCGGGCGCACCAAGGAATTCATGCTCGGCAACTTCCGCCTGAGCCACGAGCGCGTGCTGTCGAAGATGAGCTTCTACGGTTCGACCGCGCTCGCCTTCGGCCGCCTCGTCACGCCTGATGAGCAGGTCGCGGGCACGCAGGCCGTCACGGCCGCAGACGTACTCGCCGTCGCGCAGGACATCTTCAAACCCGAAAACCGCAGCCTCAGCTGGGTGAAACCCAGATAATCCCTCCGGTCCGGCACGCCGGAGACAAGAAAGACAAGCAGCCATGATCCAGAAAATTCCCCAGAACGTCGTCCAGAAGATTCTCGCCGCCCATCTCGTCGAGGGCGATCCCGCGAAGGATCCGGAGTTGGGTATCCGCATCGATCAGACCCTGACGCAGGATGCGACGGGTACGATGGCCTATCTGCAGTTCGAGTCGATGGACGTGCCGCACGTGAAGACGGACGTCTCGGTGTCCTATATCGACCACAACACGGTGCAGATCGGCTTTGAGAATGCCGACGACCACGACTTCCTCCAGACGATCGCCAGGAAGTACGGCATCATCTACTCCAAGTGCGGCAACGGCATCTGCCACCAGCTCCATCTCGAGCGTTTCGGCAAGCCGGGGACGACCTTGCTCGGCTCGGACTCGCATACGCCCACGGGTGGCGGAATCGGCCAGATCGCCATTGGCGCGGGCGGCATCGACATTGCCGTCGCCATGGCGGGCGGCGCATTCCACATCCCGACGCCGAAGGTGCGTGCCATTGTTCTCAAGGGCCGGCTCCGCAAGGGCGTCAGCGCCAAGGACGTGATCCTCAAGGTGCTGGAGAAGTACGGCACGAAGGGCAATGTCGGGTGGATCTTCGAGTATACGGGGCCGGGCGTCGCTACGCTTGACGTGCCTTCGCGCGCGACGATTACCAACATGGGCGCCGAGCTGGGCGTGACGACGTCCGTCTTCCCGTCCGATAGAGTCACGAAGCAGTTCCTCGCCGCGCAGGGCCGCGTGAAGGACTTCGTCGAGCTGAAGGCCGACCGGGGTGCGAAGTACGATGACACCTTTGAAATCGATCTCGCCCGGATCGAGCCGCTGATGGCCGCCCCGCACTCGCCGGGCAACATCGTCACGGTGAAGTCGATGAAGGGCACGAAGGTCAACCAGATCATGATCGGCTCGTGCACGAACTCGTCCTACCGTGATATTCGCACGGTGGCGCTCTACCTCAAGGGTCGGCGCGTCGCCGATGACGTCGAGGTCGGCATCGCCTGCGGTTCGCGGCAGGTGATGGCGATGCTGGCGAAGGACGGCTCGCTCGCAATTCTCCACGCGGCGGGATGCCGTATGCTGGAGAACGCCTGCGGTTTCTGCATCGGCGCGCATATGTCGCCCCGCACGGGCGCCGTTTCGCTGCGGACCAACAACCGCAACTTCGAGGGGCGTTCCGGTACGAAGTCCGCGCAGATCTACCTCGTCTCGCCCGAAACCGCCGCCGCATCGGCGCTCACGGGCAAAGTGGAGCTGCCGACGAAGAATCCGGTCGCGGCCGTGCCTACGCCGAAGAAGTTCCCGATCGACGATGCGATGTTCCTTTACCGTGCGACGGCGGGGAAGGGCGTGAAGGGCACGGAGATCGTCCGCGGCCCCAACATCGCGCAGGTCCCGAAGGGGGTTGCGCTCGCGCCGGACTACAAGGCCGTCTGCACCATCAAGGTCGGCGACAAGATCACGACGGACCACATCATGCCCGCCGGTGCACGCCTCAAGTTCCGTTCGAATATCCCTGCGTACGCGAAGTTCGTCTTCGAGCCGTGCGATCCGAAGTTCCATGACAACTGCCTCGCCAACAAGGCGAAGGGTCTCGCCAACGTCATTGTTGCGGGCGAGTCGTACGGACAGGGTTCCAGCCGTGAGCATGCGGCGCTGTGCCCGATGTACCTTGGCGTCAAGGCGGTGCTCGCCAAGTCGATCGAACGCATTCACCGCGCGAATCTGATCAACTTCGGCATCGTTCCGTGCGTGTTCGACAATCCCAGAAGCTACGATCTCGTGAAGGCGGGCGATCCGCTCGAACTGACCAATATCCGCGCGGCGGTCGAGGGCGATGGCAAGGTCGTGGTGAAGGTCGGCGGAAAGACCTTCACCGCTACGGCCAGCCTCTCCGACCGTGAGAAGCACGTCCTCCTCTGCGGCGGACTCCTGGCCTCCCTCTGATTCGCGATATGGCGCGTCAGTCGGACAAGCGGTGCGGCGGACTGCAATTCCGGGTCTGGGTACGGGCGGTTTCGCGTCATGCACGGGCGTGACAACGGCAATCGGATATGGCATAATACCTCCTATGCGCGAGGTGATTGCCAGGGTTCGTCTGGGTTTTTATGTGGCGGTGCTGCCGCATGGCCTTGTCTGGGGCCTCGCGGCAGCGGTTGCTGCCTGTTCGCTCGTCGTCCTGTCGGCGCGGATTTTCGCCTTGCCGATCCCGTACGGGGCGCTGGCGCTCTGGATCGTCTGCGGTGCGCTGGTCGGGCTGGTCCTTGCCGCACGCGGCGTACCGTCACGCGAAGCCTGCCGTGCGCTTGCCGATGAGGCGGCCCATGCGGGCGGGCTGCTGCTCGTCGCCGAACTTCCCGGCGCCCGGCTGTGGATGCCGCCGACGGATGTTCACGTGCCGCCACCGCCCCGGCGCCTGAAACGCCCGATTCTGGCGCTCGGCGGTGCTTTGGCGCTTGATCTTGCCGCCGCCTGCGTGCCGCTCCCTCCGTCTGTCATGCCGCCGCCCGTCGTGCCGCTGGCGCTGATGGATGCCGCAGCGGCGGATATCGAACGGCTGGCGGAAGCGGCGGAACTTTCCGAAACCGCACGTGCGGAGATCCGCGAAGAGGTGCGGCGCATTGTCGAGGCCGCATCCGAGGTCGGGGCCGCCGAAACCGTCGATGCCCTTGCGCGGGTGGCGGAGCGTCTGCGGATCGGCGAAGCGCGCGCACGGGAGACCGCTCGCCGCGCCACCGCACCGCACACGGCCTATCCGACGGCCGCCGAATCCGCCGCGCTGCAGCAGGCACTCGCCGAGACGCTCTCCCAAAGTCCTTCGTCGCACGACATCACCGAAGGATCCGGCCCGTGCGAGGGTTCCGGCGAAGGCGAGGGCGGCGCGTGCTGCGCGGGCAAGGAAGGCTGCGGGGAGAGCGATGCCGGGTTCGGAGGTCCGGCGCATGGACCCGGCGCGGCAATCATCTCGTGGACCGATCCGACGCTCCTCGGCGACTCGAAACTGAAGGACATCTCGCGCGAAGGAGCCCCGACCAAAGCCGACTCGGTTCGCATCGGCGAAGCGCTGGACGTGTGGGAAGATCCGTCGTCCGAATCGTGTCCTGTGCCGGCGCGGTACGGATCCCCGCGCCCGCGCGCCGTCGGTGCTACACCCGCGACGGGACGCATCCTGCCGCGCCACCGCGAGGCCGTGCGTCGTTATTTCTCATCGGAAAGGAATGATCCATGACGCTGTTGACGCCTGACGAACTCAACCCCGTGAAGGAACGGATGGAGCGCGTGCTTGCGGAACTCGATCGGATGCTGCTCGGTCGCCCCGAACTCCACCGCCTCGTGCTGACGGGTATCCTCGCGCACGGGCACGTGCTCCTTGAGGGGCCTCCCGGCCTCGGCAAGACCGCATTGGTGAAGGCACTTGCCCGGATCCTCGCGCTGGATGCGAAGCGCGTGCAGTTCACGCCCGACCTAATGCCCGCCGACATCCTTGGTGCGCACATCCTCGAAACGCGCGCGGACGGGTCGCGCGAGATGGCGTTCAAGCCGGGGCCGGTCTTCTGCAACCTCCTGCTGGCGGATGAAATCAACCGTGCTTCGCCGAAGACGCAGTCGGCGTTGCTGGAGACGATGCAGGAGCGGACGGTGACGCTCCTGGGGGTGACGCGCCCGCTGCCCGATCCGTTCTTCGTTCTCGCGAGCCAGAATCCGATTGAACTGGAGGGCACGTATCCGCTTCCCGAGGCGCAGGTCGACCGTTTCCTCTTCCGCCTGCTCGTCGAGACACCCGATGTCGAGACGCTATCGGCGATCATCACGAGCCGCCGCCACGGAACGCCACCCGACCCCGCGCTCACCCTTGGCGCGGACGATCTGGCCGTCGCGTTCGCCGCCGTCGCCCGCGTCGTTCTGCCGGATGCCGTCGCCGCCTGGATTGCGCGGCTCGTCGCCGCTTCGCATCCAGCCTCGGCGGAGGCTCCCGCGATCGTGCGCACGGGAGTTGCCTACGGCGCGTCGCCGCGTGCGGCGATTGCGCTGGCCGAAGCCGCACGCGCCTACGCACTCTTGGCCGGGCGGCCCTCCGTCGGCTTCGACGACGTGCGCGCCGTCGCGTTTGCCGTCTTCAACCACCGCCTCATCCTCGACTATCGCGCCAAACTCGACGGCGTTACGCCGCGCGCTCTCGTTGATGCCCTCGTGGCGCTGCCCGTCGTCAGGTGACCTAGGATCAGATCCGTCCATGAAAAGACTTTCCCTGCTCGTTCTCCTCGTCCTTGCTGCCTTCGGCCCAGCCGAGTCGCCGGCCGGGATCCGCCATGATGCGCGTCGGATCGAGCCCCATTCCCTCTCGCCACGCCAGGCGGACATCCCCGGTTTGCAGGTTCTGTGCCAGACGCTGGCACCCGCCTTTGCCGTCCATGGCGTGCCCGTCTACACCTTGACGTTCGACAACGAACAGCACGTGCGCCGCACGCTGACGGTCGAACTTGAGCAGGGCGGCGTCGTGCAGCGCGAGATCGTGCTCGAGCCGTCCGCGCGTCTATCCGTCGATTTCGTGCCGCCGGCGTTGCCGAACAGTGGTTTGTGGGACTCCTGCGCGGTGTACATCCTCTGGGAAGAAGGGACGGGCGAACGCATTCTCTACCATTCCGGCGCAGGGACTGTTTTCAGTGCCTACTCTGCCGGAGAATTCATCAATGTTCTCATCGGGTCTGCGGTGGATGGCATCGGGACGGCGGCGGACTATTCGCACGAGGACGAACGCGCGGCGGGCAAAGGACGCGCGGCGATATCCCCGAACTGTTTCCATTTCTATACGCAGTCGATGGGGGAGGCGGGGTGGAGCGCGGATACGCGTGCCTATTCGGGCTACGATATCGTCATGCTCTCGGCGGCGGAATGGGCGGGTCTTGCCGCCGACGTGCGACGTGCGCTCGTAGGTTTTGCGGCGCAGGGTGGCGTGCTGATCCTGTGCGGGCAGACGACGCTGCCGACGGAGGCGCGCGGGTTCCTCTTCGCCTCCGCACCGACGCATCCGTCGGATCATGTCGTCGGCTTCGGGCGCCTCGTGCTGGCGCCTTCCATCGGCATCAAGTGCCGTCCCCCTTTGCCGCGCGCCGAGCTGGTCCGATTGGGAACGGCCGCGCGGCAGCGCCTTTTGCAGACATCGGGCAAGAGCGCTGATCTGCGGGATGCATTGGCCAATCCGCCGTCGCTGACGCTCCCGGTCGTCCCCACGTGGCTGTTCATCACGCTGCTGGCGGGTTTCGCCCTCGTGCTCGTGCCGGCGGTTCTCTGGCTGTGCATTCGCCGGGGGCGGCGGATCGCCGCACTCGTCCTGTTGCCGGTCGTCTCCGCCGGGGTAGGGTGTGTCATCATCTGCGCGATTTTCGCCATCTACGGCATCACGCCGCAGTTGACCGAACGGGCGGTGGTTCTCCTGAATGCCGCCGATCGTCGGGCGTTCGTGCGCACGCGGGCCTGCCTCTTCGCGCCGACGGAGGTGACGGGACGCCTGCGGTTTGCGCGCGGGGCTCAGGTCATGCGGATAAACGGGGAAAGGTGCACGGGTCGTGAGCCGGTTGACCTCCGGCTCGTCGACGGCACTGAGATGTCGGCGCAGGGGAAGGATTGGCTCCGGCCTCTCTGCCCGATCGCCTACATTACCTGCGAGATGCGCGATACGAACGCGCGGCTTGTCGTCGAGGAAACCGCCGTCGGCAAGATCAGGGTGACGAACCTCCTCGGCGCCGGGCTGACGGCACTCTGGGTGGTGGATGGCGCAGGGTCGATCTATGCGGGGGAGAATCTTGCCGAAGGCGCCACCTGTGAGCTCGCGGCGAAGGATCCTGCCGCGTCCGGTCTGGTGCTCCAGATTGTCCAATCCGAGCTGGATGAGCCGGATACGGGCGGGACCCGTTCGTATTTTCGTGCCGAAATGGCGGCGTGTCCGTTCGGCACGGATACGCTCGGCGGCGCAAAGGCGAAGCGCATCCGGCGGACGGTGGTCTACGGTCGCTATGGGAAGGAAGGGGTTCGGTGAAAATCGAAATTCGCAATCTCGTCCGTTCCTTCAAACCCGGCGTCAACGCCGTCGATCACGTCTCGTTTTCCTTCGGATCGGGCGAGTCGATCGGTTTCGTCGGGCCCAACGGCGCGGGCAAAACGACGACGATGCGCATCCTCGCCACGTTGGATGACGCCGACGGCGGTGACGTCCTCCTCGACGGCGTGAGCATTCTCGATCATCCCGAGTTTGCGCACCGCCGCATCGGTTACATGCCCGACGAACTTCCCGACCGCGCCGATACGACGGTACGTGAATATCTCGACTTCTACGCGCGCGCCTACGGTTTTCGCGGCGTCAGGCTCGCCGCCGCCGTCGCGGAGGTGGAGGCATTTACGGGACTCGTGGAGTTCCGCGATAAAACGCTGTGCCAGCTCTCGAAGGGCATGAAGCAACGCGTCTCGCTCGCCCGCGCCATCGTCCATGATCCCGATCTCGTTATCATGGACGAGCCGGCGAACGGCCTCGATCCGCGCGCCCGCATCGAGCTGCGGGAACTCGTCAGGGCGCTCCGCGAGGATGGCAAGGCGCTCCTCATCTCCTCGCACATCCTTTCCGAGCTGGAGGAGATGTGCACGGGCACGGTGATTCTGGAGCAGGGGCGGTTGTTCGATCCGACGGCTTCCTCCGCCGTGTCGTCCGAGGCGACGTTTGCCGTCCTTGTCCGGCTTCTCGGACGTACGCCCGAGGCCGCCGCCACCGCGTTTCTGGAAATGGCGGGCGTCAGGACGGCGATGCCGCGCGGCGAAGACGTTCGCGTGGTGCTCGCGGGCGACGAGACGGCGGGGGCGGAGTTCCTGGCCGAACTGGTGCGCCGAAATCTGAAGCCCATTGCCTTCATGCCCGCGAAGGGACGGCTGGAGGACATCTATCTGTCCGTAACGAAAGGGGTGCTGGCATGAACCGCCTGATTCAATCGTTCCGCCGTTTTGCCGACCTCAATCCCGTGACGTTGAAGGAACTCCGCCAGCTCGTCCGCAGCCGTGTCATCCTCTGGGCGATGTTCGCCTATCCGGTGCTTCTGCTGATCGTCTGCGGCGGCATTCTGTCATCGGCCTCGCATGACGTCGCCGTGGGCCTGTCGCCCGTCGCCCGCGCCTATGAATTCATGATGATTGCGGCGGGGCGCACGCTGACGGGCGGAACGCTCGTGCCGCTCGGCTTGGTGACGGTATTTGTGATTCCGCTGCTTACCGGCATCCGGCTCGCCCGCGAGTCGGCGCGCGCACGGATGGACCTCCAGTTCATTACGGCGCTGACCGCAGGGGATGTGGTCGGCGGCAAACTCATGGGTGCCTTTCTCCTGACGCTTACGTTCACGGCGCTTTCATTGCCGTTTCTCGCGCTTGCATACCTTTGGCGCGGCATCGAACTTGCCGAGATTGCCTGGGCTACGCTGGGTGTTGTGGCGCTTTCGCTCGTCTCGACGATTGCGGCCCTGGTCCTCGGTTCAATGCGCATCGCCGTCGGCCTGCGCCTGACCGTGCTGGCGCTCGTCCACGTCTTTGCCGGAGTATATGTCTTCACCGGGACGATGGTGGTGCTCTTGATGCCGTCATCTCCTGTGTCGTGGCAGGTGGCCTTTCTGGAGAAAGCGGGAGTCTTCGCGGGGACGCTCGTCCTGATTGTGTTCGGATGCGCCTGGGCGGCCTCGAACCTGATGCCCGTGCATACGGATTTCAAGCGAACCTTGCGTCAGGTCGAGCTGGGGCTGGTCCTGCTGATCTGGGGCGTAGCCCTTGCGGGCGCGGCGTGGACGGGCGGGAAGGATTGGCCCATGGCCCTTTGCCTTCTCAGTCTCGGACTCGCCGTCCTCGCGGGATTTTGCGCCCTCCATCCGCCGGGGGTTTCGCGCGTCGTCGCCGCGCGTGCACCCAAGGGGTTCGTGCGGCGTATGCTCTCCTTCCCGATGGCGACGACGGCGGCGTCGGGCGCACTTTTCGCGTTCGGACTCAGCGTCCTTTCGCTGGGACTGTCCGCGCTTCTCCTCGCGTGGCTGGATAGATCTTCATTGGGCGACCTGATGAATGCATTACTTTGCATGGGTGAGTTCCTGCTCGTCGTCATGCCGGTGGCGCTCGTTCTTCGCCTCCTCGGGCGCGGCCGTCCCCAACTCGTTGCCGCTGGTCCCCTGATCGTCTTCGCTCTCGTCGGCGTCCTGCAGTTCGCCGGCCTTCTTGAGATGATGGACGTCATCCTCGACGCGGCGATCGTTCCCGGCAATTTCTTCGCCACCGTCGGAGACACGCACAGGACGGCACATCGGCTTTACGCGCTTTGCGGCTTTCTCCTCTTCCTTTGCTATCTGGTGGTGGAAGTCGACAAGACCTTCCGCCGCTACTGCGCCCCGGAGTGTTGCGCGAAATGATCGCCGCCGAATTCCTGCGTTACGCCGGACGCCTCCGCCTCGTCCTCGGCCGCCGCGCCCTGCGCGGGGCGGTGGGTCCGCGCGCGGGAATGGGCGCAGGTTCTTCGCTGGAGTTCCACGATTACCGCGACTACCACCCTGGCGACGACGTGCGCCTCATCGACTGGAACATCTTCGCCCGCAGCGACCGCGAGACCATCCGCCGTCACCGCGAGGAGGTTTCTCCCCGTCTCGATCTCATGGTGGACGAATCCGCCTCGATGGATTTTGCCGGCGCGGCGCCGCGCGCGCTCGCCGACGCGCTGGCCGATCTTCTCGCCAAGGCAGCCGAACGCGCGGGTTGCCGTGTCAGGCGCTCGCCGCCGCGCCCCGCCCCACGTTCGGTGCGCGTTTTCATTTCCGATCTGCTCATCCCCGGCGATCCGGCAGGCGTACTCACGCCGCTCGCGCGGGGGGCGTCGGCCCTGCACGTGATCCGCCTCCTGCCCGCAGTCGAGCGCCATCCCGCAGCCGGCGGCATCTTCCACTGCGTGGACGCGGAGACGGGAGAGACGCGCGAACTCGCCTTTGACGCGCCGACCCTCGCCGCGCACGCGGAAGCGCTTCGCCGCCACACCGAAAGCTGGCTCGCCGCGATCCGACGTTTCGGCGGAACGTTTACCGACCTTACGGTCGAGGAAGCCTCGGCCGCGTCAGTCGTGCGCGCGCTCTTGGATCAGAACGTCGTGGAGGTGGTCGGATGACGCTCGCGCTCGTGTTGGCAACGCCGCTGGCGGCGCTCGGGCTGGTGACGGCGGGGGTACTTGCGTTCGTCTACCGTTTCCACAAGGAGGCACCGCATAGGGACGTGCCCTCGCTGCTCCTCTGGCCGCGTCCGACGGTGCTTGCCGTCTCCGCCAAGCACCGAAACCGCTTCCGCTTCCCGCCGTCCTTCTGGCTGGAGTTGGCAATTCTCCTCGCGCTCACCGGCGCCGCGCTCACCCCGCTCGTCTTCCTGCGCACCGATACGCTGCTTTATGTGGTGTGCGACGTCTCCCCGTCGATGCAGGCGGTAGGACCCGATGGCACGACGGCGGCGGAACGCGCCGCGCGGATTCTCTCCGCCGAACGCGCCGCGCGTGCGGAGGGATCGCTTGTCGTCCGTGAGGTTGATTCGGTCGAGGGGATTGCCGCCGAACTGGCGAAGGCGTCCGCGGCGGAGGTGCTCGTTCTCTCGGATCGTCCGCCGGCGGCCGAATTGCCGCCGGGTGTCCGCTGGCGCGCGGTTGGTTCGCCTCGGGACAATCGCGCGATCACCGCCGCCGTGCGCACCTCCGGGAGTCTGCACCTCACCATCTCGACCTTCCCCGGGGGCGGCGGTTCCATCGTCTCGAACGAGGTGCGGCAACTGACGGTTCCGTGTCCGTGGACGGCGACGAACGTCGTCGTTTCGCTCCAGGACCTCGGCCTCGCCCTGGCGGACGATGCGCTCGCGGCGGACGACGCGGTGACGCTGCCGCCGCCGTTTCGTCCGTCGCCGACCGTGGCTCTTGCCGTGACGAACGCCGCGCTCGCACAGATCCTTCACCGGGCGGTTTCAGCGGCGGATTGCGCGACGATCGCGCCGCTTGAATCCGCCGAAGTCGTCCTGACCGATCAGGCGGCGACGGACTGGCCGGCGAAGCCGCACATCCTGCGTTTTCTGGAGGCGTCCGCCGGAGCGGCGATGCGTCTTGCCGATCCGTTCTGGATAGATCCGGACGAACGGCTCCTCGACGGCGTGTCGTTTGGGTCGCAGAGTTTCCCCGCCGCCGATCTTACGCACGTCGCGGGGCGACCGATTGCATTCGGGATGGCGGTGCATCCCGCCAGGGACGGTGCGGCCGCGCCGCGCGCGCTTGCCGTACGCGACGCGCGGACGCTGACCTTGGGTTTCGCACGGCCGGACCTGCCGTTCTTCCGCACGCCCTCCTTTCCCGCGCTTATCGTCAATTTCCTGACCGAAGCCGCCCGAGAACGCGCGGCGGCGGATCTGGCGCGCGTGCCCGGCGGTGTGCTTTCCGCCGAAGAGTCGGATCTTTCGCGGGCGGCGGCCGGCGTATGGGGGACGGCGCGGCCGACCACGCGCACCCGTGCCGCATCGCATGTGGTCGGTTGGATTCTCGCGCTTGCGGCGACGGCCGGGCTGATTGGGTGGGGTTTTCTCCACCGGCGGTGGTCGGCGTACGTGCTCGCGGCGCTGGTGCTCGTGGCGCTGATACGTCCGTACTGGACGCTCGCCGATCCGGGCGGCACTCTGGTGGTGCTCGCTGATCGCTCGCTTTCGCTTGACGATACGCTTCTGCGTGAGGAGGAGTTCATCCTCAAGTCGCTCGCGCGCACACGTCCGGCGGGGGCGAAACTGGCGGTCGTGGATTTCGCTGCATCCGCCCGGGTCGCCCCGGCGCTCAATTTTCCGATCTTCCGGCCCTCCGAGTTCCCCGCGTCCTTCCGGACGGCATCGGATGCCGAGGCGGCCTTCCTCACGGCGGCGGGAATGATGAAGGGAGACGTGAATACGCGCTATCTGATGCTGTCGGACGGGCTTTTCACCGTGCCGCCGTCGCTCACGGCGCCGATGCCGCCCGTGGACGTGCTGGCGCTGGCGCGCCCGTTTTCGAACGATCTCGCGATCATCCGCGTCGCCGCGCCGTCGGACGTCGCGCCCGAAGCATCCGTGCCCGTCTCGGTCTGGGTGCGCAGCGACACCGAGGTGACGGCGAAATGGCGCTTTGGCGAAGGAACGAACGAGCTCGCGCGCGGCGTACGCACCTTTCGGCGCGGCCTTACGCCCATTGCGCTTCGCGATCGCGCGCCGAAGTTGGGCGCGAACCGGCGCTACCGCTTCGAGCTGGAGACGCCCGCCGGCGATCCGATTCCGGAGAACAACGTCGCGCGCTTCCTCGTGCGGACGTCGGCGCGCAAGCCCGTGCTTGTTGTGCGGGCACGGCACGAGAGTTCGCTCGCAGGTTTCCTGAACGCCTCGGGCGTTCCGGCGGAAGCGGTCGATCCGTCGGCGTTCGATACATCCCTGGCGGCCTTGTCGGGCTATGCGGGCGTAATCCTCGAAGACCAGCCTACGGCAGGCCTCGGCGCGGCGGACTTCCGGCGGCTTGGCGATTGGGTGGAACGGCTCGGCGGGGGATTGGCGATGACGGGCGGCGCGCATACATTCGGTCCCGGCGGCTGGCACGGCTCGGCGGTGGAGGAGATTCTGCCTGTGACGCTCGAACGACGGCAGGATGAGCGCAAAAGCGCGATTTCGCTGGCGATCGTGATGGATCGTTCGGGGTCGATGTCCATGCAGGCGACGGCCGGCGGGCGAACCAAGATGGATATGGCGAACCTTGGCGCGGCCGGGGCGATCGATATGCTTCTTCCCGGAGATCTCGTTTCCGTCATCGCGGTAGACGAGACGCCGCACCTCATTCTGAAGATGCAACGCGTCGAGGAGGCGCGCCGGAACATGGACGACGTGCTGGGAATCGTCCCGGACGGCGGTGGCATCTATGTCGAACAAGGCCTTCTCGCAGGGCTCCGCGAGCTAGCGAAGACTGACACGCCGCTCAAGCATCTCGTCCTCTTCGCCGATGCGTCCGATTCGGAGGAGCCGGGGAACTACCTTGAACTGCTCGAGAAGGCGGCGGGCGCGGGTATTACGGTGAGTGTCATCGGTCTTGGTTCGCCGATGGACGGCGATGCGGCTTTGCTCAAGCAGATTGCCGTGGCGGGACGGGGCGACTGCTATTTCGAAGACGACGCGCGGGAGATCCCGCGGATCTTCCTGCAGGATACCTTCATGGCGACGAAGATGCTGATGGTGACCAACCCGACGCCACTCATGGTGACATCGGCTCTGCGGCCGCTGACCGACGCCACGCCGCCGCCGGGGACGACGCCCGTTGCGGGCGGCTACAATCTTCTCTATGCGCGACCGGAGGCTTCCGTCGCGGTGACGACCGCCGATGAGGATGCCGCGCCGTTCATCGCCTATCGGTCGGTGGGGCTGGGGCGGACCGCCGTATTCGCGGGTGAAGTCGAGGGTCCCCATGCCGCGCCGCTCATGGAAACGCGTTTCGGGTCCGAGCTTCTCGCGGCGCTCGGACGTTACGTGGCGGGAGCGGGCGCGGCGCCACTGCACGGTTTTGCGTGCGATATCCGGCTCGTTCGCGGCGGCGCACGGGTGACGGCGGTGCCGGAGGCGCCCTCGGGGACGACGGCATGGTCGAACGACGGACTGCGCGTGCGCGTGCTGCGCGATCCGGGCGGCACGAACGAGATCAGGCGTCTGCAGTGGGTGTCCGAGGACGTGCTTGAGGCGTTCATCCCGATGCGGGGCGGCGAGACGGTCGTGGGTGTGGTGGAGTGCCCGGATGGCGGATGCGAGGTGCTGCCGCCCGTCTGCCTCATGTATCCCGCCGAGTTCCTGCCCTGCGAAGATCCGAAGGAAGGCGAAAGGGCGCTTGAGCGGATAGCCGCCCGGACGGGCGGTCGGGTGGTTTCATCCATTGCCGGGCTTTGGGAGGGGCTGAAGGGACGTCCGCGCCGCTGCGAGCTGGCGCCGGGGCTTTATCTGCTCGCTGCCGCGCTCTTTCTGCTGCCTGTTGCCCGGCGGTTGCGCGGCGGAATGACGAGAGGTCGCGCTGTTCCGGCAACGGCCGATCGTCATGCGTCCGAATCGCAGAAGGCCGTCAGGCCGCCGGCGGATAACGTCGCCACGCCACGCATCTCGGCACTCCAACGCGCCAAGCGCCGCGCCCGGGTCTAGGGAGAAGTCTCGGGAGAAATCTCCGGGGTTCCCGCGCGCATCTCGTGGGTTGCACATGATTTAGACATGTATATTTTATAATTGACGCAACTTGCGGACTTATGGTAACCTTGTGGCGTAAACGGTGTTAAGGAACTGTCAGAGGAGTGCCTATGAAAACTCATGCGATAATGGGAATGTTGACGTCCGTGGCGCTTGGCGCGGGGATGGCGGGAGCAGAGGATGCCGTTGGCTGGATTACGCCGTTGACGACGGGCAACTATTATTGGAATGACGCTGACAATTGGGAGCATGGCGTTGTCAATGGCGTGTTCGGCAGCAATCTCTCGGGGTCCGGAAAGACCTATCCAACCGTTCTCATAACCGGAGACGTTGCGCTCACACATGGATTGAACTTCTCGTACACCAATTCCGAGCAGTATTTGACGTTTTGTGGCGAGAGCAGTGCGCATACGCTCACGCTGGGTGACGATATCCTTGTCGCGCTGATGGGGAGTACAGGAAAGGGGCAGATCGCGTTTGGCACAACCGACTCGACCAAAAACCTCAATCTTGATCTGAACGGGAATCGCACGTTTCGGCTGGATACCACGGGCTTCTGCGCCTATGGTGCCATTTACGGGGGCGATCTGCGGGTGACGGGCGATGCGGCCAATAATGCCCATCTGACCTTGTCGGGGAATGACGGGCATATTGATGCGGCGGCGAAGGTTACCTTTACGACGGGGCGGGGACTTTTCATCACGGAGAAGAGTTTGTATCTCAAAGGTTGCCCGCGTGCGGGCGACGTGCGGCTTGAAAGTGGTTATCTCATGTACGAGGGAACGGACAAGGGGGAGGCGACTGAGGATTCCATCGCGCGGCTGACGCTGGCCCCCGGGGCAAATGGCGGTGGTCTGGTGCGCTTCCAGAATTACGGCAGTTCATCCTACAAGGCGGCACATCTTAGCATCGGCGAAATCGTGCGTGAAGAGGAGACGATGCTGGACGTCCATACCGCCAATTCGACGCTTGGCGCGGGTGTCGTGGGGACGGCGGGATCGGTCAATGTCACGGTTGACAACGGGGTCGCCGCAGTCGGTAGCGGTACATTCGGCACGCCTACCGCGCCCGTCGTGCCGTGGGCGCGCGGATCGGTGGTAGCCAGTCAGACGACCGATCAACGCTATTCGTCGCTCGTGACGTATGAACCCGAGAAAGGCTTTCGCCTTCTAGATTCGGAGACGGAATACGAAGCGTATACGGGGGGCTATACGGGATCGGTGGTTACGGCTGGGGCAAACGTCTGCGTCATCCCGGATGGCGTGGTCGACTTCAGGGGGAATTGTACGGTGAATTCGATTCTCCTCTCGTCAACCGACACGTGGAAGTATCTGGTGGCGACCAATGGAACGCTTACGGTCACCTCAGGCGCCGTGGATATGAGTTCAGGACTGGATAACCTGGTCCTAAACGCCAACCTTGATTTCGGAGACAGAACGGGCTACATCACATCCTACAGCCAGAAGCGGCGTTATCTGGAAGGCACGATCACCGGCTCGGCCGGTGTTGTCTATGCCGACCAGATAATTCGCTCGCGGAACGCCGGCGCCCCATTGGCGGTCTCGGCACAGGCCCTCTATACCGGAAACGCCTATATCAACGGGTACGTTGCCGCCAATTCCGCCGATGCCGTGCCGCATGGTGCGGGTAAAGGCGACTTCTACGTCAACGGACGCTTCCAGCCGACGGTCGGCGGCGGCGTGACGGTCAATGGTCTTTACGGGCGAGGCAAGATCGATTACGCAAACTCCTACCTTAGCGGGTTCACCTTTGGCGGCAATGATGCGAATGGCGACTTCAGCGGAGAAATCAGCAGCACGCAGACCGGTAAGTTGCCAGTGACGAAAATTGGTGCCGGTTGTCAGCGTCTGGGTGGTGACGTGTCGATTGCTGGAAGTCCGTTCGCCATCAATGCGGGAACGCTCATTGTTGACGGCGCGGTGGCCGCGTCGGAAGTGACGGTTGCCGAGAACGCCACTCTCGGCGGCAGTGGCACCTTCGAGCCGTTGGTGACACTGAAGGACGGAGCGATCCTGGAGGCGGGATCCAAGGAGAACGGCAAATTCACCGTCGCCTGCAACGGCGGGCTTGCCTTTCACGGCGATGCATCTCTCAACCTTGTCTGCAGGGATCGCGAGACGGTCGGTCGTGTGGACGTGGCAGGAGGCGTGGCCTTTGCCGAGGGGAGGAAAGTCACGGTCAACATACTGCTGGATGAGGGCATCAAGCTGCGGGGCGGCCGTACGCATGTGGTGTTGACCTCCACCCAGCCGCTCGCGCTGGCGAGTCTCCGGCGGGGTTCGGGATGCGGTCGTCTTTCGTTGAGTGAGGATAATCTGCAGCTGCTCATGTGCGTGAGTGACGGGCTATGCTTGGTCATAAGGTGATTTGACCGGAAAGGGCTGTCGAGATGCGAACGATGATGACGCTGCTCGCGGCGGCGCTGGCCTTTGCCGCGTGCGCCGAGAATCTGGTGCCGGCCGACAAGCGCGCGTTTGACGTGCCGTTCAAGGGCGCGGGAAAGATGGGTCTCGTCTACCAGCCCGTCTTCTTTCCGAAAGGGACAGAGGGCGCCGTCGTTTCAGCGGAGGTCAGGATCGAGGGTGTGGAAAAGGGCGACAAGCCCTGGTTCGACGCGCGCATCATGATGGACTTCATCACCGCTGAGTGCAAGAAGGTTAAGGGTGGTCCGGCACTCGGCGGCTGGAAGGGCACGAAGGACTGGTTTCCGGTCCGGAAAACCGTGCGGATCCCCGACGGCGCTGCGGGTCTTGCGCTGATGCCATGCCTTTTCAACGTGAAGTCGGGCGCAATGTCCGTCCGCAGCCTGTCCGTCGAGCCGCAGGAGAAGTTCGTCGAAGATTCCGAGGAAAGGGCGCGGCGCGAGGCCGGTGAAAAGAAACGAGCCGCGTCACTTGAACAACGGCGCCTCCGGGCCGCGAAGGCATTGGCGGAGGGCGCGCTCATTCCACCTGTTAAGGATGGTGCGCCGTACGCCAGACTCGTGGCCGCCCGGCCCGGCAGGCTCGTCAACCACTACCGCGAGTACGATCTGCCGGCGAATGTCGAGGCGCTCAAGATGTCCTGGCGGTGGGAGGTCCGGAACCTCAAGACGGGCGTGAAGCCGTGGTTCGACGCGCGCGTGATCCTGAAGTTCAAAGATGCGGACGGCAAGGAGCTGAAGGCGCCGGCGCCCGTCTACACGCAGCGGAACACGCCGGGGTTCGTCGCGCACTCGACCTCCTTCCTCGTACCGGCGGAGGCGATGACGCTCGTCGTTATGCCGTGTCTCTTCCAGGTGACGTCGGGCGAGATGGAGATTCGGGACGTGACGCTTGTGCCGACCGATCCGCAGCCGCTTCGCGAAGCCGCCGCCGCGCACGAACGCCAGATCAGGGCGCGCCATGTGCCGGACGAACCGGAGAACCGTTCCCGATGGCCGATGATGGTCAGGGTGCAGGGGAATCGTCTTGTCGATCCCGAGGGTCGGGAGGTCTGGCTGCAGGGCGTCAATGCGGGTGGCATGGAGACGATCCCGGATGGCGAGCAGGAGACGAAATCGACTGTTGTCGCCATCGATGTATGGAAGTCGAACTGCATCCGTCTGCCGATTAACGAGGCCCACTGGTTTGGCACGGGCGTCTATTCGAAACCCGACGGCGGTGCATCCTTCCGCGCGGCCTGCGACAAGATCGTCCGTCTCGCGGCAAACCGCGGCGCGTACGTGGTCATCGACCTGCACCGTTTCCGTGCGCCGAAGGCGGAGCATGTCGCATTCTGGAGGGATTGCGCTGCGCACTACATGAATCATCCCGCCGTGCTGTTCGATCTCTTCAACGAGCCGCATGGCGTCAGCTGGGAGGTCTGGCGCAACGGCGGTTGGGTTGGCGAAGCCGACACGGTCGATGAGTCCGCGTTCCTTTCCGCCGAAGAGAAGCGTAAGAACCAGGGCTTCGAATCCGTCGGCATGCAGGCGCTCGTCGACGCCGTTCGTTCCACGGGCGCGAAGAACGTCGTCATCGCGGGCGGGCTTTTCTGGGCGAACGACCTGACGGGCATCGAGAGCGAGGCGATTGAGAAGGGCGAGAAGCCGTCCTATCGGCTGGAGGACAAGACGGGAAATGGCATCATGTACGCCTGGCACGCCTACCATTGGCACAAGGGGTGGAACCGCATTCTGCCGGTCGCGGCGAGGCATCCGGTCTTCCTCGGCGAAGTTGGCGCCGCGCCGCGCGGGGTGATGAACTTCATTCCCGATGAGGATCAGGAGGATCCGTACACGTTCGTACCCGATATGCTCGGCTTCATCCAGAAGTACCGACTCAACTGGACGGGCTGGTGCTTCCATCCCAAGGCCGCACCGGTGATGATCACGAGCTGGGACTACGAGCCGACGCCGTACTGGGGCGAGTTCGCGCGGCGGGCACTCCGCGGCGAACCGTTCGAGATGAAGCGGATGCGATAGGAGGAGACCGTGCTGGGTTACCTGTTGGCCATGCTGGCGGTGACGAACATGCCGCCGCCGTATTACACGGTGTATGCCGAGGCGGTGGGTGCGCCGCTGGCGAAGCAGATCGAATTCCTGGCGATGCCGCAGCGCGAGAACGTTCGCGCGAATTCGACCTACGTCAACACGCGGCGCTATCTGCTCGGGCCGGACAATCCGGGTTTCGTGGTGACGCCCGACGGCAGCGGACTAGGCGCACACGGCACGATCAGCATGGCGGCGCTGGAAGTTCAGGCGGCGACGACCGAGAACGCCGCCGAAGCCGCACGTTGCCGTACGCTCGCGCAATGGCTCGCGCATCCGCAGGGCGAGAGTCCGCGTGCGCGGATCGTCGGGCAGACCCGATCCTCCCTCGCGCGGGCGGCCCGGATGCCGCATCCGCGCGTGTTTGCGACGGCGGCGGATTTCGCCGCGCTTGGGGAGCGTGCGAAGACGGACGCGCTGGTGAAGGCGGGTGTCGACCGCGTGCTGGCCGAAGCCGCGCGGTGGCGCGGCAGACCCGTATCGACGTACGAGTTGACGGGGTATCACCTGCTTGCCGTTTCGCGTCAGAGCATGTCGCGCTTGGTGTCGAATGCCTTTGCCTATCGCCTGACGGGAGAGCGGCAGTATGTCGACGATGCGGTATCGGAACTGCGGGCCGTCTGCGCATTCCCGGACTGGAATCCGCGCCACACGATCGATACGGGTGAGATGATGCTGGCGGTTGCGACGGCCTACGATTGGCTCCATGAAACGCTGCCGGACGACGTGCGTGAACAGGCGGCGCGCGCCCTCATCGAGAAGGGAATTTGCGCCGACGTGCCGAATGCCGGGTGGACGCGGCTTCAGAACAACTGGGTGCAGGTCGTCGCCGGCGGATTGACGGCCGCTGCGGTCGCGGTCGCCGATCGCGCGGCCGATTTGTGCGTGCCGTATCTTGTCGCCGTGGTCGAATCGCTACCCGAGGCGGAGTCGGTGTGCGGACCCGACGGTATCTTCCCCGAAGGGCCCGTCTACTGGAACTACGGCTGGAGCTTCAATGCGATTGCGCTTGATGTGATGCGGACGGCGTTCGGTGGCGACTTCGGGCTCTCCGACGTGCCGGGCGTT
Organism: Kiritimatiellia bacterium; assembly: GCA_051884875.1. Lineage (GTDB taxonomy): Bacteria > Verrucomicrobiota > Kiritimatiellia > RFP12 > UBA1067 > UBA1067. The sequence continues at coordinate 31,690 of JBJEWD010000056.1, forward strand.
CGGGCGACGGGGCTTTATCCGGCGCAGGTGACGGGGCCGTCGGGCGATTGGTTCAACTACAGCGACTGCCATGGTTCGCGCGGCAGTTCGCCGGCGGTCTGGTGGTTCGCGCGGCGTTTCGGCGCTACGGCCGCCGTAACGGCGAATGAGGTCACCGCCTTGCGCGCAGTCTGTGCGGATTGCGCAAAACCCCTGGACCGGACCTTTCCGTTCACGCTCTTCTGGACGGGCGATGATCTGGCGAAGGCCGCTTCACCGCTTCCGGATGTCTGGGTAGGACGGGGCGAGGTCCCGATTGGCGTTCTTCGGATGCCGTCGGGCGCCTATCTCGCCATCAAGGGTGGTTCGCCCTCCTATAATCACGGACACGCCGATGCGGGCGGCTTCGTCCTGGACCTGCAGGGCGAGCGCTGGGGTTATGATCTCGGTGCCGAGAACTATCATGCGGTCGAACGGCACATCGGCCCGAGCGGCCTCTGGTCGCCCGAACCGGAATCCAAGCGCTGGTCGGTCTTCCGTCTCGGCACGCAGGGTCACAATACGCTTATGATCGGCGGCAAGGGACAGGACGCACGTGGATTTGCGCTCCTGACGCGCGCCGGTGAGACGGTCGTCGCCGATCTCTCGTCGATCTATCCGCAGGCGCGGCGGGTCGTCCGTACGGTGGCGCGTGGGCCGCAGGGATTTGCAATCACCGATGAAATTGAAGGGGCAGAGCCCGGGTCGTCCGTGCGCTGGGCGATGAACACCAACGCGCGAATTGGGATTGGCGCGGACGGTATGGTCACGCTCCGCAAAAACGGGAAATCCATCCGCCTGTTCGAGACGACGGGCGGCGGCGTCTGGTCGGAAGCTTCGGCGCAGCCGCCGAACGACTGGGAGTCGCCGAATCCGGGGATGCGTCAGCTCGTCTACACCGCGCCCGTGCCGCCATCCGGCCGACTGGTGCTGTCCGTGCGATTCCAGGACGACGGGAACTCCTGCGCTCTTCCCGTCAATGCGTTCACCGACGTGGCAAAGAGGGAGGGGAGGACGGCGCACGCGCCGGGTCTTCGGGCGTTTCCCCTTTTGCTATAATACGGACATGACATCCGAGCTGAAACCCCTCATTACCTGGTACCGGCGCGCGAAGCGTCCGATGCCGTGGCGCCTGAAGGTTGAACCGTATGCCTGCTGGCTGTCGGAGATCATGCTGCAGCAGACGACCTACGAGCAGGCGTTGCCTTACTATACCCGCTTCCGCGCGCGTTTCCCCGATGTCCACGCGCTCGCGGCGGCGGATGAGCAGGACGTGCTGAAGGCCTGGGAAGGGCTCGGCTACTACGCCCGCGCGCGCAATCTCCTCAAGGCCGCACGGCAGTTCGCGACGACGGGCTGGCCGACGACACTCGCGGACTGGCGGGCGGTGCCCGGCGTCGGGCCTTATACGGCGGCCGCCCTCGCGTCGGTCCTCGATGGTGTTGAAGTCTGTGTCGTCGATGGCAATGTCGCACGGGTCTTCGCCCGCTACTGGAAGCTGACGGACGACTTCCGGAAGCTGCCGCCGCGTGAACAGCTTGCCGAACGGCTGCGGCCACTGATGTGCGCAAGGCCTGGTGATTTCAATCAGGCGATGATGGAGCTGGGTGCGCTCATCTGTACGCCGAAGAGTCCGCGGTGCGGCGACTGTCCCCTGCGCACGCGCTGTCTTGCCGCAGCCGATGGAACGCCGGAGGCTTATCCCGTACGGAAGGCAAGGAAGACGCCCCCCGTGCGACGACAGCAGGTGGTCATCGTGACGAGTGGCGACGGAAAGGTTCTCCTCGTCCGTCGCCGGGCGGATGGCCTTCTGGGCGGACTTTGGGATTTGCCGTCGGTCGAGCCGGCGGGCGAGCACGTGCAGACCTTCAGCCACTTCAAGCTCGAACTTTCGCTTCTTCGGGCGACGACGGAGGCTGCCTTCGTCAATCCGCGCGAAGTTCCCCTGACGACTGCCGCGCGCAAGGTGCTGCAAAACATTGCGGTTTGAGGGACCACCCGTTCGGGTGGCGGTTTGTAGTTTACTCGCCGCCGGTGAATCTAACTGGTTGGGGGCTTCCGCTACCGCACCAGTTACTTCCGAATGCCGCAGTTATCTTTTCTGGTGTAGAGGCGCTGACCCCTAAATTTCCGTCCGTTATGGGGCGTGGAAATGTGGTATAATAAGCGGCGGAAGCGTTGAAATGCGCCCGGATGGCGGCAAGGCCGCTGGGAACGGCGCAGGATAACGCATCAATATACCGGTCGTGCGGCAACGGCGGCCAGCTTCTCCACGGGGCGACTCGGAGCGAGAGGTGCGCGGGGTGGGCAACCTAACCCGTGCAGCGTACGCAATCTTGCGTATTTGGCTTTGACAGAAAACGACCAAATTTCCAAACCGAAGCTGGATATGTGGGATGCGTCACGTGGTCATCACGTGGCGTGTCTTCTATTTCTTTTGTTTCGGTTAAGGCGCTTGGTCGTGCCTCTGTCAGAACATTGATGTAGGAGCACGCCACTTCCTTTTTCGCGCCGGGTGGTCGGGCCATTGTCAGGGGGCGCGGAATGCAGAGGGTAGAAAAGGAGAGTGTGGCATGAGACTGTTTAAGCAGTGTATTGTCTGTGACCGAAAGTTTATCGGGATGATCAATAAAAATCATTACGATTTATATCATGATGCTCTGCTTGCATTGAAAAAAGGTACTCCGTTTGCTCGCGGTTTTGTATGCGAGGACTGTGCTCATGCTGCAGCGACTGTTAAATGTTCGGTCTGTGGAAAAAACAAAGATGATATTTTCTATCATGTATCAAGAGGTGATGTATCAGGAGGGCTTTCGCAATACCTGCGTGAATATCATTTGCGTGCCCAAAAACTGCTTAATGATATAGGATCTTCTTTCAGGATAAGCGCCAAGTCGGTCTTTGTCTGTGATGATTGTTTAATCCAGGCGTTTAATCAGGCTAGAAGCACCGCCATCGAAAAAGTTGGACAACCTGATGATACAAAGCAGACATTGTGGCTCAATTATGGTTTGGTGACGGATTCTAAATGCTGTTGTAGATGTGGAAATGAAATTCGTGAGAATTACGCAAAATTGTTTCATGCGTTCGTTGATTTTTTCTTTGTACCGATTCACGAAAATGACAGGTCTGGATATTCCGTATGGGAAGGTGCCCATGGATACCTATGCGATCCGAACGGCGAGGGGAGGAAAGAGTTTTTTCGCAAACAGCTCGAGGAATGTTATTTCTATGATAATTGTTCATCTCTTGGCGTTCGCAGAGAACATGAACACTGGTACACACAGTTTCGGAAGGTTGTGCAGCCTTTTCTCAAAGAGAAGGTGTTATGCAGAAATTGTTGTGCATATTTGATGTCTGACAAGTTCCGTCAGGATTATTTTCGTCGGTCAGAGCGAAAGTGGCTTGGATTTGGATGCCAAAAAGACGATTCAATGCTTGGCTTCTCCAAACAAATAATTTTTGATAAAGTGGCGCTCGAACAGATGTCCGGGGCGGATGCTCTTCGCATCCTTAAGTCCGAGGCATGGGAGATGGGAGCCAATGGCATTGTCAATCTGACGCGAACGAATAATGGTTATGAAGTGCGTCTGGAACCTGACTGGTATTTGACGAGCAAACTATACGACTGGTCAGGCGTCCCTGTTTTTTGGAGGAAGGAGGGGTCTATCGGTAAGATTTATGGTAAGGTTATCGTAGATGGATCAAACATCGTTTTCGCCGATAAGAGTAAGCTGACCACTGGTCTATCAACATGTTTGAAAGGGCTTAAGTTACGTAAGTTAAAGAGTTTCGTTTTTCTTGACGCCAATATTTATCACAAGTTAGAGGAGTTGGAGAATGGGTCAAAGTATGTGAAGGAACTGAAGGGCCTAATTGAGAACGCCAAGGGGTCGATTGCCATTGTCCCTGCTGGAACTAGAGCAGATGATTTTATATTGAAGAAGGCAGACACTGATGGATGTCATGTTTTGTCAAACGACCGATATAAGCCGTATACTGAGCGATATCCTTGGATCAAACAAGATCGAGTACATAGATTTTCCTTTGTTGATGGTCGCCTGATGATTCCGGATTTCGATATTGACATAGAAAACAAGTGAGGTTCTATTATGCATGGAACACAGACTACAAGAAGAAATCGAAAGTGGTATAAGCTAACAGATGAGTTGATTAAAAGGAGGATGAACGCTACAATGCATCCTCTTCAGATTGAATTGTCTGATCAGGAAATTAGGGAAATAGTGGGCAGCGTCGACAAAAGCGATCCGCTGCCACTCGATAATGAGTATGACCCGCTGAACAGTATCAGGATCCGTGCTGAGTACGCTTCATTTTCTGTCCGTTATAAAAGTGATGCCGAACGAAACATAAAGGTCTTTACTGAAAAAATGTGATAGGGTCTATTTATGCGGCTGAATATAAAATTACCCCCGTATATAGGAAAGCTGCAGAGGAGAGCGCCTGTCTTAGACGAAGATGTTGACGCGCTGCTCGTTCGAGGTGTTGATTATGTCTGGTATTGTCACAGGAAAGATATTTCAGTTAAAAAGCGTTGCAGGAGGCGGCAATGAAACTGGAGCTCGAACTGTCCAAGACGGACGAACGGCGCTGGTGTCGTTTGGCGAGATACTGGGGCGACGATATTGATTTGCTGTTCGCCGCCGTGCTCGACGAGATGTGGCAGAAGTGCGGCAAGGATGTTGCCGCGCAGGAGCGGTTGCAGAAGCGCTTGAATGGCCGGGTGAAACAGGTCCGGACGGACTTGGGGCGAAGCGATTGAATCAGCCATGCGCAACGGGAATATCACCGAGCTTTATTATGCGGATTAGTGCTTTATTATGCGGATTATTCCGTCTGTCAGGTCTTGGCCCTCGGATGGTATACCGTCACGGTGTGCGGGAAATAGGCCGTCTGCACCCTGTACGCATACTCCCGAGCGCAAGGCAAATGTACGTTGATCGGACGCAAGCTCTCGCGCCGACCCTCGGCAAAGCACCTGCGGCGCCCTCGCTGCGTGGCGTGGTAACCGCCACCGAAGAACCGTGGGGACAATCCCAAATTTCTCGGTGCGCACTTTCCCGGTACACCCGTGTAGTGTGTATTTGGTATAAGTACAGTATGTGAAAATGAGGAAGAAAGGAGGTGATAACAATGATTGAACTGGAATGGACGGAAAACGTCCCCATGCAAGCAGGATACAGCTACATTGGGGCGGCGATGCGCGATTGCTCGTGCGGTAACGGTGATATTTATTGGGATTAAATGATGCTAAGGGCCTGGCATGTTCGGGCTTGCTCATTCGTGCCAGGTCCTTGTGGAATCCTTATGATGAATAGAAGATTCGCAGTTTCGCCCGATACGATTCTAAAGTTTCCGACTGAAATCGCGACATATCATTCTGGCGATGACGTAGTTGTTGTTTCGCCCAAGGATGGAAATTGGCTCGTAATCACTGATCAGCAGGTCAAGCTCATTGAACAACTGATGCAGGGAAGATCGGTGGGGGTCGTTTTATCTGATAGTGACGACAAGAATGCCTGCTTGGCTTTACTAAAGCAAATCGTAGCGCGCAATTTCACAGACAGGGCATTGGTGGTTTCCGATCGAACGTCAACGGCCATGTTTTATCTTACATACGATTGCAACCTGCAATGTGAACATTGTTATATGTACGCGCAAAAGAGGCGTGGCGCGCCATTAACCGTTGCTGAATATAGCGATATCTTTGCCTCTTTGCGAGGTGGTGGCGTCGATGAGGCGACATTCTCTGGTGGTGAGCCGTTGATGCGAAAAGATTTTTGGGAGATCATTAGCGCGTCTCATGAGAATGGATTGACTTCAAAAGTGTTTTCAAATGGTACCCTGTGGACTGATGCGGACATTGAGAATGCAAGGTCTCGCGAGATCAAGGTGCAGATTTCGATCGATGGGGTTGATGAGAGGTCGTCCTCAGCGGTCAGGGGTGTACATGCCTTTAAAAAGGCGAGATCGACTGCCGTGAAGCTGGCTAAGGCGGGTATAGAAGTCGAAGTAGCCACCACGCCTCTTATGACAAATATCGAGTTGATTGAGGCTGGTTATCGCGATTTTGTCAGAGAACTTCAGGATGAGACGGAGGGGGCGATCAAGTTTAAGGTTTCGCTCAATTTGTTACCAGGCCGGAATGTTGGAAGGCTTTCATTGGACGAGAAGCGAGAATATGAACAGCGGGGAATTCGTCTGTACGCAATATCGAATCCAGGTGGAACGCAAATACCTTTTTTCGAAGAGTATAGAAATGGTCGAGGGCGCATTGCATGCGGACTAGGTAGATTAGTGTTTTCTCCCGATGGATTTGCATATGTGTGTAGCCGAATCGATTCTTTCCCGCCGCTTGGGAATGTTAGGGATGTTGGCGTACCATTCTTGCTTGAAGTGGCGAGGAAACGTTTGGTCGCTGCGTCCGTAGACAATTCGATTCCATGTCGCGAATGCCCGCTGCGCCATATTTGCGGCGGAGGCTGTCGGGTCGATCGGTTTGAGAAGGTGTCAAGTTCAGAACAATTCTTATCTGTGCACAAGCCATGCTCCGAGGGATATAAGGCCGCCTTGCTCAAAATGATGGTGCAAGCAACGAAAGAATGTTATACGTGGTAGAGCGTTGGTCTGATTCATAAAAGGCTGACAGGTTCGATCGCGTAGATAAGCCTGCTGAAGTGTACCTTCGCCGCGCTTCAACTATGCGTTGAGCGACGACAAGGCTGAACGGTTGCGCCTGGAGGGGCGACGGTTGGACGCGACGGATAAAAAGCGTTGCAGGAGGCGGCAATGAAACTGGAGCTCGAACTGTCCAAGACGGACGAACGGCGCTGGCGGCGTTTGGCGAGATACTGGGGCGACGACATTGATTTGCTGTTCGCCGCCGTGCTCGACGAGATGTGGCAAAAGTGCGGCAAGGATGTTGCCGCGCAGGAGCGGTTGCAGCAGCGCTTGAATGGCCGGGTGAAACAGGCCCGGGCGGCCTTGGGCGGAGTCGGGCGGCCTGGTTGATTTTTTTTCTTTCAGGAGGGCCGCGCTCAAATAAAATTTCTTCTTTTCTGGTGTAGGGCGACAATCTAGATTCTTGCGCGTTGCGGTAATGCGATGAAAAGAGTATAATACCGCCCCATCCGCTCACTTGATAATCTCTCGGGCGGACAAACGGAACAAAACAGATAAACTCTAATGAAAGGCTCTGAATAATGGCGCGTGCATTCAACTTCTCGGCGGGTCCCGCTACACTACCCCTCGAGGTCCTTCAGCAAATCCAGAACGATCTCGTCGACTACAAGGGGACGGGTATGTCGGTGATGGAGATGTCACATCGTGGAAAGGACTATCCGACCATCCATGCCGAGGCAAAGGCGAATTTCAAGGAGCTTTGCGGCATTGGCGACGATTATGAAGTCGTCTTCATCCAGGGCGGCGGCAGCCAGCAGTTTGCGATGATCCCGATGAATTTCCTCCCTGCCGGCGCATCGGCCGATTACGCCAATCAGGGCACCTGGTCGGGCAAGGCGCTCAAGGAGGCGAAGGTTATCGCCGCGTGCCGTGGCGCCAACGTCAACGTGGTCGCCAACTGCGCAAAGGACATCCCCACGCGTATGCCGACCGAGGCCGAATGGCAGTTCTCCGACAACGCCGCCTACACCCATATCTGCACGAATGAAACGATTTCGGGCGCGCAGCTCAAGAAGATTCCGCAGGTGAAGGGGCCGCTTATCGCCGATATGTCGTCCGACATCCTCGGCATCGACCGTGATTTCACAAAGTTCGATATGTTCTACGCCGGTGCGCAGAAGAACCTCGGTCCTGCGGGCATGGCGGTCGTTGCGATCAAGAAGGAACTGGCCGCGAAGGGTCTCGACACGATCCCGACGCTGTTCCAGTACCGTACGCACGTCGACAACGACTCGCTCTACAATACGCCGCCGACCTTCACGATTTACGTGTTCGGCGAGGTGATGAAGTGGGTCAAGAAGGTCGGCAAGCAGAACCTCTTCGCGCGCAATGACGCCAAGGCCCGGAAGATCTACGACGTCATCGATTCGACCGGATTCTACAAGGGCACGGCGTTGCCCGAGTACCGCTCGAACATGAACGTCACCTTCCGTCTCGCCACCGAGGAGCTGGAGAAGAAGTTCGTCGAAGAGGCGAAGAAGCTGGGCATGAGTTCGCTCAAGGGGCACCGTTCGGTCGGCGGCATCCGCGCGACGATCTACAATGCGTTTCCGATGGAAGGCGTCGATGCTCTCGTTCAGTTCATGAAGGATTTCGAAAAGGCCAACGGCTGATTGCGCCGTGCACCGATGCAACTAACGACGGTCGACTGTTCCGCAGCCGACCGTTCTGTTTTCCGGGACGGTTCCCGCCGGTTCGCACCGGTCTCGTGAATGTGGCGCGGGCGCGACAAATCCAGAGCGCGTTTGGTATAATAAGCTGGATGTCTTCACTGGCTACGCGCGGGACGGTGACGAGGATGATGATGATCCTCGCGGTTTTTCTCGCCCTGACGCCGGCCGAGGCGCTGGAGATCTCCAACCGCTACCGCAGTCCGCGCAGCGCCGAACGCAAGATCCGTCCATCGACCGATTTCATCATCCTGCATACGACCGAAGCGCCGGCGCGCAGTTCCCTCAACAAGGTTTCGGAGCGCGGCGAGTGCCACTACTGCGTGACCGAAGAAGGGACGGTCTACCGCATCGTCGATCGCGACCGCGAGGCATTCCATGCGGGACGTTCGATGTGGAATGGCCGCACGGACATCGACAAATATTCCATCGGCATCGAGTGCGTGGGGTATCACAACCGGCAGATGCCGCTCGTGCAGCTCTATGCGATCCGTGATCTCGTGAAGGAACTCAAGTCCCTCTACCGATTGCGCGACGATCAGGTCATGTCGCACAGCATGGTTGCCTACGGCGAGCCGAACAAGTGGCAGAAGTACCGGCACCGCGGGCGCAAGCGATGCGGCATGCTCTTTGCGATGCCGAGCGTCCGCCGCGTTCTCGATCTCAAGACGCGGGTGCGCGTCGATCCCGATACGACGGCGAAGCGGCTCGCGGTAGGCGACCCCTATCTGCAAAAGGTACTCTACGGCAACGTCGATACGATGCGTGCGGCCTATGCCAACGTGCCGGTCCGTTCGCCCGTGAAACCGTCGTCGGGCGGCATTTTCGGATGGTTCCGAAAAGCCGACCCCGCGCCGCCCCCACCTGTCCCGCCGACGCCCGCCTCGACCCGACGCCCTCCCGGCGGCGCCCGGACGTCCCGTGCGCGTGCACCGACAAGCATCGCCGAGCTTAAGGCGCAGGGCTACACCATTCGCGGCGTCATCCAGAAGGGCGGACGCACGGCCTCGGGCATTGCGGGTTCGCGCTGGAATTCGGCAACAACCTACTACACCATCCGCAACAAGGTGATTCCCGGCAATGCGATCAATCCCGCGAAGATTGAAGTCGGAATGGCCATTTGGATGAAATAGCCCCCTCTTTTTGGTATAATGGGGGCATGAAGAGACTTATGTTCGCACTGGTCTGCGGTCTTCTTGCCGCAGGGGTCATGGGGGAGCCGATTACGGGGAAGCATACGTTTGCCGTTGGTGACGACGCCTTCCTGCTGGACGGCCAGCCGTTCGTCATCCGTTGCGGCGAGATGCATTTCGCGCGCATTCCGCGCGCCCTGTGGCGCCACCGCATCCAGATGGTGAAGGCGTGCGGCTTCAACGCCGTCTGCGCCTACATGTTCTGGAACAACCATGAGCCCGTGCGCGGCCGCTACGAATTCACAGGCGAAAAGGACGTGGCGGAATTCTGCCGCATCGCCCAGGAGGAAGGCATGTGGGTCGTCCTCCGCCCCGGTCCCTACACCTGCGCCGAGTGGGAATTCGGCGGGCTTCCGTGGTGGCTGCTGAAGGAAGACGGCATCCAGTTGCGCACGCGTGACGCGCGCTATCTGAAGCCGGCGTGCGAATACCTCTCCGCCGTGGCCAAGACCCTCAAGAAAAGCCAGGTGACGCACGGCGGAAACATCCTGATGGTTCAGGTCGAGAACGAATACGGCTTCTGGGGCAACGACAAGGAGTATATCCGCAGCCTCTACGAGGCGATTCGCAAGGCGGGCTTCGACGTGCCGGGCTTCTACTGCAATCCCGCCTACAACATTCCGAACGGCCTCATCGACGAGCTGACCCCGGTTGTCAACTTCGGCTCGAATCCGCAGAACGCCTTCACGCAGCTCAGAAAGGCCCGCGCGAAAGGTCCGCTCATGTGCGGCGAATACTATCCCGCCTGGTTCGACAGCTGGGGTGAACCGCACCACGTGAAGGGCGCCCGGCAGTGTCTCAACGACCTTGAGTACATGCTGCAGCGCAAGGCCAGCTTCTCCGTCTACATGGCGCATGGCGGCACGACCTTCGCCTGGTGGAACGGGTGCAACGCGCCGTTCCGTCCACAGACGTCGAGCTATGACTACGACGCTCCCGTCTCCGAGGCGGGCTGGCCGCATCCTGAGAAGTTCGGCGCGATGAAAGCGCTTTTCGCGCGCTATCTGAATCCGGGCGAGACGATTCCCGAACCGCCGGCGAGAAACCCCGTTCAGTCGGGGATCCGCCCTGCGGTGCCGACATCGGCGCGCCTCTGGTCCGTTGCCGACGACGTGCCCGCGTCCGAGGATCCCGTCACCTTTGAGAAGGCCGATCTCGGCTATGGCTATGCCGTCTACCGCACGACGCTACCCGCCGGCAAGGGAGGCGATCTCGCGGCTGACGTGCGCGATCTCGGCGTCGTGCGCGTGGACGGGCGGGATATCGGTTTCTTCGATCGTCGCCACAAGAAGGCAAAGGTTCGGATAGAACCCGCCGACAAGGTGCGCACGCTCGAAATCCTCGTCGAGGAGATGAGCCGCTACAATTTCGGTAAGATCATGCATGAGTCCATGAAGGGCATCATCGGTCCCGTCACGCTCAACGGTGTGCCGCTCAGGGGCTGGACGATGGCGCGCATCAACCTCAACGAGGATGCGGCCGACGGTCTCGCGCGTCTCGGCACGTTCGCAGCGGATGATGCGCAGGCTAAGTCCGGCACGGCCTACCGCTACCTGATTGACCTTGAGGCGAAGGATACGTTCCTCGACATGCGCGACTGGAAGCGCGGCATGGTGCGGGTGAACGGCCGCTGGATCGGCCGCTACTGGTCGATCGGCCCGACCCAGACGATGTACGTGCCGGGATGCTGGCTCAAGAACGGCGTGAACGAATTCGTCATCCTCGATGTCGTCGGCGTCGCGCCGGCGAACGCGCTCAAGTTCCTCGCGACGCCGATCCTGGGCGAGATGCGCCCCGAGACGGACTATTTTGCGTTCCAGCCGCGCCCGAAGCTGGCAAAGCCGCTGGAGGCGGGGCAGGCCGTCCAGGAAGGCGAATTCGCGAACGAGACCAAGCGTCAGGACGTCCGTTTCGGCAAGTCGGTGAAGGGGCGCTACTTCGCGTTCGAGGCTCTGAGCGCCTGGGATGGGAGGCCGTTCGCCGCGTGCGGTGAAATCGATCTCGTGGACGGTCAGGGCAAGAACATTCCGCACTCGAAGTGGACGATCGCCGCGTGTGATTCCGAAGAACGCATGGCCGAGGACGGCAGCGCCGAGAATCTGATCGACGGGCAGACCGCCAACCTGTGGCATACGGAGTGGAAGAACGCCCAGCCCGGTTTCCCGCACTACTTCGTGATCGATCTCGGCAAGGAGGAGCGCGTGGGAGGATTTAACTTCACGCCCCGCCAGTCTGACGGCGCGGGTCGCGTGAAGAACTACCGTGTCTATGTGCTCCCCGCGATCGCCATCAGGGAGGTTCCGAAGCCGGGCCCAGCCCTCGTCCCCTATCCGCGGGAAGTGACGATGAAGAAGGGTTTCGTCACGCTTGGTTCGCTGGACGAGGCGACGGTCAGGAGGGTGCCGGCGGGGAAACTTCCCGCGAATGGTTATGCCATTCGCGTCACGCCAACAGGCGTGGCGATGATTGCGGCCGCCGACGAAGCCGGCGCATTTTATGCGCGGCAGACCTTGAAGCAGCTCGCCGAAAAGACGGCGGACGGCTTCTCGGTGCCGTGCTGCGAAATCAAGGACTGGCCGACATTCGGCTGGCGCGGCATCATGTGGGACGACTGCCGTCATTTTTTCGGCAAGGAAGCGATTCTGAAGACGCTCGATGCGATGGCCGCGCACAAGATGAACGTCTTCCACTGGCATCTCACCGAGGATCAGGCCTGGCGGCTTGACATCCCGAAGTATCCCGATCTCGTGAAATACGGCGCCGTGCGGTCGCGCTCCGCCCATCCCGATGGACTCGGACGTCAGGGATTTGACGAGAATCCCTACGGTCCGTTCTTCTACACCGAGGCGGACGTCAGGGAAATCGTCGCCTACGCCAAGGCCCGCCACATCCGCATTGTTCCGGAAATCGAGATACCCGGTCACGCGCTTGCGGCGATTGCGGCATATCCTGAGCTCTGCTGTCGCGGCAAGGCCGTCTTCGACGGACGCGACCATGGCGAACCCTGGCCCCAATGGGGCGTCTCGAAGGATATTTTCTGTGCGGGCAATGACGCGACGATCGAGTTTCTGGAGAATGTCCTTGACCATGTGGTGGCGCTTTTCCCCGACGAGGTCATTCATATCGGCGGCGACGAGGCCCCGAAGGACCGTTGGCAAGAATGCCCGAAGTGCCAGGCCCGCATCAAACAGCTCGGCCTCAAGAACGCCCATGAGCTGCAGGGCTGGGTGACGAAGCATTTCACCGAATATCTCGCCAAGAAAGGGCGGCGGGCGATCGGCTGGGACGAAATCGCCGAATGCGAACTCCCGCAGCAGACGATGGTCATGAATTGGCATGGCGTCCAAAAGGGCGTTACGGCGGCGAAGAAAGGGCATGACGTCGTCTTCACGCCGATGAGCAACTGCTATCTCGACTATCGTCAGTGCTCGAAAGAGGAGCATCTGGCCAAAGGCTACGGTTTTCCGAGTTGGGCCGGCGAGCTGAATCTCCAGAGGGTTTATTCGCTCGATCCACTTGCGGGGATCCCCGCAGAGCAGCGGAAACATGTCTGCGGCGTGCAGGGGAATCTCTGGACCGAGTCCGTCGTGACGCCTGCCGAGATGGAGTGGAAACTCTGGCCACGCGCGGCGGCCCTTGCCGAGATCGGCTGGAGCGGCGGTTCGGCGCATCCCTACGCCGACTTCAAACGTCGCGTTGATGTGGATATGAAGCGTATGGCTGATGCGGGCTACAACGTGCGGCGATAGGCGGGCTCTGCCCGACTATGCGATGATCGAATGGAACGCGCACCTCGTCAACTGAGGCGTCCTTTGAAATCGGAATAGCCGAAGCGGCGCAGCATCCTTATGCCGCCGCGCTTGGTCTTCAGCGCGATGGCCGGCAGCTTCATGCCGTTGAAGGTGTTGTTCTTCACCATGGAGTAGATCGCCATGTCCTCAAAGACGATCCGGTCGCCTGCTTTCAGCGGACGGTCGAACGAATACTCGCCGATGACGTCGCCCGCGAGGCAGGTCGGCCCGCCGAGGCGGTAGGCAAAGGGTTTCTCGCCCTTCTCCCCCGCCCCGGTGACGCGCGGACGATACGGCATTTCAAGCACGTCCGGCATGTGGCATTCGGCGCTGGCGTCGAGGATGGCGAACGGTTCGCCCCAGTCGTTCGTTTCAAGCACCGACGCCACCAGGACGCCGGCGTTCAGCGCCACCGCTTCGCCGGGCTCCAGATAGACGTCGAGACGGGGCCAGCGTTTTCTGAAGTCCTTGAGCGTTTTCACGAGCAGTTCGACGTCGTAGCCCGGGCGCGTGATGTGATGACCGCCGCCGAAGTTCACCCACTTCAGCCGGGGCAGGAACGCGCCGAACTGCGCCTCGAAGCGCGGCAGCGTCCGGGCCAGGGCGTCGGCGTCCTGTTCGCAGAGCGAATGGAAGTGCAGGCCGTCCAGCAGACCGATTGTCTGTTCGTCGACGAACTGTTGCGGCGTCCCGAGCCGCGACGACGGCGAGGAGGGGTCGTAGAGGGCGCACGCGACTTCGCTGTAGCGGTGGTTGACCCTGAGGCCGGGCGAGACGCCGGCGCGTTTTGCGCGCCGGGCGTAGCGCGCGACCTGGCGCGGCGAGTTGAAGACGACGTGGTCGCAGAGCTTCAGGATCTCGCGGAAGTCGCCCTCGGTGAAGGCGGGATTGAAGACGTGGTTCTCCCGGTGCGGCATCTCCTCGGCGGCGAGACGCGCCTCGAAGAGGCCGCTCGCCGTGGTGCCGTCGAGATATTTCGCCACGAGCGGATAGGTCTTCCAGGCGCTGAAGGCCTTTTGCGCGAGCAGGATCTTCACGCCGGCGCGCGTCTTCACCCGGTGGAGCAGCTTCAGGTTGCGCTCCAGCGCCGCTTCGTCGATCAGGTAGTAGGGCGTCTGCGGCTTCACGGCACCAGGACGGGGTCGAAGGACTCTTTCCAGGGCAGGCCGCACCGGTTGAGCTCGGCCATGAAGGGATCGGGGTCGAATTCCTCGGCGGTGTAGACGCCGGGTTTGTTCCAGCGCCCCTCCAGGAACATCTTCGCGCCGATCATGGCCGGCACGCCGGTCGTGTAGCTGATGGCCTGCGATCCCACCTCCTTGTAGCATTCCTGGTGGTCGCAGATGTTGTAGACGTAGTACTTCACGTCTTTGCCGTCCTTCACGCCGGTGAAGATGCAGCCGATGTTCGTTTTGCCGACCGTGCGCGGACCCAGCGTCGCCGGGTCCGGCAGCAGCGCCTTGAGGAATTGGATGGGGACGATCTCGCGACCCTCGTACAGGATGGGCTTGATCGACGTCAGCCCGATGTTCTCGAAGCACTTGAGGTGGGTGAGATAGCTTTGCCCAAAGGTCATGAAGAAGCGGATGCGCCGGATGCCTTTCAGGTGGAGGGCGAGCGATTCGATCTCTTCATGATGCAGCAGATACATGTCCTTCCGTCCGACGCCGTCGAAGTCGTATTCGCGCTTGATTTCCATCGGCTCGGTTTCGACCCATTTGCCGTCCTGCCAGTAGCTTCCCTTGGCGGAGACTTCGCGGATGTTGATCTCCGGATTGAAGTTGGTGGCGAAGGGGTAGCCGTGGTCGCCGCCGTTGCAGTCGAGGATGTCGAGGCTGTGGATCTCGTCGAAATAGTGCTTCTGGGCGTAGGCGGAGAAGACCTGGGTGACGCCGGGATCAAAGCCGCAGCCGAGGATCGCGGTCAGCCCCGCTTTCTCGAAGCGCTCGCGATAGGCCCATTGCCAGGAGTACTCGAAGTGGGCGGTGTCCGGCGGCTCGTAGTTGGCGGTGTCGAGATAGCTGACGCCGGCCTTGAGGCAGGCGTCCATGATGGCCAGGTCCTGGTAGGGCAGGGCGATGTTCATCACGAGCTTCGGCCGGAACTCCCCGATCATCTTGACCAGGGCTTCCGTGTCCATCGCATCGATCGCGGCGGTGGTTATGACGGACGCGCTGCCGCGCTTTTCGATGGATTCCCTTATCGCGTCACACCTGGCCTTGGTGCGCGAGGCGATGAGGATTTCGCCGAACGTCTCCGGGTGCTGGGCGCATTTGGCCGCGACGACGCCGGCGACGCCGCCGGCTCCGATGATCATTACCTTATTCATGGCTCATTCTCCTTGGACAATCATTTTGTGGGCCGCGACGAGTTCTTCGCGCAGCAGTTTGCACGCCAGGGCGGTGGAACGCCCGGAGGCGTCGAGCATGGGCGAAAGTTCGACGTTGTCGAACGCCACGACGTTGAAACGCGCGAACACGCCGCGCAGGGCGTCCGCCAGCGCGCCGTATGACACGCCGCCGGCCTCCGGCGTGCCGGTGCCGGGGAACTCGCCCGGGTCGAGCACGTCCAGGTCGACGCTGAGATAGACCGGCGTGCCGCTTTCGAGCGCTAGCGCGGACAGCTCGTCGATTCGGAAGGGGCGGGTCGTGACGTGGCCGTCTTTCATGAACTGGAACTCCTCCCGGGTGCCGGAGCGAATGCCGAACTGGAAGATCCGGCCGTCGCCGAGCAAATCGTGGCAGCGCCGCATCACGCAGGCGTGGGAGAACCGGACCCCGAGATAGTCCTCACGCAGGTCCGCATGCGCGTCCAGGTGGATGATATGGAGTCCGGGATGCTTCTCCGCGACGGCGCGGACCGCGCCGAAGGTGACCAGGTGCTCGCCGCCGATCAGCGCCGGCAGCTTGCCGTCGGCGAGGATCTGCCGCGTCCGCCGGTAGATCATGTCGAGCGGTTTCATGGGATCGCCGAACGGCAGTTCGAGGTCGCCGGCGTCATGGACGCGGCAGTCTTCGAGATCCTCGTCCTGATACGGCGAGTAGGTTTCGATGCCGAACGACTCCGCCCGCATGGCGGAGCCGGCGAACCTCGCGCCGGGCCGGAAGGAGGTGGTGGAATCGTAGGGCGCCCCGAAGAGGACGATGCGCGCCGCTTCGTAGGACGCCGTGCAGGCGATGAAGGAGTCGGACATCTTATTGTTCTCCGATGGCCGGCTTACCGGATGGTCATCTGCCCGAGCAGTTCGCGCACGTAGTTCGGCAGGGCGAAGCAGCCTTTGTGCAGATCGGGGTTGTAGTAACGGGTGCGGATCTTGTACTGATTCCATCGCTTCGCGTGCAGATCCTTCAGCGGATGGTACTTCTTGGAGGCGAAGCCGAAGAGCCAGTGGCCGGACGGATAGGACGGAATGTGCGCCTGGTAGAGCATGGAGATGTCGAACGCCGTGGCGATGTGCTTGTGGGCCCGCTGCACGGTCTGGGAGTGGCCGGAGTAGAAGGGCGATTCATGCTGGTTGATCAGGATGCCGTCCGCGTGCATCGCCTTCCAGCAGTTGCCGTAGAACTCGCGCGTGAACAGGCCTTCCGCCGGACCATAGGGGTCGGCCGAGTCGACGATGATCAGGTCGTATTCGTTCACCTGGCCGCGCACGAAGCGCAGGCCCTCCTCGACGTGGATGTGGACGCGCTTGTCGCGGAACGCCGAACTGCAGAAGCCGAGGTGGGCCATCGCCAGGGTGAAGAGATCCTTGTCGGGCTGGACGACGTCGATGCGGCAGATCGACCGGTACTTGATCAGCTCACGGACCGTTCCGCCGTCGCCCGCGCCGATGACCAGGACGCTGCGCACGTTCGGATGGACCGCCATCGGCACGTGGGCGAGCATCTCGTGATAGATGAATTCGTCCTTCTCCGTGAGGAAGAGCTCGCCGTCGAGTACCAGGACTCTCCCGTATTCAACGGTGTCGAGGATCTCGATGACCTCGTTGTCGCTTTTCTGCGAGGCGATCTGACGCAGGACCTTCATCGAGAAACGGCAGTCCTTCGTGTGCTGGTCGGTATACCACAGTTCCATCTTATTTCACCACGTTGATGTTGTTGATCTTCATGTCCGCCGGGCCGGTCATGAAGCAGCCTTTGGACTTGGCGTACAGGACGTAGTCGAGGACTTCGCGGGTGATGCGCTCGCCCGGCGCGAGAATCGGGATGCCCGGTGGATAGCACATCACGAATTCCGCCGCAATCTTTCCTTCGCTCCGGGTGATGGCGACGGATTTTTTCTGGGCGTAGAAGGCCGCCTGCGGCGACATCTCGACGACCGGCGCGACGTATTCGTGGTCGAAGAGACCGGCGGGCGACTTCTCGTGGAGGCGCTTGATCTCCGAAAGCGCCGAGATGAGGCGCTCGATGTCGAGCGTTCGGTCGCCGGACGACAGGATGCAGAGGATGTTGCCGACGTCGCCGAATTCGATCTGGATGCCGTATTCGTCGCGCAGGTAGTCATAGACCTCGATGCCCGCCAGGCCGATGTTCCGGGTGTGGATCGACAGCTTCGTGGTGTCGAAGCCGCAGACGGAGTCGTTGTTCACCAGTTCCGGGCCGAAGGCGTAGTAGCCGCCGATGTCGTTGATCTCGGAGCGGGCGTAGTCCGCCATCTGGATGGTCTTCTCGTACATGGCGCGGCCGTTGAAATACAGGTTCTTGCGCGCGATGTCGAGCGAGACCAGGAGGAGATAGGAGGCGGAGGTCGTCTGGGTCAGGTTGATGACCTGGCGGATGTAGTCGGGGTTGACGGGGCGCTTCGTCAGCAGCAGCGACGACTGGGTGAGCGAACCGCCGGTCTTGTGGATCGAGCAGGCCGCCATGTCGGCGCCGGCCTCCATCGCCGAGACCGGCAGCTGGTCCGAGAAGTAGAAGTGGGTTCCGTGCGCCTCGTCGACGAGCACCAGCATGCCGTGGGCGTGCGCCAGCCCGACGATCGAACGCAGGTCGGAGCAGATGCCGTAGTAGGTCGGATTGTTGACCAGCACCGCCTTGGCGTCGGGATTGGCTTCGATCGCCGCCTCCAGGTCGGAGAGCGCCATGCCCAGCGGAATGCCCAGGTCGGCGTTGACCTGGGGGTTAACGTAGACCGGGATCGCACCGTTCACCACCAGCGCGTTGATCGCCGAGCGATGGACGTTGCGCGGCAGAATGACTTTCTGCCCGGCCTGGACCGAGGCGAAGATCATGGTCTGGACTGCGGCGGTCGTGCCGTTGACGATGAAAAACGCATTGTCCGCCTTGAAGGCTTCGGCCGCCAGACTCTGCGCGTCTTTGATGACCGATACGGGGTGGGCCAGATTGTCCAGCGGCTTCATCGAGTTCACGTCCAGGGTCATCAGCTTGGCGCCGAAGTAGTCGTTCAACGCCGGATTCATCCGGCCGCCCTTGTGCCCAGGCACGTCGAAATGCGCCAACCGGTTGACCCGTTGCTCTTCCAGAGCGTTGGCGACAGGTGTATCAGACTGCTTGAGAAGCTTCATCCTTTCGAGTCCCTACAATTTGTTACCCTTGACGATGGATGGTCCCGTGACTCCCGCCCCGCTACCGCCGCTCCATCATCCACTTCGGCTTTAGAATTGCGCACATTATAGCATAATTTGATTCCGGGGGGCGGCCTCCCGCGACGTGCTGTGGCGGACTGCGGCGGACGGGGCCGGTGGGAGATGTGCTATAATGTGCGGCATAGGGTTCTTGCATGGCGATGGGACTGGCGGGCGTTTACACCCCGGCCGTATCGCCCCTGGGTCTGGAGGCCGTTTATGAAAATCGCGTTGACGCAGATGGATATTGCGTGGGAAGATCCTGCGGCGAACGAATCGACCGTCCGCCGGCTCGTTGCCGCGGCGGCGGCGGCCGGCACCGACATGGTCGTCTTTCCGGAGTTTACCTTTGTCGGTTTCACGAAACGGCCGGAGCTGTTCTGTGATACGCCCCGTCGGGCGCGGCAACTGGAATTCCTGTGCGAGCTGTCGCGCGAGCATGCCCCGGCGATCGTCGCCGGGCGCATCGTCGCATCTCCGACGCGTCCGCGCAACAATCTCACGCTCGTGCGCGGCGGCGAGGTCGTGCTGTCGTATGACAAGCTCCATTCCTATTCCCATGGCGGCGAAGATGCCGTCTACTCGAGCGGCGACCGGATCGCCACCGCCGCGCTGGCGGGAATGGAACTGGGTGCGTTCATCTGCTACGATCTGCGATTCCCCGAGATCTTCCAGGTGGCCGCGCGCAAGGCCGAGGCGATCGTCGTGATCGGCAACTGGCCGCAGGATCGTCTTGAGAACTGGTTGACGCTGCTGCGCGCCCGTGCGCTGGAGACCCAGACCTACATGGTGGGCGTCAACCGCACGGGCGCGGGCGGTGGCGTTGTCTACGGGCCGAGTTCGGTCGTCTTCGATCCTGCGGGCCGGCGCCTGACGCCGGCGACGGCGGACGAGCTCTTCTGCTGCGAGGTCGAGAGCGGCGTGGTGGCTGCGGTGCGCGAGAGCTTCCCGCTCCGCCGCGACCGGCGCGAAGATCTATATTCCACCCTGCTTTTCCGCGATCCAGCGCACGGGCGTATAGGTTAGCGGGATGGTTCCGTCGCGCCGGAGCGTTTCGTAGCGCGCGAGGAAGCGCCGCGTCTGGCGATAGTCGCGCATCGTCGGGATGAGCACCCCCGTCCGCTTGAGATGGCGCAAGGCCTCCAGCGCACTCGGGAAATGCAAGATCGACGTCTCCGCCTCCAGCCGCCTGATGACGAAACCGCTTTCTTCCAGAAGCTGCCGCCAGGTCTCGACCGACGGACATGGCAGGGGCGTGCCGCCGCAGAGACCGAGCTCGTTCAGGTTTCCTTCGGAGAAGGTGGAGGCCGCGAAGAGTCCTCCCGAATGCAGCGAGGCGCAGATCGTCCTGAACAGGCGAAGCGGATTCCTGATCCATTGCAGGCAGGAGGCCGACACCACGAGTTCGGTCGCCGGCAGCGACTGCAATTCGTCGAGATCGGCGACGGCAAAAGAGTCGTAGGCGATGTCGCGGAGATAGTCCGGGCAGTTCGCGACGATGTCGAAAAGCGCGAGTTTTCCGATTGCAAAGCGCTTGATCAGGCCCCGGGTGAGCAGACCCGTTCCGCAGCCGAGTTCGGTTGCGGCGGAGAAGTGCGTCCGCCCCGACGTTTCCGCCAGCAGCTCCACCAGTGCTTCGGCCGCGCGCCTCTGCACCTGCGCGGCATCGGCGTAGGTTGGAAAGTTCCGCGCGAACTGCCGCGCGGTATTCTCCGAAGATGGGAAAGTCTGCCGACCTGGGTTGGACATGGCCGGGAAGTCTACCACAAGCCATTCACTCCTGCAACCCGGAAATGCGCGAATGCAGGGCGATAGGCGTTTCGCCGTGCCATTTCAAGCGCATCCGTTTTAACGGATTTGCTATAATATGCGCCAAATACGCGAATAAGGAAATTGGAAATGGCGCAGACATTAGTCGGTATCGTGATGGGCAGTGATTCGGATTGGCCGCTGGTGAAGAAGGCGTGCGAGACGCTGGAGAAGTTCGGCGTCGGCTACGAGACGCGCGTTATTTCTGCGCACCGCACGCCCGACGTGGCGATTGAGTACTCCAGGACGGCTGAGATGCGTGGACTCAAGGTCATCATTGCGGCGGCAGGCGGCGCGGCGCACCTCGGTGGCGTTCTGGCGGCGGCCACGGTTCTGCCGGTCATCGGCATTCCGGTTGCGGGCGGGGCCTTGAACGGGCTTGATGCGCTTTATGCGACGGTGCAGATGCCTTCGGGCGTGCCGGTGGCGACGGTGGCGGTCGGTTCGGCGGGGCCGACGAACGCGGCGCTTCTCGCGGTGCAGATTCTCGGCACGGCCGATGCGGATTTGCGCGCGAAGTTCCATGCCCATAAGGAGGATCTGCGTGCGAAGGTGTCTGCCGCGAACGACAGGATCCACGCGGAATGAAGAAGGCGCTGGTTACCGGAGGCGCGGGTTTCCTCGGCAGTCATCTGTGCCGGCGGCTGCTGGATGACGGCTATGAGGTGACGGCGCTCGACAATCTCTTCACGGGGACGAAAGCAAACATCTATCCGCTGATGACGAATCTCCGTTTTTCGTTCGTCCTTCATGACGTGACCGAGCCGTTTCGTGGGCAGTTCGACGAGATCTACAATCTGGCGTGTCCGGCAAGTCCTATCCATTATCAGAGGAATTCGATTGAGACTTTGCGCACGTCGGTGCTCGGCGTGATGCACATGCTGGATCTCGCCCACGATACGGGTGCAAAGATGCTGCACGCCTCGACGAGCGAAATCTACGGCGACCCGCTGGTGCATCCGCAGGTTGAGGCCTACTGGGGCAATGTGAATCCGATTGGCATTCGCAGCTGCTATGACGAGGGCAAGCGCGTCGCCGAGACGATGGCGGCCGACTACCGCCGGATCTATGGAACGGACGTGCGTCTCGTGCGCATCTTCAACACCTACGGGCCGAACATGCACCCGCAGGACGGACGGGTGATCTCGAACTTCATCATGCAGGCGTTGCAGAATCGCGACATTACGATCTACGGGGATGGTTCGCAGACGCGCAGCTTCCAGTACTGCGACGATCTCGTTGAGGCGATGCGCCGCTACATGGAGAAGCCGAAAACCGAGATTGATGCGTTCGTGGCGCGGCACGGTCTCGGCGCGGCCGTCGTCAATACCGGCAATCCCGGCGAATACACGATCCGCGAACTTGCCGAAGAGACGCTGGCGCTCATCCCTGATTCGACGTCCAGAATCGTCTTCAGGCCGCTGCCGGGCGATGATCCGAAGAAACGCCGCCCCGACATCACCCTGGCGAAGGAACTCCTGGACTGGGAACCTCGCGTGTCTTTGCAGGAAGGGCTGGTGAAGACGATTGCCTATTTCAAGGCGCAGCACGGCGAGAAATAGCCGTTGGCCCTAAGGTTTCGTTCATCCGCCTGATGTTGCGCGTTCCGGATCCGGCGCGTTTTGCATCCGGGCACCGGATTTTGATATACTATTCGAACAAATGGTGGCAGAGAGAAAAGATCCACGTCCCTCGTGGGACGAGTACTTCATGGGGATTGCGGCGGTGGTGGCGACGCGCAGCAACTGTGTGCGTCGCCACGTTGCGGCGGTCATCGTGAAAGACCGTCACATCCTCTCGACCGGCTACAACGGCACGCCGCATGGCACGAAGAACTGCTTTGAAGGCGGATGCCCGCGTTGTTCGGGTAAAGTGAAGAGCGGCACGCATCTTGAGGAATGCCTGTGCGTGCATGCCGAACAGAACGCCATCTGCCAGGCCGCGTTCCACGGCTCGGCCGTGCAGGGTGCGACCATCTACATTACGATCTCACCATGTCTCACCTGTGCGAAGCTGATTGTGAATTCGGGCATCGCGGAGGTCGTCTACGGTGGCGACTATGCGTTTCTCGACACGGTCACGAAGATGTTTGAGGACGCGGGTGTGAAGGTTCGCCGGTACGCGCCGGCGGAGGTGGCCGCCAAAACATGATTTCAACCCACAAATGATCCGAGGAAGATAAAAATGCGCAAGAAAATCATCGCTGGTAACTGGAAGATGAACATCAAGCCGTCGGAGACCGCGGCGCTCATCAAGGCCGTCGCGGAAGCGACGAAGGATTACGCGGACGTCGAGATCGTGTGCTGCACGCCGGCGATCGACGTGTCGGCCGCCGTCGCGGCGGCGGCGGGTACTCAGGTTGGCGTCGGCACCGAGAACTGCCACTGGAAGGAAAGCGGTGCGTACACGGGCGAGATCTCCACGGGGATGATCGTCGATGCGGGCTGCAAGTACGTGATTACCGGCCACTCCGAGCGTCGTCAGTACTTCGGCGAGACCGATGAGACGGTGAATCTCCGCACGCGCGCGGCAATTGCCGCCGGTCTCACGGTCATGATGTGCATCGGCGAGACGCTGGAAGAACGTGACGCGGGCAAGCTTGAGGAAGTCATCGTCCGCCAGTTGAATGTCGGTCTCAAGGACGTCACCGCCGCCGACTGCGCGAAACTCGTCATCGCCTACGAGCCCGTGTGGGCGATCGGAACCGGTCGTACCGCGACCCCGGATCAGGCACAGGAGGTCCACGCGCTCATCCGTGCGACGCTGGCGAAGCTCGTGGGTGCCGACACGGCCGAGACGATCCGCATCCAGTACGGCGGCTCCATGAAGCCCGGCAATGCGGCGGAGCTTCTCGCCAAGAAGGATATCGATGGGGGTCTCATCGGTGGTGCGGCGCTCAAGGCCGTCGACTTCGCCGGTATCATCGCTGCGGCAGCCGCAGCGTCGAAGTAAACGCCGGAAAGGGCACAGCGAAGGGAAGGGCAGGAGGAAAGACGAGGCTGGAAATGAAGACGACGATTCCGCACTTTCTTACTTTTTCCCTTTCCCTTTCGCTGTTATTATGCGGTTGTTTTGAAGAGCCGGTTCCGGCGTACACCCAGGTGGCGCCGGAGATGCGGGTGTATCTGCAGGAGAAGGGGATCCGGGTCCTGACGCCGGAAGTCGTCTATGCCGAGGGTATGGTTTTCGTGGATGCGGCGCGGGCGGCTGACGATGCGTACAACGGGCGCGGAGCGCGCGCCCAAGGCGCATGGACGAATCTTTCCGCGCGTGTTGCGACGTTCGAGGCCGCTACGCTCGATTATCTAAATCTTGACCGCAATGCGCTGACGAACGTGGATGCGCTGGCGGGCTTCACGGGACTGAAGTGGCTGCGTCTCAACGAGAACAGCCTGACGTCCCTGCCGGATCTTGCGGGCCTTGTGCAGCTGCGGCGCATCTATCTGCGCGGCAATCGTCTGACGGAGGTTCCCGTGACGCTGAAGAATCTCCCGGCTCTTACCGACATTGATCTTTCGGAGAATCCGATTCGGGAAGTCCCCGTCTGGCTCGCCGAGAAGGAGGGGCTTGAGGCGGTTTCGCTTTCGCGCACGCGGATCGTGCGTCTGCCCGAAGATCTTTCGGCCTGGCGGTCGCTGAAGCAGCTTCAGCTCGGCGATCTGCATCTCTCCCGGGAGGAAATGAAACGTATCCGCGCGGCGTTGCCGAAGACGGCCGTCGTGTTCTAGACCTGCGATGATAAAGTCGGAACACGTTGCGGAAATGGCCAGGGGCGGCCTCGGCCGTTTGCTGTTCAAATACTCCTGGCCGGCGCTGGTGGCGATGAGCCTCAACGCGCTCTATTCGGTCGTGGACCGCGTATTCATCGGTCAGGGCTGCGGGGTGGACGCCATGGCGGGCTTGCAGCTCGCGATGCCGGTGATGATGTTCCTCGTGTCGTTCGGCCCGCTCATCGGCGTCGGTCATGCGGCGGTTCTGTCGATCAAGCTTGGCGAAGGGGATCGGGCGACGTGTGAGAAACTCGTGGGCGAGACCGTGGCACTCAAGGTCTTCCTGTATGCCGTCCTGATTCCGCTGATCTACATTTTCCTGGAGGAGATACTCGCGCTGTGCGGCGCCGACAAGGTGACGCCGCAGGCCCATGCGGAGGCGCGCCGCTATCTCATGATCGTCCTCACGTCGCATCTCTTCTCGCATCTCGCATTCGGCCTTTCCGCGCTCCAGCGAGCGGAAGGCGGGGCCATTCAGTCCATGAGATGCATGGTCGTCGGCTTCGGCATCAACCTCATTCTCGACCCCATCCTTATCTTCGGCTTCGACTTCTCGCTTTTCGGCATTCATTTCGCCCTGCCGGCCTTCGGGGTTGCGGGCGCGGCATGGGCGACGAACGTGGCGATGTTCGCGTCGTGTCTCTGGGCGTTCGGCTACTACTGGCGCGGCAAGACGCTCGTGCGGCTCCGCATCAGACGCATCTGGATTTATCCGAAGCTGCTGAAGCGCGCGCTTTCGATTGGTCTCGCGCCGTTTCTCCAGCAACTGATGGGCTCCATCATCATCGCCTCGCTGCAGATTGCATTCACGCGATGGATGCCGGATGCGGCGTCGCGCACGGCGGAGATCGCCTCGCTCGGCGTCTTCAACGGCGCGCTTATCCTTATCCTTATGCCGATCCTCGGCTGTCAGCAGGGGTTGCAGCCGATTCTCGGATACAACTGGGGCGCACGCAACTTCCGCCGCGTCCTCGCGGCATTCAAGCTCGGCTTCTGGACAACGACCGTGCTGACGACTGTCGCCTTCGTGATTCAAGTCGTTCCGCCGTTCCCGACGTGGATCGCGGCCATGTTCGTCGAGTCGGACAATTCGGAGATCATCGCGCTTGCCGCGCACGACCTGCAGGTCTCGAACTGCATGATCTGGTGCATTTCGATCAATATCACGGCGACGACCTACTTTCAGGCCATCGGGCGGCCCTGGATGGCCGTGTCGCTCTCGATGCTGCGACAGGGTATCGTGATGCTGCCGATCATCTGGCTCCTGCCGCACCTACTGGACGACAAGCCGTTCGCCATCTGGCTGTCGATGCCCGTCTCTGACGTCATCTGCAACCTCGTGACGATTCTCCCCATCGCGCTTCACCTGCGCTTTCTTGCGCGCGTCCGCGAACGACGATACTAGAGATGCGCACGTGCGCATCCGGCATCCTCGCCTTTGCGGCTTCTGTCGCGTCGGCGCCCGCAAAGCAGGTGTTGTCGGCAACAGGGCGAGAAACGGGTGAGCGCGCATTGCAAAGGCGAATCCGGAAACGACGAGTGACGCTGAATTTGATATAATTTCCCAAGATGAAGTTCTTGATCCATACGTACGGGTGCCAGATGAACGTCCGCGATTCGCAGGCGGTAGAGGCGCTTATGCTGGCGGCGGGACATGAACTGGCCGCGACGGAGGATGCGGCGGAGATCGTCATCATCAACAGCTGCACCGTCC
The DNA here is from genome assembly GCA_051884875.1 of Kiritimatiellia bacterium. GTDB lineage: Bacteria > Verrucomicrobiota > Kiritimatiellia > RFP12 > UBA1067 > UBA1067. The sequence continues at coordinate 57,941 of JBJEWD010000056.1, forward strand.
GTCAGAAGGCCGAGGAAAAGGCGGTCGGCAAGGCAGGCAACCTGATCGCCGCCGGAAAGCTGACGGGCCTGATGGGTTGCGCGGTGAAACGCATGGGCGCGGACGTCTTCCGGAGGCTGCCGAAGCTTGATTTTGCGGTGGGGCCGCGGCGGTTCGGCCTCATTCCCCACGTAATCGACCGAATCGTACAGAATGGCGAGAAGCGCATCCTGGAGGTCGGCGATGACGAGGTGCCGACGGGGTTGGATGCTCATCCGGATATCCGGCGCGACGGTACGACCGGTGCGTTTCAGAGCTACGTGACGATTCTAATCGGCTGCGACAACCGCTGCAGCTACTGCATCGTGCCCGATGTGCGCGGCCATGAGTATTCGCGTCCCGCCCGCGAGGTCATCGCCGAGATCCGGGCGCTTGCCGAACGCGGCGTGAAGGAGGTCTGCCTCCTGGGGCAGAGCGTCTTGCGCTATGGTGTCCGCAACCCGGCGTGGGATGTGACCGATGCCCCGAGCCCCGGCGGCTACACCGAGGCGTTCCCGCGCCTGCTGGAAGCCGTTGCTTCGATTCCCGGCATCAAACGCATTCGCTTCACGAGTGCGCATCCGAAAGGCTGCACGGACGAACTCATCCGCATCTACCGGACGTTCCCGCAGGTCTGCCGCCATCTGCATCTGCCGGTGCAGTCCGGCTCCGACCGCATCCTTGCCGATATGGGACGCCGCTACACGCGCGCGGAGTATCTCGCCGCCGTGCGGAAGCTTCGCGCGTTCGATCCCGAGTTCGCGCTGACGACCGATGTCATCGTCGGCTATCCGGGCGAGACCGAGGCCGATTTTGAGGCGACCCGGTCGCTCATGGAGGAGGCGGGCTTCGACAACGCCTTCGTCTTCAAGTATTCGCCGCGTCCGGGTACGCGCAGCGCGGCCTTGCCGGACGATGTGCCGACGGCTGAGAAGGAACGGCGCGATCAGGTGCTGCTGGCGGATCAGGAGGTGCGCGGCCAGCGCAACAACAATCGGCTCGTGGGTACGGTTCGCGAGGTGATGGTCGAAGGCCCCTCGAAGCGCAACCGGATGCGCTGGTCGGGGCGCGATTCGGGCAACCGCATCGTCGTCTGGGACATGGACGCGAAGGAGAATGATGAAAAGGCGGCCGCAGGGTGCCTTGTCAAAATCCGCGTAACCGAAGCGCATCCCCAGATTCTCCTTGGCGAACGCCTATTGCATCTCTGATATTTCAGCACCTCAACGTTTCAACAACCCAACATCTCAACAACCAACATGAAGATCGCAATTATTGGCGCCGCCGGGCGCATGGGCAGAAAACTGATTGAACTCGCGCAAGAGGCCGGACTCGAAGTCGCCTATAAGGTCGATGTGGCCGAGGGGTATGAAAAGACCTGGGGTACGGGCTGCGCAGGGGTCGTTGATTTCTCCTGCCATACGGGTCTGCCGTCAGCCATTGCCAAGGCGGCGGAGGAGGGAATTCCCTATGTGATCGGCACGACAGGCATCACGGACGAGGAGCAGAAGACCGTGGATGCGGCGGCGACCAGGATCCCCGTCGTCCAGAGCGGCAACTATTCGCTGGGGGTGAATCTTCTCCTCGAACTCGTCCGGAAAGCGGCGACGATCCTGGGGCCACAGTACGACGTCGAGGTGACCGAAATGCACCACCGGCACAAGAAGGACGCACCGTCGGGGACGGCGCTTATGCTGGCGAAGGCCGCAGCCGAAGGACGGGGCGTCAATCTGGCGGAGAAGGCCGTCTACGGCCGTAAAGGCGATATCGGCGCGCGTCCCGTGGGCGAAATCGCCATTCATGCGCTGCGCGGCGGATCCGTCGTGGGCGACCACACGGTGATGTTCGCGGGGGAGCTCGAGCGCGTCGAAATCACGCATAAGGCGCAGGACCGCGCCGCTTTTGCCGCCGGTGCGCTGGAGGCGCTTAAGTGGGCCGTCGGCAAGCACCCTGGTATTTATACCATGCGCGACGTCCTGGGCTTTGTTGCGAAATCCTAAAAAGGGGCAAACCGATATGCAGACTGTAACCGATCCATTTCATGCCGCCGCCGGCAAATCCAGTTTCATTCGCAGGATGTTCGAGAAGGGCCTTGAGCTCCGGCAGCAGTATGGCGATGACGCCGTGTGCGATTTCTCACTCGGCAACCCCGACGTTCCGCCGCCCGAAGCGGCCCGCGCCGTACTGCATCGAATCGCGGATGACGCGATCCGGCCGCTCGGTCTCGGCTACTGCCCGAATGCCGGCATTCCCGACTGCCGCGCGGCCATCGCCGATTACCTTTCCAGACAGCAGCAGCTTCCGCTGACCGGCAAGGACGTCATCCTGACCGTCGGTGCGGCATCGGCGCTCGTCGGCTTCTTCCGGGCGACGCTGGATGCGGGCGACGAGGTCATCGTTCCGAGTCCGTACTTCGTCGAATACGGCAACTACTGCGGACACTTCGGCGGCGTGCTGAAGCCCGTGCCCACGCGCGAGGACTTCACGCTCGATATTCCGGCGATTGCCGCCGCCATCACGCCCAAGACGCGCGCCATCCTCGTCAACTCCCCGAACAACCCGACGGGCACGATCTACACCCGCACCGAACTCGAGGCCTTGGCCGCGTGCGTCGAGAAGGCCAACGCCGCGCGCGGCGAGGGCGAGCGGCCGCTCTTCATCCTCTCCGACGAGCCCTACCGCGCCTTCGCCTACGATGGGGTCGAGGTGCCGGCGGTTTTGCCGCTTTCGAAGTATGTGCTGGTAGTCGGCAGCTTCTCGAAAACGCTGTCGATGGCCGGCGAACGTCTCGGCTACATCGCTGTCCATCCCGAACTCTCAAAGGCCGATTGCGGTGCCTTGCTGGCAACGCTCACGCTCGTCAACCGTACGCTCGGCTACGTCAATGCGCCGGTCATCGGACAGAGACTTGCGGCGGCAATCTGCAACGAGACGATCGATCTCGCCATCTACAAGCGCCGCCATGATCTGATGGCCCGCGTGCTGACGGCGGCCGGCATCGAATTCACGATGCCGCGCGGCGCGTTCTACTTCTTCCCGAAGGCGCCGGGCGGGGATGACGCGAAGTTCGTCGATGCGCTGCTCGCGGAAAAGATTCTCGCCGTGCCAGGCGCCGGTTTCGGGCGGGCGGGTTACTTCCGGCTCAGCTGTGCCGTCGACGAGAAAATCATCGCCCGCAGTGCCGGAGGGTTCGCACGCGCGGCGGAGGCTTGCCGATGAGAAGGGCGTGGGCTATGCTGTTCGTTGCGGCGGCAACGGCGGTTTCGGACGGCGCGGCACCGGTTTCCTATGACGCCGGGAAGCACCGCGTGACGTTCTCCATCGTCTCCACGGACTGCGGTCTCGACGCTCAACTCGAATTCCTGTTCGTGGGGCCAACCTCCGACCGCGATTACGAGTCCATGTTCGTGACGGAGGCGTCCGTACAGGCGATTGCCGATGCCTTCGACAAGGCCGGCTTCCCGAGGGGCGTTCCCATCGATGTGCGCACATGCCGCTTCTGGCCGGTGGGCAATGCCGTCGAGATGGAGCCGAGTTTCACCAATCTCGTGCGGGAAATGCGAGGCGAACCGCTCCCGAAGGTCATCTATACGGGTGGGCTGCGCGACGCGGCAGGCGTTCCCGAGGCGCAGACGAATATGCCGAGCGCCGTCTTCGCCCTGTACAACTGCGGGCAGTCACTCATCACGCTGAACGATACGCTGGAGCAATCCGTGACGTATGGGCGTTTTCAGCCGGCGATCAAGATACCGAAAGGGGAGAAGCGTTCGGTGACGTTCACCTGGAAGGGGAATACCGATACGGCGCCGCTGATGCTCGGGCTCAGACCCGGCAACCTCGCGGAGGCCATGGCCACGCTTCGGGAAAAATCCGCGACCGCCGAACTTGACGTGCGAACCGACTTCGCACCTGAACTGACGGTCAAGGAGGCCGGTGCCTGTGCGCAGGCTCTCGCGCTGCTGGATTCCACGCGCATCAAGCTGAACGGCTTCCGCGAAGGACAGCTCTTCTACCGGGCGTTCCTGCCGCTGGAGAAATGGCGCGACCGCAAGGAAAGGCTGGCCCAACCGCCCGAAGTCCATTTCAAGACCGACGGATCTGTTCTCGTCAATGAAATCATCGAGGATTGGAGCGGTGACGAGGAGACGATCGAGCCGAAACTCAGCGTCAGGGAGCATCCGTGCGCCGACCTCGCCGCTGCCGCCCAGCTCTGCGACACGCTGAGCGCGCGTACGCAGACCATCTTCGTCTTTACGTCGCCCGAAACGAAACTCGCCGATATCTACGCCTTCCGGAAGGGGATGGCGAACCCGCCCCTCAACTGGTACGTCTTCACGGAATGAGTGTGGTCTCGACAGAGCCCCTTGCCGCGCGCATGCGCCCGACGACGCTCGACGAAGTCGTCGGGCAGGAGCATATCCTCGGTGCCGGCAAGTTGCTTCGGCGGGTCATCGAGGCCGACCGACTCACGAACATCATCCTCTACGGACCGCCCGGCTGCGGCAAGACTACGCTGGCGGAAGTGATCGCCCGGACGACGAAACGCAACTTCGTGCGCCTGTCCGGCGTCGTCTCCGGGGTGGCGGACATTCGTGAGATCTGCAACCGTGCCCGAAACGAGTTGGGCGGCGAAGGCACGATTCTCTTCATCGATGAAATCCATCGCTTTAACAAATCGCAACAGGATGTTCTGCTTCCCTATGTCGAAAACGGTACGGTTGTTCTCATCGGCGCGACGACGCATAACCCCAATTTCTTCATCAATACGCCGCTGACCTCGCGTTCGCTCGTCTTCGAACTGCACGCCCTGTCGCCCGAAGCGGTGTCGCGGCTGTTGGAAAGGGCGCTTACGGACGCGAAAAGGGGCTACGGGCGCCTCCCTTCCGAATTAGACCCGGACGCACGCGATTTCCTTGCAACCATCTGCGATGGCGACGCCCGCCATGCGCTGACGGCCCTTGAGATTGCCATGCGTTCGACACCGACGGATGAAAAGGGCGTCATCCACTTGACGCTAGACGTCATCCAGGAATGTGTCCAAAGACGGCAGGTGCGATATGACAAAAAGGAAGATGGCCACTACGACACCATCTCGGCCTTCATCAAGTCCATTCGCGGTAGCGATCCCGATGCAGCCGTCTACTGGCTCGGCAAGATGCTGTCGGCGGGGGAAGATCCGCGCTTCATCGCGCGGCGACTCGTCATCAGTGCCAGTGAGGATGTCGGTAACGCCGATCCGCGGGGGCTGACGGTCGCCGTGGCGGCCATGCAGGCCTGCGAATTCGTCGGCATGCCCGAGTGTGCGATCAACCTGTCCCAGGCGACGACCTATCTAGCGTCAGCGCCCAAATCCAATGCGAGCTGCATGGCCATCAGCGAAGCGATGGCGGATATCGAATCCAACGCCGTCCAGCCCGTGCCCGAGCACCTCAAGAACAAGCACGTGAACGCCATCGGCAGCGGCAGGGTCACGGCGTACAAATATCCGCACGCCTTCGCCAACCATTTCGTCGAACAGGCGTATCTGGACATACCAAAGAAATATTACCGTCCAACCGAACAGGGGTACGAGGCAACCATCCAGAAGCGTTTGGACTTCCTGCATCATAGTTAACATAATACGCATTATGCGAGATAGCTACGCGGGCGCATTTCTGGTCTTGTTATGGCAAAATACCAGATGATTTATATGCTATAATACTCCCATGAACGATTCCAAGATTCCTAACGTCGAGCCAGGTATTCCCGAAGAAGGTGCGGTCAGCGTCTACGGACAGGCTGACGCAATGGGCGATTTTCCTGTCCTCAAGGCTTTTCAGCAATATATTGACGCCGAACAGGCCAAAGCGCAGAAACGCATGACGACGCTCTGCGTCTTCTTCGCCATCATCCTCACGATTGTCGTGGGCGTGTTCGTGGCACTCCTGATAGCCATGAGCACCTCTAGGAACGACACCAACGACAAGCTGATTCAGTATATGCTTCAGGAGCGCGAACGCCAGCATGCGGCGTTGCAGGCGCCTTCGGCGAACCCGCAGAACGAAGCCGCGTTCAAGGTTCTGACCGACACCGTCAGTGCGCTTCAGAAGCAGCTCGCCGACCAACAGCTCAAACTGATCGAGGAAAAGCAGAAAGCCGCCGAAGAAGCCGTCAGGAAAGCGGCGGAAGCCGCCGCCGCACAGGTCAAGGCCAAACAGCAGCCGATCGCCCCCCCTTCTTCCGAGCAACTGGAACTGGAGAAGAAGAACAAGGCCGAGCGCGCACGAATTACCAAGGAAAAGGAAGAGTTGGCCAAGGAGAAGGAACGGCTGCGTCAGCAGGAGATTGAACTTCACCGCCGCCGTCTCTATCCGGATTATTACCGGAAACTCGATGCCGAGAAGAATTCTCCGCGAAAGAGCGTTCCCGTCACCCGGGAAGCTTACACGTATCTGGCTGACGACGATGAAGATGGAGCGGATGAGGATCTTCGGGATAATCCCCTTCCCGCCAAACCCGTTCCCGCCGCCGTTCAGAAAAAGCCCGATGGCGTCAAGCCCATTCGTCGCGCCGACGGTTCGCTCCGCTACTTTGAGGATGACGAAGAAGAAGACGAAACCACGCCACCCGCCGACAAAGCGCCGACGCGCGATGCCCAGCCGACGGATCACGCTTCATCGGGCTGGTCGATTCCCCTCGACTGATTCGACTTTTAGCACGTCACCGAAGGAATAAAACACCCCCGGCGCAAGCCGGGGGTGTTTTCTCCATGTTTGCAGGAAGCGAATCGTCAGCGGTTGGTCGCGTAGAGCGGACCGAAGTTCTTGCAGGCGCGGAAGTCGGCACCCGTCGGATCGTCCGACGCGCCGAAGAGCCCCCAGCAGTGCGGCGTGAAGACCTGCTCTTCCGGGACGTTGTGCATCGCAACCGGGATGCGCAGCATCGAGGCGAGCGTAATGAGATCGGCACCGATGTGCCCGTAGGCGATGGCACCATGGTTGGCGGCCCAGGCGTTCATGACGCTGTAGACGTCCTTGAAATAGCCCTTGCCCGTCAGCCGCGGCGTGAACCACGTGCACGGCCATTCGGGGTTTGTGCGCGCCATCAGTGCCTTCTGCTGCTGCGCGGCCAGTTCAACGGACCAGCCTTCGGCAATCTGCAGAACGGGACCCTGGCCCTTGACGATGGAAATGCGAATCATCGTCAACGGCATGCCCTTCGGAGTGAGGAAGGAACTGGAGAAACCGCCGCCGCGGAAATATTCGACACCCGCCGGCACCCACTTCGTGGCCTTGAGCGTGGCATCGATGTCCTTCTGCGTGACTTCCCACCAGTTCTTGAAGACGCTCTTCTCCTTTTCCTTCATCTCGCCCGCCGCATCGAGGCAGCACGAACCTGAGTTGAGGAGGTGGATGATGCCCTGCTTCGCCTCCTTCGGCAGACCCTTTCCCGTTGCGCGCCTGACGGCCGCATCCGACCAGTAGGTGCGCACGTCGGCGAACATCGAGGCTTTATTCGTCAGAAGCCACATGAGGAGCATGCAGATGCCATTGAGCGAGTCGTTTTCGGTCGCCAGAATCTGCGGCATCTTCCTGCCGTTCCAGTCGAATGAACTGTTGCACATGACTTCAGCGACGTCGCCGTTCGGCCAATGGTCGGTCCACTGGCGCTGACCCTGGAAGCCGCCGGCGATGGCGTTGCGACCGACGGCCTCTTCGCCGAAACCCATCTCCTTGAGCTTTTCATTGCCAACCATCATATCACGGATGATGATCGCCATCTTGGCGATGAATTCCCAGTCGCGGTCTTTCTCGGCGCGCGACTTCTGGATCTTGACGGGATTGTAGTCCGGACCTTCCTTGAGGTTCTTGCGCATCCACGCGAGGGCCTTCTCGTACTCCTCCTTGTCGTAGATGCCCTCTTCGACGCGACGGAGAATTTCGCACTCGTCCATGTTCTCCGGTGCCAGCCCAAGGTAGTCCTGCATGAAATCGACGTCGACGAACGAACCGGCAATGCCCATTGAGCTGGTGCCGATCGAGAGATAGCTCTTGCCCTTCATCATCGCGACCGCGAGCCCCGCCTTGGTGAAACGCAGGATCTTCTCTGCGACATCGGAGGGAATTTTCGCGGACTCGTCGCGGTTCTGCACCTCGCGGCCGTAGATACCATAGGCCGGCATACCGCGCTGTGCATAGCCCGCGAGCATGCAGGCGAGATAAACGGCACCCGGACGCTCCGTGCCATTGAAGCCCCACACGGCCTTCGGAATCTGCGGATCGAGATCCATCGTCTCCGTTCCGTAGCACCAGCACGGAGTGACGGAGAGCGAGACGCCGACATTGTTATCGCGGAACTTATTCGCGCACATCGCCGCCTCAAAGCGTCCACCGATCGTGGTATCGGCGATGACGCACTCTACGGGCGTACCATCTGGATACGTGAGATTGTCGCGAATGAGCCGGGCGGCGGCCTTCGCCATCTCCATCGTCTGATCTTCGAGCGATTCGCGTACGCCGCGCCGACGCCCGTCGATAATCGGCCGAATGCCCACCTTGGGATAGCCATTCGCCGAGAAAACAGTCTGAGCCATAACTTATTCCTTTCCCTATTTTTCTATCTCCCGTTTGTTGGGATTTGTACGACGCGCAGTATTATAGCACGATACGCACGTTCGATAAAAGGCCTTTGCCTCACCTCACAATATCTTCCGCCGCCCGGAATCGCCTAATTGCGTCATTTGCGCTCCCGCGAAAAGATGAGGGCGTAGACGAGAACGACGGCGAAGCAGATCGCCGGTACGACGAACGACGCGCGCAGCGACACCTGGGAGAGCCGAAGGTTCGCGTCCCACGTGGGATCGAAGAAACCCGTGAGCGAGCACCATGTTGAATTGGCATCGCCGATGATTTTCGCCATCCACGGCGTGAGCAGCGCCCCGCCGACGATCGCCATGATCAGCCCTGCGGCGCCAAGCTTGTGGGCGCGCTGGTCGATACCGCCGAGGGCGATGCCGTAGATCGTCGGAAACATCAGCGACATGCAGCCCGACATGAGCACGAGACAGATCACGTTGTACGAGAAAGGCAGCCCGCCGACGGAGAACACGATTTTTGTCGGCAGATACATGACGCCGGCGGTGCAGAGAATGGCGAGGAACGCGAACAACGCCATGAGTTTGGCCGGACTGCAGTATTTCATCGCGAAAGTCGCCGCCCACCGGCAGACGATGAACACGGAAATGGCGATAAGATAGTAGCTGGCCGCCTTGGCCGCGGAAATTCCCAGCTCCTTCTGGCAGTAGACGTTCATCCAGGTCCACGCGGCGATCTGCACGCCCACGTAGAAGCACTGGGTGACGACCCCAAGATACCACCTGGGGCTACAGGCGAGAATCCGGCAGATTGCCGCATAATCGGTTTTCTCCGCCGACACCCGGTCGACATCGGTCGGTTTGGAGACAAAACAGAATATCCAGATCGCCGCGCAGATTGCGCAAAGGCCAACGTACGGAACGCAAACCCAGAAAAGCTCTTTGTCGACAACGGCCTTGAGCGCCTCGCCGGCCATTTGCTGGCGCTCTTCGATCGATGCCGGATCGAGTTTGGCCAGAATCAGCTCCTTGGCGAGCAGTATGCCCGCGAGCGACCCCAGCGGATTGAACATCTGCGCGAAATTAAGCCGCCGCACCGCAGTCGACTCGTCACCGAGGGCGAGCACGTAGGGGTTGCAGGTCGTCTCAAGCACCGCGCATCCGCCGGCCACGATGAAGATGCCGACGATATACACCCAAAAGCTCTGCAGCACGCAGGCGGGAATGTAGAGCAAGGCGCCGATCACGTAGACCCCCAGCCCCGTCAGCACGCCGGCGCGGTAGCCCGCCTTCTGGATCAGCAGCGAAGCGAAGAGCGCAACCGCCGAATAGGCCCCGTAGAACGAGATCTGCACGTAGCCGGCGGTTGACTGGCTGGTCATGAAGATCTTCTGGAACGCCGGAACCAGATTGTCGGTCATGTTGTTCAAGAGCCCCCAGAGCGCAAAACAACTCACCAGCAGAATGAAGATGGCTAGATACTTTTTCGGAACAATCGGCGTTCTCGCATCAGACATTCGGAATTCCCCCACTTGTTTTAACGAAAATTATAGTAAAAAATTCTGAAACATACAAGTGACAGCCGAAGGTAATTCTGCATTGCCCCACCCGGGACAAACTTACGGTAAAAAGAATGGAATGGCGCAAGGAGAAATGTGATATACTACGCTCCAATCATGGATAAGACCGTTTATCTCGACAACAACGCTACGACCGCCGTGGCACCCGAAGTGCGGGACGTGATGATGCCCTTCTTCGACAAGCTCTACGGCAACCCCAGCTCGATGCATGCCTTTGGCGGACAGGTCGCCAAATTCGTCGCGCGCGCACGTGAGGAAGTTGCCGCGTTCCTGAACTGCTCGCCCGAGGAGATCATCTTCACCTCCTGCGCGACGGAATCCGACAATGCGGCGATTCGTGGCACGGCTGACTACTACGGCAGGGCTACGAAGATCGTCACGACGGCGGTTGAACATCCCGCCGTCCTCCAACCGTGCCGTCGGCTCAAGGCACTGGGTTACACGGAGGTTGAACTGCCCGTCAACGGGGTCGGGCAAATGGATCTCGACCAGCTCCGCGCCGAACTCAAGGGTACGAAGAACGCTTTCGTTTCCATCATGTGGGCGAATAACGAAACCGGCACCGTCTTCCCCATCGAGAAGATTGCCGAGATCTGCAGGGAATATGGCGCCATACTCCATACGGATGCCGTTCAGGTCGCGGGCAAGATTCCCGTCGATGTCTCCAAGGTTCCCGTCGATATGCTGTCGATGAGCGGGCACAAGTTCCATGCCCCCAAGGGAATCGGCATCTTCTATGTCCGCAAGGGTACGAAACTCAAGCCTTTCATGCTGGGCGGCCATCAGGAGTCGGGGCGTCGCGCCGGGACCGAGAACGTGCCGTACATCATCGGTCTCGCAAAGGCATGCGAACTCGCGCGGCTCGGCATGGCGGCGGAGGGCGAGACGTTGACGAGGCTCCGCGATAAGCTTGAGGCGGGCATTCTCGCCCGATGCCCGAATGTGCGCGTCAACGGCGACCGTGCGAACCGTCTGCCGAATACGCTCAACCTCAGCTTCGAATACATCGAGGGCGAGGCCATCGCCTATCACCTCTCCGATCTCGGCATCTGCATCTCGACCGGTAGCGCCTGTGCTTCCGGTTCGCTCGACCCAAGCCACGTCATCCGCGCGATGGGCGTGCCGTTCATCGCCGTCCACGGTTCCGTCCGCTTCTCGCTGTCGCGCTACAACACGATGGAAGAGGTCGATTACGTGCTGGAGAAGCTGCCGCCGGTTATCAAGAAACTGCGCGAACTTTCGCCCTTCGGCCCTGATGTGGATCCGACGACGTTCAAATGAGACAGGGGAAAGGAAGGAAAATGAAGACCGTCAGATGTTCCCATTGGATTCTTCCGTGCGTTCTGTTCCTGGGGCTGTTCGCCGGTTGCCGCCGCGAGGACATCCGCACCTGCGACATCGAGATTCAGGGCATGACGCTGGATGACGCCATTCGGATGAAGCGGGCGACGCGTGCGCTCGAACGCTATCAGGGCGTTCTAAAGGATTCCTATCACTGGGACATGGCCGCGAACGGCAATCTCGTCCTGACGCTCAAATACGACTCCATGCAGGTGGCGCAGACGAACCTGCGCATGTCGATTGCCGAGACGGGCGCGACAGTCGTCTTCCCGACCAAGACGGGTCCGGCGGGCTACGTCAACGAGAAGCCCGCCGGGGTGGAGTAGTGAGATCGGGTGCCTGGCGCCCCGTGCCGTGGCGCCAGGACAATCACTTGTTTACGCTGAGCGTCATCCTGCCGATGACGTAGCCTTGGTTGGAGTAGTCGGATGCGCTGGCGCAACCGCCGTGGTAGTTGCCTTTGGTTGCGAAGTTGATTCCGTAATCCTCGCAGTTGAAACGGTAGCGGTTCCACAGCACACGGCCAAGGACATCGCCGTTGAATTCCTGTTTGAGCTCGATGGCGATCACGCGCATGCACTTGTCCTGCGGCGAGCAACTCTGCAGCTGGCACGTATAGGTCTTCGTTTCGGGGTCGTAGTCCTCAAAATGAACCTGACAGTCGTACGGCCCGCCCGGCACCCAACCGCCGCCGAGCTTCGCGGACGTAACCTTGACCTTGGCGATATCCGTCCCCTTAAGCACGACCTGCTCGGTCGAGGAAAGAAACTTCGTCACGACGACATCCTTCGCCGTGCCGTCGTCCGTAAAGATCATCTTCTTGTCTTTCAGCAGCTCCGCGTCGGGGAAGACTTTCATCATCGTCTTGGCAAGGATGTTAGCCATGCGTTGATAGCCCGCGTCGTTCGGATGAAGCGCCACGTCGATAGAAAGGCCCGCCAGTTCGTCCTGCTCGCCGCACGTCGCGTAGAAGTCCGCCAGCGGCAGATTCTCCTTCTTCGCAATGGCGCGGACGAGTTCCGCGTATTCCCTGAGATAGTAGCCGGGTTTGCCGTCGTCGCCCGCACGCTGCTGCGCGTCGCACGTCGCGGGAAGATAATCGCCGAAGCCGTAGCCCTTGCGCGGCGTGCAGAGGATGATTGTCGCCTTCGGATTCGTCGCGCGGAGCTTGTCGATGATCTGACGGTAGGTTGCCGCGAAGGTGCCGTTGTCGGTGTTGTGCTCGTAGTCGGCCATCGTACCCGGTGCAACGCGGTTTCCCCAGTCATTGATGCCGTGCTCGATGGTATAGAGGTCGGCGTCCTCAATGCACCATAGCGTGGACTTGAGACAGGCGCCGCTGATGCCCTTGTTCGTGAAGCCCGCGAACTTGATCTGATCCATGAGCCACGACTGGTAACCTTTCTGGAACAGCCCGCCCGCATGGCTATTGTACCACGTGATGGACGTACCAAGGCTCAGCCACCTGAGCGGCAGATAGCGCGGCGATCCGATTGTCGTCTTCGAATCTTCCGCCGTCAGCACATCCGGAATCGCCTTCTGGACGGACTTCACCCCCAGAGCGGTCTCGGCCTTTCCCGCCGAAGCCTTCCGCGTCATCCGCGTGGACGCCGGCCGCGTCGGCTTGTTGGCCTTGACTCCGTATTTCCGCGCATTTTTCTGGATATACGCCAGCACCGCTTCGGAGATCGCCTTCATGCCGGCAACGGTCGGATGCCCGTCCATTTTCTCGCACGATTCCGGAATATTCACCACGGGAATCTGATAGTGTTTGCAGATCTCGGCCACCGAGGCCGGGACGACGCTTCCAATCCCGCTGTTGAGCACGAAGACGATCTTCGCCTGCGGGTATTTCTTCTTCAGCGTCACGAGCATCTTGGCGCAGGCCGGACGGAAGGATTTGAGATCCTCCGTTTTCCAGCCGTTGTACTTGAATTCGCCGATCGGCGATTGAGCCCAGGCGTCATTCGTGCCACCGCAGACCAGAATGACATCCGGCTTGCCCAGCGCCTCCGCCCGGGTGACGAAGCACGTCTGCAGACAGTCCTTTCCACCATAGCCGGTCGAGCAGATCGTGGAACCCGAGAAGGAATTGTTCACCTCAAGGGTTCCGCCCATGCCTTTGATGACCTGCATCCACCAGGTCTGTTCGACGGATTCCAGTCCGGCGGTCTTCCGTTCGGCATGGTACCAGACGGCATTGCCGGCCGGCGTCACATATCCCGTAAAGGTCGAGTAGCTATCGCCAAGAATGGACACCTTCGGTCCTGCCGCCTCTACGAACAAAGCCGTCAACACCGATAAACCAATCAATGCAACCTTCCTCATGATCCCGTCTTTTCCTTTCCCTGTATCCGTTTATTGCGTCCCTATCTCCGTTTATTGCGCATCCCGTTGACATCATCATTCGGCCGTTTCTACCGAAGGAAGATCCGCGTACCTTGCGCGGGCGGCTGGAGATAGCCTTCCGCATCAATGGTCAGCGGACGCGCCTTGCCGTCGGCGCGCACATACCGAATCGCCGCGAGCTGGGTATCCGTCAGCGCCGCCGCGCCAGTACCCACGCGCACGGATGTACGCCCGAAATCACCCGTGAACGAGAGCGTCGCCCCGTCCGCCCAGACCATCGATGACGAATCGTCGAACGTCACCTTCGCGCCCCACGCCACATCAATCGTTGCATCGCCGTTGACAATGAGTGTCGAAGCGCCGAAAACCGCCGCCGGACCAAATGCGACCGTACCCGCCTCCATGGTCAGCGAGGCTCCATACTCCGGAGACGCACCCGTGAACAACACCATGCCCGCCCCTTGCTTGACCATGCCGAAGAAGGCCTCGGCCCCCTCTTCGCAAGTCGCTGTCGCATTCTTGTAGAGCGTGGAGGAAATCGTCAGGTCGGCTCCGGAATCGCCCGTCACGTCGTTGACAAGCAGATTCTCCAGCATCTTCTTGGAGGACGCCGCAGTGACGCCGGCCTGGCCGAAACGGATCTTTTCCAACGAGACGGTGGACGCAGACGTTCCATCGACCGTCAAGGTGCAGGTTGTCTGGTTCCAACCCCAAGTCATCATGATTCCGGCCAAAGATCCGCCATTCTTCAGAACGATGGACTTCATTGCAGTATCAGAATTCGAAGTCGAATAATCGGCCGTAAAGTTTCCGGTGCCGCCATCAAATGTCGCCGTGTTATCCGCACGGCCCATGGACTGAACCGTTGTATAGTTGACAATTCCTCCGGCAAGGCACGTTAAAATCTGGTCGCGATGGCCGTATTCCCCGTAACCGGTGCCCAAATTGAGCACGCCGCCGTCATGGATGGTCATGCCATATGTATTTTCGTTGAAAAAGTGATAGTTCCCGTTCTCCACCGTCACCGTTCCGTAGATGTCGACGCCATTGTAAAACCGGTGCAGACCTTCGGAAGAACATTTGAATGTAACCCCGCGCGCATGCGGCCCGATCGCGAAACGCCCGTTCGTGACGCATTTCTTGATCGTGCCATATCCGGACCCTTCATTGGTCGCGTTCAACAGCGTCGCAAAGACCTGCGCAGCCGTCGAATCGAACAAGAACGAGCCTTCGTCCCCAAGAATGATGGGAGTCGCACAACTGCTTCCCGTTTCGACAAAACTGCCGCCGAAAAGCGTGCCTTCGCCAATCACTGCAATGGTTCCGGCATTGACCATCATCGGCCCCGTCGCCGTATAATCGCCCGTGAATTCCGTCAGGGGAGAGACGACCCCTTCGGCGGCATTCTGCGTAAGGCCGGCCGTGCCGCCGATGCCGTTGTTGAACGTGACAGTGGCCGTTGTGTCATACCGCAACTCCGCCGAACCCGTGAAAATGAACGGATCGCCCGAGAAAGAGACCTTCGACGCATTGAACAAAATAACGATGCCGCCGACCGTCTGCTCTCCGGAAATTGTTATCTCCCCCGAGTTCGAAATGAGGGCAGTCGAACCCGCTTTCCACTTCGTGGCGACACCGTTCGACGTATACCATGTCTTGCTGTCCGAATTCCAAATCTGATCGTCCGCGCCAAAAATCAGAGCGTCCGAAAGCCCCTCCAACAGGCCGCTGTCGATAAGCTCCTGGACAAAATCCGGAGGGTCGCCGTACAGCGCCGTCACGACCAAATCCCCGGTCACGACGTCAAAGTCCGTATCCTATGCCAAAAAGCCTTCCTTGTCCGTCATGTCCGGTGCCGTGGCACCATAGGTTTCCTCGACAGTCTCGGTCTTCAAAACGCTTCCGTCCGCATCCTTGAACGTCACCGTGCAAAGCCGATGGTAGAGAGCCGTTACGGTCATCGAATCCGTGATATTCGAAAAGTCCGCATCCCATTTCCAGAACACATAACCCTCGACCGCCGGCGGATCCGGCGCTACGGCAGCTTCACCGTAAGCCACTTCCTGCGGCTCGCCGATTACGGCACCATCCATCCCGACAAATGTGACCGTATAGGCTGCGCCCTCCGGCAGACGGTAGGCGACGAAATCCTGCAATGAGTAATTCGCGACCTCATGTCCCGAATTCATCGCATCATCGTCATAGTAATACTTGTTGACATTGTTGTTCCCTTTCGTCGTGCAGTCATCGCCGTAACTGGCGCCATAGCAGTACTTCATGCCGCGGACGCAACCCCAAACGTCATCCCCCTCTTGCCGCAAGATGACAAATTCCGTCATGTGCAAATTCCCATTATAGCCCTTGGCCTTCGTCTGCACCTGCAATGTTGCGGTCTGCCCGTCTTCCGCCACGGTGAAGAAATAAAAACCGTTGTAATCATAATTGTCCTGCGAGGGCTGCTCGGGTTTCTCCGTATAAACGATGTCGATGGCGTATGATTCGAAAAGATTGCCGCCAAATGCGCGATAGCTTGTCGCGGAAAATCCGACGATCTCCGTCAATTTCAGATTCTTGAAGAGACAGACCTCGACCGCATCAGCTTTGGTTGTCTGCTGATTTCCCCATGTCGTGAAAGCCGTATCGTTGACATACGGAACGGTCTTTACCTCGCAGGTAAACGCTTCAGCCCCTTGCGGCAGACTGGAATACGCCGCCAAGCAACTGAAAAGCACCCACATGCCCGCCATCAGTCTACCCAGTTTCATTCACGACTCCTTTTGTTTTCCATGAAACAACCCGACCCCTCGAATGATAACAAACATCCACGAGCCGAACAATGCCAATATGCGCAAAATAACCTACTTAAACGCGCAAATCCGCGAGGTCTGATGGAATCCACGGGGAACAGTCCCCGAATGCATCCGGATTTTCAGAAGTGGAGAAGCCCCTTCTTAAGACCGATGACGACGGCGTCGACGCGATCCTTGGCGCCGAGTTTTTCGTTGACGTGCTTGAGATGAATCTTGGCACCGTCTTCGGAGATGCCGAGCCGTGCGGCAATCTCGCGGTTGGAAAGTCCCTTGGACAGGAGTGTCAGCGACTCGCGTTCGCGTGGCGTGAGTTCGGGCGAGGTCGCCCGCGCGGCATAGAGGTCGCGGACATCCGTCGGAATGTAGGTGCCGCCCCCGGCCACGGCGCGGATCGCGTCCACGATATGGTTTGGCGCCGAGTCCTTCATCACATAACCCTTCGCACCGGCGTTAAGCGCCTGATAGACAGACTCTTCGGTGCCGACCGTCGTCAGCATGACGACCTTCTGTTCGGGTTGTGCCGCGAGGATCTCGCGCAGGGCCTCGATACCCCCCTTCCCCGGCATGCGGATATCCATGAGAACTATATCGGGCTTCGTCTTCTCAACGAACGCGCAGGCACCCTCGCCGTCGGGATGCTCACCGACGAGTTCGAGATCCTTGAAGACGGACAGCGCATACTTCAATCCCATCCGCATGACCGCGTGATCGTCCACGACCGCAACCCTGATTTTCTTCATTGCCTTTTCCTTTCAAGACGAACTTCCGTCCAGCCCTTCCGTTCGCCGAAGGTCAGCGTAAAGCCGTTGCGCGTCGCCCGTTCGCGCATGCTCGAAAGTCCGAAATGCCCCGTCTCGGGCCCCAGCGCGGCTGCGGCGTCGAACTTCGCGCCGTCGTTGAGGATGCTGAGTGCAAAGCCAAACGGAACAATCGGATCGGACACGATGACGATGCGCCGCGCATGCCCGTGTTTGATGGCATTCGAAATCGCCTCCTGCACCGTCGCCAGAAGATCATTCTTCATCTGGGCGGAGATGTCGGCGGGAAGTCCGCGCAGACGCGTGCGCACGCGCGCCCCGCTCACGACGTTCGTTCGGGTGGCAATCTCCTTCAGCAGCTGCGCGAGCGGACGCGTCAGCAGTTCATCGCTCTGCAGATTGAGGATTTTATCCCGCAGTTCGCGCCGGGCGGTCTCCAGGATATCGCCCGCCATCGATACGGCGCCACGCGCCGCCGGTGAAAGCGCTGCTTCCGCCTCGCCCTGCACCGAAAACAGCAGGAGCCGTGCGCCTGACAGATACTGCGCGATGGTGTCGTGGAGCTCTTCGGCCATGCGTCGGCGATCGGCGGAGACGGCGCGTGCCCGCTCATGCTGCCGGGTCATGCGCACCCACATCCACAACGCGAGCGCGGCCAACGGCAGCAGCAGCCAGAGCCCGAGACGTGTCGCCAGGCGCGCAACCCGCCGTCGGATCGTCGCCGCATCGGACAGCACCGTAAGATCGTTCCGATCGCGCATGAGCAGGGTAAATCCTTCGATTCCCAGGCCGCGCCCCAGTTTGTTCCGCATGTCGTAGCGCACCTTTAATACGCCTGAGACGACAACCGGCGGATTGTCGAACAACGCTTCGGGAAGTTCCCCGGCACCAGCATTCAGCCGCACGGCGACGCGATGCGCACCCACCGCCAGCGTCAGTTCCGCCGCGTCAACCGGCAGACGGTCGACCGAGACGATGCGGCCGGCGATCTTCACGAGGCGGTAGTGGCAATCGTATTCGCCGGCGTCGCCGCTATGGAGAATCTGGGTGAGCGCCCCGGTGGCGAGCGGTTGCGGCGCCAGACGGGTGGCGACCGTACCGAGACGCCGGAAGCGCCCTGCGTCCAGCACGCCGCAGTCGTCGGACACCGTCGGGAATCCATCGGCCTCCACGAGATCCCCCACCTGTGGCAGATCGTCCTCATCCAGATTGACGCGCACGGCGGTTCCGCTCTGCAAGACGAAGAAACCCTGCGCTGGATTCACGTAGGTCACTTCGCCATTCAGCTTGCGCAGATGCCCGTCATAGCCGCTTGGACTCCAGGCCACGACACCGAACGGCCGGCCGGCGTCCTTCTGGACCGCGCGCACCGGTTGGCGGGAGGGGATTACGTGAATCGCCTCCCGGGAGATCGCCTCGACCTCGGGTCGCAGGAATTCGGCACGCGAATTGTAGTTCGGCGTGCACACGCCGTTCACCGCCAGCTCGGCATCACGGAACTCGGCGAGCTCCGGCCAGGCGCCGCGCACATGTACCTTGATGACGCCATCGGGCGTCCCCAGCTCCAGGAGCGTCACCGAATCCTGGACGTGAACGCACCGCAGAATGCCCGTCACGCACACGCGGCGGTTGTTGTAGCGCCCCGTCATGAGATCCGCCAAGCGAATCTCCGGCGGCGCATCCAGCGTCTGGCGCCCCGTCACCGTGATTCGCGCGGCCGCGACGCCCGGTTCGAGCATCAGCGGCAGGATGCACCCGCGAATATGCACGACATCGCCGGGTTCGGGCTTCTGCGCACCGACCAGCTCCGCCAGCGGATATCCGGGAATGTCACCGCCCACGTAGATCGCCGGGCCGTCAGGATCGGCGACATCCGCCAGGGTAAAGGAATTCTCCTGCCACTGGAAGGCGCAGGTAACGACTCCCGTAAGCACGCATGACGGCCGGTCCCAGGCTTCTGCGCGCGTCATCTGGGCAATATCCGAGACGGTGACGGCATCCGCTGTCATCGCCCCGACCGAAAGCAGTACTCCCAGTGAAAATCGCATGGCGGAGATTATAGCAAAAAGAAAACCCGCCGACCAAAGTCGACGGATTTTCTTTTGATTCGCAAGTCGCAAGGACTTACTTGCCGGCGATCACGCGGGCCATTTCGACAACCTTGTTCGAGTAACCCCATTCGTTGTCGTACCACGCGCAGACCTTGACGAACGTCGGGTCGAGCTGAATGCCGGCCTTGACGTCGAAGACGGAGGTCTTGGATTCGTTGCGGAAGTCGGTTGAGACGACCGCTTCGTCGGTGTAGCCGAGGACGCCCTTGAGACCGCCCTTGCAGACGCACGTCTCGGAGGCTTCCTTCATTGCCGCGCAGATTTCCTCGTAGGTCGCCGGCTTCTCGAGCTCGGCCGTGAGGTCGACGAACGAGACGTCGGAGGTCGGAACGCGGACGGACATGCCCGTGAGCTTGCCGTTGAGGGCCGGGAGAACCTTGCCGACAGCCTTCGCCGCACCCGTGGAGGACGGAATCATGTTCTCGAGGATGCCGCGTCCGCCGCGCCAATCCTTCTTGGACGGACCATCGACGGTCTTCTGCGTCGCGGTCGCGGCGTGGATCGTCGTCATGAGGCCGCGCTTGATGCCGAACTTGTCGTTGAGGACCTTGGAGATCGGCGCGAGGCAGTTCGTCGTGCAGGAGGCGTTGGAGATGATGTCCTGACCGGCGTAGGTCGTGTGGTTGACGCCGTAGACGAACATCGGGGTCGCGTCCTTGGAAGGCGCGGACATGATGACCTTCTTGGCGCCTGCGGTGATGTGCTGGCGAGCCTTCTCATCCGTGAGGAAGAGACCCGTGGACTCGACGACGATCTCGGCGTCGACTTCATTCCACTTGAGCTGGGTCGGATCCTTCTCAGCCGTCAGACGGATCGCCTTGCCGTCAACGTACATCGTCGAACCCTCGACCTTGATGTCGTGCTTGAACGTGCCGTGGACGGAGTCGTACTTGAGCATGTACGCAAGGTAGTCCGGATCGAGAAGATCGTTGATGCCGACGATCTCGACGTCGTTGAAGTTTTCAACCGCCGCGCGGAAAACCATGCGGCCGATACGGCCGAAGCCGTTGATACCAACCTTGATTGCCATTTTATTGTTCCTTTTGTTTTGTTTTCTGTTAACAGATTCAGTTGCTAAGAAGGCTTGACGAGAACCCCCGTGGCCTGTCGAAGACGCGACGCGGGGGTTCACCGCCATGATTACGCCTTGTTGACCTTACCGTTCTTCAGGCAGCGGGTGCAGACGCAGATGCGCTTCGTGTTCCCCTTGCCGTCCGTCGTGCGGACGGACTGGAGGTTCGGCAGGAAGCGGCGCTTGGTGATGCCGGTCGTATGCAGACCGATGCCACCCTTGTACTTCGGCGAACCCTTGCGGACAACGACGTTGCCGGTCGACGGGCCCTTACCGCAGATATCACAAACTCTGGACATTTTCGTGTTCCTTTCGTTTGAAGTAGACTAATTGCCGGGCTGCCATTCGACATTCGCGAACGCGGCCTCGAACGCATTGCCGAGGTTTTCGCTGCCCGCCGTCCTGACGTTGGTCGGCGCCGACGTTTCGCCTGCGGCACCCGCCTCAAGCTTCCTGATCTCATCTTCGGTCATCGTCATCGCACGGATGGAGAGACCGATGCGACGCTCGCCGCGATCGACCTTGACGACGCGGGCCTCGACCTCCTGGCCGACGTCCAGCGCGTCCTTGACCTTCTCGATGCGCTGATCGGAGATCTGGGAGATGTGGACAAGACCGTCGACACCGTCCTCAAGTTCGATGAACGCGCCGAACGAGGCGATTTTGGAGACCTTGCCCTTGACGACCGAACCGACCGCGTACTTGGCGGCGATGTCCGACCAGGGATCGTTCTGGGCCTGCTTGAGACCGAGCGAAATGCGCTGCTCCGTCGGATTGACGTCAAGCACGACCGCCTCGACTTCCTGACCCTTCTGGAGGCACTCCGACGGATGGTTGATCTTGCGCGTCCAGCTCATGTCGCTGACGTGGATCATGCCGTCGATGCCCTCTTCGAGCTCGACGAACGCACCATACGTCGTGAAGTTGCGGACCTTGCCCTTGACCTTCGAGCCGACCGGGAAGCGATCCTGCACCGTATCCCACGGATTGGCCTGGGTCTGGCGGATGCCGAGCGCAATCTTCTGGTTCTCGACGTCAATCGAAAGGACGACGACCTGAACCTCGTCGCCGATGGCGAGCATATCGCTCGCGCGGGCAACGCGCTTGGTCCAGCTGAACTCGGAGATGTGGACGAGACCTTCGATGCCAGGGGCGATTTCGACGAACGCACCGTAGGCGGCGAGATTGACGACCTTGCCCGAGACGCGGGAGCCAACCGGGAACTGATCCTGGATCGCATCCCACGGATTGGGCTGCGTCTGCTTGAGACCGAGGCTGACGCGCTCGCGGTCACGGTCGACTTCGAGGACCATGACGTCGAGCTCCTGCCCGACCTTGAGCATTTCACTCGGATGCTTGATGCGGCCCCAGCTCATATCGGTGATGTGGAGGAGACCGTCGAGGCCATCGAGATCGATGAACGCGCCGAAGTCCGTAATGTTCTTCACGCGGCCCTTCTTGATCTCGCCGACCTGGAGGGACGCGAGCAGCTCGGCCTTCTTTTCGGCCAGCGTACCTTCGATGAGTTCGCGGCGCGAAACGATGAGATTACGGCGCTCGTTGGAAATCTTGATGACCTTGAAATCGAACGTCTGACCGACGTAGGGTTCGAGCTCCTTGACCGGAGTGACCTCGACCTGGCTGCCGGGGAGGAACGCCTCGACGTCGTCGATCGCAACGAGCAGACCGCCGCGAACCGCGCTCTTGATCGTGCCGGTGACGACACAGCCCTCGACATAACGCTCGAGGATCTTCTCCCAACGGATCTTGTCGTCGGCGGCCTTCTTGGAGAGGACGACCGTGCCGGACTTGTCGTTCTCGAGCTCGCGGAGCATGACCATGACCTTGTCGCCGGGCTTGACTTCGGCACCCTCGCCGAACTCGGAGATGTCGATGGTACCCGCGCTCTTGTAGCCGATGTCGACGATTACGTCGTCGCCATTGACGCTGGTGACGGTGCCCTCGACGAGGCAGCCGTTCTTGAACTTGGATTCTCCTGCGGCGTCGAGCATAGCGGCCATGACGGCCGACTTCTCACCAGCAGGGGTTGGCTTGCGAATTGCCATGTGTACTTTGTCTGTTTGGTGTTTGTTAGTGTTCACGGTTTTCAGCCGTGTCCACCCCGTAGGTGGGCGTGGAAAGCATAGTATACCAACTTTTTGGTAAATCGGGCAATGGGAAAATGCGGGGGATTATCCCCAATTTTGGAAATGGCTACCGGACCCTCGCGAATCCTCGCGCGGTCTTGAGCTGATTCTGCCGTTTCTGGGCAGTCGAACCCGTCTGCCGCTATCCGCTCGGGAATTCGAACTCCATCTGCAGCTATACACGGGTGTCAAATAGCGGAAGGAAACCACATGGGAAATGATTGCATGACGTCATTCAGAACGCGAGAGCAGCTGCGCAAATTCCTGGGGAGGATTGCGGCGAGCTGCACGGAGACAGGAGCGAAACCACTTTTTTCACTTTCTGGGACTGAAAATGACGACCGCACCCTTGGTTCTATTGGGTACGGTCGATTTTAGGGGTCAGAAACCGGGGATATTTGAGTGTGCTGTGCTGCGCATTTCGTAGGAAATTATAATATCTGTCGAAAGGGAACGGCGGCAAGGCCGGTATGGGTGAACCGTCGTCAACCTAATCCTCCGACGCTCGCTCAAGGGAGACTCCGCACAGGGATACCATTCACGCCTGGCCAAGGCGGCTTGAGCTTTCACCGCGTCACTTCACCTGAGAGTCGCCGGGAGATGGCGAATCTGATCTTGTCAGGTACCCCGGTTCAGAAGATAGACGACGCCAATGGCGAAGCGCTCGAAGAGTACGCCCGCGAAAAGAAACGGGTGACGAAGAACCTTGCGCCATTTCCCCCGTTCCAGAAACACGCCAAAGAAACGATACCAGGGGGAGAATTGCCGCCGGACGATCGGATCGTCCGGCCACTTTCGACGATAGGCCTCCATTGTCCCCGAATAGTATTTCTTCTTCGCCATCAGTTTACCGAAGGACAGCTCCTCTTCGTGATGGTAGAGCGCACCGCGCGTAATGGCCGTACGGGCGCCCCAATCCCGGATTCGATGGTCGAGATCCCAATCCTCACAGGCGACCAACCCCTCGTCGTAGCCGCCGATCGTCTCCAGCAGCGTCCGGCGGATGACGCGCAGGCCGTCGATGCACGTTCCATCGTAAAACGAACGTTCGTAGTTGCGGACCTTCGTACGAAACCCCTTGCCGATGCGCGTTTCGCGCACGAAAAGCGCGTCCACCCCGCCGGCATCCATACGGGAAAGGATCTCCTGTTGCGTTGCGACGGGAACCTCCATGTCCGCGTCCACGAAAAGCACCGCATCCCCGCGCGCTTCGCGCCAGCCGCGATTCCGCTGCGCACACCGCTCGGGGCCTTGTTCAAACACGCGCGCACCTGCCGCCCGCGCCCGTGCCCGCGTATCATCGGAAGAGAAATTATCGACGACAATCACCTCCCCTTCTCCCCGTTCGACCAATGCCGCAAAGGCCTTGACCGCCCGTGCGATGGTGGCGGATTCGTTTTTCGTAGGGATGACGACCGAGAGTCTGATCACAACAACATTTCCGATACGATTTTTGATATAATCTAGGGACTTTTTCCGGGCGGTTAGCTCAGTTGGTTAGAGCAGGACCTTTACACGGTCAAGGTCGGGGGTTCGAGTCCCTCACCGCCCACCATCAGCGACACGTGAGGAGGTTCATGTACCAGCTGACGAGTTCGGTTCCCCGGAACATCCAGACGAGACAGCCGAGACAGATGTAAGGTCCGTACGGAATCGCCGTGCAGCCGCCGAGCCGCGTTTTCTTCAGAAGAATCATCCCCATGCCGACGACCGTACCGGCGACGGCCGAGAGGATCAGCGTCAGGGACGCGGCGACGGGTCCGAACAGTGCGCCCACGGCCCCCATCAGTAAGACATCCCCCATGCCCATCGCCTCGCGCCGAAAGGCCACGCCTCCGAGCCAGCGGACGACCCACAGCAGTCCGAAGCCGAATGCCAGGCCAAGAAGCGATTGGAATGGAGTGATGAAGAACATATCCTGCTCCGGCAGCAGATTGTGGAAGTGGTACGGCGTGTACGCGCCAATCACCCAGAAGACGACGGATGTCGCGACGCCGAAGATCATGCCGCCCACGGTCACAAAGTCGGGCAGTAGCTGCAGGTCGTAATCGATGAACGATCCGACGATCATCAGCGAAATCCACACCCAGGCGAGCGGCGCGAAATAGCCATACCGCCAGAAGGCGGCGAGAAAGAGCAGGCCGCCGATCGTCTCCACGAGAAGATAGCGCGGCGAAATTGGCGCCTTGCATGCGGCGCACTTGCCCCGCAAGGCCAGCCAGGAGAGAATCGGCAGGTTCTGATACCACCTGATTGGCGCCTGACACTTCGGGCAGTGCGACGGCGGCCAAACGACCGATTCGCCGCGCGGCACGCGGTAGACGACGACGTTGAGAAACGACGCAATGAGCGTACCAAGCAGAAAGGCGAAAACCGAACCGATGGCCATCAGATGCCGTTCCATGCGCGTGTCCCCTTTCCGCCTATTCGCTCTTCAGTTCGCGCGACATCATCGCCGAAACCGCCTCGCGCGCATCGAAGCCCTCGTGACAGAGCCGGTAGACGAGTTCGCAGATGGGCATTTCGACGCCGAACCGGGCGGCGATCTCGTGCACCACCCTGGAGTTCCATACGCCTTCGGCGACCATCTGCATCGAGCCGAGGATGTCGGCGATCTTCTCGCCTTTGCCCAGCCGCTCGCCGACGGAATGGTTGCGCGAATGGACGGAGGTGCAGGTGACGATCAGATCGCCGATTCCGGCCAGCCCCGAAAGCGTCTCAGGCGCGCCGCCGTAGGCGAGCACGAAACGCTTCATCTCCACCAGCCCGCGGGTGATGAGCGCCGCGCGCGTGTTGTCGCCGAAGCCGAGTCCGTCGGAGCAGCCGACCGCGATCGCGAGCACGTTCTTGACCGCGCCGCCGATTTCGACGCCGACGGGGTCTTTCGAGGTGTAGACTCTGAACAGCGGACCCGACCAGATCTCCTGCACGCGCCGGGCCTTCGCTTCGTCGGCGCAGGCCGCGACGATCGCCGTGGGGATCCCCCGCGCCACCTCTTCGGCGTGGGTCGGGCCCGCGAGCGCCACGATCGGCCCGCAGCCGAGGATTTCCTCGCCAAGTTCGGTCATGCGCCGGCTGGTCTTCTCGCACAGGCCCTTGGTGATGGAAACGACAAGCATCTCCGGCGAGATCAGCCCCTTGAAACCCTCCGCGACGCCCGCGAAGAACTTCGACGGCGGCGCCAGCACCGCCACTTCGGCCCCGGTGAGCGCTTCGGCGCGGTCGGACGTCAGCTTCAGCGCCACAGGCAGTTCCACGCCCTTGAGAAAGCGATCGTTGCGGCGGGTGCGCCGCTGCTGCTCGATGTAGTCCGGGAACGCCCCCCACAGCGTGACGTCGTGTCCGTAGCCGCAGAGCAGAAGCGCGTTCGCCGTACCCCATCCGCCGTCGCCGATAACTGCAATCTTCATGAATATACCAGCTTTCCAAACACTTATCTCAGCTTTCCTCTACCAATACGGATTCAATCTAGCAAGACAGATCCAACGACAAATCAGAAATATCCTTTAGACGTTTTCCGTCAATCAAGGTCTCGAGCATTTCAACGACATCCTGACGATCATTACGTCCAAACTCCCGCACGGACTCAAGCAACTCGTATAAGGCGAAGTGATAGACACAATCAACGTCTCCGGTGCCAAGAGCGAGAGAGGCTATCCGCGACGGAAGTACTTCTCCTGTGACGACGACAACGTGTGGCAACCTACCTTTGCGGTTCCGGATGAGATTAAGCGCTTCGGTACGTGAATTCTGAGCTCGATCGCTACGCATCGTCCACTTGACGGAGACCGATGCGTGCAATATGGGCAAACCACCGTTCCTCTTACGCAAATCCGCCCTGCAACAGACGCTATCATCGATAAAGGCATGACCCTTGTTGATTTCAGTGTCTTCGCAAAGTTCTCTTGAAATGACGATGTCAGGTGCTATCACATAGCCGTTTCCAACCGCTGCTTTCATTCTTCGGTCGGCATCGATAATCTCCATCAAATGCGCCAAATGCTCGTACTGCGAGAAGGACGACGTCTTGGTTTTGCTATGATTACCAAGGTCTTGTATATTCCACTTCCCCGGTCGCAAGTGCTGCAAGAGCGGGAAAGTACGGGAAAGATAAGTGCATATCTCGCGCTCGAAGAGTTTTCCGGCCTTCTGACCGTCCAACTTCTTTGCAGTCCTGGCACCTAACTTTTTAGCAAGTAACTGTGCGATGGCAACGGATGGTTTGTTGTCCTTGTCCGCAACAGACGGCAACCCGCTAGGGCTGACGGAAAACACCAGCTTTTTGACCAGTTCGTGATGAAGAGACTTGCGCTCTTCGGCAAACAGGATTTTTTTACTCATGATTTAGGCACCTCCTAATCTGCAGTCCGACAGCTTGGGCAACCGGCGGCGGGAAAGCGTTTCCTATCATGCGACAAGCCGCCGTTTTCCGAGAGCCGAAATTCCACTCAGCCGGGAAACCCTGAATGCGCGCAATCATTTCTCGCGTCAATCTCGGAGCACCAACAAAATCGCGATCAGGCGGTTCGTTGGCTACGCCCAACCCATCAACCCCCAGTTCAGCCCAAGCGCGACGTGCGCGCGTCGGGCCAAGATCAGGTCCGCCATGCTTCTTGCTTCCGCCGACAATCGTCGGTGCAATGGCATTTGCTTTTTTAACCCAAGACGAAAGTCCAGTCCAACCGCGTGCTCCCATCATCTCGGCCAAGGCGACGCCAACCGAAGGGGCGGGCGTCAAGGATGCCTGCGGGTAGGCAAATGACGTGTTCTCGTCTTTTCGAATGGCCACGATGACGACCCGTGGCCTAACTTGCGGAACGCCATAGTCGCTTGCCTGAAGCAACTTAATCTGCGTGTCGTATCCAAGGCGAGAAATGGAGCGAAGGATGCCCGACCGGTATTTCTCGAACTTAGGGTCAAGAAAACCTCGTACATTTTCCAGCATGATGGCACGCGGCCGCATTTCCGCGATCAGTCGAATCGCCTGGGGAAACAGGTCTCGCTCGTCATTCTCGCCTAATTGTTTCGACGCAACCGAAAACGGCGGGCATGGGACACCGCCGGCCAACAGGTCTATTCCTTGATACGGCGCACCATCAAATTCGTGAACATCACCGCAAATGACATTCCACTCCGGTTTATTCCTGCGCAACACCGCACAATACTCGCTTTCGTACTCGACAAGGGCCACATGACGAAATCCAGCACGGTCAAGTCCGATAGCCTGGCCGCCGGCACCGGCACAGATCTCAACGCAAGTCAACTCTCCATTGGCTTTTGATCTCCGAATCTGTTCCCGTGCGATGCATGCGCCGTAATCAAAGGAGAATGTTGACGAAAAGAAATCATCGCGTACGGGGTCGAATGTGGTGGCGCTCTTCCATTTACGGAAATATGGCTTTAGGCAGTCAAACACGAACGGCATTGACGCACCACCCGTAACCGGATAGGGCCTTGTGAAGAAATCCGCGTCAATCTTCACTTTCGGGCATCGCGCGGAACTGACATACACCTCAGCCGTCTTCATCCCCAACATTCTAGCCGGGGTCGAGGCCGCATCGAGTTTATACAACGCATAAGAATCGCCGTGTGGCGTCGCGGACGCTCGGTAGCCCGTTGCGCTCAGTTCCGCTACGGTGATATCACGCAGGAAGTGTGCCGTACAGGCGTAGCCGGGCCTTCCTTCGGCAAAAAGGACAATGCCGCAGATCTGCTCGTGGAACGCCAATCTGCCGCATTTCGGAAGCGGCAGGTTGAAGAGTTTCCGATCGCGAATCCAATTCTCGTTTTCAGGGCGGTATGTCCCGACGAGAATGATATTGCGGCGCGTTCTTCTCATATCAGGTGGCCCATTTTGCTTTTCTTGGTGTCGAGATAGCGCCGGTCGTGACGGTTCGGCGGAATGACGATCGGCACGCGTTCGACGATTTCCAGTCCGTAGCCCTCCAGCCCGGCGATCTTGCAGGGATTGTTGGTCATCAGCCGCAGTTTGCGGATGCCCAGATCGACGAGCATCTGCGCGCCTTCGCCGTAGTCGCGCAGGTCGGGCGCGAAGCCGAGCGCGAGATTCGCCTCGACGGTGTCGAGGCCTTCCTCCTGCTTCTTGTAGGCGTGCAGCTTGTTCTCCAGGCCGATGCCGCGTCCCTCCTGGCGCATGTAGAGAACCGCTCCGCGGCCCTCCTTCTCGATCATGTCCATCGCGGTGTGCAGCTGCGGACCGCAGTCGCAGCGCTCGCTCCCGAGCACGTCGCCGGTGAAGCATTCGGAATGGACGCGCACCAGCGCCGGCGCGCCGTCGTCGACCTTGCCCTTCACGAGCGCCAGGTGTTCGAGGCCGCTGATGCGGCTGCGGTACATCTTGAGCCGAAAGTGCCCGCGCCCCGTCGGCAGATCGACGTCTTCGACGAGTTCCACGAGCCGGTCGTTCTTGCGCCGGTAGGCGATGAGATCGGCGATGGTCGTCATCTTGAGCGCGTGCTTGCGGGCGAAGGCCACAACATCGTCCATGCGCGCCATGTTGCCGTCGTCCTTCATGATCTCGCAGCAAAGCCCCACTTCCTTCAGCCCCGCGAACCGGCAGAGATCGACCGTCGCTTCGGTGTGGCCGGCGCGTTTGAGCACGCCGCCTTCGCGCGCCTCGAGCGGGAACATGTGGCCGGGCCGGCGGAAATCCTCAGGCCGGGCGCCTTCACGTACGCACGCGAGCGCGGTCATCGAGCGTTCGGCCGCGGAGATCCCCGTCAGCGTTTCGACCGCGTCGATCGAGACGGTGAACGCGGTCTGGTGGTTGTCGGTGTTGGTTTCCACCATCTGCGGCAGCCCCAGCCGCCGGCACCACTCGCGGCTCATCGGCATGCAGATGAGGCCCTTGGCGTGGGTGGCCATGAAATTGACGTTCTCGCGCGTGGCGAACTCGGCCGCGCAAATGCAGTCGCCTTCGTTCTCGCGGTCCTCGTCGTCGGTGACGAGCACAATCTCGCCGCGGCGCAGCGCCGCCAGGCAGTCTTCTACCGTATCAAACATGGTCTTCACGATCCCGGATGGCACGCCTTGCCGCCGGCCTTGCACATGGGGCACTCCGCGGCGGTCCAGGTCTGGGGCGTCATCTGCACGAGCGAGAACATCGGAATGCGCCCGAACTTCGCCTTGCCGCCGCTGCGGTCGACGAGCAGCACGACGCCGGCCACCTTGCCGCCGGCGGCCTTGACCAGATCAATCGTCTCCTGCACGCGCCCGCCTTTGGTGACCACGTCTTCGGCCACGACGTAGCGCTCGCCCTTCCGGATCCGGAAGCGCCGCATGGCCAATACCGTGTTGGGCTTGCCCGTGGCGTCCACGCCCTCGCCCTGCACCTTCTCGGCGAAAATGCACTTCACCCCCAGCTCGCGCGCCACCTCGTGGCCCACGAGAATGCCGCCCACGGCGGGACTGATGACGCCGTCGATCTTCGCGCCGAGCTTGCCGCTCTTCACCGCCAGGCGCGTGACTTCGCGGCAGAGCTTCGCGGCGATGCGCGGATACATCAGCACGTTGGCGCACTGGAAATAGCGGTCGGAGTGGAGTTTGGAACGCAGCTCGAAGTGCCCTTCGAGCAGCGCGCCGGTGTCCTTGAATGCCTTGAGTACCTGAGCCTGGGTCATAGTCATTTTTCCTTTCAGTCGATATCAATGGTGAGCAGTTCCGAACGCGGGAACGTGGGAACGCCCTCCGCGTCCGCCGAATCAGCCGGAATCTTCGCCGGCGGGGGCGCCGCGCACGAAGGCGGCAGCGGGAGAACGTCGAAACGGATGGGACCGGCCGGCGGCGGACGCCGGCGATCCGCGATATCGGCCAAGGCACTCGCCGTATCGTCGGGGATTTCGGCAAGCGAAAGGTCGGCGCGCATGCGTCGCACGCGGTCGGCGCTCACCTTCCACGCCGCCCGTGCCGCCGCCAGGATGTCCGTCTCTTCGTCGGGGCGCAGCGTCACGAACGCGCACGCGGCGCGCGGCGTTTCCGTGGGGGCGGCGGGGATGAAACCGATGGCCGCATACGGGAAGCTCACGATCAGCGCCAGCGGAACGGCCATTACGGCGACGAGCGAATAGAACTCGTGGCGAAGCGCCTTTCTCGGTTTGGGACGAACCTTATTCATTCCAGCCGATCCGTTTCCTTGCGCGCCGCAAACAGAATGCGTTCGATGCCGCTCTGGCGGGCGAGGGTGGCGAGCGTCATCAGATCGCCGCCCGCCACCCGGCGGTCGGCCAGCACCAGCAGCGCTTTTTCGCCCGCGTCCGCACGTTCCGCAAGCTGTTTGCCGAACTCGCCCTGCGAGGCATCGTCGCCCAACACGAAGCGCGCGTCGTCGAAGAAAACGAGCGTGGCCTGCGCCGAGGGCATCACCAGCGCGACGAGCCGTCCCCGTTCGCCGTCGGCGGTCTCCGTCGTATCCGGCAAATCGAACAACAGCCCCTGCGCGGAGGTATAGGTTCCGCTGATCATGTAGAGCATCAGCAGCAGAAGTCCCACCGTAATCCACGGCACGGCCGCGGCGAACGGACGCAGCCAGACGAAGCCCGCCGGGCGCCGCAGTCCCGTTCGATCGGTGTTCCAGCCCCAGCTGCTGGACGTCAGGCTCATCGGGCGTCCCCCTTGGCCGTAAGATAGCCCACGATCATCGTCGCCGCCGCCTCGAGTTCGGTGATGAGCCGGTCCATGCGGATGCGCAGGCTGCCGTACATGACGTAGACGGGTATCGCAATCGCAAGGCCGATCGCCGCCGAAACCAGCGCCTCCATCGCCGCGCGCGTGAGATCCACGCGCGAGACCAGCGCTTCGCCATCCATCGCCAGCACGGTTTCGATAAAACCGAGTATCGTGCCGAGCAGACCCAGCATCGGCGCGATCTGGCCGATGATCGCAAGCGACGCAAGACGTCGGTCAAGACGGCCGACTTCGGCACGGCCCTGCGCATCGACGGCCTCGCGCAGCGTGCGGGCGGATCCGTGGCGATGGCGAATCGCGGTGGCGACCACATTGGCGACCGGCACGAAGGCGTCGTCGCAGATCGACAGCGCCTCCTCCTCGTTGCCGCCGTCCAGCACGTTCGCCACGCCCTTGATGAAGTCCTGCCAGTCGATCTGCGCACGGCGCAGCTCCACGAGCCGTTCGAGGAAAACCACGAGCGCAGCCACCGCCAGCGCCATGAGGATCCAGAAGATAGGTCCGCCGGTAATCGTCATTGGGGATTCCCTTTCGCTTGAATGCGCACGATGCGCTTCGCCGCCTCGCCGGCGGCGGGAACGTCGCTTTCACGGACGAGTTCGAGAACGCTCATCGCCTGAAAATCGCGGCCGCGGCGTTCATACTCGTCCGCCAGGCGGAACGCCGCGCGCGCGAACGCCGCCCGCGTCTCGTCATCGTAGCGGATGCCTTCACGGCGGCCCTTGCGGTAGGCGAGGACGACTTCGGAATAATACTGGTCAAACGCCTCGTCCGTCCGCTTGAGCTTCTCCAGCGTGCGCGCGATCTTGATCGCGACGATCAGCTGGAGTTCGGGCGGCAGCGATTCGCCGAGACTCAGCGCGCGGTAGGCGTCAAGCGCCTCGCGGTAGCGCACGGCATTGTCAGCCCCCATGGCAAAAAGCGCGTCGGCCTTGAGAACCTGCGCCCGCAGGCGATCCGCCGCGGGAACGCCCTCGACGAGCGCCGCCCGGTCGAGCACGAGTACGGCTTCGTCAAAACGCGCCAGCTCGATGAGCGCTTCGGCCTGGACGATATAGCCGCTCAGGCGCTCGGGGGAATTCGGATACCGCTCGACCAGTTTCGAGACGGATTCGATGGCGGCGGCAAAATCGTTCTCGGCGAAGGCCGCGCGAGCGGCCCACGTCAGCGCGGACGGCGCCTTGGCCGACCGGGGATCCAGGTCGGCATAGGCCGCGAACAACCGGCGCGACTCCGCCCAGCGACGGTTGTTGAACTCGAACTTGGCGAGCCATAGCGTCGTCTCCGCCCTGATGGCGTCGTCGACCGCCGCATTCGCGATGATCTCATGCGCCTTCTGGCGCACGGCATCGTCCTGATGCTGGCCGAAGAGGCAGAGCATCGAATAGAAATCGGAACGCGCCTTGCGCGCGGGCGCCAACCGGGTCAACTCGGCGAACACCGCCATGGCCCCCTCGAAATCGTAGTTGCGGAGGAGTTCCCGTCCGTGCGCCTCCAGCTCGCGCAGTTTCATCTGGGCCTTGAGCTTTTCGCCTGCAGCCGTCGCCGGATACCTGTCGAGCACCAGGCGGTACTTGGCCATCGCCTCGTCGCCGCGTCCGATCTCCGCAAGCGTATCACCATGCGCCAACGCCGCACGGGCGCGATCTTCGTCCGTCGTCGCCACCTCCTCGGCCTTGGCAAACGCCTCGACGGCCTCTTTGCCCTTCCCCTGCCTGCGCAGGGCCCAGCCGCGTCCTTCCTGCACGACGGCCATGAAAGCCGTCTCCGGCCAGGTCTCCAGCGCATAGGCGTAGGCCGTGGCGGCCTCGGCGCACCTGTCCGCCGCGAGATACGCGTCCGCCATCGCGAGATATGCGTCCTTCGCGCCTTCGGTGTCGGGCGCATCCGTGACCAGCGCACGGATGATCGCCGCGCCGTCATCGAGCGTCGCGGGCACGGCGATGGACGCGACGCCACAGCGCAGTCCCGCCAGACGACGCAAGGCGGGCGTCCGCGCCTGCGCATAGGCCCGCTGCAGAATCTCGCGATCGCCCAGATTGATGGCGGCCGTCGTGAAAATACGTTCGGCGACATTCGTCCGCGCCGCAATCCCGCGCCAGATCCGCTCGGCGTCGGCGTGTTTGCCCGCCGCGACCAGGATGTCCGCCGCCGCCATGCGCGATTCATCGTCCGCCTCGGCGAAGCCGAATTCCCTAAGGATCTTCAGCGCCCCGGCGACATCGCCCTCGGCCATGGCGATGCGGGCGCGAAGGCGGGCCGCCAGAAGGAGACAACCGGCGTCCGACATCTTCACGTCGTCGAGAATCTGCCGCGCCTCGACCCGACGCCCCGTCTCCGCCAGCGCCAACGCCCGGTAGTAGGAAAAGCCCTCGCCCGTAGGCTCGGCCCAGCTGTCCATCGTCTTGAGGAGATCCGACCAGCGGGCCTCGCGCGCGTAACTTTCGAGAATGACGAGCTTCGCCTCGTCCCCTTCGACCTTCTCGGCATGGTTGCGCGCGATCTCCCAGAGCCCGTCCCGCAGCGCCTCCTTGGCGATGTCAAGCTCCTCCGCCAAAAGGGCGAACGAGAAAAGGAAAGTCAGACTGGAAAGCAACTTCTTCACTGTCCCGCCTTTAAATCTCCCCGCCCATGTACCCCATTTCCGTGAGCAGCCTCTCGTTCTTCATCCAGTTCGGTTCGACCTTGACCCACAGCTCGAGCGCGACCTTGACGCCGAAAAGCTCCTTGAGCTCGCGCTCGGCGCAATGGCGCACGTATTTGATCGTTTCGGCGCCGCGTCCGATGACGATCGGCTTCTGCGACGCGCGGTTGACGAGCACGTCGACGGTGACGTCCCAGCGCCCCGTGCCCTCCTTGATCTTCTTCACGCAGACACCCAATTCGTGCGGCAGCTCCCGGTGGAGCTTGGCGAGGTACTTCTCGCGAATCGAGTCCGCGATCGTCAGCTTGCGCGGATAGTCGGTGACGATGTCCGCGTCGAAGAGCGGCTCGCCCTCCTCGGCCAGATCGAAAAGCGCATCCAATACGGCGTTCGCGCCGCCGGCCGTCGTCGCGATGCACTTGACCCAGCGAGGTGGGGGAACCGGGATGTTCTCGGATCCCGTCTGTGCCGCCGTCCAGGCGTCGCGGAACATCGTTTCGTAGAACGGCGCGCAATCGGCCTTGTTGAGGACGAAGACCACCTTCTCGGGACGCTCCCGCGCCACTCGCTGAAACCAGCCGATGTCCTCCAGCCGGGGCTCCTGGGCGGCATCGAAGACGACGCAGAGGACATCCACGCCCGCCGCACTGCGACGCGCCATGCGGTTCAGGAGAGTCCCCAACCGCCCCACGGCCTTGTGGAGACCGGGCGTATCCAGCAAAACGAGCTGTCCGCGCGGATCGGCGACGATGCCGCGGACCGTGTTGCGGGTGGTCTGCTCGACCGGCGAGACGATCGAGACCTTCTCGCCGACGAGCTGGTTGACCAACGTCGACTTGCCGGCGTTGGTGCGGCCTACGATACCGACGACTGCGACCTTAGACATGGCCAGCCGCCCTCGCTTACGGAACGGGGAAACCGGCGACGAGCGCGGCGGCTTCGCGCTTCACGCGCGCCTGCACCGTCGTGTTCGTGATGTCGTCGAGAACGTCCGCGATCCAGGTGCCGATCTTGATCATCTCGGATTCCTTCATGCCGCGTGTCGTCGCCGATGCCGTACCCACGCGGATGCCCGATGTCCTGAACGGCGACTCCGTATCGAACGGAATCGTGTTCTTGTTGACGATGATGCCGGCGGCGTCCAGCGCCGCGGCGGCCTCCTTGCCCGTGATGCCCTTCGACGTCTTGACGTCCACGAGGAAAAGGTGGTTGTCGGTGCCGCCCGAAACGATGCGGTAGCCGCGATCCTGCACGGTCTTGCACATGACGGCCGTATTCTTCACGACCTGCTGCGCATAGCCCTTCTTCTCCGCGCTCATCCACTCCCTGAACACGACCGCCTTGGCGGCGATGATGTTTTCGAGTGGACCGCCCTGCATGCCCGGGAAGACCGCGCTGTCGAGCGCCTTCGCCCACTTTTCCTTGCAGAGCACCATGCCGCCGCGCGGACCGCCCAGCGTCTTATGCGTCGTCGTGGTGACGAAATCGGCGTACGGCACCGGCGACTCGTGCGCACCGCCCGCGACAAGACCCGCGATATGCGCCATGTCGACCATCATGAGGCAGCCGACCTTGTCGCAGATCTCGCGGATGCGTCTGAAATCGATCGCGCGCGGATAGGCCGACGCGCCCGTGAGGAGAATCTTCGGCCTGACGTCGAGGGCCGTCTTCTCAATCGCGTCATAGTCGAGCATCTCCGTCTCGCGGTTGACCGTGTACGGCACGATGTTGTAGATCTTGCCCGAGAAGTTGACGGGCGAACCGTGCGAGAGGTGGCCGCCCTGATCGAGCGACATCGACATGATCGTGTCGCCCGGCTTGAGCGTCGCAAAATAGACGGCCATGTTCGCCGCGCTGCCGCAGTGCGGCTGCACGTTCGCATGCTCCGCGCCGAAAAGCGCCTTCGCCCGCGTGATGGCCAGCGTCTCGGCCGCATCGACCGGCAGACAGCCCGAATACCAGCGCTTCGCGGGATAACCCTCGGCGTATTTGTTCATAAGCACGGACCCCGCCGCCTCGCGGCATGCGCGGGACGACGTGTTCTCGGACGCGATGAGGTTGATTTCGGCATCCTCCTGCTTCGTCTGCGCGACAATGGCGGCGAAGACCTCGGGATCGGCCCTGGCGAGCCCCGATGCATCGGAAAGCCGCTGTGCACGCTCGAGCTTCCAGCGGCGGCGCACATGGCGCTCCGCCGCGTCGACGGGCGTCGCCAGGAATGCCTGGGCGATCTTCACGGCGTAGTCGGGCGAAACCGCATCGGCCCCGAGGCAAAGGACGTTCGCACCGTTGTGCTGGCGCGTCACCGTCGCCGCGTCGGTCGTCGCGCAGATCGCCGCACGGACGTTCTGGAAGCGGTTGGCGCACATGGACATGCCGATGCCGCTGCGGCAGACGAGAATGCCGAAATCGGCCTCGCCCGAGGCGACATCCAGCGCGACGGGCACCGCGTAATCGGCATAGTCGCAGCTCGTCTTGTCCGCAGGCCCCCGGTCGAGCAGCGTCGCCTGCTCGGAAAGCGCAGCAACAAGGGCGGCCTTGAGTTCAACCCCGCCATGGTCGGAAGCGATGGAAATCTTCATTGGTTCTCCTTGAGATTTTGGATTGTATTTTGAAATTGTACCATAATTCACGCGTTTTCCGGCTTGCTCTCGGAGGATTCGTTTGAATCGTTCGAGTTCGGCGAGGCGGGGTCCGCGGCGTTCATAGGTTCCGTCGGGCATGATGTTTCCGCAGGTGGAGGGGTTTCAGAGGCAGGGTTCGGGGCAGGTGCGGACAGGACGTCGAACCGCGTCGGGTTCTTCGCCATGAATTCCCAGGCGAAAGCCCGGTAGGCCTCGGCGCCCTTGGAGCGCGGGTCGAGGAAGACGACGGGCGTACCCATCGATGGCGCCTCGGAGACCCGCACATTGCGCGGAATCGTGGTCTCATAGGCCTTTTCGCCGAAGTGGCGGCGCACTTCGCCGATGACGTCCTGCGTGAGACGCGCCTGACCGTTGACCATCGTGAAGACGATGCCGTTGAGTTCAAGCGCCGGATTCGCCGACTGGCGGATGCGTTCGATCGAACCCGTGATGAGCGCAAGGCCGTCCATCGCCAGGAACTCGGCCTGAATCGGTATGAGCACGCCGTCAGAAGCGACGAGCGAACTCGTCATCACGATACCCAGCGACGGCGGGCAGTCGAGGATGATGTAGTCGAAGGTCCCTGACTCCTTCACGGGACCGAGCGCGTTCCTGATCATCTCCAGGCGATCCGCGCGCGCGCCGAACTCGAGTTCCGCCCCGGCGAGATCGACCTCGGAGGGTATGACGTTGAGATTATTCCACTTCGTCGGCTGAATCACGTCCGCAATCGGCTTCTCGCCGAGGAGGACGGGATAGAGCGACACTCCCGGCTGCTTCTCCAGACCGAGGCCCAGCGTCGCGTGCGCCTGCGGATCGAGATCCACCACGAGCACCGCCCGCTTGCGCGCCGACAGCGCCGCCGCCAGATTCACCACCGTCGTCGTCTTGCCGACGCCACCTTTCTGGTTGGCGATCGCCAGGATCTTCGTCCGTCTTTCCATCATCTCAATTTCCTCGATTCTCCCTAATCCAAACCTGCCCGACCGCGCCGGCCGTCAGAACAGCTTCCCCTTGGCATGCAGCTCCCGGATGTTCGTCTCCGCACTGCGTGCGACCTCCCGGCGCCACAGCTCGACGAGCGCGACGTCCCATGGATCATCCTCGCCCTGCAGAACCGCCGAGAAGACGTCCTTCGATTCGATGACCGCCGCCTTTACGCGTTCGGTGACGACCGCCAGCGGCGCCGTGACGATCTGCTCCGAGAAGTTGTCGCTTTTGAGGTGATACCCGTACTGCAGGATGCGCATCTCCTCCTCGTGCTCTTTCAGGAACGCGAGATAGGCCCGCGCCTCTTCGCCCAGCCCTTCGGTCGTGAACATGCCGAAACGCGGCGCGACCACGCGC
This sequence comes from Kiritimatiellia bacterium, assembly GCA_051884875.1. GTDB lineage: Bacteria > Verrucomicrobiota > Kiritimatiellia > RFP12 > UBA1067 > UBA1067. The sequence continues at coordinate 96,017 of JBJEWD010000056.1, forward strand.
GGCCGATGCGCCTCCAGCCGTCCTTCGCGGATGCGCACCTTGCCGGGATGATCGGGCAGCTCCGACAGCAGGTGGTAGTTGACAAGCGTGTTGCCGAACGTCTCCAGCCGATGCGACGGCGACAGGACTATGCGCACGTGCCGGGCGGCGTACCAGCGGTCGAAATCGGGATTTGAACTCATCCGCCGAACTCCTTCGCCACGTCGATTTCGGAGAGGTCGCCGACCTTCCAGGTATAGCCCGAATACTGCTGCGGCACCGTGGTCGTACGGTTGAGCGCCAGCACCTTCATGCCGGCGGCCACGCCGGCGGCCACGCCCACCGCCGAATCCTCGATGACGACACAGTCCGCCGGTGGAACGCCCAGCAGCTCGGCCGCCTTGAGGTAGCCGCTCGGGCTGGGCTTGCCGGCGTCGTAGTCGCCCGCCCCGAGGATCAGCTTCACGCGATCCGCGATGCCGCACAGGGCGGCGGCCGCCGCGACATCCTCGTGCGGCGACCCCGAGACGATGGCACACGGCGCGTACGCGGCCGCCTTCTTGAAGAAGGCGATGGACGACTCGATCCGCATCGTCTGCGGTTCGGCCGCATGGCGTGCATAATGCCGCCGCAGCTCGATCGCGTCCTGCATCGGCGTCGATTCGCCCAGTTCGGGGAAACGCGCGTGCAGCGCACGGTCGATGTCGAGCCAGTTGCGGCCGATGACCATCTCCAGGATCGATCCGACCGACGTCCGGCCGCCGTGCGCCACGATGAAATCGACCATGGCCCGCGCCCACACCGTCTCGGTGTCGACGAGCGTCCCGTCCAGATCGAAGAGAAATGCCGCCGGTTTCATCGCGCCGTCCGCCCTCGCACTACCTGTCCCTACCGCAGCACTTCTTGTACTTTCTGCCGCTGCCACACGGACAGGGGTCGTTCCGCCCGACCTTGGGCTGGTCGCGCGTCACGGGCTTCTCGCCCACAAGCTGGCCGTCTTCGAACTTCCAGCCGTCCGGCTCCCTGACGAACGTCGCGATCTCGTGGTGGTTGCAGAACTCGTTGTTCGCCGTGTAGGTCGCGCGGAATTCGACGACGCCCGTCGTGTCGCCGGGCTGTCCCTTCTCAGTGCGCAGGATCTCAAGGCCGTGCCACTTCGCGGAACGGCTCCAGAGTGTGGAGGTCCGCTCGTCGAACTCCTCCTGGACGGCGCGGACGGCGCTCGTCCGGAGGAACTGGATGTGCTCGGTCACATAAGCGGAATAACGCGCACGCATCAGCGCCTCGGCGGTCTCCGCGCGCACCAGCCCATCGAGAACCGGGCCGCAGCACGTGCCGAACGTCTTACCTGAATTGCAGGGACAGCTTTCTTCGTTTTTCATAATCATGCCTGTATTTTACCACACCCATCGTGAGGATGAGAAGCAGAAATGCGCCCAGAAGCGGTTTGTCGCCCCAGCGGACGTAGGGCGTGCGGGCGAATTCGGCGATACCGTTGGCGAGCGTCACCTCGAAAACGACCTGCTCGCGTGCATTCACCCGGAGCGTTCCGTCGACGTCCGCAAGCCAGGTGGCGCGGCACTGGCGATTCGCCGTCCCGTGCGGATCGACATATCCCGTCACGCCGTAGTTGCCGACGCGCACCACGGGAAGGCCCGTCTCGATCGCCCGCGCCACCGCCTGCCAGGCGTGCTGCTCGGGTTCGGTCGAACCGTAGAACCAGCTGTCGTTGGTGATGAAGACGAGCAGCCGCGCCCCCTTTTCGGCGAACCGGCGCATCAGGACGGAATCCGTATCCTCGAAACAGATGCCGACGCCGGCGGAGACCGTCTGGTCGGGGATGCCGGGCAACCTGGACGGCAAAGTGAAATCGAGCGTCCTCATCTCGCCCGGCGTGCAACTGCCGACGGGCGCGAGGCGCTGCAGCACGGGGAAGAGCTTGTCGCCCGGAATGTACTCCCCGAACGGCACGAGATGCACCTTGTCGTAGACCTGCGGCGAATCGCCGCCGTCATAAAGCGCCGCGCTGTTGTAGAGCGGCGTCCGACCGATGATCCCCCGCGAACCACCGGCGATCACCGCCGTTGCGCCGCTCGCATCCATCAGCCGCGCGGCGACCGCCCGCGCGCGCGGATCGTGAACCTCATCTGCAAACTCGCACATCGCGCTCTCGGACATCACCAGCAGATCGGGTTTGAACTTCTTCAGCCGCGTCGCCATCTCCCGGTAGATCCCATACGGCGATTCGTCATCGCCGAGCCGTCGGCGCGCATCCGTAAACGGCGGTGGGAAATTGCGCTGCAACAGTCCCACAGTCACCTGATCGGCCGATGAAATCCGCGTCGCCACCGCCGTGCGCGCCGCCAGATAAACGCCCATGACGACCAGGAACGGCAACAGCGTCTCCACGGAGCGGAACCCGCGCGAGACCGACGTCACCGAACCGCCGCGCATCTCCCCGCAGACCGTCACGATTCGCGCCAGAACGGAGCAGACCGATCCGTTCACGAGCACCACCAGCATACTGAGGAGGTAGACGCCGCCCCATGCCGCCGGCGCGCCGAAGCCCATCACCGCAGGCACCGTACCGAGATGATTCCAGGCGAACCCCGTCAGCAACCGCGAACGCACGAGCTCAAGCCCCGCCCACAGCACCGGCTCGGCGATGAGAATCGCCGCCAGACGCCAGAGGCGGTTCCGCGTGCGCACCCACGACCACACCTGCGCCGCCAGATAGCCGAAGAGGCCGAAGTAGAGCGCACAGTAGGCCGCCAGCGCGAACCAGCCGAAGAGCACCAGCTGCACGGGGCCGCCCGTATCCTTGAGCGCCGACATCCAGCGCAGCGTCGCAACCCAGTAGACGAAACCGCTCCAATAGCCCCATTTCAGGCAGAAACGCGCCGCTTTGTGCCGCACCATCCACAGAATCGGCACGAGCGCGAAAACGATGCCCGCGCCCTTGGAAACGGGCGGATAGCACGCGATGAGCAGCAGACCCGAAAGAAGCCACGGCACATTCTTCAGGCGTTCGAGCAGACGGCGGATCATACGGGGTTCCAACTCAGGTCGAAACGTACGGGAACGCCTTCCGGCACCGTGAAGGTGCGCGGCACTTTCTTCACCGTCACCCAGAGTCCGTCGCGGCGGAAGACGGCCAGCCCGCTCTCCGCCGACGGCAGGGCGGCGGGCCGCGTCAGCGAAATGAAGAGCGGGGTCGACTGCTGCGCCAGGAACTCGACGTCATAGCCGCTCTCCGCCAGGAACCGCAGGTTCGCGCGGGTGTTCTCCGGACTCGCCACGAAGCGCGTCACCCCAAGGCTCGACCAGACCCTGAGGGCGGATGCATTGAACGCATAGCACGTCCAGTCCGCCGTAATGTCCTTTACCCCCAGCGCCTTCAGCATCCGCAGCGTCGCCAGATCGCTCGCCTCCCACTTCACGAAACCCGCGCGCAGCAAGCGCTTCACCGCTACGCGCAGCCGGTTGAATTCCGGCTCCGCCGTATAGACCGGCAGCGCCAGACGCGTCATTTCCCGCGCAATTTCCGGCACGTCGGTTTCGGTATTGATGGCGATGACGACTTCATCCCAGGCACCCTGCGGCAACCGCTGCCCGACGCGGATCTTAATGCGTCGCGCCCCGCGTGCTGTCGCGGGTTTGTCCCCTCCCCGACTTGCCGCATCCCCGGAAAGGGCTGCGGAATCCGCCAGTGCCTCCGCCAGTCGCGTCTGCCGCGCCGCCACGCGCAGCGCATCGAGCCGCGCGAGGAGATCGCGCCGCAGATCGTTGAGACGGCTCATTGGCGCAAACAGATGATCGGGATCGTTGACCGTAAGCTTCCCCAGCGCATAGTCGGTCTCGCCCAGTCTGGAGAACGCCCGCGCGATGCCATCCCAAGTCTTCTCCGGCGCCTTCGCGGCGGTGAAGGCGCCTTCCACCGAGGCCTTCGCGCGTATTTCCCCCAGCGTGCCAACGGCACGAATCGCCCCCTTCGTCAACGTAACTTCAAGATCGACTTTCTCAATCCCGGGATAGTCGCTCGGGCGGTAGCCCGGAATCGGGAACATCCGCTTGACCGCATTCGACATCGCGCAGTACACCGTGTCGCCCGCCGCCACGGGCGGCGGTGCGGAAGGATGCGCGGGATCGCGCCCGAAGTCGGGCGGCAGCAGGACTTCGACATCGGATCCCGCCGCGACCGTGAAGACGGGCGTGCGCGAAATCGCCGTGCGCATCAGCGTGATGCCGAAGCCGAGCGGCTTGTCGCCGTGGCGCGAGGCGAACTGCAGCCCATCGTGCCGCTCCAGCGCACGCGCCGTATGGAAACGGAGCCAGGCCTGCCCTTCGCGATCTTTCGTAATGCGTTTGACGGCGCCGACCGGCGTGCCGAGATGACCGAGCGATTCGGGGTCGATGGGCGACGGTGCGGAATCCGGACGGCCGTTCAGGTAGAGCTCGGTCGTGCGGCGCGAAAACACCGTCTCCAAATCGGCCGTCGTGACGCCTTGCGTCCCCTCCAGGATCTGCCGATAGTAGCGCGTCACCGACGCGACGTAGAGCGCCGATTTCATGCGACCCTCGATCTTGAGCGAGGCGACGCCCGCCCGCACGAGCTTGCGGACGTCTTCACCCAGACGGAGATCCTTCATCGAAAACGCCAGGGTCTTGCGGCCTTCTTCATCCTCATAGCTCTGGCGGCAGCAGTAGGGGCACATGCCGCGATTGCCGCTGCGGCCCTTCTCCATGGCGCCGAAGAGGCAGAGCCCCGAAATGGAATAGCAGAGCGCGCCGTGGATGAAACACTCGAGCTCCATTCCGCCGCAGCGCGGCGCAATCGCGGCGATCTCCTCCACGCTCAATTCGCGCGCAAGCACCGCACGGGTGAAACCCAGTTCCCGGAGCGCCAGCACGCCCTCGAGGTTGTGCACGACCAGCTGGGTCGAGGCGTGCAGCTCCAGATCGGGGAAATACGTGCGGCAGAGACGCGCCACGCCGAGATCCTGCACGATGAGCGCCGACGGCTTCACCGCCTCCAGCTCGGACAGCCGGCGCACCGCGTCTTCGACATCCGCCTCGTCGACGACCGTGTTGAAGGTGACGTAGACCTTCTTGCCGCGCGCACGGGCGACGCGCATCAGGCCCTTGAGATCGGCAATCGAGAAATTCGTCGCGTAGGCTCGCGCGGAGAAGGCTGAAAGACCGCAGTAGACCGCATCCGCCCCCGCCGCAAAGGCGGCAAGCGCCGTATCGAAATCCCCCGCCGGGGCTAGGAGTTCAACGTGCACTTAGAGCCCCGAGAAGTCAAGCGTGGCGAAATAGTCGTCCAACGTCTCGGCGCGGCGAATCTGGCGCACGCTGCCGTCCTCCTCCATCAGCAGCTCGGCGCTGCGGAGCTTGCCGTTGTACTGGAAGCCCATCGCGTGCCCATGCGCACCCGCATCGCAGAGGACGACGTAGTCGCCCGGCGCCAGCTCGGGAAGCGCCCGCTGGACCGCGAACTTGTCATTGTTCTCGCAGAGCGAACCCGTCACGTCATAGAGCGTGTCGGCCGGTGCGTTCTCCTTGCCCGGAACGACGATCTCATGGTAGGCGCCGTAGAGCGCCGGACGCATCAGATTCGACATGCAGGCATCGAGACCCGCATACTGGCGGTAGGTGTTCTTGATGTGGCGCACCTGCGCGACAAGATAGCCGTACGGGCCCGTAATGCAGCGCCCGCACTCCATGTAGAGCTTGAGCGGCTTCAGACCCTTCGCGACCACGGTCGCCTCATACGCGTCGCGAATGCCCGAGCCGACGCGCGCCAGATCCATCGCCTGCTGATCGGGCCGGTAGGGGATGCCGATGCCCCCGCCGATGTTGACGAATTCGAAGTCGATGCCGAGCTTCTCGTGGATTTCGACGACGAGATCGAAGAGCATCTTCGCCGTGTCGATGATGTACGCGGGATCGAGTTCGTTCGACGCGACCATCGTATGCAGGCCGAAGCGCTTCACGCCGGCGGCCTTCATCTGCGCATAGCCGTCGAAGAGCTGCTCGCGCGTGAAACCGTACTTCGCCTCCTCGGGCTTGCCGATGATGGCGTTGCCGCCCTTCAGCGGACCCGGATTGTAGCGGCAGCACATCACGCGATCCGACCAATCGGCCGCGCCGACGGCCCGCTGCAGAAACGGCCAGTGCGTGATGTCGTCCAGATTGATGATCGCCTTGAGCGCCCAGGCCTTGCGGAACTCCTCGGCCGGCGTGTCGTTCGACGTGAACATGATCGCCTCGCCGACGTTGCCGACCTTCTCGGCCAGCACCAGCTCGGCCATCGACGAGCAGTCGCTGCCGAAGCCGAACTCCTGCAGGAGCTTCATGAGATGCGGATTCGGGGCGGCCTTCACCGCAAAGAATTCGCGAAAGCCCGCGTTCCACGCAAAGGCGGCCTTCAGACGGCGCGCATTGGCACGGATGGCCTTCGCATCATACACATGGAACGGCGTCGGCCACGTCTTGACGGTCTCTTCAATCCAGGCCTTGTCGAACGGCAACTCTCTCATCGGAACTCCTTGTGAAATTGAACGGATATTATACCATAAACGGGTCTCTGCCGCCACGGGCGGAAACCGCCACTCTTATCCCGGAAAATCCGGGATAAATTATCCCAGATATTCACCAGAGCCAA
>JBJEWD010000057.1:0-25526 GCA_051884875.1 Kiritimatiellia bacterium
GCGAGCTTCGAAAACAGGTCAACTGACGGGCAGATGCCGGGGGAGGGGAAGATTTTTCAAATACCCCCTTGCGCGCCGGTTCTCCTTATGGTATACTCTCTCCCGTTTTCACGAAGCGGGGAAGTAGCTCAGTTGGTAGAGCATCACGTTCGCAACGTGGGGGTCGAGAGTTCGAATCTCTTCTTCTCCACCACTTCGGGGAACGGTGGAAGCGGCTTTCATCCAATCCGGGATGCGCCGCCTTTTTTGTTGTCCGTAGTCTGGAATAAAACGTCAGTGAGGAAGGCGACGTGGAACGTATGGAGATCTGTGGGGTCAGGGCCCGCGTCGCGCGGACGTTTGCGGAGCGCGCGAGGGGGCTGATCGGGACGCGGGATCTGCCGCCGGGCGAAGGTCTGCTCATCCTGAAGTGCAATGCCATCCACACGTGGTTCATGTCCTTTCCCATTGATGCGACCTTCCTGGATGAACACGACAACATCGTCAGAATCGTGCGCAACATCCGTCCCTGGCGTTGCCTGGTCTGGGGCGGCTTCAAGGCCGTGAAGGTTCTGGAGACAAAGGCGACGTGCCGCGCCTGAACCCGCCGCCGGAAATGGCATGCGTACGCTGCTTCCGCCGGTTGGCACAGGCGCCTATGCGACCGGATAATCCAGGATGCACTAGGCATCGCATTATTCGGTGCGGTGTGTTATAATGTGCTCCATGAAACTGCATGCGATGATTTCTGTTTCGATGATGGCCTGTGCCGCGTGGGCGGCGTCCGATGCGTCGACGTTTACAGCCGAGATCTGGCCGAAGGGGAGGATTCCCTTGGCGCGCGCGGATGCTGTGCCGGAGGGCGTCGAGCCGTTCAGGGATGATATCGTGCGCCTCACCAACGTCAGCGTACCGGCCGTCGTGGTGACAAAGGTGCCGTCGGCGACGAAGCCGACGCCGGCCGTCGTGATTTGCCCTGGCGGCGGCTACGGCATCCTGGCGTGGAATCTTGAAGGCGTTGAGATCGCGCAGTGGCTCAAAGGGCTGGGTATCACAGGCGTCATCCTCAAGTATCGCGTACCCGACCAGCGCGATGCGGCGCTTGCGGATGCACAGCGGGCGATCCGCTGGGTGCGGGCGCATGCGGCCGAACTGAATATCGACCCGACGCACGTGGGTATCATGGGTTTTTCCGCCGGGGCCAATCTGACGGTGCGCACCGCGACGAACCACAAGAAGCCGACGTACGCACCGGTGGACGACGTGGACAAGGAATCGTGTCGGCCCGACTTCCAGATGCCGATCTATCCGTGGGATCTGCTCGAACGCAACGACCCGGCGACGCCGTGGAAAGGGCACAAGGGCATGGAGATCCGCCAGGCGGAGTATCCTGTCGATGGCGATACGCCACGGGCGTTCATTGTGCAGAGCGAAGATGATTTTTGCCTGCCGGAGACGTCGCTCGCCTATTATGCGGCGCTGAAACGCGCCAAGGTTCCGGTCGAGATGCATCTTTATGAGCAGGGCGGCCATGGCGGGCATGGCTACGGCATCCGCTATCTCGGCTTTCCGACCGACGGCTGGCCGCGCAATGCGGAAATCTGGCTTCAGCGTATCTGCAAGTGACTCATCTCCCTCGTGCAGGAAAGCGAAACACCATGGCGAATCTCTATCGAAGTAGCGACGAGAAGGTGATTGCGGGCGTGTGTGCGGGGATTGCGCACAGGCTCGATTTGAACATTACCGGATTACGGTGGGTCGTGGTTCTGGTGACGTTGTTCCTCTCAGGTCTTCCGGCGGTTGCGTATTGCGTCCTGTGGGCCGTACTGAAGGAGCGGACGACGGGTGGTGTCATCGATGTGTGAGGTACTTGGCCAGGTTGCGATAGGCGACGCCTGATGTGAGCCGGGCATCCCTTCCGTTATAGAGCACCTCGCGGCGGATGATCGTACCATAGCGGTGTTCGAGGATGTCGAGGCGTATGGGGTCGTCGAGATAGCGCACGTGTGCGGGATCGCGTACGGCATCCGTCGTGAGCGTGACGACTTCGCAGGTTAGTTCCTGCTCGTCGGCGATGACAAATCCATAGGCGCCGGGGGCGAAGGGGACGCGGTGGACGCATGTGGTATCCTGCGTGTGCGTGTGCCGGAGTTCATTCCAGATTACATCCTCCAGGAGTCTGATGCGCATCTCGCTCAGAAGCAGTTCGCTGACGATCTTGCGTTCCGCTGCGCCGAGGCGGTCAAGGATCGGATCCGTCAGCAGTTCCGTAATTCGCGTCTGCGCATGTGCGAAACGCCGGTGCATCGGTAGGTTGAGGAGCGCGATACGTGCCGTTTCGTCTGTACCCTCATCGGCTAATCCCGAGATTTCCGCGAAACGGTGACGCAGCTTCTGAAGGTCTGTCCCCAGAAACGCCTCGTCACGGGTCCGGGTCGTGTTTTTGGCACGTAATGCGGCTAAGGCCAGCACATCCAGAACAAATCTGTCATTTAATGAGTTGCCGGTGGAAGCCGATGCGTTTTTCCCAGGGACTGCCCCCAACGTGCCGCCACATTCGACCAGTTTGGCGACATCGGTCAGACCTGTCAGGTGGGCGTACTCGCGGAAGGGAATAAAGGAAATGTCGAGGGGTAAGACAACCTCCCTTAGTTCGTCGGGGACAGTCCCTCCGGCGAGGATGAGCGTGAGGCCTGTCCCCGCAAGACCTCGGAGGTGTTCGGCGTTGTCGAGAAAGACGAATCGGAAGCCGAGGTCGCGCAGAAAAGTAAGATCTGCCGTCACCTCGGCGGCGGTTTCAGTCCCCGTCAGGCGCAGGTAGGCGGCTTTGGCGCGATGGGTCGGGGGCAGAGTCTGGATGAGCTGGCGCAGGAGCGTCGTCTTGCCGATGCCTTCGGGGCCCACGAGAAATGGTGCATGATGCGCGGTGCCCGGTGCGGCGTGGAGATAGTTACGCAAGAGATTGAAACAATCGCGTTGCTGTCGATAATCTGCCGCTGCGGCATATTCGGCGAGCAGATGGCCGATGAGAACGTCGCAGCGGAAGCAGGCGCTTGGCGTCTGATGCCTTGTGCGGGGGGCGGAGAGCTGGGGGTCTGTCCATGACTGCGCCCCCAACACCGACAAAAGGTACTTTCTCCTTTCCAGCCGAGCGCGGAGGGGCATGATTTCACCAGGGCTAAGATAACGGCTCTTGGTGATGCCGTTTTCGCGCCATTGGTGGTAGAAACGGTCGGCTCCGCGAATGGTTCGGCGGATAATCGTGCCTTTGGGGAGAAGGGCCAGTTCGGCTTCGAGGGACATGGGATGAATGGTGAAGAGTAAAAGAGTGATTCAATAGTCAGGTCACTTCATTGGTATTCGACAGTATTATAACATAAAATTTATTGATTGCGTTGCCTATATGGGATAAAAAGTTGCTATTCAAGGTGTTTTCCCTCTTGTCAGGACCTCAAAACTCATGTTATACTACACACCCGTTTGGAAAAGTAAAGGAAAAGACAACAATGCCGACAATCAATCAGCTTATCCGCAAGGGCCGTTCGCCCCTCGCTAAGCAGTCGAAGTCGCCCGCGCTGAAGGAGTGCCCCCAGCGTCGCGGCGTTTGTCTCGTCGTCAAGACGATGACCCCCAAGAAGCCTAACTCGGCTCTCCGTAAGGTTGCCCGTGTGCGTCTTACGACCGGCTATGAAGTTACGGCGTACATCCCCGGCGAAGGCCACAACCTTCAGGAACACAGCGTCGTGCTCGTTCGCGGCGGTCGTGTGAAGGATCTTCCGGGTGTTCGTTACCACATCGTTCGTGGTAAGCTCGACTCCCTCGGTGTCGCGGGCCGCAACCGCAGCCGTTCGAAGTACGGTATGAAGAAGCCCAAGAAAGAGGAGAAGTAAGCCATGAGCCGTAGAGGTAAAGCCATTGTCAAGCGTGTCGTCCTCGACCCGAAGTACAATTCGGAGCTCGTGGCGCGCATGATTCGCGTCATCATGAAGGACGGCAAGAAGACCGTCGCCGAGAAGATCGTCTATGGAATGATCGACAAGGTGAAGGAAGCCGTTGCGAAGGATCCGGCGAAGTTCACCAAGGATGAGAAGGCGTTCACCGATCCGCTTGAGATCGTTGCTGCGGCCATTGAGAACATGAAGCCGCAGGTCGAGGTCAAGACGCGTCGCGTTGGCGGCACGACCTATCCGGTTCCAGTGCCGATCGCGGCCAACCGTCAGCTCTCGCTCGCCCTCCGCTGGACGACGCTTTATGCGTCCTCCCGTCATGGCATGGGTATGCCCGCCGCCGTCGCGGCCGAAATCATCGATGCATTCCAGGGGCAGGGCAACGTCATCAAGAAGCGCGACGACGTGCACAAGATGGCGCAGGCCAACAAGGCGTTTGCCCACTACGCGTGGGGCAACAACGCCGGCTAACAGCATGGCTTTTCCAGACGATGCGGGCGCTTCAGGGGCATTCCTCTGAAGCGCTTCGCTTTCTCAGGCGACCCGGGTGTGATCACAGTTCGTCCCTCGCTTTCGGTGCAGCAGCCGTTTATGGTATACTACCCAACCATTCGTGAAATAAGCAGGAGAAGACATGGAGCTGACGGCGATTGTTAAGGCGGCATTTGAAAAGGCTTTCCCCGGGGAGGGTTTCCCGGGTGTGCGCGTGGTGCCGGCGACGGATCCCAAGTTTGGCGACTACCAGTGCAATGATGCGCTCAAGTGCGCGAAGCGGTTCGGGATGAATCCGCGACAGGCCGCGCAGAAGGTCGTTGACAACCTCGCCGTCGATTGTTTTGAGAAAGTCGAGATCGCCGGTCCCGGCTTCCTCAACCTCACCGTATCGTCCGCTTGGCTGAATTCCCGCTTGCGTGACATCGCTACGGCGCCGCATCTCAACATTCCGCAGCGCGGCACGGGTCGGAGAATCGTCATCGACTACTCCTCGCCGAATGCGGCCAAGCAGATGCATATCGGACACATCCGCTCGACGGTAATCGGCTGTGCGCTCGATCGCATCTTCCGTGCGCTCGGTTATGATGTGATCGCCGATAACCACCTCGGCGACTGGGGTACGCAGTTCGGCATCCTCATCAAGGGCTATCGCGAACTGCTGACGCAGGAGGAGCGCGACAACCTGTCGGTTCCGTATCTTGAGAAGTGCTACGTTCTCTCGGCGGCGAAGGCCAAGGAGGCGGACGGCATCTGGAAGGAGGACTGCCGGCGCGAACTCGTGAAGCTGCAGCAGGGCGACCCCGAGAACCGGGCGCTCTGGAAGCGCTTCATCGACATCTCGATTGCGGAGTTCAACCGCATGTACGACAAGCTCGGCGTCAAGTTCGACACCTACCGCGGCGAATCGTACTACAACGACACGATGCCCGGGGTCGTCCGTCGGCTGCAGGAGATGGGACTTGCGGTCGAGTCCGACGGCGCGCTCATCGTCAATCTTGAGGCGGAGAAGCTCGGGGTTGCCATCGTCCGCAAGTCGGACGGCGGCTACAACTACACGACGAGCGATCTCGCGTGCGTGCAGATGCGCGTCGCGGAATATGATCCCGAGCGCATCATCTACGTGACGGACGCGCGGCAGCAGCTGCACTTCAGGCAGTGGTTCAGCATTGCGGGCAAGATGGGCTACGCGACGCAGCTCGTGCACGTGCCGTTCGGACTCATGAGCTATCAGGGCAAGGCGATTTCCACGCGCGAGGGCAATCTCATCAAACTGGATGAACTTCTCGCGGAGGCGGTCCGGCGTTCGCGCGCAATCGTCGAGTCGCGACAGGATCCGTCGGCGGACAAGTCGGGCAATCAGAAGCTGGCCGAGCAGATCGGCTACGGCGCCGTCAAGTACTCGGATCTTTCGCACGATCCGATTACCGACATCGACTTCAGCTGGGACAAGGCGCTGGCGCTCGAGGGTAATTCGGGCCCGTACCTCCAGTACGCCTACGCGCGCGTCTGCTCGCTGCTGGAGAAGGCGGGCGTTTCGGACGTATGCCTGGCCGCATTCGACTTCAATCTCTCGACCGCGCCTGAAAAGCGGCTTGCGCTCCAGCTGCTGGAGTTCCCTGGCGCGGTCGTGCGGGCGGCCGAATCGTATAAGCCGTCGGTGCTCGCGGACTATCTTTTCCAGACGGCGCAGCTCTATTCGAGCTTTTACCAGAACACGCCGATCCTCAGGAGCGAAGAGACCGTGAAGAACGCACGTCTCAGGCTCTGCGCGCTTTTTGGCGACGTATTGCGGACGGGTCTCGGCCTTCTCGGCATCGAAACGCCGCGTCATATCTGACCAGAGGACGGAAAGACAATGCAGGGCACGTGGCTCGATACGTTCACGAAATACGTGGACTCGATCGACGACAAGGTCTGGGGTACGTCCTTCGAGATCGCGGGTTTTCCCGTTCCTCTTCTCGTCATCCTGATTCTCTTCGGCGGGATTCTGCTGACGGTCCGTCTCGGCGGAATGCAGTTCGTCCGTCTGCCGCTCGCGCTCAGGTACATGCTTCGGAACGAGAAGGTCGAACACGGCGCGAAGGGCGAGGTCTCGTCGTTCGGTGCGCTTTGCACGGCGCTGTCGGCGACGATCGGAACGGGCAATATCGTGGGCGTGGCGACGGCCTACGTGGCGGGCGGTCCTGGCGCCATCTTCTGGATGTGGCTTGCGGCGCTCTTCGGCATGGCGACGAAATACGCCGAGGGGTTGCTGGCCGTCAAGTACCGTGAGCACGATGAGGCGACGGGGCATGTTCTCGGCGGCCCGTTCTACTACATCGAGAAGGGCATGGGGCCGAAGTGGAAGCCCCTCGCCTGTCTCTTTGCGTTTTTTGGCGTCCTCGTCGGACTCTTCGGTCTCGGCACGTTCACGCAGGTCAACTCGATCTGTGGCGCGTTCAACACGTTCTTCAAGAGCTACATTGATACGGCGGACGTCCACAATTTCACGATTCTCGGCAACAGCTACTCGTGCGCGACGATCTTTGGATCGATTCTGCTCGCATTCATGGCGGGGCTGGTCGTCATCGGGGGGCTCCGGCGCATCGCCAAGGTGAGCGAGAGGGTCATTCCACTTATGGTGATCCTCTACATCGCCTTCACGCTCATGCTCGTCGGCTGCAATCTTGACAAGGTGCCGTCGGCGATTGGCGCGATCGTCACATCGGCATTCGGTCTTCAGGCGGCGGCGGGCGGCGTGGCGGGCGCAATCATCGTGGCGATGCAGAAAGGTATTGCGCGTGGCATCTTTTCGAACGAAGCGGGTCTCGGCTCCGCCCCGATTGCGGCGGCGGCGGCTCAGACGAAGGAGTGCGTGCGCCAGGGACTTGTATCGATGACGGGGACCTTTCTCGATACGATCGTCGTCTGCTCGATGACGGGGCTGGCGCTCACCATGACGCACCAGCCGATCGCGGCCGAGTCGTTCAAGGGCGTTTCCGAACTCTATGTCGCGAATGCCGCGACGGGCGCCGCCGCGACGATGAAGGCGTTCGCCGTCGGCATTCCGTTCCTGCCGGCGATCGTGACGGACGCGCTGCTGATGGTTTGCCTCGTCCTTTTCGGCTTCACGACGGTCCTCGGCTGGGACTACTACTCCGAGCGCTGCCTCGAATACCTGACGAACGGGCGGATGGGGCCGGTCATGGTCTACCGCTGGCTCTACATTCTCGCGGTTTTCATCGGCCCGTACATGACCATCTCGGCCGTGTGGGGTATCGCGGACATCTTCAACGGCCTCATGGCCATCCCGAACATGATTGCCCTCATCGCCCTGTCGGGCGTTGTCGTTCGCGAGACCAAGGGCTATTTCATGCGCTACAGGGCCGGCGAGATAAAGGATTGACGACATGGCACGAAAAGGCATAATTCTGGCGGGTGGCGCAGGGACGCGGTTGCATCCCCTGACGCGGGTTGTCTCGAAACAGCTGTTGCCGGTGTATGACAAGCCCATGATCTTCTATCCCCTGTCGACGCTGATGCTGGCGGGGATCCGCGAGGTGCTGATTATTTCGACTCCGATGGATCTGCCGAATTTCGAGCGGCTGCTGGGTGACGGTGCCGACTTGGGGATGAAGTTCTCGTACAAGGTTCAGGAAACGCCTAACGGTCTCGCCCAAGCGTTTGTACTTGGGCGCGAGTTCATCGGCGAGGATGACGTGTGCCTCGTGCTGGGCGACAATATCTTCTATGGCGCCAGCCTGCCGACGATGCTGCGTGCGGCGAATGCCTCCCGGGATCCTCTGGTGTTCGGATACCGCGTAGCGGATCCCGAACGCTATGGCGTCGCCGCGTTCGATGGGGACTGCAATGTCGTTTCCCTTGAGGAGAAGCCTGTGCAGCCGAAATCCAACTGGGCCGTGGTGGGACTCTATTTCTATCCGAATGACGTCGTGAAATACGCGGCGGCGTTGAAACCGAGCGCCCGCGGGGAATACGAGATTACCGATCTTAACAAAATCTATCTCGCGCAGGGGCGCTTGAAACTCCATCGCATGTCCCGCGGCTTTGCCTGGCTGGATACGGGTACGCATCAGTCGCTGGCGGACGCCACCAACTTCGTCCGTGCGCTTGTTGAACGCCAGGGACTGCAGATTTCCTGCATTGAGGAGATTGCCTGGCTCAATGGGTGGATTACGACGGAGCAGTTGCAGTCCCTGGCCGATGCCTACGGCCAGTCGACGTACGGGCAGTATCTGAAACGCCTTGGCGAACCAAAAGATTCGTAAGGGGCGCCAGGAGCGGCCGAATTCCCTGCGCCCCGCGTCTCCGCAGTCGGCGCACCGGCGGATTTTCACCTGCACGCCGGAACGCGTCGGCGGAGGAACGGCGGGAAAATGGCTAACATTCCCCCTTGCGAACTCTCACCGATTTTCGGTATAATACCCGCTCAATTTTCAATTTGTAAACATAAGGAGTAGAGTAAATGGCTAAGCGCGACATCCCGCTCGATCATGTGCGTAACTTCGGCATCATGGCCCACATCGACGGCGGCAAGACGACGACGTCCGAACGTATTCTGTACTATTCGGGCAAGAACTACAAGATCGGCGAAGTGCATGATGGCGCTGCGACGATGGACTTCATGGTGCAGGAGCAGGAGCGCGGCATCACGATTCAGTCCGCCGCGACGTGCGTGCAGTGGGGTGGCTACCGTCTGTCGTTGATCGATACTCCCGGCCATGTGGACTTTACGGCCGAAGTCGAGCGCTCGCTGCGCGTCCTCGACGGCGCCGTCGCCCTCTACTGCGCGGTCGGCGGCGTTCAGCCCCAGTCCGAGCAGGTGTGGCGCCAGTCCGAGAAGTACAAGGTGCCGAAGATCGCATTCGTCAACAAGATGGATCGCGTCGGCGCGAACTTCTACAACGTCATGGAGCAGATGAAGAAGCAGCTCGGTGCGAATCCGGTCCCGATGGTCATCCCGATTGGCGCGGCCGATACCTTCGACGGCGTCATCGACCTCGTCAAGATGAAAGCGCTCTACTTTGACATGAAGAGCCTCGGCAAGACGGTCATCGAGAAGGATATTCCGGAAGAGTACATGGAGAAGGCCCAGGAATACCGCCAGAAGATGGTCGAATCCGCCGCCGAGCAGGACGATGCGCTCATGGAGAAGTTTTTCGCTGGCGAGGAGCTGACGACGGACGAGATCAAGAAGGCGATTCGCAAGGGCTGCCTCGCGCGCACCCTCACGCCGGCCTTCTGCGGCACCGCATTCAAGGATAAGGGAATCCAGCCGCTTCTCGATGCGGTTTGCGACTATCTTCCTTCGCCGCTGGATACGGGCGCGGCGGTTTCCGCCGACGATCCGTCCCAAAAGCGTGAGGTCTCCGATACCGAGCCGTTCTGCGGTCTCGCGTTCAAGATCATGAACGATCCGAAGTCGGGCGGCAAGATCACTTTCGTCCGCGTCTATTCCGGTACGCTCAAGGTCGGCGCCGAGATGCTCGACTCCACGATCGACAAGGAACAGCGCATTTCCCGTCTCTTCCGTATGCACGCCTCCAAGCAGGAACCGCTGGAAGAGGCGCACGCCGGCGACATTGTCGCGTGTATCGGCCTGACCGAGACGCGCACGGGCGATACGCTCTGCGATCCCGCGCATCCGATCACCCTCGAGTCCATCGACTTCCCGGCGCCGGTCATCTCGGTCGCGGTCAAGCCGAAATCCCGCGGCGACAACGAGAAGCTTGGCGCGGCCCTCCACGCCCTCGCAATGGAAGACCCGACCTTCGTCGTCACTTTCGACCAGGAGACCTCCGAGACGATCATCGCCGGCATGGGTGAGCTCTATCTCGAAGTCATCGTCGACCGTCTGAAACGCGAGTTCAACGTCGATTGTGACGTCGGCGCCCCGCAGGTCGCGTACCGCGAATGCATCACCACGAAGGTCGAGAACGAGTACAAGCACGTCAAGCAGTCCGGCGGTCGCGGCCAGTACGCGCATGTCTGTCTCCGCCTCGAACCGCAGGAACCCGGCAAGGGCTTCGAGTTCGTCAACGAGGTTAAGGGCGGCGTGATTCCGGGTGAATACATCCCGGCGGTCGAGAAGGGTGTCCGCAAGGCGCTTGAAGCCGGTCCGGTGGCGGGTTTCCCGGTCGTGGACGTCAAGGCGACGGTGTTCTTCGGCTCCTATCACGAAGTCGACTCGAACGAATTCGCGTTCATCGAGTGCGCGCGTCAGTGCTTCAAGCAGGCTTTCATGAAGGCGAAGCCGCAGCTTCTCGAACCGATGATGGATGTCGAGGTCGTCGTTCCCGAGCAGTACATGGGCGCGGCGAACGGCTCGATCAACCAGCGCCGCGGTCGTATCGAGGGCATGGAGGACCGCGCGGGCGTCAAGCTCCTCAAGGCGACCGTCCCGCTGGGCGAAATGTTCGGTTACTCGAACGCCATCCGTACGGTCACCCAGGGCCGTGGCTCCTTCACGATGATCTTCAAGCAGTACGAGGCCGTGCCGAAGGCCATCGCGCAGACGGTCATCGAGAAGCGCATCAAGGAAGGCAAGGTTCGTTCGTCCGCCGACTGAGATTAAGTCGCGAGGCGGAGCGAGAACCGCGAAAAGGGAAGGCCGCATCGAAAGACGCGGCCTTCTTCTTTTGCGAATGAAACCTTGCGCGCGCCGTGGGCTTTTCCTTCGGGGTGTTTTTTTGGTATAATTCGAAGACTATGAAAATGAAGTATATGCCGATGGCGGAATACTGCAGGGAGTATATGCGGTATCTGGGCGTCGCCAAGACGGCGCGCCGCAGCTACGCCGAGAGCGTGCGTTTGCTCAAGGCGCGGGGATTTAGGGATATTTCCACTTTCAAGACGCTCAAGCCCGGCGACAAGGTCTATCGTGGCTATCTCGACCGTACGGTCATGGCGGCCGTAATCGGCGCGAAGCCGGTCGCCGAGGTCGGGCTGAAGGTGGTCGGCGGCCACACCGATGCGCCGCGGCTCGACCTCAAGCCGAAGCCGCTTTACGAAAAGGGCCCCTACGTCTACTTTGACTGCCACATCTACGGTGGCATCAAGAAGTACCAGTGGCTGGTGCGTCCGCTCGCGCTTTACGGCACCATCGTCCGCAAGGACGGATCGAAGGTGAACGTCGAGGTCGGCGACAAGGCGGATGATCCCGTGTTCATGATCTCCGACATCCTGCCGCATCTCGGGTACGATCAGGCGAAGAAGACGCGCGACGAGTTCTTTCCGGCCGAAGACCTGGACGTCATCGCCTGGACGACGTTCGCGAAGCCTGGGAAGGCGGAAAGGAAAGACACCGAGCCCAAGGCCGACAAGCATGCGCTCGTCGAATTCCTCAAGAAGACCTATGATGTCGATGAGGCGGATCTCCTTTCCGCCGAGCTGGAGATCGTCCCTGCCGGAATGCCGCGCGAAGTCGGCTTCGACCGTGCGCTCATCGCGGGCTACGGGCACGATGATCGCGTCTGTTCGTTCGCCGGTCTGCAGGCGCTTCTTGATGCGTCGGACGAGGTTCCCGAGCAGACGGCGTCGATTCTCATGTGCGACAAGGAGGAGATCGGATCCGTCGGCGCGACGGGCATGACGAGCTCCTTCTTCGAGAACACGGTCGCCGAGATCATCGATCGACAGGAGAAGAATGCGCGCGACATCATGGTGCGCCGTGCGCTCGAGCGCAGCTCGATGCTGTCGGCGGATGTGACGGCGACGGCCGATCCGCATTTCGCCGAACAGGATTCGACCGGCAACGGCGCAGTCTTCCACAAGGGTCCGGCGGCCTCCAAGTACACGGGCGGCACGACCAAGGGCGGATCGAGCGACTGCGAGCCGGAGTTCGTCGCCCGCATCCGCAGGATCATGGACGACGGCGGCGTCACATGGCAGATGGCCGAACTCGGCAAGATGGAGAAGGGCGGCGGCGGCACCATCGCCCAGTTCATGTCGCGCTTCGGCATGGCGGTCCTCGACATGGGCACGCCGCTCTGGAACATGCACGCGCCGTGGGAACTGGCGGCCAAGGATGACTGCTGGAACACCTATCGGGCGTATTCGGCCTATCTCCGCGCCAACTGAAGCCCGCCCTCTCGAATCCCCAGCAACACAAGGAAACTCTCCTATGAATCTGAACCGTCGCAACTTTCTTCTCGGCTCCGCCGCCGCCTTCACCCTCGCCGGCTGTGCCACGAACAAGGTCGGTCTCCGTGCGCTCAAACCGGGCGAAAAGCTCCGTGCCGCGATGATTGGCTACGGCATCCAGATGCGCACCGCGCTCATTCCCCAGTTTCTGGACAAGGCCAATTCGGGTGACAAGGTCGAAATCGTCGCCGTCTGCGACTGCGACCGGGTGCGCGCCCGGGCCGGCGCCGATCAGGTCAACAAGGCCTATGGTACGACGAACTGCAGGGCCGTCGCCGATTTCCGTGACATTCTGAAGGATCCGACGATCGACCTCGTCTGCATCGGTACGCCGGATCACTGGCACGCCTACATCTCCGTCGAGGCGATGAAGCATGGCAAGGACGTCTACTGCGAGAAACCGCTCACGTTCACGATCGACGAGGCCAAGAAAGTCATCGCCGCGCAGGCGAAATACGGCCGCGTCTTCCAGACGGGTTCGATGCAGCGCAGTTGGAAGGAATTCCGCACGGCGGTTGCGCTCGTGCGCGGCGGCGTGATCGGCGACGTGATGTACGTGGATGCGAACTATGGGCGCGGTGGTCAGAAGCTCGGCGGCCCGTCCCACCCCGTCCGCTTCTGGGACGACCCCAGGAACGCGGCGAAGGAAGGCGCGCCGAATCCCGACGTCGATTGGAAGATGTGGCTCGGTCCTGCGAAGATGCGTCCTTATTCCGACCAGCTGGCGCCGCGCGGCGTGAACACGTTCTATCCGATGTTCTGGCGCTTCGACGACGACATCGGTTCGGGCTACAACGGCGACTGGGGTGCGCATCATCTCGACATCGCGCAGTGGGGGCTTGACTGCGACAAGTCCGGCCCGTGCCGGATCATTCCCTCGGACGAACCCCATTCGACCGACCTCTACCACGGCGGACGCCGCCAGTTCGGCATGCGGATGCTCTTCCGCAAGCCCTACGGCACGGTCGAACTCTACCACGGCCCGTTCGGCGTCTGGGGAACGGTTTTCTACGGTACCAAAGGCATCGTGGCCGTCAACCGCGGCAAGCTCGCGGTCTGGATCGGCACGGGGCCGGTCAAGCCCACGCGGGAAATCCGCGAGGCGCTTGCGGACATGACCTTCATGAAGGACAAGGTCGTCGCCGCGTCGGTAGGCAAGGACTACGGTACGGACGCGATGGCGAAGAAGGACGACCAGCTCGATGCCGCCCTCGCCAGGCTTCAGTCGGTTTACACGAAGGAGATCAAGGCGGCGAAACTCTACTACTCCTCGAACCAGGTCAAGAATTTCATCGACTGCTGCCTGAGCCGCGAGATGACTATTTCGCCGGCGGAAGTCGGCGGTCGTTCGGGTGCGCTCTGTCTTCTCTGCAATATGAGCTATCAGTACGACACGGGCTTTGACTGGGACGGCGAGAAGATGGAATTCGCCAACGGTACCGGCACGGGCATCTCGCTCAGGCGTGAGGGCGATTGCAACGGCTGGACGATCGAGGTTTAAGCGCCATGGACGTCCGTAAACCGGTTAGGGCGATCATTCTGGGCTACGGCATCCGCGGGCGGGCCTATGCGGCCTACGCGCGGACGCATCCGGATGACTTCGCGATTGCGGGTCTTGCCGACCCCGTGGCATCGTTTCCGGCGGATGCCAGCTATCCGACGTGGAAGAACTGGGTGGAGGCGCTCAACGCCGGGGTTGAAGCCGCTGCCGTGATCGTCTCGCTGCCGGATCGTCTTCACCACAAATCGTGCATCATGGCGCTTGAAAAGGGCTACCACGTTCTGTTGGAGAAGCCGATCGGGTGCACCTGGCAGGAGTGCGAGAGCATCAAGCAGGCGCAGATCAAGGCCAGGCGCCTCGTGCTGACGGGGTATGTCCTGCGCTACGCGCCTTTCTACAGGAAGCTGCGCGAGGTCATCTCGTCCGGCGCCATCGGCGATATCACGAGCGTCCATCACCTGGCGGCCATTTCCTATGGCAAGGCGTCCCACGCCTACTGCCGCGGCAACTGGTCCGTGGAGGCGAAGGGCACGGGAATGCTCGTCAACAAATGTACGCACGACTTCGACCTCATCGAATGGTGGACGAAGGGCAAGGTGTGCAGGAAGGTGTCGAGCTTCGGTTCGCTGTTCCACTGGCGGCCGGAGAACCGTCCCGCCGGTGCGGCCGACCGGTGCCAGGCCTGTCCGCAATCCGTTCGCGACGCCTGTCCGTTTGATGCGTACAAGCTCTACTACGAGCGTACGGATCTCCGCTACCACTTTGCCGACGAATCCGATGAGGCGATTCTGAAGATGATCGAGACCTCCCCCTATGGCCGCTGCGTCTACGCCTGCGGCAACGATTCCGTCGATCACCAGACGGTGATGATGGAGTACGAAGGGGGGCTGACGATCATCCTGGAGATGGAGAGCTATTCGCAGCAGCGCACGCGCGTGACGCATTTCTACGGCACGCGGGGCGAAATCATCGCCGACGAGCGCCGGATCGAGATACTGCCGTTCATTGGCGATTCGACGACGATCGTCCCCGCGCAGACGGGCCATCACGGCGGCGGCGACCGGGAGATCATGGCGGAATTCGTCCGGCTCGTGCGCAGCGCCTCCCCGGAGCGGTATACCAAGCTGCTGGAGGCGGCCCTCGAGTCGCACCGCATCGCCTTCCTTGCCGAGGAGTCGCGCTTCAGCGGCAAGACGGTGGACTGCGTGACCGAGAAGCCCATCTGACGGCGGTTCTGCGGCATGCGCCCTAGGCGGCGGTCGCAGTGCGACCGCCGTTCGTTTTCCAATAGGGGGATGGGCTCGCGTCGTGCGTTTTGGTAGAATGGGCGCATGAATATGAGAAAATCGCTTCTGCTGCTTTCGTCCGCCTGGGCTCTTTCGCTTTCCGCCGTCTCGGTCGTCACCGTGGGGAACACGCCGCGGTTTCCGACGGCGCCGGATCTGTGGGGGCTTTTCTTCGAGGACATCGATCTCTCGCTCGATGGCGGCGTCTATGCCGAACTTATCCGCAACCGGTCGTTTGAGGATTTCGAAGGCCGTGCGAACGAGCTGACGCTCGAATACTGGAATCCGATCGGCTCCGCCGAATATTGCCTCGACTCGTCCCGCCCTATTTCCAACGCGAACCGCCACGCGTGCCGCGTGCGCGGCAAGGCGGGGGCGGGGCTTGCCAACGAGGGCTATTTCGGCATGGGCATCCGCAAGGGAAGGGCGTACCACCTTGAGATCGCCCTCCGTTCGCCGGATGGGGTCTCCGAGGTCGAGGTGGCGCTGGAGGCGTATTCGAAGCCCGTTCTCGCCCAGACCGCGATCTCGGGCATTACGGACGAGTGGCAGACCTTTCGCGCGACGCTTGTCGCCAACGCCGATGATCCGCAGGCGCGGTTCGCGCTGCGCATGAAGCGGGGCGGCGAACTGTACGTCGACTGCGTGTCGCTTTTCCCGGACGATGCCGTTGCGGGGCTTTTCCGCAGGGATCTCGTCGAGAAGCTGGCGGCGCTGAAGCCGAGTTTCATCCGTTTCCCCGGCGGCTGCTGGGTCGAGGGCGAGCGCATGAAGGACGCCTACCGCTGGAAGACGACCATTGGAGACAAGTGGAACCGCCGCACGCAGTGGAACTGCTGGAAGTACTGGTCGACGAACGGCGTCGGTTTCCATGAATACCTGCTCCTGGCGGAAGCGCTCAACGCGAAGCCGCTGTTCTGCATCAACGTCGGCATGTCGCACAAGGAGACGGTGCCGATGGACAGGATGGATGAATTTGTGGCGGACGCGCTCGATTGCCTCGAATACTGCAATGGGCCCGTCACGTCGAAGTGGGGCGCGGTGCGTGCGGCGGCAGGGCATCCCGCGCCGTTCAACCTCGCCTATCTGGAGATCGGCAACGAGAACGGAGGCAAGGCGTATGAGGAGCGCTACAAACTCA
This sequence comes from Kiritimatiellia bacterium, assembly GCA_051884875.1. Classification (GTDB taxonomy): domain Bacteria; phylum Verrucomicrobiota; class Kiritimatiellia; order RFP12; family UBA1067; genus UBA1067. The sequence goes on from JBJEWD010000057.1 coordinate 16,492, forward strand.
TCGCCGACGCCGTGTCCGCGAAGTATCCGAACGTGACGCTCGTCTTCAACAACTGGAAGGAGACGAAGGCGATCACCAACGGTGCGCGCGCCGACATCCGCGATGACCACTTCTACAAGACGCCCGATCACTTCATGGGACCGCTCGCCCGCGAATACGACACGCGCAAGGGCGACTTCGACATCTTTGTCGGCGAGTATGCCGTCACCAAGGATACGACGCGCTACGGTTCGTTGCGCGCGGCCATCGGCGAGGCGGCCTTCATGTGCGGTCTCGAACGCAATCAGGACCAGGTCAGGCTCGCCGCCTATGCGCCGCTTTTCGCCAATGCCCAGCATACGGTCTGGACGCCGAATCTCATCTATCCGACCACGGACGGCTCGTTCGTGAATCCGAGCTGGAACGTGCAGCGGCTCTTCAGCGAAAACCGCGGCACCGAGGTGCTGCCGGTCGAAGTCCAGACGGAGACCTTCGAGACGCAGACGACGGAGCCCTGGTGCCGGGGCGTTTTCACGAACACGATCGCCAAGGTGCAGGCCAGCGCCGTGCGCACGGCGGACGGCACGGTTATTCTCAAGTTGGTGAACACGACGGAAGCGCCGCAGGAGGTACGACTCAATCTGCGCGGCGCCGCGCGGCGGATCACCTTCACGGGTCCCGACCGCGACGCCCACAATTCGCCCTGCGAACCTGCGGCTTTGCAAGAGACGGTGGCGGAGACGACGCTCGATGATGCACCGGTGGTGCTGCCCCCATTGAGCCTCGTCTGCTTTCGTAGGTCACCGGACCAAGCAACTGCGGGCGGGTTAAAAGCACCATAGTCATTTATGACGAATCGCGCGTCTGCTTGCGCACATGGTCGCAGCACCCAGTCTTCTGACTTTTTGCTATAATACGCCTCCAAAAAGGAAGATACCCTCTATGGAAATCGTTTGTTTGGACTTGGAAGGCGTTCTCGTGCCTGAGATCTGGATTGCGTTCGCCGAGGCGACGGGCATCCCCGAATTCCGCCGCACGACGCGCGATGAACCCGACTACGACAAGCTGATGCACTACCGCATGGATCTGCTGGATCGGCACGGGCTCAAGCTTGAGCAGATTCAGCAGGTAATCGGCTCCATCAGCCCGCTGATCGGCGCGGAGGAGTTCCTCGAACGCCTGCGCGCGCGAACCCAGGTCCTCATCCTCTCCGACACCTTTGACCAGTTCGGCCGTCCGCTCATGAAGAAGCTCAATTGGCCGACGTTGTTCTGCAACACGCTCACGGTCGACGATACGGGACGGGTAATCGGCTACAAGCTCCGCTGTCCGCAGACGAAGCTCACGACCGTCAAGGCGCTGCAGGCGTGCGGCTTCGAGACAATCGCCGCAGGCGACAGCTACAATGACCTCGGCATGATCCGGGCGTCCAAGGCGGGCTTCCTCTTCCGCTCCACCGAGCAGATCAAGAAGGACAATCCCGACATCCCGGCCTTCGAGACCTATGACGAGTTCCTTGCCGCGATCGAGACCTGTCTGGGCTGAGGATGACGGGATCGGCGCTACTGCTGGCGGTGACGATTGCGTTCCCCGCGCCGCGGGCTAAGCTCCCGTATCTGACGACCTGCTACATGTCCGGTGCCGTGGAACGCGGGGTGACGAACCTCACGGTTCAGGGCAGGCCCGTCGCGATCTACCGTACGGGCGCCTGGGTGACGATGCTTGATCTCGTCGAGGGCACCAACACGGTCGCCGTGACGGCGGGCGCGGTGACCTCCAACCACGTGTTCTACGTGGCCGCGCGTCCCGTCCCCGCCTCCGGCACCGGGGCGCCGGTGTCCGCCTCCGCCCCGGAAAAGCCCTACGCGAAACTACCCTACGCGGGTGACGTGCCCGTGCCGCATCCGTACGGCAAGATGCCCTCCGAGATCACGATCTACCTCGATCCTGGCCACGGCGGCGCGGATCCGGGGACGCTCAGTCCCCATGCCTTTCCCGAGAAGGAGGCCAATCTTCGGGTGGCGCGGGAGGTGCGCCGTTCGCTTGCGGCGAAGGGCTACAACGTCGTGATGACGCGCGATGCCGATGTGCCCGTCGTGCTGACGGAACGCGCGCGTGCGGCGCACGTGGCGAAGGCGGACGCATTCGTTTCAATTCACCACAACGCGCCGGGTTTCGGCACCGATCCGCGAACGGTGCGCTATCACGCCGTCTATTTCTGGAATCCGCTTGGCGCCGCCCTGGCGCGCTCCATCAACGTCTCTCTCGCGAACGCCCTTGCGGACGACATCCCTTCCGAGGGCACGCGACAGGCGAATTTCGCGGTGACGCGCAGCCCGGAGATTCCGAGCGTGCTTATCGAAGTCGATTTCATCACCACGCCGCAGGGCGAGGCGGACTGCTGGAACTGGGAGCGCCGCCGCAGGGTAGGCGAGGCGATTGCCGCCGGAATCGATGCATGGTGCAAAACCCCGTCCGCGTCCGCCGCCGGCGAAGATCCCCGTGTGGGATCGTCATCTCCGCCGGCTGGATGACGTCCGCCCCCGATCTCCACATGATTGCGGAAACGACCGCTGTCGCAAATCCGTTCATTCGCCTGGCGGGCGGCGTGCTTCCGAGAAAGTGGTATAGACCAGCCTGCCGTCGCGGATGGATTTCTGGTAGAATGACGGGGTAAACTCAAGGAGGATGTCCATGTTCGATTTTGCTTCAACCCCTGCCGCCTTCCGGTATGGGATGGCGTTGGCGCTTACGTTCGTCGCCGGTGCCGTCGGCGCCGCCGAACCGCTCGATTCCGTTCGCGCTACCACCGGCACCATCAATTCCTTCGAATTGTCGGCGGGGAACATCTATCCGGCGGTTTGCCGCCCGTGGGGCGCGGGCATGTGGAGTCCGATCACTAAGCCCGGTCATCGCGAGGGCTGGTTCTACGATTATACGGGGCGGAAGATCTACGGCATCAAGCAGACGTTCCAGCCGAGTCCCTGGGCGGGCGACTACGGCCAGTGGTACGTGCTGCCCGTGCGGGGCGACGTCCGTCCGAAGATGGAAGACCGCTTCAGCCACTTCTCGCACAAATCCGAGACTATCCGCCCCGACTACTACCGCGTCTATCTTGGCGATATGGATGTCGATTTTGAATTGACGGCGACCGCGCGCGCGGCCATCATGCGTCTCACGTGGGGCGAGACGGATCGCCCCGGACTGGTCGTGGACGCGATGGGGGGCGGCGGCGAGGTGCGTGTCGATCAGGTGAAGCGCCGCGTCTACGGCGTTTCGCGTCAGCACGGGCCGCACGTCGGCGCGGATTTCGGCAATCGGTTTGTGCTGGAGTTCGACCGCGACATCGTGTCCGTCGAAGGCGAGTCGAGCTGGCGGCTGCTGCGTTTCGCGCCTGTCCGGCGCGGCGAAACGATGATCGTCAAGGCGGCATCGAGCTTTACCGATGAGGCGGCGGCGGTGCGGAATCTCAGGGAACTGGACGCCGGGGATTTCGAGTCCGTCCGCGCCGAGAGCGCCAGCGTCTGGAACCGCGTTCTCTCGCGCTTCCGCATCGAGACGCCCGATGTCGACCGTCGTCGCATGTTCTACACCGCGCTCTATCGTGCAACGCTCTTCCCGCGCGCCTTCTTCGATTTTGACGAGAAGGGCAAACCCATTCACCGCAACCCGACGTCGGGCGGCGTCCATCCCGGTTACTTCTTCGCCGGTACCGGCTTCTGGGACACATTCCGGGCGCTTTTCCCGCTGCTCAACTTTGCCTATCCCGAGGTCAACGCCCGTATGACGGAAGGCCTGGCCAACAGCTATCGCGAGTGCGGTTGGCTGCCCGAATGGTCGAATCCGAGCCTGTGGGACTGCATGACGGGCAACAACTCAGCCAGCGTCGTGGCCGATGCCTGGCTTTCGGGCGCGGCGGGCCAGGCCAAGGGTGAGGAACTCTGGCAGGCTCTCGTCCACGGCGCCAACAACCACCATCCGTCCGTCAACGCCACCGGCCGCGCGGGCGTGGAGGACTACAACCGCCTCGGCTACGTCGCCCATGAAGTCGGCGCCTCGGTCGCCCGCACGCTGGAATACGCCTATGATGACTGGTGCATCTGGAAGTTGGGTCAGGCGTTGGGGCGTCCCGAATCGGAGACCGACCTCTACCGTCGCCGCGCCGGAAACTGGCGGAACGTCATCGACCCGAAGGTGCGCCTCGCGAACGGCCGCTGGCGCAACGGCCGTTTCCGTGATGACTTCAACCCGCTCAAGTGGGGCGATGGCGATTTCGTCGAAGGCAATTCGCTGCACTGGACCTGGAGCGTCTTCCATGATGTCGCGGGACTCATGGAGGCGATGGGCGGACGCGCCGCCTTTGCCGCCGCGCTGGATGACGTGCTGGCGCGTCCGTCCACCATCTGCGAAAGCGATCGTCGCGGGATGTACCACGAGATGCGCGAGATGCAGCTGGCGAATTTCGGCCAGTATGCGCACGGCAACCAGCCCATCCAGCATATGCTTTATCTTTATGACTGGTGTGGCGAACCATGGAAGACGCAGTATTGGGTGCGCGAGGTCATGGATCGGCTCTATGCGCCGACGCCGGACGGCTACTGCGGCGACGAGGACAACGGGCAGACGAGCGCCTGGTACGTGTGGAGCGCCCTTGGATTCTATCCCGTCTGCCCTGGATCGGGCGAATACGCGCTCGGGTCTCCCGCCGTCGAACACGCCGCGATCCAGCTTCCCGGCGGACATCGGCTGACAATCGACGCGCCGGGTGCGGCGACCCGACGCTACATCGCCCAGGTGACGTTCAACGGCAATGTCGTCACGGCGAACTATCTGCGCCGGGCCGATCTCATGAAGGGCGGCGTGCTCAAGTTCACGATGAGCGAGAAGCCGGTGAAGACGCGCGGCGTCAATCCTGCCGATCGCCCGTATTCGATGAGCGTCAATGAAGCGCGGCGTCCGGTGCGCACGGTCTTCAGGATCGACGCCTCCGGGGCGGGGAATCTCGCCACGTGGGCCGAGGGAAAGCTGCGCGCGACGCTGGAGGCATGGTTGCCGAAGATCGTCCGCGCGCTCGGCGCCGAGTCCTTTGAGATGCCCGAGACGGTGAAGGTGTGCTTCCGCGACGATCTGGGCAGCTGCCCCGCCTATACGGCCGGCGATACGATTACGCTCAATCGTCCGTGGATCGCTCGCGAACTCAATGGCGAGGCCCTTGGTGCGGCGATTCATGAACTCGTTCACATCGTGCAGGGCTACCCCGATTTTGGCGAAAAGCCCGGTTGGCTCGCGGAGGGCATCGCCGATTATGTGCGTTGGTTCCTCTATGAATCCGCGAAGAAGGGCGCGGAAGTCGATTTCGGCGATCCCCGCACGCGTTACGACGCCTCGTATCGCATCACCGCGAATTTCCTCGCCTTCGTCGAACGCAAGAAGCCGGGTGCCGTCGCGAAGCTGAACGGTGCGTTGCGTCGGGGTTCGTTCAGCGATGCGTGCTGGCGGGAGTTCTGCGGCGCGAGCGCATGGGAACTCGCCGCGGAGTGGAGCGGACGGCGCACGCTCAGGGTCGGCAGCTACAACATCCGCAACGAAAACGGCGACCGGGGCAGCGACAACGACTGGAACCGTCGCCGCACCGATTTGGTTGAGGAAATCCGCCTCTGTGGACTCGATGTAATCGGCCTTCAGGAGGTCCTGCCCGGGCAGGACAAGTATCTGCGCACGGCGTTGCCGGAATTTGCCTTCGTGGGCGAGTTCCGCGGCTCCGACCGCAAGAGCGACGAGGCGTCGCCGGTACTCTACCGGCGCGACCGGTTCGATCTGGAGAAGTCCGGCACTTTCTGGCTCTCGGAGCATCCCGACGAACCCGGCTCGAAGAGCTGGGGCACGGCCTGCACGCGCATCTGCTCCTATGCAATTCTCAAGGATCGTTCCACCGGCCGACGCTTCTGCTTCGCCAATACGCATACGGATCACGTCTCCGAACAGGCGCGGGTCGAAGGCACGCAGCTTATCATCCGCCGCATGAAGGATTTCGGTTCGGGTGCGCCGATCATCCTTACCGGCGACCATAACTGCACCCCGGAAGAGAAACCCGCGCGGCTCCTGCGCGAAAAGCTTGCCGACGCCCGCGAGATAGCGCTGGTGAAGGACGACGGACCGAAGGGCACCTTCAACGGCTGGAAGCATCCGCCCGAGGACAAGCGCATCGACTACATCTACGTGACGAAAGGGACGAAGGTCCTTGATTTCAAGACGCGCGGCGAGAGCTGCCGCGGTTCGAACCGCTATCCCTCCGATCATTTCCCGGTCACCGCCACCCTCGCCCTGTGAACCCCGTGAAGCGTTTTCTCCTCATTCTGGCGGCGGGGCTCGCGGGGGCGTCCCTGGTCGTGGCAAGCCCCGCGCATCCCGCGAAACTCGCGAAAACGCGCGCGGCGGCGGCGCTCAAGGCGTACATCGGCGCCTACTGGGACGAGACGCGCGGACAGTTCCGCAAGCACAAGGACAAGGACGAGGTGCTTGATTTCTGGCTCGCCGCCCATTCCTTCGACCTTCTGCTGGATGCCCGGCATCTTTTCCCGTCCACCAATCTCGACAGTCGCGTTGGCCGCTACTACGCGGGATTCAAGGCGACGCACGACGATTGGCGGCGGAACGAATTCAACGACGACCTCGAATGGTGGATCATCTCGCTGTCCCGCGCGGCCGTCGAGCTCAAGGATCGCAGCTATCTGTCGGATGCGAAGGGGATGGCGGATAAGATCATCACCTCGGAGACCGATGGCGTGCTTGGTGGCGGTGTGTGGTGGCGCAATAACGAACGTAAGGGCAAGCATGCGTGCAGCAACTTCCCGGCGGTTATCGCGCTCTGCGAACTCCACCGCGCCACGCGGGAAACGCGCTATCTCGCGGCGGCCGAGAGGATCTACGCGTGGGCGCGGAGTCATCTTGTCGACGGCGAAACGGGTGCGGTCTGGGATAACATCTCGGCATCGGGACATGTGGATAAGGCCAACTACACCTACAACAACGGCACGCTGATCGGCGCGGCGCTGCGGCTTCATGCCGCTACGCGCAGACGCAGCTATCTCGACGATGCGCGTCTGGCGGCAGACTATCTGCTGCGTCACCGCAGCAACGAAGGCGTGATCCATGGCGGCGGACAAGGCGACGGCGGCGCGTTCAACGGTATCGCCATGCGCTATCTTGCCGAATACGCGCGGCGGCCCGAGGGGCGGGACGTGAAGGCGTATCTTGAAACCAATGCGGCTTCGGCCTGGATGAACCGACGCAGGTCCGACACCCTCTGCGGTCCCGACTGGCGGCAGCGCGTAGGTGATGACTTTGACATCGAAGGGCAGACGGCGGCGAGCGCGGTGACGCTCTTTCTCGCGCTGGCCGGCAGGTAGCGGTTGCCGCGGAAGCGGTCCTTGTCGCGTCGGGTGGCGAGTTATAAATGAAGTGACGTGGTAAATTCTTAAGCCGTCTTGGCCAGGCGTGAATGGTAGCCCCGTGCGGATTCGCCTGATGAGGCGGCTGGCGTTCCCGACCGCGCCCTTCCCGTGGGAGGCGCAGGCCCTCGTGCAGCAGGTGGTTCCGGACATGCGCATACTCAGCCTCCGAACATGCGCAACCTCGACCCCCGAACATGCGCACCCTTTGGGGTGGACCCTGCGCACCCTTTACCCCAAACCCTGCGCACCGATCGGGGAACGGCAGAGCGCGGCAGATTGGCCACAAGAAGTATGTTTTAGCCGCAAAGAACGCAAAGATGCAAAGGATGCAAAGAACGCGGAGGATGCAAAGAATGTGAAGGATGCAATTTCACTTCCGTGATGACATTTGCATTCGCTTGCCACACCACCTCTTTGCGATCTTTGCGTTCTTTGCGGCCAAAAACACCCGGCTGAAATGGGAAGCTGCAAAGGGCACAAATCAGGGGGCATGGCATGACAGAGCAAACTACGTTCTAGCCATAAAAAAGAGATATATTTTAGCCGCAAAGAACGCAAAGGACGCAAAGATTGCGAAGGATGCAAAGAATGTGAAGGATGCAAAGGATGCGGAAGATACAAAGAATGCGAAGGATGCAATTTCACTTCCGTGATGACATTTGCATTCGCTTGCCACACCACCTCTTTGCGATCTTTGCGTTCTTTGCGGCCAAAAAAACGGCTGACTTGCCAGGTACCGCCTTGCTGGCAGGGATTGCGCTTTGGCTTGGAGGAAGAAATATATTTTAGCCGCAAAGAACGCAAAGAATGTGAAGGATGCAATTTCTCTTTCGTGATGACATTTGCGTTAGCTCGCGTCCACACCCCTTTGCGTTCTTTGCGTTCTTTGCGGCTAAAAAAACGGCTGGCACCTGGAAGCAAAACAAGGAGGGGTGGCGACGAAGGTAAGCGGTTGACCTGTGCGAAGCTGCGGAGCGGGACAGCCGAGCGGAGCGAGACAGCCGAAGGCCGCGAGAGCATCAACCAATCGGTGTTTATAAATCTGGTGGACAGCCCCGTCTGCTCTTTCCCGCGGCAAGCTCGGGACGGTCAAGTTATGGTACAATAACGAGGTGATGAGGCGAAAATGAAGTTTCTGTTTGTCTTTGTTGTGTTGCTGTCAATCTGCTCGTTGTCCTTCGGCGCGGGATCGCGGGTCGAAGCCCCCTCGCCCGCGGGCTGCGCCGACACGGAGTCCGTGACGGCTTCGCTTTCGCGATGAAGGAGTTGCTCGAGAAAATCCTGATGTATTCTTGTTTCGCCGGGCTCAGCGGAATCGCGATTGTGGCGTTGGTTCGGGCCACGCTTCCTGTCGCGGCGGAACGGGCTCGGGGCGTGGCGCGGAATGTACGCCAGCACGGCCTTGCCGCGACAGTTGCCGTCGCGATCTTCGTGTGCGGCATGATCGTTTACGGCAGTACGAAGAACACTGCGCAGACGAATGTGTCGTCGTTTCAGCTGCAAAGGCAAGTCCGGGCGTTGCCCGCCGCGACAACCAATGCCCTGGTGCGGGTCGAGAAGTGGTGGCGGCGCGGCGCTTTCAATGACGGGCAGATCGTCCGA